>NVTW01000042.1 GCA_002401725.1 Gammaproteobacteria bacterium
TTGTAGAATTCGTAAGGGTTTTGCAGATCAAAATATGGCAATATTACGCCATATATCTTTAAACCTTCTGAAGTCAGAAACAGAGCATAAAGTGGGCATCAAAATTAAGCGGCAAATGGCAGGTTGGGATAATGACTACTTACTAAAAGTACTACAAATATTTTAATGCGATTGCCCTGTACCTTCCTCTATTTCGTAATCTAACTCACGCTTAAGTTCCTTTAATTTATCAGCAAGATTTCTACGAAAACCATTGATGCTGTATGTGACTTGTCCCATAAAATTTATTCCAACTTAAATTTACATAAAAAATGAGTTATTTGGGTTGCCCTGCATTTCACAGGGCTGCTGTTTCTCAATTATATTTAAAGGCAATGCCAGCTCGGTTCATAACAGCTAAGTTCACGACCTAAATAACTCAATCAATTTATATTCAACTACCCTTCAAGGCTTTCGAATTTAATTCGAAATAACAAACGAGCTCATACCGTATTTTCGTTTATTATTTGTTTATTGCAAAATAAATCCGTAGCATTATTTTATTTCTTTGCTCGCAAAATAGGCTGGACAAATACATTTCCATGCATGATTAAATTTCCAGCTAACTTCCAACCATTTCTTAACTTCTTATTGACTTCACTTTCAAGTTTATCAGCTTTTAATTCTTTAATTAATTTGTATTCAATAGACATATTTTTCCCAGGGGTTAATTTAAATTAAACTTTTCACTAAATTCATAATAAGCAATAATATCTCCTCGATATGACTCTATAAGTGAACCGTCTTCCTGAACATCGACAAAAACTGAAGTCTTAATTCCGGAAGGCAAAGTTGAAACAATCGAAACATTCCGGCCAACATATTTTTCAGTTAATGCCTTTTTAAATTCAGCTAGCGTATTACATTCCATATCATTGCCAAAATTTTTAATTAATACAGCCATAATATGTCCTTGTTTTTCCAACCTAATTATTAATAAAACTCATTCGACTGGTGACTGATAAAGTTTAGTGCGCTGCTAAACTCTCTTGTAAACAACACAGGACTTATTAAATGCCTATGCCAATCACCATGCGGATAAGTAGTAACTTGCGGTTACTACTTGACTAATTTAAATCTAATTATCTGTTTAAGAACTTATCGTATTCGATTAATTCATTTAAGTGATCACTAGCTGTTTTTATACTGCTAAAACTAAGACAAACATTTGACCTCAAGAATAACCAAACTCTTTTCTGAACTTGCCAAGGACAAATATCATCAATCTTAATTATTCTGTATCGAACCATATTTTATCCATCATCAAGCTGCTTTAGCTTTTAGTTCTGCGTGTTTTGATTCCGCATGTTCAGACATATCGCGAACTTCATCTTCCTTGATATCTTCCAAACAAGAATCTTCATTTTCTGCTAGTTTTTGAGCATCAAGAAAACCATCATACCAACCGTCACCAAATGCGCTAGTAGTCGAGTCTTCTACCGACTCTTGAAGCGCAATGATCGCATCAACTTCTTTTTCATCATCAAAGTTTGCTAATGATTTTCCGTCTTTAGTTAACCACCAACAATGATGCCCTTGAGTTTTACCGTAGTTAGTCATTACTAATCTTCCTCATCAGATATTAAAAATTCATCAGGGTTACTGGTCACTACTAATTGCACTTGTAGTTCTTTTTCGCCTAACATTAAACGCCCTAGCGAAACATCATTATTGGTATAGCCATAATCAAGCATTTCAGCGATAAGCGGTTCTATTGCAAAAACCGCCTTTTCTACTACTTCTCTAGCGCCGCTCATGCTGCATTCTCTGGCTTAAAGTCTTGCCACATACAATGATAACAATCAGCAACATAACCACCTAAATCACCTAATAGTTCATCACATAAAACCGTTGCATCTTCACCAATTAAACCGCTTTGAATTAATTCAATAAGAGGCTCACAAGCTGCACTTTGTTTTTTAGTCCAAACATTAAGGCTATTCTCCAATCGTGCAGTAGGTCTGCCGTATCGGTAAGCAGCATCACTTCTTTCTTGTAATTGATGAACCTTTACAGTTGCTTGGTATTCAGCTTTCCAACATTTAACAAATAATTTCTTTTGTGCTACTTTCATGGTTAGTGCCTTTTGTTAATTCATTTAACTTATATGTCTATTATTGTTAATTTGGTTAACTATTGCAAGCACTAGGCGTTATTTATTTTAACTTTTTTCCCTCTTATTGTTAAATAAGTTAACAATGCTCATTAATTGAGTCGCTTGCTTTTCAAAGGCTATCGCTTTTATTGCATCAGCATAAAGCGGATCAACTGCATCCGTCTTACAACAACTAGCAATCGTTTGACGAACGACACTCCAACGAACAGCAAGCGTTGTCTGGTTGTAGCCATTGTCTTTCATTAACGTTTCAAATTCTGATCCTGTCATTTACGCTTTAGTCCTAACTATGAAACGGTTTATTTTAATGCTTCATCAACATCGTGATATTCTTCAACACAATAAATAAGTTCATCGTAAAATGCATGAACGGTTTTAAACTTATTCTCTAACGCCCATGAGTCGTAAAACAGCGCTTCAAGCCCTTCTCTATATTCTTTTTTATCGGGAACGCCTAGCGCATCGAGAACCATTTCAAATAATTCTGCTGTTAACGGATAAGTAAATTCACTATTTGTTGCCTCACTTATTTTTAGTTCAGCATTTGTTTGTTCAATGGCAATACACAGCAAATCCAATAACGTCTGTTTATCTATTTTACGAGGGAAAAAATCAATTTCACGTTCCATCTAGTTGCTCACTTTGTTAATCGCTATTTATCTACAGTGTAAACTCGTGTGGGTCTGTCATATATTCATTCCATCTATTAATGACCATTGCTAAATCCCTATTATATGTGATCTTTTCTTCATCCTGTAAGTGCTTAATCAACAGCGCTAACTCAAGGTTAACTATTTCCTTGACATCAGCCGACACGGGTCGGCCTTGTTCTATTTGCATCGCATAAATAGTAAGTGCTATTGCTAATGTTTGACGAATACAGGGGATCTCAAAATCCCTAACAAGGGCAGTAAGCACCACTCGAAGAGTAAAATATTCTGATTCTGGAATATAGCGTTCTAATCTATTTCGGGTACACGAACCTGCAACGAGCATACTTTCGAGATCAGTGCCAAAATACTCAGTAAACTCACTTAAATCATCATCATTTAAGTAGCTAAAATTATTTATCATTCTTATTCTACTGTCATTTAATATTATGCCGTTTCATATAGGCGGCAATTTCTTTTACAGAGCCTAAAGAATTAGCAAGACTTCTCAACGCCTTTATTCTAACTTCTTCGTTACATTCGTTATTTCTGGCTAAAGAAATCCATGTTTCAACTAACACTTTGGGTACTTCCTTGCTTAATGTTTCTTCCATAATTTATCCAATTGCTATTTAATTAATTCAGCTTCAAGAGTGTCAACACTAAAATCTTGCTCATTAGGCCAGCATACGCCCATACCTGAGCTATCGACTTTGACTAATTTAACGTAAGCCTCATTAGCTAACTCTTTGAAAAAGCCTTTGTTGATATAAGGTGACACATCAAACAAGCCGCTTACACCGTTTGATAAGCTTATTTCTAACCTCCTATTACTCGCAACTTAACACTGTTTACAGTTAACACACTGACTCCTAATTTAACGAATAGTCTCTATTTTGTAAAATTTTTCGCCCTATATTGTCATAAAATATATATCACTATCTCGTTTTAATGGACTACATATTGATGATGCTTCTGAAGGATGCTGCATAGGTTTAAGCAACTTATCCCAAAGAGTTTTATCAAATCTACGAGATAAAAAGGCATAACGACAAATGACTAATAAAGCAATACGGCCATTTTCTTCATCCCACTTTCCACCAAAGCGTTCTTCTAATTCATAAAATGTAGGAATATCTTTAGCTAACCATTTTTCATCTAAGTAATTTAGTACGTTTTGAACTGTTTCTTTTTTTACTTTGAAAAATTCAGCATAACACTCATGAGGCATTTGATTAACGCTTCCATCAGTGTCACTAAACCAAGGGTAAACACCACTTTCCCAAGCATATAAGTATCCATCATCATATTCGTTATGATGAACACCTAACCCCATAATTTGTAAACGTTGTTGGTTAAACAGCGCTTGCATTATTCTTTGCTCTGACATTGAAATATCCTCTAATAAATCTAAAATTAATTGCTTACTCAAACAACATTCTAGCACATCATTTATGTGCTTCAACTGGTTTTTGATTTTATTTTTATCAAGAACACCCCAGTCTGAAATATAGTAATAACCAGATTTTGTTGAGCCTGTGCGTAAACAAGTAATACTAATGTCGCTCATATTATTTATTACTTCTTGAACTGTTCTTCGCCCCATGCCAGTAGCTTCAACAAGTAAAGGAACTCTGGCAATACCCGAATCAATCAAGATGGCTATCAACGTTTTTCTATAAAAAGCTATCTGGCTTTTATTCATCATATAACTGGATTCCCAAGTATATTGCTAACCTCTTCAATTTGACTTAACCATGACTTTGTTTCGTCACACCGCATTGCTACAGTAGTTTCAATCATCGGATAAATATCCTGCAAACTATTCTGATTAAATATAGGCTCATGGTGCGCTATACGATTTCTAATTTTCCTAATTGAAAAGCAAGCATTTTTTAAACAAGCTCTTATTTGACCTACGGTTAAATTATGAGCGTTTGGGAAAATATCATTCATACAGTTATTCCAAATACGACCATCATGCCTTCGAGTAAGCATTTCTTCCCACCATGAAAGCTTTATCTCGGGTAAAACCTTGCCTAACCCTTGATACTCACTTCCTATTGCAGAAAGTAAGCCCTTTTTATTTTTGTAATTAAGTGAGTTTTGAAAAAAATGATTTGTAGGCCAATCACTCCCATACCTCGAAGCAATGGCATCACTAATTGCATTGCGTAGAGTAACTTCATAGATATGTAAGGGAAAAAGAAACGATGATGATAAGTTTGCATTCCATTCATACAAAGATAGAGCTGTTGTATTACAATTTACTCCAGTAGTGGTGATAACCGCATTTCGGTATGTTGAAAACCGACTAATCGATAAAGTATTTTCAATTGCTTCGTATTGCATTAACTTTCCATATATCAAACTTTTCTTTACTTTAGTAAACCTAAAGTTGACATTTTAGTTGATCAATTTACCTTTTCTGGTAGTATTGATCTTGAGAGCTTTGGATATCCCTGCTTATGCAGCCCACCAAAGACACAAGATAAAGATTGGACCCATGCTTCGGCATGGGTTTTTTCGTTTTAATGACCTGTAAATTTAATTCTTGAATATACGCGGTTCAAAGCATCACCAAGGTTAATAATATTACCGTTCATTTTATTTAACACTACCTGTCTTGAGCTTAAACCGAAGGCATTAACTATTTGGTTAATATCGGCATTACCACGACCTAAATTAATAATAAGTGAATCATAAAATGTTTTAGGTGTAGCCCAATCAAGACCAGCTTTCATTAGTATTTTATTTACCTTTGTTCTAAGGTTTGTTGGCTGTTTATTAATCCCGTTCTTTATAAGCCTTTCACTCATTGAATATTCGGTCAATCTATCATTAAGTAATGCAGGAGCTTTACAGCTTAACCCTTTATATGTATTGAGGCTGTGCCTATACTCACTAGGTAAGTCCTGAACGACATACCAATCTAAGTATTGTTCTATTGCTTGACAATGAACTTCTGGAACTTCAATTACCCGTTCTTTATTGTTTCTTGTGTAGGATGCTGGTAAAGCCCATTGACGATAGACAACACCCGTTTCCGAAATAAGGTTATGAATCTTCAATAAGTTATGCTCAGTTAAAGATAAACTTAAATAGGATAACTGAGAAATCAAATACCGATCTTTAATCTCATTTTTACCATAACAGGCGTTGTCGTAAATAGCCTGAATATCTTCATCAACAAAGGTTTGAAACAAACTCATACATCATTGCATTGGTTAATTATTAAATAATGCAACTTAGTTTACGTTAAAACAAGTAACAATCAAGTTACAAGCCAATAAACAGTCAAGCATATTGGAATATTGAATTAGTTAATGATGAAGTATGCCTGTGACGTAACTAAAGAATAAACAAGATCAAAAATACGTTGTCAGATCAAGGGAATTTTTTCTTAACCAAACATTAATTAATCAAAAATCTTTTTTTCAAATAACAAAATCACTTAAAATTTTACACATTATCATTACTTACTATTTTTTAAACAAATAATGATGAATATTCAAACAAACAATCAAAACAAAATAATAAATAAAACCCTCATAAAGCATTGCTCTACTCTATTTAATGAAGCACTAAACAAGGGGTTAAATATTCCCGACATTTATTATTCAAAAAACATAAACCCATTGCCTATTTATCTATATCCAAACGATCCTTTTTGTCTCACTAAAATAGCTAATACTAATATTGAAACACTAACTCAGTTAGGCTGGATCGACACTCACTTAATTAATCAACCTTTCATAATATGGTNTNKCAAANRMWAMAATWMWAYYAYSMAWMATWGRKYYARMTRSCTYWMMMWMTKMAAKRYCAWMSMMAGGANWAMRWMMACACANTCNYYKKATTTATATAATCTATGTAACTATCACAAAGAACACAATCCTTACGTTATCATCACACAAGAACCACTAGTAGCCTCTTTTTTGCATCAACAAGGAATACCAAGTGTTGCAACCGGCAGTTTAAGTCCCACTAAATCACAAATTTCATACTTAGCTCAATTAAATAACAATTTAATTATTCTCTGTCCAAATAATGCAACAAACCAACATGCCGCAGAATTAACAATAAAACAATTATCAAAATTCTGTCATATCAACCTCTATTTCTATAATGACTTATACGAACTACTCAAACTTAATATTCACAACGAATTAATTGAAAATATTACTAACGGATTAGAGTTTTTAATCGAAAGAATATTAAAAAAACATAATGGAAAGGACCTATACAGTCGTAATATTGAAATAATGGAAACATGCAAAAATATCGGAGAACGTAATAAATACCAATTCCTCAAATTAGCGCAATTACATGGTGCAACAAATTACGCACACTTTGCAGAAAGTCTTCACTTATTAGGTGATCTTATCCAAGCCAACGTAAATCTTGAATCAGCAAAACAAATTGTTATTGCACGTTACGGCGTATCTATCTTTCTACGCGATATTAACCATGCAAAATTATCTTAAAATTAATTTCAAAGAAACAACATATTTTTACATATTAAAAATATAAAGAAATTAAATAAATCATCTAATGAAAAATAAACTAACAACCTTACTCTATACACAAAATGAGTGCGAAACACTATTATTGTCAATAGCTAAAGAATTCAATAAAAATGATTCTCCTACTGGTAGAATTTATCTACTCATCATAGAAGAAACATACCGCAACTGGACTGAAATATTAAAAACTATTTACAAAAGAAATTTAGCCTATGAGCCTTGGAATTTTCACGATGAAAAAGAAATGATGCAAGACCCAAAAAAGATCCCAACGATCCTATTAAAAACCATCAATAAAATTAATCAAACATTTAAAAATCAACAAGAAGCTGATCATGAACTTTATTAAAAAATTATTTGCTAAATATTGTACAAAAACTCAAAATTACCTTGATTATCTTCAAGAAGAAGAAGACTCGAATAATAAAATATCAATCAGCTATCCCATTACATTAGGACGAATGAAGCAAAAAACAAAACCCAACGTATTTGATTAATTATTTTACCAATAATAGAGATATCAAATGCTTCGCCACCCTAAAAGAATTAGCATATATTGTATAAGTCGGCGGAACACTCCCGCCCGTTGGCATAAAACTCCCATCAGTAACATAAACATTATTCAAACTATGGATCTTACAGTTTTTATCTAAAACAGACGTTTTGGGATCTAAACCAAATCGACAACCACCTTGTTGTAAATTAGTTGGTGGTAAAACTGAATGACTAAACTCTATTTTTACCGGCTTAAACGCATTAAAAATAGACTGTATTTTCTTATTGATTAACTGGGCCAAATATTCATCATGATCTACACTATTAATTCTTACATTGGCAACAGGCATTCCCCACCTATCTCGTTTATTTTTATCTAAAGAAACAAAACAATCATCATTCGGTGACCAATCTAGAAATAATTCAGCGGTAATAGTCACCTTCTCTTTAAAGAAATCATTAATATTATGCGTTAATTCATTACCCCATACCAATTCTTTATCTACTTTTGTTTGGTTAATCAGCTGACCTACATTATTTTCATAAATAAAAAAATCGATGGTACCACCTTTTATCAGCAATACATCATCTTTGATTTCGTAATACTCTTGAGTGTTACGATTAAAAAATGGCCCCGTCACATGTGCTTTTGACTGATATAATAATGGCAAATCTTTCTTTAACACCGTACATTTTGCAGACCCCCCCGCAGAAAAAATAATGTTTTTCCCCACCTGATCATAATCATTACCAAGTCCTTTAGGAAAAAACCGATTCTTTGAATTTAATAGTAAACGAACACTTTCAATCGCCTGACACGCAACGACGTAAATTCTAGCCTCAATAGTTTTCTTTCTATTAAAATTTGAAAAATAATGTATTTTAACCGCTGATTTGTCATTCGTTTCAATATTAAAAACTTGTGAATTAGGGATTATTTGACAATGCCCCGTTACTACTGCCTTATCAAGTAAAGCGGCTCTAGCTGAGCCTTTTGCACCGGTATGACAACCATATCCACCACAAAAACCTGAATACTCACATGCTTTTCTATTGGGAGTTGCTTTTGATAAAATAGCGCGCGGTGTTTTAGCTAAATCTACATTGATTGAATTAAACGTAGTATCAAACCAATGCGTTAACGGATGCTCAATCGTTGGTGGAAACGGAAAAGGTTGAGAATGGAACTCCGCAAAACGATGCGTAGGAATAACGCCTGACACCCCTACTTCTTGATCCACTTCGGTATAAAATGGCTCCAATTCCTGATAAGTAATTGGCCAGTCAACAATATTAGCCCCCATTATTTGAGGATAATGAGTATTTAAGGCAAAATCTTTTGGCTTCAATCGATGAAAGTAACCACTCATAAAATTACTAGAACCGCCCACCACGTTGCCATTCCAAAAGGTTAAATTTAGATCACCAGAAGAATACTTTTTCCAATGCCCTTTTTGTCGTAACTCAAACGTATGATATTCATCTTTAATATCCGGAACATATTTATGCCCCCCAAAAACACCAACTTCCTCTTTAAAGAAATCTTTTTCTGTAACCCAAGGGCCTTTTTCTAAGACAACCACGCTAAAGCCTGCCTGAGCTAATTTATAAGCAATAGGCGCACCTCCAGCCCCACTACCTATAATACAAACATCAACCGTTGAATTCTTTTTATGCTCTTGTATAGTAACTTGTTGCATTATAATAGAGATCTTTTTTTGCCATAGGAATTGGAAAACCAGGATGATAATCGAGCCATTTCCAACCTAACTCATCCTTATTACCACCATAAATAGGTGCACATATCACCGACTGAAGAAGATAATAAAGCATTATCTCTAACCACTGTTTACCACTTTCTTTTAAAACAATATGAGAGATCATTTTATTCTGTTGAATTAAATTGCATTGATAAAAGCTTTTCTTATACCAAACTTTACTTAATTGATTGATCCACTTTATTCCATTTAAAATAAAATCTTTTTCTTCTTGTTCAATCGGATGATATGACAGTATATTAAAAATAAATTCTGTTGAATTTAACTTAGCAGCACCTGGACATCCGTTTGTTTCGGGTAAAAGCACTTGATTTACCGAACTTAAGATTAACCAACGCTCTTTCTTAGGATAAAATTCAGATACAGCACCCAATGTATCCAAAAAAGGATTTAGAGTTAATAAAGCCAGCCCCTTTAAAAAATTTCTTTTTCTTAACTTCACTTTATACACTCCTGAGCAAACTACTCTATGACTTAGATCCGCTCTGAACACTATTTTTTCAATAAATTTATTAATTAAAAATCAAGCGCTCAAATTACCTTTATTCAATTCTACTTCTATTACAGGTAAAACCTTATTTATATCCTTCAGTAAACTAATTAATTCCTCGTTTAAAAATAAGTCTACGAATTTTCCTTGCTCATTTGCCTCTTTAAACAATAATTCTAACTCATTAATCTTTACCCTATAATTGATTAAACCACAATAAATAAGCCAATTATGAATAGAATGTACATGTTCAACAATCACTTGAACATCCAAATCATCTACTATATCAATCAATTCTACAGATTTACTTTTAATCGTTTCTAAAGAAGAAATAGCCATGGAAAGGATCTCTTCAATTAATAATCCATCAACCAAAAAACCGGTTAAATCAAACAACATTCCATGCATCAATATTTGCTTTATTTTATCTTGAGTAATAGGCGTTAATAAAACAGAATCAATTGGATAATTTGAAAAAAAATCTTTTTCATATTGTATTAATTTTACCGGGGAAACAATGACAATCCTTTTTAACTTTGTTAATAAATCCTCTATAAAGACTTCATTTTTAACTCGAAAAAAACGAGAATAAATAAAACCCACCTCAAACTCACCTGCTAACAATAGAAATTCTTCTATCTTAGTCACATAAGTGCTCTGTTCACAAAAAGGTGAAAAAACATCTTTTAAACCATTAATTTCAACTGAAATATCGCCTAAAACCAGAATAGATTTGAACTTTTTCATCGCTTTTATCTCAATATCAACAACTACCGAGTTGAATATTTATATTCGATTAAGTGTTTATTTACGACATCTTTAAAATTTTGATGAGCGCTGACCAATTCATTCGATGGCACTGAAAGTAAATCACCTTCAACACAGGAAGCATTCAAATTATTAATAATATTCAAATGCCTTGCTTTAGATACGCCCGACACATAAAACTCACTATTAAGTTGTATAATTAAACTACTTAATATCTTCAACATTTCATTATTCACTTCATCATTTTTCAAACTAATCAAAATAATACATTGTTTTAATGCCATGATATCGCCTATAGAAGTTTTTAATAAAACATGATGAGACACTATTATTTTATTATTCGGCTGATGCACTTCTAAATAATTAATAACCTCTAGAAGCGAAGACAAACTTACATTTTGGGTATTTAAATAAAATTGTATTTGAGAAAAGTGATCTTCTGATTTATTACTTAACCACTGCACAAATCTTGTATTCTCAATCGGCAATAACGGAACAGGTAAAATAATATGATTATTCACATTCTCCTTTAAAAATTCTTGAGTGTGATCTAAAACATCATCATATAATTTATATAATTCACCCCTTTCTTTAACTACATTTAAACTATTTATTATTTCCAATTCAATATTTTCACAACCATAATATAATTGGCAAAATAAATAATTAACCACACCTGTTTGTATATCGACCATATTATTAAAGGTGAATGCTAATTCAATTWCACTTTCATACAAAGAGATTTCCGAATATTGATAATAAGATTTTTCTAATTTCTGTGAGGAAAATAATACTCCTTGTGACCGTAATAACCATTTTTTGTCTACCGACGATAATAATTCATAACCTATATTAATATTGTCAACTTCTCGTTCTAGCGAAACCAATAAACGGTATAATAAAAACCTATCTCGCACATCGCAGTCTTTAATTGCAAATAAACTATGTTGTTTAAATCTTTTATATTGTATTACTTCACCCTGCACGAATTCATCAAATACTTCTTTTCCTGTTTCAGGCACAACAACAATGATCCCATATCCCAAAGATTGGAACTCATCTACCACTGCATTTACATTATTAGCCGACAACACACTTCCACTAAAATCTTCAACAAGTCCACCATTAAAAAACGTAAACACGTACTTCTCATTAGTTAGATACTCAACCGTATACGACCACTCCTTACCATCAACGGTAATACTATCTTCATCATTTGAATGATAAATATGATATAAACGTATAACCTCTTTAATATACTCAAATTGCACTTGTGATAATAAACGACCTACAAATAATAGCTCTAATTTAGGTGAAAATATTATATTAAAAATCTCATTTTTAAAATAAACCGCGCCATCACTTTCAGTCACTAAAATAGGTTCTTCTATCTTAACATTCAAAGATCCTAACAAAGCTAATTGACTTAAAATTTCTTCCCTCTTAACCTTATTAACGTACCTCAAATAAATACTATGAATCGTTGCAAGGAGTAACAAAAAAAACATGAGATAAACATAATTAATTCTCTGATACCAATAAAGCTCTTTATTAATGCGATAAACAGAAGTCGGTAAGACATGATCTGATGAATTACTCGTTCTTAAATAAAAATTTATGCTACCCATATTTTTTAACGAAATATTACTGGTATTACCAACCGTTCGCCAAAATTCTTCACTATCAAATTTATATTCAAACTTAATATTTTCATGCGCTACATACTCAAAAGTAGAAAAATAAAGATTCAACAATTCTTCATCCGCCTCAATATTTACAACATTCCCTTTAATGCTACGTATTTTTTCTTGGCCATTTTTTATTGTTCTGATCTGTGTGATCTTTGACTTAATAATTTCTTTATCTTTAACCAACTTGTCTAAATCAATTTTTTGAAGCATTTTACGATTAAAAACATAAACACTTTTACCGGATATCTGTAAATCACTGGGTTCATTCATTACCGTATAATTAATTTTCTCAAGCGTTATCGTATTCATCCTAATGACATTTTTCTTGGAAAATATCCAAACGAAATCACCTTTTGGTTCCATAATCATTTGTTCTACTAATACGCCCTTTGCTTGTTCCCCTTCTAACAAAATGTATTTAACAAAATTATTTTCAAAACTCACATTAAAATCATAAATTCCTTTTAACGTGCCCACCCAATATAAATCCCCTTTTAAATGCACTAAACTCGTAATTTTATCGACATTAAAATCATGACGGATCTTTTTAACCGATAAGTCAGATTGATTAATTTTAATAAATTGATTTTTAGTGATCACAAAAATTGAATTTTTAATCACTTTGGTTATTAATATTTTGTCTTTAGTTTCATAAATTACTTTAGCTTGCTGCTTTAAAGTATCAAATAGTATTAACTTGTTACCTTTTTCTATAAGTAATTGATCCAGTTGATTCAATAAATATAATGAATCAAATTCCGCAATGGTTTTATTAACGATATTTATCAACTTCCCTTTCAAAGGATCATATATTTTCAACTGACCAAAATCTTTTATATATAATTTTCCTCCTGAATACACAATATCTTTAATCTCCGTAAATTTATAAGGTACCTTTTCTGTAGGAAAAGAAAAATTTTGACCTACTTTATAAATACCTTTCCTGGTTGCAAACCAATAATTATCTTTTGAATAACTAAAAACAAAATACTTTTTATTCAAAAATTTATTTACCGAAGAATACAAATCAGGCGTATTTTTAACATCAACTATCTTTACTCCGCCATTATAAAAAGATAATACAACATACTTATCAGATAATCGAACAAGTCCAGAAGGCATATAACTACCTTTATTTTTTGAAATCTTCTTGATATTTAAAACATCTGTGCCCAAATCATAAAAGTATAAAAACTCATCACCAAAAGAAGCCACCAACTTATTTTGATATACAGACAACATCGCATATCGATCTGATTTTTTGGGATATTTATTATCAATTGTCTTGGTTATTTCTAATGTTTCTTTATCTACAAAATAAATCACATTCTTACTCGAAATAATTAACTCACTGTGATATTTGATCATGTACCAGAAATCAACTGTTTTTAATGACGCTAATTCAGTCGCCACTAAAGTATCTAAATTTAATTTCAACAAACCATTAAATTTTGTTCCTATCAGTACATTATTATTAATAATCACAAAAGTTCTTATATTCTTTATATTATCTGGAGCCTTATATAGACGAGTAAATTCACCATCAATTTTTTTATAAAATGAATTTTTAGTACTCACAAAAACAGAATGCTCAACTATTTTAATATCGGTGATCACGACTTCTTTTTGATTATAACGATCAAACGGATAATTTTTGATTTTATAGTTGTTTGTGTTTAGACTTTGCATTCCTTGTGATGTGCCGATCCAAAGCAAATCAGTGCTAGGATCAAATTTCAAAATAAACTTATAGGGATCTTCTCCATGACTTGTTAACGCTTTATGAAAAAGCAAATTAAAACCATCATAAGAATAAATACCCTCAGAACTAGAAATCCATAAAAGGCCGTGATTATCACGCTCGATAAAATTAATATACGCAGAGAAAGGAAGTACTTTGGAGTTTAACTCTAAGGATAATGTTTTAAAATCATTGTTAGCCGAGGCATCTATCCCATAAAAAAAAAGAACAATGATACATAAAATTTTAGCTATCATTGTTCTTAAACTAAAGATCATAATCTTTGCTAAATAAAAGGATTATTATGAACTTTACTCACTTTAATAAATTTTTGACTATGGCCTTCTACCCTGCATCTTCCTCCAGGTATAGGATCACCATCATCTCCGCCATCAGATAATAACACAACACCTGGATTTTGATTGATATTAGCCTGAGCTACAAAACTATTTCCAATTAACAATACTAAAAAACTTACAATATATACTACTGACTTCATTACTTTTTCCTTAATTTTAAAACTACTTTGCTCTTTACAAATGTATAAAAACTGTAACAAATTGTAAAATTTCATGAACAATGTAACAAAAACACGTTTAAATTTCAACCAAACACACTATTTTTCAAAACTAAACAAAAAAAACTCTTTTAATAACCACCTTTGAAAAAACTAAATTACTATTAGATTTGAATCAAAAAATATTCTACTATTAATCGCTCTCTGAATAAGGTGTTTTTAATGCATTTCTGGTCTTCTTTATCTAAAAAAAACATTTTTATTACCTTGCTTTTCACTATCTTTATATCAAGTTTGGTGATCACTTGCCTCCTGCTACAAAACAAAATTTCTTACTCTATAACAAAAAATGCTTTTTCAAACAAATCAAAAAACATTCATTTTTTTCTCAACAATATCAAAACTTATAACACAAAAACACTCAAAACCCTTTTTAACAAACCACATTTAAATAATATTAAATATATCGGCTTATTTGATCACAATATTTCTTTAATTTATGAAAAAAACTTTTCTGAAAACGACCATATTATTGCCCACATGATGAATAATTCTTGTGGTTTAAAAAAAATAAAAATAACGCTAAAACCTTGTATAACACAATATCACTCAAAATTTGTGGGTTACCTTCCCCTCGTAAAAAAAACAAATGGCAAATTAACCTTAACAAAACTACTCGTAACGGTAACACCCTCAAATCAACCACTAAAGTTAACTTATATTCCTCTTTATTTAAGTCTCTTCGGCACATTAGGTATTATCTGTTTTAGCATTTTATTTTGGATAATATCCAGACAAAAACGAGAAGCTTCACACTGTTTAGATCTTATTAAAAATGACAATCCACCTAAAACTAACTTTATACTCTTTAAAAGTGAATACAAACAAACGTTCGATATTTATCAACAAAACAAAGCCGAATTCACTAAAATAAAAGATAAATTAAACCAATCCAATGAAAAACTTCTCCAATTAAAATCAACTAATAGTGTTCTTAAAGATCAACTAGATGAAGCAAATCGTTCTAAATTAATACTGTTAGCAAATACCAGTCACGATATACGTACGCCACTAAACGCCATTAATGGCTTTGTCGAAAAATTACGGGAATTCATCACCGATAAAACCGCAAGAAATTACTTAAATATTATTAAAAATAACACTTTCAATCTAATTTGCACCGTTGATGCAGCACTAAACTACAATTCAATGACCAATAATTCTTTTATCTATAACAATGAAATTATTTACATTGCTGATGAAATAGAAACGTATATAGAAGCTAATAATTCATATAGCGAAAATAAGCAAAACAACTTTATATTTGCGATCATCCATGAAAATGTACCTAATTATTTTTATAGCTACAAACTTGCTTTTCAACAAATAATCGGCAACATTCTAAGTAATTCAATAAAATACACAGAATCCGGTAATATTTCAATGGATGTGTCATACCAAGCTTTTTCACCGAATAAAGGACAATTGACAATGATCTTTAAAGACCAAGGCATAGGTCTTAATGAACATGAAATTGAAAATATGTTCGATACTTATTCACAACATCATAAACACCTCTCTAGACAAAATTCAGGATCAGGGCTAGGATTAACCATTGTTCGTCATGGCCTAGAGGCCCTATCTGGTAACTATAAAATTAAAAGCAAAAAACAGGTCGGCACTACCATCACAGTGACCATCCCAATTCAAAAAGTTTTTTTTAATACCATCAGACAAAATAAAAATATATTAATAATTGATAATGATTATGAATTAGCACTATCCACCATAACCAAAGCACATCGCGCCGGCTATAAAACCATCCATAAAACAACTATTGAAAATATTCAGAACAATGAACACCCAATAGTCATCATACGCATTGACACTCTGAAACAATTTCAAAACATGTTACCTACATTATATACTCACCTAAAAACAAAAAAAATCATTCTGTTAACCAATGAATCACCTTTAACTTACAAAAAATATATTGATCATTACGATCTTGATGTGCTTTCTCATTCATTCACAACAAAAACGCTCAAAAATATTATTTCATCAAACCATGAACACATTATTACTTTAGAAAATAAAAAAGAAAACGAACAACAATTTAAAGACATTTCCGTGTTAATAGCCGACGATCACCATTCAAATATTCAACTACTGCAAGTGCAATTAGAATACACAGGCATGATCATTGATACTTGCATAAATGGACAAGAACTCGTAGATAAATGTAAAAAACAGCACTATGACTTACTTTTAGTCGATATGTATATGCCTGAAATCTCCGGATACGAAGCGATTGAAATTATAAAAAAACAACCTGACTACCAACTCACCGCAATCATTGCTGTTACAGCCTCAACGACAAAAAACGAGCACGATATGTTTAGCAAAATTGTCGATGACATCCTTATTAAACCCATTCAAAAACAAACATTATATGATATGATTTCTCAATGTTTGGCCACTACTAAACAATTAAAAAACTAAAAAAGCTTTAGCAAAAGGAATACACATGTACAAAAAATATTTTTTCCTAATCTTCGGGCTTTTCATCAGCTATGCATTGCATGCTCAACAAAACAAAATAGTCTCTACAATGGAGCCAACACTAGTCGATCATTTTCATACTGAATACTTTCCCGGTCAAATCATTTCAAATCAAACCATGCGATTTTACAGTGAATTAAACGGAAAATTAATTTCTGTTCCCCGCAATGGCCAATTTGTACAAAAAGACGCTATTTTATTTAAATTCGATGTCTCACATTACCTATTAAAGAAAAAAGCATTAAAGACTAAAAAATCTCGATTAAACGCTGAATTTGAATTAGCTAAAAGTAAATACACAAGATATAAAAAACTAAAAAACGGTGGCGCCTCAAAGGAAGAGTTAGAAACAAGACTTTATGAAATGCGAGTTCGAGCGCTTAAATTAAAAGAAATCAACGTAAACATTGAAGAACTAAACTATCAAATAAATAAGACAACAGTACGAGCCCCATTCACCGGCTATGTCTACAATATAAACGTCAACGAAAACGAATTAATCACTGAAAGTCAGTTTTTATTTGAATTTAAAAACATTAACGACCTTTCTTTAACCGGCACAGTCCCCTTAAAACACCTCTCTCAGATAAATATTAGCACTAAAATTCAATTATTATACAAAGACAAAACATACCTGACTACATTAAAGAGATTACTGCCTTTTAATGAAATATCTTCTGATTCATTTGAAATTTTTGCGCCGTTAGATAACCATTTTATTGTTAACGATGCAATTTTATTTCGTTTTATTATTCATGATGACTCTTTAATTGAAATCAATAAAAAATCAGTCGTATTTGCCGAAAAAGGTCTAGGTATTTGGTTGGTAAACAAACAAAATATTGTCTCTTTAATTCCTATCACTCTCCTGTCTTCTTCAAAAGATAAATATATTATTAAATTATCAATCCCAAATAAAAAAATAATTTTTCAAGGTAAATCTAACCTAAAAAATGGCGATAAAGTAACAATATCAACATCAACTTAACCATTTGCGTGAAAGTGATTAAATTTCAGTGATCTTCCCAACAGCACCACTTCGCGCGAAACAATATTTTTTCTCTTGATTTGACACATTAACACCACTGGCTTGATATATTTTACATATTAAAATAAATGTACTTTTACTTTTTTAGAGAAATATATGCAACCTCTTAGCATTTCAGATAAATTAAGATCTCGTAATATCAAACGCTGGCATACTGTCTTAACAACTACTCAACAATCCGTTGCTTCACACTCTCATTGTATGTCAATCATCGCTGAACAACTCCTAGAAAACATTACCCACAAAACAACAGAAAACGTTTCTATCGAAGATTAATACTGGGTAATAAAATACTGCCAATTACACGATTTGCCTGAAATCATTCAAGGTGATCTTTCTTCTCCTTATCGCATGCTACTCAAAGAATTAATACCTGACTTTGAACAAGTCTCAGAGAACATAGAGTATGAATTAATCCCCGAACTAAAAACAATAGCTCACTATTTTGAAAAAAAACCTTATTTGAAATTAATCTGCAAAGCAGCTGACTTACTAGAAGCTTTAAGCTATTTTCAATTTGCTAAAGGCCAAGATACCCAACACAATGAAGTCATTACATACAAGTTGAATGAAGCGCTAGAACTCATTAGTAAGACAGGTCAAAAACAAGCCAACCATCTAAATTGGAATGAAATATCAAAGATTAAAGAAGATATTATAAATGGTAATTCAGCCATTATTAATTTCGAAAACATTAAATTATTTTCCCCTCATTGACTTTCGTTTCAATGAGCATAGAAAAATTTAACTTTATAAGGAACAAAAATGGATAATAGAACGCTAGAAACAAATGCTCGTATCACAACCCAACAAAGTCTAAAAAAAGCGGCTAAATTATTTAAATCACTTTTCAATAAATACGAAACCTATTTTCAAAACAACCCATTACCCAAATGCAGCAGAAAAAGACAACATATAGAACAATCACGCATCATTGAAATATTCACGCAAGGCAGATTAATACATAAAAGAATAATGAAAGAAAACAACCGCACATCAAAACATACAACAACTCAATGGTTATATTTAGATCATGACGAAGAACACCCTTTTGAACACTTTGAAGAACAATTATTCCCTATATCAGAAATTTTACTTAACTCCAGAAAACCAACAGAACCAGAAGAACATGCCCACGCCATTTTCATTAAACGACACAGCTTAGAACGAATCGCACAACGGCTAAACAAAACGGAATTAGAAGACATTCTAAGCCCCTTGCATCCTTATATTGTCGGACTTATCTACTTCCAAAATAAATTTCAACAACAAATAGAAAACAATAAATTCATCATGCTAACAAAAGATGCTTATCTCATTATTACAATGAAACCAGACAGAACAAACTCCGATCAAGAACCTGGTTATATACTAACAACCATACTACCTAAAAAAATATGGTCAAAACGAAGAATAAAAATACTGTCTCCTTGGGTAAACGCGCTCATAGAAAGAAGTAAAACAACCGCGATAAAAAACATTGAACCAATACTCATTTTAAAGCCATCACAAATTAACACTGAAAATAATACTCAAATAAACGTCAAAAACACAGTTTTGATTTTCGGTTAAGACTTTCAAAACCTAACTGGCAATATTTTCATTCCATGAGAGGATTTAATTAATATTCAACAAAACAGCACTCTAATTATGTACAAAATTATCAACAACAATATTGCCACTACGTTGACAAATTTAGAAAAAACAAAAAAAGGATATATAACAAGAAAAAGTCAAAAAATAATGTTCAAATAAATACTTTCGACTTTAGAAAATACCTCTCATAAAACCATTACTATCGAAGGACAAACAGGTAGCGGTAAGTCACTTGGCTATCTTATCCCAACCATAAATTATTTATTAAACTTTAATAAAACCAACAAACTCCCCATTAAAATTGTAATAGCTACCGCTAATGTTACTCTCCAACAACAACTACTGCATCAAGAAATTCCAATATTAAACAAAGCAGGTCTACAATTTAACCGTACTTGCCGCTGGAAAAAACCGATATTTTTGCGCCTTTAACGCACTCAATTTACTCAATAGACCAAACACCCCCTTAAAAGAATCTGTCTTTATTGAAGAATTACTCACCGCAGTAAGCACAAAAAATTGGAGTGGTCTAAAAGATGATTTAAAAGAGGGCAATCAAATACAAGAAAAAGTATGGCCACTAATTTCCGCTTTAAATAGCACAAGTAAAAAATGTAATAATTGTCCAAATAAAAAAAATTGCGGGTTTGTAAAAGAAAGAAGCAAAATCAAACAAGCAGATGTCATCATAGCCAACCATGCACTGATTTGGTCTGATATAACCCACAATAACGTACTCCCTGATCCAACCAATGCGTTATATATTTTTGATGAAGCTCACCACATTCCTAAAAACTACCGTTCTTCTTTGAACAAATCCTTTAATTTCAAGTTACTTGACAATATATTTTCAACTCAACGTAAAAACACCTTAGAAACCACTAAAAACATTACCGAATTAAGTGAAACATGCCCAACACTGACGCTTGAACATGCCAATATTTTATGTGAAAACAGTACTATTTCCTTAACAACATTATTTGAACATTGTAAATTTTATCTACTAAAAAACAAAAACAACACAATGATCAAAATACAACCCTCACATACCTAAACAACACAATGCCTGTAGAATTGCTTTCCCTTATACAAACAGAAACTATCCCAACCTTGTTAACTCACCAAAAAATATTATTTAACATGCCTATGCAGATAACTCAGGAATGAACTATACTGTATATATAAACACACTGTATAGGTAGACATTATCATGAACATGCCAGAAGCAAGCTTTTTAGCTTGGCAACAACAGTTTAGTACAGAAGAAGATTGCTTGAAGTATTTAGAGAAAATGAAATGGTCAAATGGCTTCATTTGCCCTAACTGTGGCAATGAGCATAGCTATGAAATTAAAAGCCGCCATTTGCACGAATGTACGCAATGTAAAAAGCAAACATCAGTCACGGCAGGGACACTTTTTCATCGTAATCGTATCACCTTGGTTCAGTGGTTTTGGGCTATCTATTTTCTTGGCTCAGATAAAGGAAGTATATCAGCGTTGAGGTTAAGTAAATTGATAGAAGTTCATTGGCGAACCGCTAGGTTGATTTTAAAGAAACTTAGAGCTGCAATGGGGCATAGAGATAGTTTGTACCAATTGAGTGGCACAATAGAGCTTGATGATGCATTAGTTGGTGGTAGGCAAAAAGGTAAACGAGGTCGTGGTGCAGCAGGAAAAAAGAATGTGCTAATAGCCTGTGAAAGCAAAGATAAAAAGGCAGGATTTATTGCAATGGAAGTGGTCGATAGTATTTGCCATTTCAGCGTTAATGAGTTTGTCAAAAAGCACTTAAAACGAGGTCAAAAAGTTCATTCTGATGCATTGCCAGCATTGAATATAATTGAGCAAACACAACACTATGAAGCAAGGGTAACACCGAGTTATTTAGTCGATGAATGGTTACCGTGGGTACATATAGCCATAAGTAATTTAAAAACATTTTTATTGGGCACATTCAATAGTGTTTGGATCGATCCCCACGAAATACCTTTCGGTAAATGCTCTAGTTTTCTAATTATTAGCAATGGCACAACTTCAACCAAATTGTGTACTAGATATCCTTTGATGAATGCGAAACGAAGAAAGCTGCGGATTGAGGATGTTAAATGCTTTTTACTTGCTCGATTCAGTGGCGGTGCGGTTTTAATGATGTAGTCATGAATAAACTTTACTGTTAGTGATCTAATGTCAGATGGTTTTTCCGCACCAAGTTTTAACAAGAAAGGGATAACAAATAATCGCCTAATGACCACTGTCGCCTCTGACGACGATTGGTGATCACGTAAAAAGTCAAGATACTCGTTAATCAACGCATTTTCTGGGTATGTTTTTTTCGTAAACATGCTATTTCTCCTCTAGTTTATTAAAAACAGCACTAGAAGAAGTAGCACAAATTGAAAATATTATGTGAAGCTATCCTTTGAATAAGTCGTTGTAAATAGAATAAAAATTTTAATAGGGATTATTCAACTCCACATAACAGATCACTCAACATATAATTTACGCTCGGCGACAACCAGAGCCTGTAAGTATGATCCAGACTTAAACCCAACTTATCAGCAACTTGCAGCCCATTATAATGTCGCCATCATTCCCGCCAGACCTCTGCGCCCGAAAGATAAAGCCAAAGCCGAAAATGGTGTGTTGATTGTTGAGCGTTGGATCATGGCGGTACTACGCCATGAAACCTTTTACACCTTAACGCACTTAAATCAGCGCATTAGCGAGTTATTAATACGATTAAACAGCAAGGCATTTCAAAAACTCCCTGGCAACAGGAGCAGTGAATATCATGCCCATGAACTCCCCGCCATGCGACCGCTACCGCTGCTTGCTTACCAGTACACTTACATCAAAAAAGTGAAGGTCAATGTTGATTATCATATTGAAGTAAAAAAACATTATTACTCGGTACCTTATGGGTTACTTAAGCGACAAATAGAAGCCCATGTCAGTGAAAAAATGGTGAAACTTTACTATCAAAACCAATGTGTTGCCCAACATCTTCGCTCTGAACGTCTGGGCGGTTATAGCACTCAGGTTGAACATATGCCTAAAGCCCATCAAGAATACGCTAAATGGTCGCCAGAACGACTAAAGCAATGGGCAAACAAACTCGGCGAAAACGTTTTGCAATGGGTTGAATATAAATTGGACAGTAAAGCTAATCCGCAGCAAAGCTATAAAGTCTGTTTCGGCTTACTCAGTCTAAATAAAACCTATCCCAAAGAGCGGCTTAATGCAGCCTGTCAACGCGCCTTAGACACCGGCGGATATCGACTAGAAAACATAAAAATCATCCTAAAAAAGAACCTAGACCAAGAAGTACACGAACCGGAGCAAGCCTGCCTGCTTACTGGCCTTAAACATGACAATGTTCGTGGTCAAGGTTATTATCATTAAGGAAATAGAAATGAATGCCGAATTAACTCAACAACTTAACGAACTGCGCTTAAG
>NVTW01000043.1 GCA_002401725.1 Gammaproteobacteria bacterium
GTCGGCATTCATGCCGTCAATATTGATGGGCTGAAGCCCAACCTACGCAGGTTTTACGCGATAATTATTAGTTGAACAACAGTTAAGTACAACATAGCCTTTGTTTTTTGTTGAAGAACGAAACTCAACACCTACTTATAAAATTTATAGTTTTAAATTATCAGCTCTATTCACTTGGTTCAGTAACGTCATCCCCACAGTGTTTTAAGTGGGGATGACGTTATAATGAACGCCTGAGTTATCTGCGTAGATCTTAAATTATCAAGCTTTTTTAAGCCCCATTGAACGCCATGAATAAAATAGTACCGGTAATACCAATAACGTTAATATAACCGCGCTCGCCATACCGCCCACCATAGGCGCGGCAATACGACTCATCACTTCTGATCCTGTTCCTGTGCCATACAATATGGGTAACAAACCCGCAATAATGGCTGTAGCGGTCATCATTACTGGACGAACACGCATACCAGCACCTTGCATTACGGCCTGAAAAACATCAGCTTTTGTTGCTACAATGCCTTTTTCTTGATGTTCACTAAGCATGGCTTGATAGGCTTGGTTTAAATAAACCAACATAATTACCCCTATTTCTACCGCCACCCCAGCAAGAGCAATAAAGCCAACACTTACCGCCACTGAAAAATTAAAACCTTGGATATACATCAACCAAACACTGCCCACCATAGCTAAAGGTAAAGTGCCCATGATCATTAAGACTTCAATCACATTTCTAAAATTGATGTAGAGCAACACAATAATAATGGCGAGGGTAAGTGGTACCACATAGGTTAATTTTTCTTTAGCGCGTTGCATATATTCATACTGACCAGCCCAAATAATAGAATAACCAGCCGGTAATTTAAGTTTTTCGTCCACTATTTTTTGCGCATTTTCCACATAAGTACCGACATCAACACCATCAATATCAACAAATGCCCAACCATTTAAACGGGCATTTTCTGATTTAATGCCTGGAGGACCATCTTCAACAAAAACATTAGCGACATCACCTAAAGTAATGCGTTGACCATGAGGGGTAACAATGGGTAATAAAGACAATTGTTCGGGTGAATTACGATAATCTTGTGGATAACGAATATTAACCGGATAACGTTCTAGACCTTCAACCGTTTGGGTAACATTCATACCACCAACAGCAGTAGCAACAACCTGTTGAATTTCTTTAATATTCAATCCATATCGAGCTGCTTTAGCACGTTGAATATCAACTTTAATATAACGACCGCCAGCCACACGTTCAGAATAAACTGAGGCAGTACCGGGTACGTCTTTTAAAATAACTTCAATTTGTTTACCAATATCTTGAATCACCTCCAATTTTGGCCCTGCTATTTTTATACCAACAGGCGTTTTAATGCCGGTTGCAAGCATATCAATACGGGTTTTAATTGGCATAACCCATGCGTTAGTAACGCCCGGTAATTTAACTAAAGCGTCTAATTCTTTTTTCAACTTTTCGGTGGTCATACCCTCGCGCCACTCTTCATGTGGTTTTAATTGAATAAAAGTTTCAACCATAGTCAACGGCGCAGGATCGGTTGCGGTTTCAGCACGTCCCACTTTGCCAAATACCGTTTTCACCTCAGGTACAGATTTTATTAACTTATCAGTTATTTGTATTAATTTACGTGCTTCACCAATAGAAATACCCGGATAAGTGGTTGGCATATACATTAAATCGCCTTCATCAAGCGGCGGAATAAATTCACTACCAATTTTATCAAGCGGATATAAACCAACACCTAATAACGCAACAGCGGCTATTAAGGTGATTTTAGGAAAATTCAATACCGTTTTTAATGCGGGTAAATAAATAGCGGATAAAAGTCGATTAACCGGATTTTTATGCTCAGGTAAAATTTTACCGCGAATAAAATAGCCCATTAAAACTGGCACTAAGGTAATAGCTAATGCTGCCGCTGCGGCCATTGAAAATGTTTTAGTAAAAGCAAGCGGTGAGAACATTCTTCCTTCTTGTGCTTCTAGCGTAAATACTGGCACAAAAGACACCGTAATAATTATTAAGCTAAAAAATAGCGCTGGCCCTACTTCGCTAGCTGATTCCGCCACTATTTGCCAGCGGTTTTCATTAGTTAAGGGTGTTTTCTCCATGTGCTTGTGCATGTTTTCTATCATAACAATGGCACCATCAATCATCGCACCAATCGCAATCGCAATACCTCCCAATGACATAATATTGGCATTAAGCCCTTGCGAGTGCATAATAATAAAGGCGGTTAAAATACCCACTGGCAAACTAAAAATAGCCACTAATGATGAACGAATATGAAATAAGAACACCATACAAACTAGCGCAACAACGATAAATTCTTCGAGTAATTTATCCCCTAAATTTTCTACTGCACGTTCAATCAATGCCGATCTATCATAAACAGGCACTATTTCAACGCCGTCAGGTAAACCTTTTTTAAGCTGTTCAAGTTTTTCTTTTACGCCGTCAATAACATGTTGAGCATTTTCACCAAAACGCATCACTACAATGCCGCCAACCGTTTCGCCTTCACCGTTAAGTTCGGCAACACCACGACGCATTTGAGGGCCAATACCAATATCAGCAACATCTTTTAATAATACTGGTGTACCATTTTTATTAACTCCTAAGGGAATGTTTTCTAAGTCGTCAACACTTTGTATATAGCCGGTGGCTCGTACCATGTACTCCGCTTCGGCCATTTCGACGACTGATGCGCCAATTTCTTGATTACCTTCTTTAATAGCGCGCTGAATAAGAGAAAGCGGAATACCGAACGCGCGTAATTTATCAGGATCAACTTTTACTTGATACTGTTTGATCATGCCACCAAGTACACTAACTTCTGATACACCTGGTACTGTTTGTAATTCATATTTTAAAAACCAATCTTGAATACTGCGTAATTGACTTAAATCATGTTGGCCGGTTTTATCAACTAAGGCATAAATATAAACCCAGCCTACGCCCGTAGCATCTGGTCCCAGTTGTGGTCTTGCATTTGCGGGTAAACTTGGTGCAACTTGACTTAGGTATTCTAAAACCCTTGATCGCGCCCAATAAAGGTCGGTTTTTTCATCAAAAATAACATAAACATAAGAGTCACCAAAAAATGAATAACCGCGTACCGTAACCGAACCTGGTACCGATAACATGGCGGTAGTTAGCGGGTAAGTAACTTGGTCTTCAACCACTTGTGGTGCTTGCCCAGGAAAGCTAGTTTTAATAATAACTTGTACATCAGATAAATCAGGTAGTGCATCAACAGGGGTATTCTTTACTGAATACAAACCTACTCCCACTATAATGAAGGTCGCTAGCAGAACAAAAAAACGATTACCTACCGACCAGCGAATAATTGAGCCGATCATACTTATTCTCCCTTATCTTGGTTATTAGACATAGGCATAGAGCTAACAATGACAAAATCACCATCACGGATCTCAAAGGTAAACATCAGATAAGTATCTGGAGTAAATAAAGACATATCGACACTTTCATCAACAATAAAGTCAACCCTTGCCGCTTCTTTATCCCATTTTGCGATGGCATCACGATCAATAGTTACCATACGGTGATCTTTCATTACCGAAATCACAGTACCGTTGACCATAGCCGATGGGATTTTTTGAGTTGAAGTATCGCCCGACATATCCATACCTGCCATATCATTTCCATTACTGGCAGTTTCGGCTGCACCGTGATTCATGCGTTTAAAGTCAGAGCTTTTGCTCGACTCAGAATCTAATAAAAATTGTGCCGAGCTAACCACTTTTTCACCCGCGCTAAGACCCGATAATATCTCAACATTTTGATTATCATAACGACCAACAGTCACCGCGATAGATTTAAAACTACCTTCACCTAAAGCAAGTACTACTCTGTCTTGGTTACCCGTGCGAATAAGTGCTTCTTTAGGAATAAGTAATGCGGCATCGCCATTGGTATGAATAGACACTTGCGCAAACATATTAGGTTTAAAATCACCATTTTTGTTGTCAAAGCGCAAGCGCACTTTTACGGTACGAGTTTTAGCATCAAGCGTTGGATAAATATAATCAACTTTACCTGCATACGTTTTACCCGGTAAATAATCTAAGGTCATGGTAACTGGCGTACCTGTTATCACTTCACTGGCTTGACGTTCAAACACTTCAGCTTCAATCCAAACCTCTGATAAATCGCCAATTGCCATAATGGTTGTACCCGGTTTAACAAAAACCCCTTCACGAATGTTTAAGTTTTCGATGACACCACTTTGCGGCGCATAAAAAGTAATACGTTGCTGTACTTGACGATTTTTTAATAATTTGTCTATGGTAATTTGAGGTATTTGCAGCGCAACTAAACGATTTTTTGCGGCACTAATTAAACGTTTATTTTTACGATCAAGGGCTATTATTAACTCTTCTTGTGCATTGACTAATTCAGGTGAATAAATATCATAAAGCGGTTGGTTTTCAGTAACCATATCACCTTCAGCTTTAACATAGAGTTTTTCAACCCAGCCCTGCACTCTTGGGTGAATATGAACCAGTTTGTCTTCGTTGTATGCAACATAGCCAACGGTATCTATGCGACTATGTAAATTGGTAATTTTCGCGGTAGCAGTGCGCACACCTAAGTTATTAATAACATCAGGATTAACACGAATAGTGCCTTTACCAGCATCGGGTCCTTTACCATCATCACCATAGTAAGGAATAAGATCCATACCCATGGGCGATTTGCCGGGTTTATCACGTCTATAATTTGCATCCATGGGACCAACCCAATATAAAGGCTTTTTTTCTGCCTTTTTACTGCTAGCGGTGGTTGTAGAGTTAGCACTAAAGTCACCTAAAGACATGACTATACCGCCACCGACTAAAGCACTAACGATAGCGATAACAATTATTTTCATTAGTGGTGTTTTTTTATTTGCAGTCATAATATTTCTCCTATTCAGCAAGCGCTGACTGATTTACAGCAAGCGAACCTGCGAATAAGTAATTAAGGGTTAAGTTGATTTTTTGTTGTTCAACGTTCAAGGTTAATAATTCTATTTCAGCATTGAGCACGGCAATACGCGCCCGTACTACTTCCGCAAAATCACCGTCATCATTAGTGTAGGCATTTAAAGAAGCTTCAGCTTGATCATACATTTGTGGTAATAAGGTATTTTGATATATTTTTTGTCTTGCGGTTAATCTAGATAATCGTCCTTTAGCGCTGTTATAAGCACCGATAAACTTCCGCAACATTAATAATTTTTCAGTTTTAATCGCTTCCGTTTGAGATATAGCCGCAGATACTTGTTGATCTTGACGATTTTCAGTAAATAAAGGCACATCAAAAGTCAGCCCTACTGACATCAAATCAGCGCGTGAACTTCCACTAGGAGCATCGGCACGATACCCATAGCTTGCATTTACGGCCCATTGAGGCTTATATTTTTGTTTTGCTAAATTAATGCCTGTTTTAGTGGCTGCAATTTTTTTGTCTATCGCCATAATAGCGGGATGTTGATTAAATAAATTAACCAACGCTGGCGTTGTTTGCCATGTTTTTGCCAGCACTAAATCAGCTTTAATTAAATCAATCGTCGGCATTTTTAAAGAAAAATGATAATTGTGTAAATTTAATCCAAGCTGATCAAAGTTATTAATATTAGAGGCTGAACTAACCGAAGACACTAACCATTGTGAAAGTTGCCCTTGAAAGCGATTTTGTTGTTGAGCAAGTTTGTCTAAACGCTCATCTAAACGAGTTAACTCTAATTGCGCTCGAATAATGTCTTGCTGTCGAGTCTTCCCCACTGCCGAAGAATAGCTTGCTTGAGCAACATCGGCTAATTGTAAAAACAACGAACGATCTTTCTCGATCAAAACGATACTTTGCTGTACACGATAAGCATCAAGCCACAATTGTCCTACTGTAACTGCAACTTTAACTTTACGGTTTTCGCGTTGAAATGGATAAGCTTGGCTCTTAATTTTTAACTGTTTGCTTTTAAGCGCTAAACTATCACCACGAGGAATCACTTGTGTTACGCCAACTTTTAACTGGGTCATTCCTTCTTGATCAAAAGCAAAGCCATCAGTCGGTAAATTTGCAAAAGCAATAGATACTTTAGGATCAGGTAAAGTAGTTGCCACTGTACTTAGTGCTGTTATTGCATTTTGTTGATGGCGATTTCCGATTAACCAAGGATCATTTTTTTGTGCTAACGCTATTGCTTTTTCAAAAGAGAGCGCTTTTTCAAGAGAGAGAGCTTGCTCTCCCCCTAAGACATCTTCAGCAGCATAACTAAAATCACTGTACAGTGATAAACTAGTAGCCCCCAAAGCAAGATAAATTGAAAAACCAAGAGATACTCCTTGATTTTTAACATTAAATTTCAACACTAGAATTGCTCCTTAGACGATTTCACAAACGCATATATTTCGCTTGTGCCATCTTTTTTTAGTAATAACACTTGATAAGGCATAAAGCGGTTACCCATTTCCATGCCCGGAGTTCCTGCGGGCATGGCAGGAACAGATAAACCCAAAGCATCTTTAGGTTGCTCTAATAAGAATTTTTTGATGAATTTTGCGGGTACATGCCCTTCAAAAACATAACCATCTTGAGAAATTGCGGTATGACATGAACGATAACGAGGAGCGATACCTTTTTTCTGCTTTAAGCTGGATAAATCGGCTCGATTATGAACTTTGCTTTGAAAACCAGCAGTATTAATATGAGCTACCCATTTTTCACAACAACCGCAACTTGGATTTTTATAAACATTTAATACTTGCTTACTTGATTGGGCAACTTCAGTTGTCTTAGGCTCTGAAGCTTTTGAACATGATGAAACCAAAAAAATGGTCAGTACACTAATTATACTAATGAATAATTTTTTATACATAAATCCTCCAACGGACATATTAATAATATTTAAATTTTTGACAAACTAAAGAAACAATTGAAATACAATTTCAACCTAGAAAACGCTTATAAAAATTTAAATTACTATATTTTAGGCGTAACTAGGCTAGTTAGCCATTTATTGGAGGACGATATAAAGATTTAGATTGTTGACTAAAAGCCAATACGGTAAGAGGAGTATATTTGACAGCAGGGCTAGCAACCACTTGCTGGATATATAAAGAACTAGTTAACGTTGTTACGACACAACCAAGAATAAGACATTTGCTATTTTTACTACAGCATTCTTTGCCATCTTCGTTACCAGTTTCATTGTGTGGTACAAGGTCGTTGTGCGCTAAAACGCTATCAGAAGCTTCATCATGATGTGAATCTAAAGTGTTGGTGTTCGCTAATTGCTGCTTTTCAAAAGAATTATCCATAGCGCTCATTTTATAAGACATTAAAGAAGACGCCATTGCTTGACTAATAAAAGTCAGCAAAAATAGCATGATCATTGTTATCTTAAATGGGCGTTTGTGCATTTTTCTCTCATCATCTATTAACGAGTAACAGGTGGCATTTCGTGACATAAGTCACAAATAATAACTTATCAACAAGACCGCATGATACTAAAAAACTTTCATCATGCAAATGATTTTTTCCTTTTTTTTATTATTTTTTTGTTGGTTTTATTGTTCTTCATCAATAAAGCCAACAAAGTACCAATAAAAGCCATTAAGGCTGCTAACATAAATGTGTGCTCAGCACCTTTACCATTAAGCCAATAAATACCCGCGGCATAAGCACCAATAGCGCCGCCTAAACCATAAACACCACCGATATAAATTGCTTGGGCGCGACTTTGTTGGTTGGTGTCGAAATGCTGTTGTAAAAATAAAATTGAAGCACTATGAAACAAGCCAAAACTCGCCGCATGCATCATTTGACTAACAGCCAGTAACCAAGCATTATCAGCAAATTTCGCCACTAACAACCAACGGATCGCGGTGATGAAAATACTAAATATTAGGACTAATTTAATATCAAAATATTTGAATATTTTACCTGCATTAATAAATACAAAAATTTCTGCCACCACCCCCAGCGCAATAAAAATGCCAGCAGCATAAGCAGGGTAAGCTAAATCGCGTAAATACAGCGCAAAAAACGTATAATATGGCGCAAAGCTAATTTGCAAAAACACGCCTGATAAAAAGAATAACGCGAATCTTAAACAGAGTAATTTACTCAATAATGAAGATTGTTTAATCGTTGCTGACAATTTTATTTTAGGCTGTTTTATTCGTAAAGTGCTCAGCAATAAACACAAAAGCACTATAGAACCGATGTAAACAAACGCTTGCTGCGAAAATTGTGCAATAACCTCACCACTAAACACCGCTAGCACAATAAAACCAATGCTGCCCCACAAACGAATACGCGCATAAATTTTAGCACTACGACGAATACTATTTTGCGTCATCACCTCAATTTGCGGTAAAATAGCAGCAGAAAACAAGGTAAACAATGATAAAAATAAAACAACTAACCAATAACTATTTAACCAAGCTAAAGCTGTAAAACATAGCAATGAAAGCAAAGCACCAAGACGAATAACACTGAGTTGATTGCCGGTTTTATCGGCAAACATTGCCCACAAAGACGGACCAATAATTTTAGTGGTGGTAACAATGGCAAGAATTTCACCAATTTCTCGTGATGAGAAATACTTACCGTCAAGAAAAATACCAAGGTAAGGTACAAATAAGCCTAAAATAGCAAAATAAAAAAAATAATTAGCCGAAAGTTTAATAAAAGAAAATGATGACAAAATAAGAAAAATCCAAAAAGAGCAAAATAAAACATGCCTATGTACTTGGCTCAGGACCGCCATTCCCGCAGTATTTTATACGGAAATCTGTGCCAAAAAACATAAGATCTTCGATAAAAGCGTCTCGAAGATGACGATTATAATAAATACCATAGCTATCTGCATAACCATGAAATAAAAACAATCTTAATTAGAGCGTATAAAAACAATTTTTACCATTATTTTTTGCTTGATATAGTGCTTTATCAACTCGTTTAAGTAAGTTATCTATACTATTATTTTCACTGCACTTAAACGTGGTAATGCCAATACTAAGCGTAACATGTGGTACTGTTTTGCTATGTAAATGTACAATTTTACTGCCATTTATTACATCAAGAATGTGTTGAGCCACTTTTTCAGCACCTTGGCTATTAGTATCAGGCAACACAAAAAGAAATTCTTCACCACCATAGCGGGCAACAAAATCACTGTCTCTTTGTTTACAAGCCAGCAAACAAGACACTACTTTTTTTAAACATTCATCGCCAGCTAAATGACCATAATTATCATTATAGCTTTTGAAAAAATCGATATCCATTAACAAAATTGAGAACGGAGTTTTAGTACGCTTCGCAAGACTCAACTCATGATCCAATCGTTCATCCATTGATCTACGATTAGCAATACCAGTTAAACCATCAGTTAACGAAAGTTGGTGTAATATTTCTTTTTGCTCTTCAATTTTTGAAGCAAAATAATTGAATGAACTAGCAATTTCAGACAATTCATCATTACCTTTAATATTTAGCGAAACCTCTTTTCCYGAGATACGCGCTATAACTTTATTATTCAACGTCATTAGTCGCTTAACAAAATGAGTACGAATAAAATATATTACGAAAAATAATAACAGCAGCACAAATAAAGAGATCACTGCTATTATTTTTATTTGGGTTGCCAAGCGACTTGAGGCTTTTTGAGTGTCTTTGAGAATGGTTTTATTGGTTTCATAGAGTTGATATTCAACAACACGAGCAAAATCATCTGAAATGTTTTTAACAAAATTTCCTCGCCCCCGCACCCGACCAGAGATTCTTAATTGCTCTGTTCTTAATTTAAAAATACCATCATTGGTGATCAGTATCGTTGATATTTTATCAATTAAATTAATTAATTCAGGTTGCGATGATTTATAAGTTTGTAACCATTTTTTTAAAACAATCAAATCTTGCTCTGCAACTTTAGAAATTTGCCTTACTTCTTGTAATTTTGAACTTCTCAACACTTGTGTCGTAAAAACAATAAGTTCTGAGTAGGTTTGTTGCCAGTGATATAAATCTTCAACATTGGTTTTTTTATTTTGCGTAAATAAAAATAATAACTTTTTATGTAATTGGTACAAAACCGCGGCTTTTTTACGGGTATTTTTATCTAGTAATATTTTTTGCCCAACTAACTTATTTAAACTTTTAGTTTCATTAACAATAACATCGAGTTGATTTTCTAATGAATTATTTATTTTATCTGTACGAATGTTTGCTTGAATACTCGCTATTTTATCTTGAATATTATTAAAGGCGATACGCTGTGCTGCTTGTGAAGAAGCATTAGTTAAACCTGCCGTTAAAAAGGCGAGTTCATTAATTTGATTATATATTTTTCCTGAATAAATGATTTCAGGTAAAGATGTTTTAGTGATGCGAGATAAAATGGATTGAAACTCAACCAGACGATAATATGACAACGCCGTACTAAGCATAAATAATATAACCAAACTTAAAAAAAGTATGGATATTACACTTGCTACAGATTTTCGTTTCATTATATTACTTGCCACATATAGCCCTTAATCGAACAACAGTTCAAAACATTTAAAATCAACACATTAATTTGTTAGCGCAATAATTCGACCACTTACCACTGGTGATACTTTTTGCTTTAAACGTATATAATCAATCAAAATATTTGAGACCAATTTATTCATTTGCCCCTCAAATTTTAAGCGCTGATTACTCTTGAACATATTATACCCATCGCCACCATTAATTAAATAATCAGTCATGGCTATCTTATATAATTGATTTTTTACCAAGGGTTTCTGATTAATCATTACCCTGCTAACTTTATGAGCCACTGGCTTTTTAACAGAATATGCAAACTGTATTCCAGATACTTGTAAAAAACGACCTTTAACATTATCAACATCACTCACCGCCCACTCTAATGCTAATAATAAATTTTTTCCGGATATTTCGCTTAAGACCAGTTTATTTCTAAACGGCAGTTCTTTGGTTATTTCACCTCGAGTAAATACGTGATTAGCACCATAAATTGCACCACCTCTTATTGTGCCACCATTAATTAGGGCGATATCGGCACCGGTATAGTTTTTAGCGGCATCTGCAATAAGATTGCCAAAAGCATTTTCTTGTGTTCTAACTTGTTTTCTACTGGTATTGATATTTTTAGTGGTTAATCCAATACGTTCATTCATAAAACCACTTAAACGAGTTTGATAATCGGTAACTTGTTTGAGCACTTCAGCATCTTTTGAATAGCTCGGTAAACTTACCGCATGCCAGTTAAGTTTTAATGTGTCAGGTTGATTTTTTTGCCAATTTAACTCGATAACAGCGACCTGATCCAATTCAGTTAAAAATACATAATTGGGATGTTCAGGCATTTTTATCCCTGAAGAAAGTTTAATGTAACCATCTTTATGGAGGATAAAATCGACGATATGATCGGTTAAAAAATCCTCTAATTTAATATAGCTGCCTGAGTAAGTGAGCATAACAAAATCAGCACCTTGTTGGCGAAGTAATTTAGCTTGCTGGGCTATAGTTTTTTGTGGGTTAAGAACGGTTATCTGCTTTAAACCGTATTCACTGGCAGCCACATCATCAATAATAGATAAAACCCCCATTTTATAATTATTTTGTTGAATAATAACACTATTACTTATTCCATCTAAATTCATTTTACTATTTTCATCAATAATATTACTGAGCACAAAAGGAAAAGCAGCTTCGTAAGAACGTAGTGATAATTCATCTTCTAAAAAACTAAAATCTCGTTTAGTTACCCCCATAACATCGGGCTCTAATGAATTAAGTATATCTATAATGTGTACACCGCGATCCAACGACGATAATGCGCTGGGGCCTATACTTGCGCCACCAAAAACAAAAAATATAGCGTTTTTTTTATTTCGGTATTCTTTTAATAATGTCGCAAGTTCAGGATAGCCACCTCTATCGACGGTACCTATTTCAGTCATTTCAGAAGTAAAAATGATGGTTGCTTGCTCTTTTTGGGCAAGAGCATTTGCAGAAAAAACATTAATACAAATAACTATGTATACTTTCAAATACGGTTTCACAGCAATAGCAGATAATGTGCTATTAAAAAAGCTAACCACTAGATAAACTCTTTTAAATAAAATGAATATGCTAAAGTATAGTGATGATTAAAAAAATTGTACAAGCTTCTTTCTTAATTTGGATAGAATCCTATTTATTCGGCAAATTCTTTTAATATTACTGGTTCAATCATGATACTGCTGGTTGCATCACTTAGCCAAATTTGGCCTTCACTTATATTGCATTGCAAACTCATCTTGCGTGCGGCCATTTGTCCTAGCGCGGTTACCGACCCTTCAGGAATATTCCAAATGGTTAAATTTCGATAACGTTCCAGCGCTTGCTGGTTTTGCTGCCACCAAATAGGTACACTGCGCCCAGCATAGGTAAATAACTGCACCTGTTTGGCACGACCGCTGGCTTTACGTAACCATTTTTCATCGCTTTGACCAAAAGCTATCCACAATTCAATTTCACCGCAAAGGCTTTTTTGGCATAATTCAGGCTCGTCTTCTACTGACATCCCTTTGCTAAACGTTAAATTGTTACTGGCATTGATCATAAACGCTAGTAAGCGCACCATCATCCGCTCATTATTTTCTGACGGATGTTGGGCTATTGTGAGGGTATGATCTTGATAATAACCACGATCGATATCGGCTATTTGTAACTGAACTTTAAATACGGTTGCTTTTAATGCCATGAATGATGTACTTAGGTTAAGTGACCAAGTTATAAACTTAAAAAAATGTTCAACAATCTATTTCATTTGCTTCACTAATACGTTGCAGACGATCTTGCTCTTCCATAAAAGCGGCTTTTATTTCTTCTATTACGTTATCAACATCGGCAGAAATATTATTGTCTTTAAATAGCCCAGTAAGTTCTGTTTCGAAAGTTAATTCTCCGCATTCATACAGAGCCCACATTTCTTGAGCATATTTACTTAAAAGTAACTCAGGGGCAAATTGACCATAGTAATCCGTGATATTATCGACATCACGAATTAGCATCGCTTTGGCATTATTATTTGCTGATGCATCTACGGCTTGAGGTAAATCTATTATCACCGGACCATATTCATCAACAAGTACATTAAATTCTGACAAATCGCCATGAACAATACCAGCACATAACATCCGCATGATATAACTCATGACTAATTCATGATCTTCAATCGCTTGTTCTTTTGACATAACGACATCATTTAATCGTGGCGCAACATCTCCGCTTTCATCGGTGATTAACTCCATCAGTAAAACACCGTCAAAACAACCAAAAGGTTGCGGCACTCGAACACCGGCTTCGGCTAAAGAATAAAGTGCATCCACTTCAGCATTTTGCCATGCTTGCTCTYGTTGGTTACGACCATACTTAGAGCCTTTTTCCATGGCTCGGGCACGTCGACTATTGCGACTTTTTCTACCTTCTTGATATTGCGCTGCTTTTTTAAAGCTGCGCTTATTGGCTTCTTTATAAACTTTAGCACAGCGAATTTCATCGCCACAGCGCACCATAAAAACAGTCGCCTCTTTACCACTCATTAATTGACTGATCACTTCGTCAATTAAACCATCATCGACGAGCGGTTGTATACGTTTTGGAATTTTCATAGCGCCTTTATACAGCAATTTGAGCTTAATTTCCTCTATGAAAGTACATTTTAGTCATTTTTTAGGTTACCTACTTATTTTTAATTTAAATGAAATTAAAAATACTCAAATTAATTAAATTAAAGCAAGCCTATGGGTTAATGATCGGTGGCTTATTTAACTTGACCATTACATTGAGACGATATTATGTTTCAACGCGAATATTGAATGAGTGGCTTGTTACATTTTACTTCAACAAATTTAGAGTGAAGAAGGAGAAACACCATAGTGTTTTTTAAAACTCTTGGAAAAATATGCCAAACTGTCAAATCCAACCGCGTAGGCGACTTCACTAATGTTAAGCTGTTGTTTTTCTATTAATAATTTACTTTGCTGAATACGCACCATATGAATATAGGAAGCGGGAGACATGTTCATCGCCTGATTAGATTTTCGACGTAAAGTTTCTTTGCTCATAAATAAGAGTTTAGCCAGTTCTTCGATAGAAAACTGACTGTTGCTAATATTTTCAAGAATATGCTTATTTAGATTACCTTCGAAACTGTCACCGTTTTTAGTTTGTTGGCCTAACTTATCTGAGAGTTCCAGTACCGCTGATGGTTTGTCTTTATAGGTTTCTAGCAGTGCATTGATGCGCATCACTAATTCTGAGGTGTCAAATGGCTTTGTTAGATAATCGTTAGCGCCACTGCTGAAACCTGCAACAATGTCTCGTTTTGATGTTTGTGCAGATAACAATAATATAGGGATGCTGCCTGTTTCTGGATTTTCTTTGAGCTTATTCGTCATTTCTAATCCAGATAGTCCAGGCATCGTCACATCACTAATAATAATGTCAGGTAAGTACTTCAAAGCAAAGGCAATGCCTTGCTCGCCATTTTCAGCTTCCAAAATTTGATAGTTTGTAGACAAACACTGAGAAATAAACTGCCGTAAACTGGGATTATCATCTACCACCAATACCGTAGCTTTATCTAAGTCAATATTGTATGTCGTCAACGTTGGTTGATAAGATGAGTCTGGCAAATATATGGGTTCTATTAACTGCTCATTGGTAAAATGATCGCTCCCTTCGAGTAACCACAATGTAAATTGGCACCCTTCGTTTACCTTTGTCACTAATTCGACGTCACCATGATGTAAAATGGCTATTTCTTTTACCAGATTTAAGCCTATTCCAGATCCTTGCTTATGGGTATTATGCGCTGATTCTGCTTGATAAAAGCGTTCAAAAACTTTATCTTTTATTTTTTCGGGGATGCCTTCACCATTGTCAGATACTTTAATGCCAACCTTATTATCAAGGCATATAATTTCTAGGGTAATTTGAGTATTACTGCCACTGTATTTAATAGCATTCGACAGTAAATTGGATAGGCATTTATCAAGTTGATCTTGGTCGCAGAATAATAATTTCGGGTTTTCACAATTGATACAACTGATGGTTTGATCTTGTTGTTCTGCCCATGGTTTGAAACGTTCAGCGTTCGTTCTTACTAGTTGGGCTATATCATATTCGCTTATCCGCAAAGGCAGAGTTCCAAGCTCTAAACGATTAACATCTAACACTTGGCCGACCAATGCTAGCATTTTTTGGGCGTTACTCAATGCCGTTAACGTTAAATGATGTGACGCTTTACCCATACTTTTTTGATGCTTTTTTATCATTTCTTGTAAAGGACCAATCGTTAAGGTCAGCGGTGTTCTAAATTCGTGAGAAACATTAGCAAAAAATCGATCTTTAAGAATTTGTAATTGCTTTAATTCATCAACTTTCTGATTAATATCAAGCGTGCGCTCCGCCACTTTATTTTCAAGGGCTAAATTTTGTTTTACGAGTAAAGTATTTTGTCGACGTTGACCAATTTTAATACTAACAATAAACAATATCACCACTAAAATACCGTAGCAAAGCCAAGCAATTGAACTTAAATACCAAGGGTAGTCGACAGAGAAGTTATGCTGAGTCGTGGATATTCTTCCCCACTGGTCTTTTGCTTCTACGAAAAAAGTGTAATCACCACCTGCCAAAAAGGGGAAATCCTTATTTGATTCATTTGACCATAAAGTCCATTTTACATGGCCTTGACCACTCATTTTGGTGCGATATAGTGTTTCTTTGGTTGCGGAATAATCAGGCAACGCATAACCAATGCGGATCGAGTTGCTTTCAACCGGTATAGAAGAAGCATCCAGAGCAATTGAAAAGAGCTTACCTGTATCAATGTTAGTAAGAGAACGAATACTGACTTGAATTGAAATGGGAATGGCCTTGATAACGTCTTCAGACATTCTATAGATACTGCCATTAGTAACGCCAAACCAAATCGCCTGATTAAAATAGGCTAAACCTCTGGTTCCAGAATTGTTATAAGGTTTGAATATTTTTTCTTGCGACACTAGATTGCCCACTTTATCAGGATATACCACACCAGTATCTCTGCCCGCGTGATACCAAAGTCGCCCTTCTTTATCTTCCAATGTCTTAAAAACATCTTTATTTTTAGTGCGTAATGAAGGAGGAAGCATTTTTACTTGGGTGAATGCCTCGCTAGCGCCGTTTTGATAAGTATAAACGCCGTTTTCAGTACCAATCATCAGTGTATCTGCATAAATAAAAGGTAGTACATGCTCGCTACCCAGCGGTGTATCTTTTTTTGCGAAACGAGTAATACTGTAACCTTCTGCGGTTTTGTTATCTATTGACGCTTGCTCTTTTGTCACCTGATAGAGGTCGCGTGATTCGTTTGCCATCCATACCGCATAATTTCCAGCGCTTAGAGCTTCAATGGCAATATATTCAGTGTCACTTTTATCTTCCAATAAATATGTTTCTTGCCAAACTTGGTTAATTTTTTCTAATTTAGATAGGTGATTACCTATGGATGCGAAGACGGCGCTTTTATCGGGTATTACCGCTAAGTCGGCGACAAAATTGGCCGTTGTAATTCTTTTTGGGCTATGTGGAACCGTATCGGTTTGATTATGATCAATTTCAAAACTGTACACGCCTTGAGCAGTTCCAACCAAAAGCTCGTTACCATCACTTACAATATCTAATACCACTTGGTCGAAATTGGGTATCTTTTTAAATATGGGACCCCAATAGTTTTTTTTAGGATAAGTTAATTGATAAAAACCCGTGCCTGAAAAGAACATCGTACCATCAATATTATATATATTTTCAAAATCCAAGGTGCCGGTATCGTTGCGATATTGACTGTATAAATGAGGGGGTTGAAAAACACTTATATTAGGCAGGCCAGCTAACCAAATATTGTTTTGTTTGTCTTGGAATATATCGTAGGTAGTGGCAAGGCCAAGACCATCCTTTTGTTGATAGTGCCTCAGCAGTTCAAAGTTTTGGGAAAGCACCATTAACCCGTTGATTGTCGAATTAATATAATAATATTTGTCTTTTCCTTGAATACCACTGTTAAGTGCATTTACGGGTAATACTTCAGGACTCACCACTTGAACAAAAACAGTGTTTTCCAAACGGTAAATGCCGTGCCTATTAGTTACCATAATCAATTGATTATTGGCATTTAAAAACAAAGACTTGATAATAATATTAGGTGGGAACTGCCAAGGTTGCTCAATAATATTGGGAGAGTTATTGACGATTGTTATTTGATAAAACTTTTCACTATCGTTGATCAATAGCTGACCATTGATATTAAAAACTCTAGACCTTCTGGCATTGAAATTATCAATTTTTTTGAGTGTTGTACCATCCCATACAAACACACATTGATCTGTGTTGTAAACAACCATGGCATCATTACTATTAACACTACGTGTTTGACCAAATTGAGGAATTAAGTGAGTCGTCGGTATTAAGGTAAAGCTATATTTCCCGTTCGACGCTTTAACAAAATAACCTAATTCGCTTACTGCACCGGCATAAATTTTACCGTCTTTCCATACCGTTAATGATCGCATGCGCGTATTGTTTGGTGAGCTCGCATGCTGCCATGTTTCACCATCCCAAGTCGTTAAGCCGTTCGCGGTGGCGAAAACCATTTGGCCGTCGTTAAGTTGATCTATCCACCAGACTTGACTGCCACTTTGATGTTCATCAATGCTATAGACAGTAGCAATAGGGTCACCAACATGGCGGTAATCACTGGTTACATCGGCGGCTACAGATGTACTTGAAAACTGGATATTTATTAAAAAACACCAAAAAACACCAAATGTGACTTTATTACTCATTGTTATTCATTGTTTTAACCCTCTTATCCATACAAGAGTCTCACGTTTATCGTGAGCATGATATTGTTAAATGATATCCACTATAAACATTTCGTACGTAGGCTGTTCACAAAGTGAACTACTTTATAATGATTAGATCATGAAAACCCCCTAACCTCCTCACATTGACCGAATATTACAAATATTTGTGGGTTCAGTGCAAACTTGAATATGTCTTGCGAGTTACACTCGTTTTGTCTGAAGAGAATGTAGTGTTGTAGCACTTACAAGAATATATGGTCGAGAGTTATCTATTTAATAACTGTCGATAGCACAATTAGACAAATGAGTTAAACAAACTACTGATAGTAAAAAATTAACACACCTCTGACTTTATCTCGGAGGAAATTAAAATAAACACTAACGTCGCAATCCATAACAAAGTATGGAAAGGATATAAGGAAGTAAAGATGTATAAATATATAAATGTACTTATAGCTGGATGGTTATTATCTATAGCTAGTATGGCTAACGCCAGTTTGATAACAGCACCAGTAGATCACTTTCTATTTGAAGCGGGTGCCACAGATACTGGAACCAACCCATTGACGATGCAAAATATTGGGGGGGTTACCTTCGCAGACCTTACACCTAATGGACTAGACGGATTAGCGGCAGTTTTCAATGGTAACGCCCTAAGAGCACAAGCAGCAGGTAGCCGGCCTAATAACGTGAGCGGTGATTTTAGTGTTTCATTTTGGATGCAAACCTCGACTACTTCAGGGTCACACGATGGTCCATGGTATGCAGGAAAAGGATTGGTTGATAGTGAAAGAGGTGGCGTAACCAGTGATTGGGGTATCAGTCTTATAAACAACAAAATCGCTTTTGGGATTGGGGGAAGACCCAGAGACACCACAATATTTTCTAGCACTATCGTAAATGACAATTTATGGCACAATATTGTTGCCGCATGGGACATCAGCACTGGAAGTATGAACTTATTCGTCGATGGGTTGCAGTCAGCAACGGGGGTCAGTAGGAGTCGTAACCAGCGTTGGGGGTCAAACAATCTCACGTTGGGATCTATAAGTACCTTTGCAACACAGACCGCCAGTTGGTCAAATAATTATAAGTATGATGGGTTGTTAGCCGACGTACGAATTTATGGTCAGACATTAGATATAAATGATGCCCAAAAACTCAGTACATTGGTTTCAGTTCCTGAACCATCTACATTAGCTATTTTTGCATTAGGAATGATTGGTTTAGCATCATGTCGATTTAAGAAACAATTTTAATAAATAAGTTTCTTTATCGAAATTGCTTTCAATTAAAAAAGGCGACGATGGTATGGCTGAAGTTAATAGTTAGTGGGCTCTGTAACCCAATTTTGTAGCATGGCTTGTAAAAAGAGTAAAACTATCATCAAGAAGCATAGGTGTTAAGGGAAGAAAGTGCCACGTTGCTGACATTTGTAAAAAAGGTAAATCACTACTGATTTACCTTTCAAAATTTCACAAACTCAATTAACAGACAAATATGATCACGACAATTTAGAATGGAAACTCGGTCACTATATTTTTCAATGACTTAGGAAAGGCTTAAAAACAATCAAGGTTGGAAACTAGAGCATATTTATTAATAGGAAAAAGAACCACATAAACAATTCAAGTTAAAAAAAAGTCCGAATCCCTTTGTGTACTTTCTACTATTTTGGCTTGGGATATAGAAAAGTGGCGTAACTTAAAAACAAAATCAGGGCTAAGCCCTTCAACCATTAATGGATATGTGAATACCCTAAAAGGGGCATTAAGTCGTGCGGTTGAATGGGGCATACATTATTGAGAATAATGATTTGAATAAAGTTAAATCATTAAAAACAGATAATGCTGTTGTACGTTACCTTACTAACATTGAAGAAACATCATTATTTAAAACTTTGCGTACTCGTGATCATAAAGATAAAAATCTCGGCCGCAAGCGACCGAGTTTTAAAACAAGTCCAGCTGATCTGAATGTATTTCTTTATGATCTAATTCAGTAAGCTGATCTTGAACATATTTTCTAATTGTCGCCTAATACTTCGTTAGCATTTCCAATCGTTTCAACAAAATAACTTTGAGTCCATAATTTTCCTCCCCAAAAATATTTTTTCTTGATTTCAGGATAAATCCTGAAAAATTCACGAGCGGAAATACTTTTAATAACTTGCATAACATCACTTGGTGATTGTTTCGGAACGCTCCTTATCACCATGTGAATATGATCTTCAGGTATTTCAAGTTCGACTATATCAATATCGTAGTCAAAACTTATCTTTTGAATTATCGCCTTCATCGTTGCACGATAAGGTTCCATAAAGACTTTATGTCTATATTTAGGTATCCAGACAAAATGGTACATTAGCCTAAATACATGATGCGTATTTCTTTGAAGTTCCATGTACTAGATAGTACAGACTGGGGCAAGCCCAGTCTACACTATCCAGCACGGGGGCAAGCCCCCGAGATTTTCGCTACGCTTTGTTAAAAGTGAGCGTAAAAATGGCAATTTGTTTAGACAACAACGTAACTATGCATTATTGCCTGAACTTAGAAATTTTAGCTATTGTGACCATTTAGAACCGTTAATTATTTTAGCGGTAAATACTGGCATGCGAAAAGGTGAAATATTGGGGTTAGAATGGATTCATGTTGATATTGAAAAAGAATTTTTAACTGTGATATCCGGTAATTCAAAATCAGGTAGAGGGCGACATATCCCACTAAATAAGGCGGCTAAAGCTGCGTTAGTAAATTGGAAAAATGATACGGATAGCAATGGTTATGTATTTAAAGGCATAGATGATAAACCACTGAAAGATATTAAAAAAGCATGGGGTAATTTACTTCAATTAGCTAATATCTCTGATTTTAGATTTTATGACTTCCGACATCATTTTGCTAGTAAGCTTGTAATGGCTGGTGTTGATTTAAATACAGTGCGTGAATTAATGGGTCATAATGATTTAAAAATGACTCTGCGATATGCTCATTTAGCGCCAGAACACAAAGCTGCCGCTGTGAATTTAATAGGATGATTAATAAAAGTTAATAATTCCAGTTATGTAGGGAGATATAAAATAATAACGCCATAAATATAGATGATTTTAATAACTACGTTTATTTTGAATAACACATAAAAGCAACAAAAGAGTGGAAAATGCGACATATTGTCGCTATTATTGTTTTAGTAATCTGACTAATTACTTCAAACGACAATAAACTGGAGACTAAAATGGCTACTAGCGTTCGATTGGATGATGAATTTGTCACCCATGCAAAAATTCACGCTGAAGCGGAAAGCAGATCAGTACCAAAACAAATAGAGTACTGGGCTAAAATTGGTCAAATGATGGTTGATAATCCTGAGCTATCCTACGATTTTGTTCATGAGACAATGCTTGCTACCGAAGAAATTAAACAAGGTATGGCTAAATTATATGTCAGAAGAACAAAACGAGATTAGCGTTTATGAATCTCGCCGATTTGAAAAAGCCTTAAAAAAACTTTCAGAAGTTGAGTTACGTTCAGTTGAAGACGAGATTGATAGAATAATTGCTGATCCTGAAATAGGAGAACAAAAAAAAGGTGATTTATCTCATTTGTGGGTACATAAATTTAAGTTGAATTCTAAACAGGTGTTACTCGGTTACAGTTGGGTAGAAAACAAGTTAGCACTTTATCTGTTAAATATTGGTTCTCATGAAAATTACTATCAGGGAATGAAAAAAAGCCGAAAAGCAGATTTAAAAATCATTAAATAATATAAAAGCCTGAAAAACCGTTCAGGTTTTTAATCCTCAAATTTTAATCACACTTGTTCAAGCCACGAACTGTGACTTGAATAGTTGACGAGCGTCTCTATCCCTGAATGATCCCCACGAAAAAGTGTTGATCACTAGCAACATGATTGAGGCGCCATGATCAATTGTTGCAATGCCTTTATCGCCCTGAGCCAGTGTTGCTTTAATAAGCAAAGTTGTTTGTCTTTATATGGTAACGTCTCTATAAAGTCGTGGCAGAAGTTACTAATTAAACGCTAAATCTTTGTCTTCTAACCGTTTAATATAACACAGCATTTCAGTTTCGCTATGACGAATTAAATACTAGATGGGTTAAAAATTCAGACTTGCGTACTAAAAAAACAAGAGGATCAGAACATTTGATCACTGAGCTATTTTTTTGTGATATATTTTGTGGAGATTCGTCCCCCACCCCCGTTTAAGAAATAGCCACCTGAATACGTCTTAAATACGTTAAAGCATTCTGTTAGAGCATTCTGTTACAATAATGGCTATTGATTAAAGCATACCGAGGCAGCATGTCAGCATTTAAAGCATTTTCACTTTTAGCATCAATTATTGACCGTATTAGTCTTAAAGGCTATAAACAGCCCACACCGATCCAAAAAAAATGTATTCCCGCGCTTATTAATGGCAATGATCTTCTTGGTATAGCGCAAACAGGAACAGGAAAAACGGCGGCCTTTTCATTACCTATTATCAATAATTTTGGTCGAAATAAAATAGATATCAAAGCTAAAAGCACGCGTTCTCTCATACTAACGCCTACGAGAGAGCTTGCCTCGCAAATAATGCAAAATATTGATGACTACGCTAATGGTTTAGGGCTTAAAACTAAGGTTGTTTATGGTGGTGTAGGAAGACAAAATCAAGTTGACGCTATCGCACTTGGACTTGATATTTTAGTGGCTACCCCTGGACGGTTATTGGATTTAATTGCAACGGGCGATATAAATTTTAAGGCGTTAGAAGTATTTGTGTTAGATGAAGCAGATACAATGCTTGATATGGGGTTCTTTAAAGATGTTCAAAGCATCATATCTAAACTGCCAAAGAAGCGACAAACACTATTGTTTTCAGCGACTATGCCTGCTGAAATAGAGATACTTGCAGAGGCAATATTAACGAGCCCAACCAAAGTTAAAATTACGGCTGAAACGGTTACTATCGAC
>NVTW01000044.1 GCA_002401725.1 Gammaproteobacteria bacterium
ATTTCGGCCTTTACTATTCATATTTTGACATTCCGATATAGGTGGATTTACATCAATGGCTGCAGCCCCACAATCTAGACTTAAAGAGTTAATAACCAAGGGTAAAGAACAAGGTTATTTAACTTTTGATCAGGTAAATGATCACCTCCCGCAAGATATTATAGATTCAGATCAAGTTGAAGACATCGTTCGCATGATCAACGATATGGGTATTCAAGTGTTTGAAAACGCACCTGATACCGATACGTTAATGATGAGCGAAGCAAATACCGATGAAGATGCTGCTGAAGCTGCTGCACAAGCACTTGCTACAGTGGAGAGCGAAATTGGTCGTACCACTGATCCCGTGCGTATGTATATGCGCGAAATGGGTACGGTAGAACTATTAACCCGCAAAGGTGAAATAGTTATTGCGAAGCGAATCGAAGAAGGTATTAAAGAAGTTCAACGTAGTGTTTCAGAATTTCCACCCGCCATTAATTTTTTATTGGAGATGTGGGATAGCTTTGTTGCTGAAGAATTACGTTTAACTGACATAATAGTGGGCTTTTTAGATCCCGATGCTGAAGATGAAATTGCCGTTGCCGCGACTCATGTAGGCTCTGAACTTTCAAAAGAAGAATTGAAAGATGAAGATGCGACCAGTAAGGATTCATCTGATGATGAAGACGAAGAAGAAGAGGATACTGGTCCTGATCCTGAATTAGCGAAAGAAAAATTCGATGCCTTACGTGCCGCTTATGAAAAGGCTAACAAAATTATTGAGCGTAAAGGTCGTGGGCATAGCGATGCGCAAGCGGCTGTTGATGCATTAGCGGAAGTATTTAAAGAATTCCGTTTAATTCCTAAATTATTTGATAAGTTAGTTAAAAACATGCGCGCGGTAATGGACAGATTACGTGTGCAAGAACGTTTGATCATGAAACACTGTGTTGTTGGTGCTGGCATGCCTAAAGCAACATTTATTAAAATTTTTCCGGGTAATGAAACCTCTAAAGACTGGTTTAAAGCTGAAAAATCCGCTGGACATGCTTATTCTGAAAAACTAAAAAAAGTTGAACCTGACGTTGAACGTTGTATTTTAAAATTAACTCAACTTGAAGCTGAAACATTCTTAAACATTCACGGTATTAAAGATATTAACCGTAGAATGTCTATCGGTGAAGCAAAAGCTCGTCGTGCGAAAAAAGAAATGGTTGAAGCTAACTTACGGTTAGTTATTTCAATTGCTAAAAAATATACCAACCGTGGCTTACAATTCTTAGATTTGATCCAAGAAGGTAACATTGGCTTGATGAAAGCGGTTGATAAATTTGAATATCGTCGCGGTTATAAGTTTTCAACTTATGCAACTTGGTGGATCCGTCAAGCGATCACGCGTTCAATTGCTGACCAAGCACGTACTATTCGTATACCGGTACATATGATTGAAACGATTAATAAATTAAATCGTATTTCTCGTCAAATGTTACAAGAAATGGGACGAGAACCAACACCTGAAGAATTAGCTGAACGCATGATCATGCCTGAAGATAAAATTCGTAAAGTGTTAAAAATAGCCAAAGAGCCTATTTCAATGGAAACCCCCATTGGTGATGATGAAGATTCACATTTAGGTGACTTTATTGAAGATGGCAGTGGTGAATTACCTGTTGATGCAGCCACATCTGAAAACCTTAAAGGTGCTACCCATGAAGTACTTGCTGGCTTAACGGCGCGTGAAGCGAAAGTATTAAGAATGCGTTTTGGTATTGATATGAATACCGATCACACTCTTGAAGAAGTAGGCAAACAGTTTGATGTTACTCGTGAACGTATCCGTCAAATTGAAGCAAAAGCGTTACGTAAATTACGTCATCCATCACGTTCTGAACAGTTAAAAAGCTTTTTAGATGGTGAGTAATTAGTTGGTGATAATTCATATTTATTACCACCAACTTAGCTTAGTGTTACACTAAAATACGAGCTACAGTACATTCAATAAAAATCCAGCTTAGTGCTGGATTTTTATGTTTAATACTTTAATACCATACGTATAACTATTCTGGTTTGGAAAATTTAAGAGCCGTTAAAAAATTTTTATCTGTTAACGTCGCTAGAAATGCTAGCAAATCTTTTTTGTCTTGTGCCGTCATCTCAAAACCTTTCACAAACTGGCTTTTTAGCTGATTTTTGCGACCATCACCCTGATATTTACCCGAGGTAATATTACGGCCACCTGCCGCATAAAAGTCTAATACTTCACCTAAAGTAGCAATGCTACCATCGTGCATATAAGGTGCAGAAACTGCAATATTTCGCAAAGTTGGCGCGCGAAAACGACCATTATCTTCTGCTAAAGTGGATATTTCAGCTAAACCAATATCCTTTTTCGGATAACCAAATTTACCCTTGCCATAATCCATATTATATAAACCGGTATTATGAAACGGACGCCGATCAATAAGTTGCTGTACATGGCTAGTTGATTGGGTGAAATTAAAACCACCATGACAATGATGGCATTCTAATTTTTCTGAAAAAAACAATTGCATACCACGCAGTGCTTGTGGTGATATTGCATTATCGTCGTTATAGTATGCGTAACGATCAAATGGCGCATTAAGAGAAATCAAACTACGTACAAAGCTCGATAAAGCCTTAACAATAATATTAAAACTTACCTTTTCGTCAGGAAAAGCTTTTGCAAATAATGATTGATATTTAGGCGTATTAAACCGTGCCAGTATTTCTTTTTCATGGCCTGTGATCCCTAATTCTATTGGCGATTCACCAAACATAGGTAAAAGTATTTGTTGCTCTAATGTGGTGATACCATCATGCGCCCAAGTGAGGGTTTTGTTATAAGCAATATTAACTAAAGCAGGTGCATTACGCCGATGCTGCATGCCAGTTGAACCAACAGAAGTAACTTTATTTTCTGCAAAAGAAAATTGTTGTTGGTGACAACTACTACACGCCTCAACCTTGTTAAAAGATAAATTTTTATCATAAAAAATATGCCTACCCAATTCAATTTTTGTCACGCTCATTGGGTTATCAGCAGGCACTTGTGGTTTAGGTAACCCTTTAATTAATTGCCATTGATAAATAGGTTTATCTACTTTTTGATCACAGCCAAACAAAAAGGAGAATACACTAGCTAATAAAAATAAAGGTAGTGATTTACTCATCAATATTCACCTCAAAAACAGCTTTTTTATTAGTGTTTTCTGAAATTAAATTCAATGATGAAAATAAAATTTGGCAGGTTTTATTTTCAGGGGAAGATTGACAAAAATGATTCTTATTCAATTTTACATTGGTTAGTAATTTATCAAGCAAAAAATTAATTTGTAGTGTGTTATTTTGCATATTCACCGCATGTTCAGCTCCTGTTGAATTAACAACAGGTAACTCAAGCTCGACATCAACTCGATTTGGTTGTCGGCATTGATCTTTAGGCGAACGCACTGAACTTGGTGCTTTACAACCAGTAGAGCCTAAATGAAAAAGCCAACTATCCGTTTTACTCGCCAATTCCAACCTTAAAAATTTGTGTCCTGTTTGCCACACCCAAAACATACTTGGATCATTTAATGGGCTAGGTTGAGTTAATGGATTTAAATGATTAAACTCAAAAGGAACACCAAGAGTAAAACGTAATGCGGTAAAGTCATGCAAATTAAGTTGCTCTGAAAACTCAATAGACCAATGATTATTTTTATTTTTACTTGATTTTTTATCGGCGCAATTTTCACCAATTAATGCAATATTTTGGTTTTGAAAAGCATTTTTTTTCATTAACCACGTATGCCAGCTACCTTGTTTATTTTTTACTGCAATATTACTAATAAAAAACTGTAACTGTTGATAATGCCAATCTTTATTTTGTTGAGTAAAGCTTGTTTCACAGCTAAGTATTTCACTTTTATAGCTAGGTGCAAAGTTGATTTTATTAACAACATTTGTTTTAGAACAAGACGTTAAACCTAACAGTAAACAAAAAATGACAGTAATTTTACTTTTTGAAATAATTAGTTTCATAAAAAACATAGAGTAACGGTTGTAAGATGGTGAAAAAACGGTCATTATATTAACATTATTATTACAATTCAGATGCGTTCTATAATACCTTTTATTCATGTAAATGAAATACTTTATACAAATAAAAATAGTGTACATATAAATTACTACACCGAACTTACGTTGACAATGGACAGTACTATGAAAAAAATATTTCCCTCACTATTAACTGTTTTATTCAGTTTATCATCAAGTTACGCACTAGCTCATAGTGAACATGACAAAGCTCGATTTGTTTCTCCACAAGGTAAAAACATTGGTAAATGTGACAATGTTTTACGACCTTGTAGTAGTATTGCTTATGCAGTACAGCAAGCTAATAAAGGCGATAAAGTATTAGTGTCGGCTGGTAAATACCCGATTAAAACAAGTGAAGAGCTTTTTTATTTAAAAAGTGAAATTGTACCGGTTTTAGGTGGTTACAATCGCTTTGATCATTTTCAAAGTCAAAGCCCTGACAGTAATATAACCACTTTGCTCGGTGTACCAAGTGAAATGGCAAAAAGCTTACGTTTACAAGGCTTCGCGGTTATTTCTGATGGCAAATCACTGGGTTTTAGCAAAGATTTTCAACAAAGAATGCAAGCCTATAGCACCTTAAACGAAAAACAAAGTGATCTTAGCTGTGTTAATAATTTAGCGGGCAGTTTTGCGTGTAACAATATCGATTTATTGGCGCATATTCCACTAGCAGATTTTTCTTCAAAACCTTCTGCGGGTAATGATATTTGGGGCCATGTTGATTTAAATACCGGTGATGAATACGCCCTTATCGGTTTAAATAATGGTGTTGCTGTTGTTAATGTATCTGATCCAACGAATCCTGTTGAAGTAGGGACGATCCGTGGTAAAAGTGATATTTGGCGTGATATAAAAGTGTATCAATATTTTGATGCTAGCCTGAACCTATGGCGTGCATACGCCTTCGCGACTATTGATGGCTCTAGCGATTATGTTACGGTGATCGATTTAAATCACCTACCTAACTCCATCAGCTTAGTTGAAAAAAATACCGCTGTTGCCCAAGCTCACAATGTTTACATTACTAATGTAGATCACAGCTTAAATATTGCCCTTGCAGGTATGACTCCAACATTGCAGTTAATTGGCGCTCGACAAACCAATGGGGCGAGTAAATTTGGCGGGGCATTTCATAGTTATTCATTGAATGATCCTGAAAATATTGTCTTGCTCAGCAATAATTCAGCCGGTGACGGTTATACCCATGATGGTGCATCAGTACTCATTACCGATGATCGCAAATCAAATAATTGTCAGGAGACTGGTGATAGCTGTACCGTTTTTATCGACTTTAACGAAAAAGAAATGAAATTGTGGAATATTAGTGATGCTAGCAATACCAAATTACTCGGCATTGGTGAATATAACGACGTTGATAAATCGAAACAATATGTGCATTCAGGCTGGGCAAGTGAAGATAAACAGTATGTGTTTTTGCATGATGAATTTGATGAATATAAAGGGGGCTTAAACTCCACTGTACGCGTTTTTTCAATTGCGGATTTAACCAATCCACAAAAGGTTGGTCAATGGACCGGGCCGACACGCGCTATTGATCATAATGGCTTTGTTCGTGGTAATCGTTATTACATGTCGAATTACGAACGTGGTTTAACCGTTTTAGATATAAGCGATCCAACCAATCCAAGTGAAGTAGGTTTTTTCGATACTTTTACACCAGCAGATAGTGCAAGTTTTAACGGTGCGTGGGGAACTTACCCATTTCTTCCTTCGGGCAATATCTTGGTTAGCGATATTAACAGTGGTTTATATATCCTAAAAGATAATACTTTAACTTCTACTCAAGGACAAATATCCTTTTCAGCAAAACAAGTTAGCACAGCTCAGGGCGAACAGTTACAGATAAATGTTGAGCGTAATAATGCAAGCAATACTGCCACCAGCGTTAGTGTTGGCTATGAAGTGATTCCTGGCAGTGCCAAAGAAAATGAAGATTACACACCCGTATCTGGCACATTAACTTGGGATGCTAATAACACCAGTGCCAAACAAATCAGTGTTAACATTGCAGCTGATACTACCGGTAACGAATTTCAAGAAGATTTTTATGTGCGCTTATTTAATCCCACCAACGGCTCCAACATTTTATCGCCAACATATCTAACCGTTAATATTGACGGCAAAGTCGACAATGGTGCGGTAAGTTTTGTGAAAAGTAACGTACAATTTGCTGAAAATAAAGAAAACATCACTATCAAAATTAGCAGAGACGGCAACCGTAATGGCGAAATTTCGGCTAATTATCATTTAGAAAGTGGTAGCGCAATCATCGGTCAAGATGTTGCAGACACTAGCGGTACATTAATATGGCAAGACGGTGAATTTGATACCAAAACCATCGCCATTGCATTAGTTAATGACAGCGAAGAAGAAACAGACGAAACATTTACTATAGTGCTTGAAGCTAGTAGTGGCAGTAGTTTAGGTGCCAATAGCACTATTAATGTAACCATTGCCGACGATGATGCTAATACAGCGCCATTAGTTAATGTTACGGAAAACTTTCAAGCAAACACAGGGCAAACAGTTAACTTAACGGCAACAGTTAGCGATAAAGAGAATGATGCGTTAACTTATATCTGGACACAGAAGTCTGGCACTATAGTCACGATAAATAATGCCGACACGCTTAACGCCAGTTTTGTTGCACCTTCTCTTGCGGGTGATTTAACCTTTAGCCTCACATCAACAGATTCTAAAGGGCTGCAAAACACCGATTCAATTATTGTCTCTATTATCAAAGCACCCGTGACTGTTGTACCTGACACTAAAAAGTCAAGTGGTGGTAGCCAAAGTATCTTACTTATTTTGCTAATGCCATTAATAATGCTTAAACGAAAAAAATAATATTATTGAAAAACAAAGAGAATAAAAGGGGGCTTAGATCCCCTTTTGATTAATAAAACATCATTTACTTTAACTTTATGATTTTTTTCATCAACAAGCAGTGACAACAAAATAAAAAATGCTTATACTGCCCCCGTTTTGAAAATCATCTCTAAGTATTTTTTAAAACATGTTAAATAAATTCATGCAATACACAATTAATGAAAAATGCCCGTTAGCCTAGTTTGGCTTTAGTGGTTAGAGTAATGCTCGATTGATATATAAAATGCCCGTTAGCCTAGTTTGGCTTTAGTGGTTAGAGCAATGCTCGATTGATATATAAAATGCCCGTTAGCCTAGTTTGGCTTTAGTGGTTAGAGTAATGCTCGATTGATATATAAAATGGCCCCTTAGCTCAGCTGGTTAGAGCGCCCGACTCATAATCGGTAGGTCCCGTGTTCAAGTCACGGAGGGGCCACCATTTTTTCTCTTTATTTTCAACGTGTTACCTCGAAGTCACTTACTCAAGATACAGTTAGACCTTCCTCCGCTGGTCCATGGCTGGGGAAAACAAAACAATCAGTACTCACCAAGAAAAACACACCGAAAAACAAATACCTACCACAGCGACACATTAGAATTAGTTTGAACAATCTCCCTACTGTTCTAGCCCAAAAATAAAAGCAGCAGAAAGCGAACAACTCGCATCAACAAACTGGTTTCCACTCCAAATCACGTTTCTTTTCCACCAAAAGACAAGATATGAACCAGAGCAAACACCCCTAACACTGCCACACCAAAGTGCCACTTTCTCCAACGCCTACCAATGCTCTAGCCTAGAACAACCAAACACGTCAAAACAGCTATAGCCCTACCGACTACCAATCCCAAGCCCGAACTCGCACCTCAAATCACAACCCAAACTAACGTCAAAACGTCACATTTTCCACAAGCTGCAACTTCGCCACCGTCAAACAAATCCATCCAGCAATCAACTGGGAAAACCTGTCCTACTTTCAGTGTCGCGAACCTATAGTAACTACAACATTTAATTCTTGTCTTATTTCAAAATAAAGTGAAGCGGCCAAAGGATTTGGCGTAGCGTATTTTTCAATATGACAATTATTCAATGATCATCTTTGGTGTCTGGTTGTTTAGTGTCTTTTTCACGTTATCGTTTTACAGGTCTACCTGATGTTATCCCTCACCGTATCTAACCGCCTTTGAGTTACATATTAGTTTTATAGCTTCACCTTTAGAAGCCTAACTTTTATGACTATTTGAGGTATCCACATGATCACGAAGAACAAAAGTACATTCACCATCAGACCTAGCAAAACGGGTGCTGTTACAGGTGCACTAGCAGGAAGTGTTATTCCAATTGTCGGTACTACAGCAGGAGGTATCACAGGTGGTTTGATTGGTTTTATCTTTGGTCCAGTAGATTGAGGAGAATGTTATGGAAACACTTACTTCACCTTTGCAGTTTGACTTACTGCCACATGCTCTCTGTAGATGGAAAGCCTACAAGCAAGGCTGCCAATGTCCAATTATAGGTTATCTCCTTTAGCCGAAGAGGATTTATTCAAAATAATGTCAACAACAATTGAATCTTGGGGGCGCACACAGGCAAAGGTCTATGCCCAAACCATAGATGCAGCATTATTGAAACTCGCTCAATATCCTGATTTCGGTAGAGAAAGAAATGATATTTATAATGGTGCTAGAAGCTTTCCTGTAGAAAAACATATTGTCTGCTTTTAAATAAAGAGGTCAAGTCAGTGATAACGGTATTGATGTTGCTCGTATTCTTCATCAACGCATGGATCTCTCAAAACATTTTTAATGGTATTTTGGTGAAATTATAATTATGCCTGAAAGCCATATTAATAAACTTGTGAGTTGGCTTTTGATATCAATAAAATGAGAAAAAAGTCAAAATTAGCACTAAAAAAAGATCACATGAACGCTTTGTTCCTGTCGCTAGGTTGTTAGATGATGCATTATTTCGATTTGCTCAAGGTTTAAGCCCTGATAAATACCCAAATACTGATACTGGAAATTTTCCCAGTCCTTATGCACATTATCAGCAAAAAAAACAAGATAAGCTTGTTGCGCACGGTGTAATCTCAGCAACAACATCAAATGTTATCTACCTTGAACAATATAAAGGTGTGAAAAAATGAATTATCAACCTTGAACAATATAAAGGTGTGAAAAAATGAATTATCAACCACCCTATGATATCCACCAACGAAATATTAAATTTAGTKGCTCAAATAAGCCAACTTATTGGCAATTKGWYWGCMACKARYKSWGCACAAYTMTCACCAAAAYTAAGRCGKGGTAACCGATTKCGTACTATTCAAGCATCYYTKGCWATTGAAAATAACACACTAACGCTAGAGCAAGTAACAGCTGTGATAGCGGGTAAAAAAGTTTTAGGTTTACCGCGAGAAATCCAAGAAGTGAAAAACGCTTTTGATGCCTATGAGCAGCTACCTAATTGGCAAGCAAGCGATGTTGAACATTTACTATCCGCGCATAATTTAATGATGCGCTCATTAGTCGATAACTCAGGGCATTTTCGGTCAGAAGGGGTGGGTGTTTATAACGATAAACAACTTATTCATATTGCACCACCTGCATCACGGGTGCAATTGTTGATCAATGATTTGTTAACTTGGCTAAAGAATACCGATTGTCATCCCCTTATTGCAAGCTGTCTATTTCATTATGAATTTGAGTATATTCATCCCTTTACCGATGGTAATGGTCGTATAGGACGGCTATGGCAAACTTTATATTTAAGCCAGTGGCARCCAATGTTTGAATATYTGCCTGTTGAAACSGTMATWAAAGAACARCAAGATGAATATTATCAAGCACTCGCAGCGTCTGATCAAGCCAGTAACKCCACACCATTTATTACTTTTATGTTAAATGCTTTATTAGTAGCTATGAAAGAGTCGGCAATGAACGAAATAGCGGTAAATCAAAATAATGAAAATAGCTTGAGCGCACAAGTAGACGCACAAGTAAAATTATTGCTTAATTGGTTAAGCAATAAAGAGCCACAAAAACTTGCAGCCATAATGACAGGATTGGCATTAAAGCATCGAGCAACATTTAAAAAGAACTATATAACCCCAGCAGTAACCAATGGCTTTATTGCATTAACTCACCCTGATTCGCCAAGAAGCCCCAACAAAAATATTTTTTAACGGCACTAGGTGAACGTTTTATCAGTGAAAACACTATCGATGATTAAACAGCATGTTTGTACAGCCATTGATAATGAACATGCTTCTTTAATTTTTGACGAGTACTCTCAGCAATGGCAATTAACCTCTATTGGCACAAAGAGGGAAATTGGCAAGTGAAGATGATTTAGAAAATAACCATCACCTAGAAAATATTGATGAGATCATCGAACAAATTGTACTTCCCGTGAATTATTGTCCTTATTAGCGGCTTGGTATTGATAATCTCACTATTTATACGGTTTACACCATGAAAAACATATTGAAATACAATAATAGCCCTAGAGATTCTTCATGTAAAAACACGTCATTACTCTATATTTAACTGTTCTCGTAACCATTCAACAGGTGCGCTACCGCGTGATTCAAAATCATCTAACAGTAATATCAATTTTTCACACCCTTGCTTTGATTTGCTTGCTTGTCGCGGTGTTTTATTATCTAGGGCAGGCACAGGCTCATCTAACCATTTACGATAATGCGCTTGGATAAAATCTTGTTCAATTTTAGCAAGCTCTTCAGGTAATAAGTCATCAGAGGAAAAATCATCAGTATCATTGGGTTGATTTGTTGCAACTTTATCTCTTAATTCATCTATATCTGTAATAATATCATCCATTAATAAAGCTTGTTTCCCTAAACGGCGAGATATTTTGCGTTTAATGGCGGCAGCACGTTCATCAGAGTTAACATTAATAATTAACATATCATATTTTAACGTGATCTCAGCACAACTAATATATTGACCATTAATTCTTTCTAGCCAATGTATAGTTGTTTCTGTTATTTGATTGTATTCATCATCTTCATCGTAGAGAGCGTTATCTAGCCCTTCAGATGGCTCAAGTTTGTTTAATGATGCTAGTTTATCGATAGCGTATTCAATAGGACAGAAAAGCTGATATTCAATTTGGTGTAAAACAATAAGTTCATCACTATTATTTACCATCACGGGCGGTGCTAAAATACGATCTTTAAAACTAAAATATAACTCTCTTAATTCAATGTCACATTGAGAGATTAACTCTGTTGACCAAACTCTATTGTTTTTAAGCATAGCTTCTTTAAAAGGAATTAAATCTATCGCGTAACTAGACGGGAAGGGATATGGTGCCGTACCGAGCATAAATGAAATATTTTGTAAGGTTACTACGCAAGTAAATAGCATTGAATCAACAATATTTTCAATGGCGGCTTGTTTTTCAATAACTGTTATTTGTTCGCCAGTGAAAAAGTCTTCCAGTAATATGCTTTTACCCATTTCAACAGTCTTAACTAGGTAAAAACTAAAGGGGCTTTTCATTGCTGTAATTGCGAATTTTTTCTCAAGCTCGGGTAAGTGCTTATTACTATCAAGTAAATATTGAGCTGGTATTTTTTCCGGTATTTGGCAACCTTCAGGGGTGTCATAAATGTCTGCCTGCCAATGAAAACAACGAAAAACAGGGAAAGTATAATCATTTTCTGGGGCGTCAAAATCATCTACTTGATCATCACCCCATAGATTAAATTCATATAAACTTTCTCCCATAGCTTCAAATGGATAGTGTTTATCAAAACAGCTATCAATTTTAGTCATTAACTTACCTTCTGTCTCACGTAATCGACGGTAAAGTAAATCAAAGTTTGGTAAGTTTGGTAAGTTTTGTTGTTTTAGTAAACAGCATTTTTTGTGTTTTTTACCACTACCGCAAGGGCATGGATCGTTACGTCCAGCTTTGGTCATTTCTATTTTCCGAATGTAGGTCTTATTTTTTGGTACAACTTTGCTGTTATTATTTTGATAACGCAGAGCTTAAATTTTCACTGCGCAATATACGCATGATTTCAATATTGTTATTGATGCGATAATAAATTGAATGTTGGCGATAAACACTGCGCCTATATCCTACCTTTATATGTTCAACAGCTTGATAGTGTAGTGGGTGTTCTGCAATATTTTCAAAATGAAGTGTTAAACCTTCAATATAATTACGAGCTTTGTTTACACCAAAATTATCAATGCCATATTCAAATAAATGCTCTATATCTATTGCAGCAGCTTGGTTTGATTTATAGGTAGGCATTATTGAAAATTATTAGCCTGCTTAGTTTTTTGTTCATTTCTCTTTTCAATAACGGCATACATAATATCGGTAGGAGTTAGGTCAGTAAAACCTAACTTTTCTGCTTTGCTTAACTCTAAACGAATGGTATCTATTTCAGTATTTCGTATTTGCTCTTTACGAATTAACTCTCTAAGCACTTCACTATCGCTAGCATAGTGACCTGTTGCCATTTGTGAATGAATCCACTGATTTTGCTGATCTGTTACTGTGATGCTTTTTTTGACCATGGTCATAATAAAACCTTAATAGGAGTATTTGATGCTACTTTATACTACTATAGCTAATGATAGTGTTTAAATCTAAATTATTGATGCGGTTTTTTTATCCGAGAAAGCTATTCTTTAAAATTCACAACCACTCTTCGGCCATCTTTAGTTAGGTTAGCTAAACCTTCATCTCTAAAAATTGCAGATAAATGAGGTGTGATTATTGAGGAAGGACATTTGATGCCTGACCATGTTCATATGTGCTTGAGTATTGTTAACACCACTCTAAAACCGCCACTATCTGCCGAATACTAGATTTTTTGTTTATATCTACTGATTTTTTATATTTTTGAATTATTAAAAATTTGAGCTATAAAACCATTTACATGGCGATAACATATTGTCGATATCTATTAAAACCAATCAAAAAAAACAGGAATATATTCGCAACCAAGAAAAGCAGGATGCCGACAGGGATCAGCTAAAGCTGGGAGTTTAATGCGCCTGGGCGCTTACTTTAACCCTTCTAGGGTGTCATCTAATAAGCCTCCGGCTCTGCCGAAGGTCATTTAACTTTAGAGATCCAAAATACACAGCCGATGATGGAGGCTATCACCCAGTAGAAATACGCCTTGAAAAAGACGGTGAGTATTGGCGCTTTTGTTACATCACCGACTTTTGTTATGTCGGCAGTGGCTATTGTGCCGAGCTTGCCAAAGACCTAGATTTCGATTTTGACGCAGGTGTTTTTCAAAACCTCTTTGGCACATATCCCATCGAACAAGGTATTGAAATGTACCAAATATGGGAGCAGAACTTTGTTTACTATGTCATGATCGCCAAGGTTTTTGACATTAGTTTTAGTGTTGAAGAGTAAATAATTGAAGGAGTGATCAATAAACTATTGCTATTGATCGCTCATGTTTATTTCATTATTTACTGTGTTCATGTTTTTCGACAATAATTCAGTTTGTTATTGATTGAGTGAATCGAACGATTCGTATATAATCCCTAAATAGTTACCTTTTAGGAGCCAACACAATGTTATCTTTAACGGCTAATGAAGCAAAAACAAAATTTGGTAATATGTTAATTAACGTACAATCAGAGCCTATTGAGATTTTAAAAAATGGTACTTCTGTTGCTGTTGTTATTTCATCGAAAGAGTATCAACAAATTGAAGCATTAAAAATGGAGTTGGTAAAATCTCGTTTTGCTAACGTAGATAATACCGATCTAGTGGATGGTGAACGTTTTTTTCAGGAACTTGATTCTGGACAATATGATTAATGGGCAGCAACACATTTTTTTTAAGTGCAGATGCTAAAGCAGATCTTGTAAAAATCAGGCGATACACCATCAAAAAATGGAGTGACGCACAATGGCAGTTGTATAAGAGCTCCTTATTTAATACCTTTCAAAACTTAGCGGCTAATCCAAGTATTGGTATGAAAATTGAAGAGGAATGGGCAAAAACAAATACATTTCGGTTTCCATTGAAAGACTACATTATTTATTATCTGCATCGAGAAAATGGCATTGTCATCGTGGGCGTTCTTGCAACGAGTATTGCACCAGAAAAGCATCAACACAGAGTTAAAAGCCCAACATAAAAGCACTGTTAATTTAGCTTTACTTTTATAGTATGGTGATCATAATCCTTATACATTACGGGGTTAAAATTGCCGAGGCCTAATTGCTGTTTTATTCTAAGGTTAATAAACGCTCACTTCGCCATATTCTAATAATTTGGATCGTTGAACTACTAAGTGTATAAACTATGCGATATGGGGCGTGAATTAATTCTCTGATATGAGCGGCATTAAATTCTGGTACTAATCGACCGAGTTTAGGGTTTACTGGTAAGGTTTCAATATGAGCGAGAATATCAATGACGAATTTCTCACCTACATGCGGTACTAATTGCTCTTGGTAATAGGTTTTTATATTTTCTAAATCTGTTATTGCTGATCCTGCAAATTCAATGTTCATAAAAAAGTGCTCATTCAGCCAGACCAAGCCTTGTTTTTACATCGGCTAGGCTCATGGTGTTACCTTCTTTAATATCTAACATGCCTGTTGCTATTGCTTTTACAAAGGCTAGCTCTTCAATAGAATTCTCATATTCTTCTAAACCTTGTACTACCGCTACCCCTCTACCTCTACTGGTTACCAATACTGGGCGGTGGGTATCTTTTGTTTGCTTAATTATTTTTCCGGGATTTATTTTTAAATCGGATAATGGAATAACATCTTCTGAAAATTTAGGTTGCATTAGGTATTCCTTTGGTATTGTTAATAGCACCAGTTTATAGCACCTGAATATTTTTATCTATAAGAAGTCAACTTACATTAATCTTTATTATTTCAGTTAAATTGGTTTTGGTTGTTTAAATAGCCTTGTAACTCTAAATCAAAGAGTTGTACCTTTCATTAGTTTTAACTACAATAAATACCATATTTAGTACGATTAAAGGTACGGTTATGAGTAGACTTCATTTCGACCAAGATATACAGCCCTTGTCAGAGTTTAGGGCTGGGGCGGCTTCATTTATACGGCAGATTAATGAAACAAGGCGACCGATTGTGATCACGCAAAGAGGTAAAGGGGTTGCGGTAATTCTTGATGTGGCAGAATATGAAGCGATGCAAGAAAAAATTGAATTACTTGAGGAAGTGCAGAAAGCCGAGCAACAATTATCTTCTGGCTTAGGGATTTCTAATTGTGATGCTCGTGCCAAAGTTTTACAGAGTATCAATAATTGAACGTAGTTTGGTCACCATTAGCATTAGAAAAACTTAAAGCAATAGCCAACTTTATTGCTTTAGATAAACCTTTAGCAGCCGAAAAGTGGGTCAATGCGTTTTAGGCGACAATTAGCTTGAGCGTACCGAATTACTTGGCTCTCAATCTGAAATGTGGCGTGAAGTGCCGGAGCTATTAGGCTCAAATTATCGTGAATTAATATTTGGTAACTATCGCATTATTTACAAAATAGGGGATGAGATCCAAATACTCACGTTACGCAATAGTCGGCAATTACTTAGCGCAGATGATATTGAATCATAATAATCAAAAAATTCTGTTGTAAAATCAGGTTAATTTGTATTTTTTAAAATTTGAACCATATTTAAAATAGAAAGAATTACAAGGACGTTTTTATGGAAGCTCAACAACTGCAACGGCTAAATACGCTTGCCGAAAAAGCCAAAACGGATACCGCTACACCTAACGAGCTAAAAGAATTAAAGCAGTTATTAGATGCTTGGAACTTATCAACACGCGTAAACTTGCTGTCCAGCGCTTACCATCCTCATAAAGAACGCTAATTATGGTTCACTTGGCTTGTTTCTAAACCTCGTTTGTTTAACGCATCAGCAATGGCTTTACAGGTTGTCAGCTTTTCAGTTTGTTCAAGGTGTTCAATGACTTTACCTATCTTGCATTGCCATTGACTTTGTGCCGTTACCCGTTGCTTATTTGCTGCACTTACATCACGATTACGTTGTATTGCAAGTTGCGGATTTCCCATCACCACCCCCCTCTTTTTAGCCTCTTGCATGGCTTGCTTAGTGCGTACCGATATCATCCGAGCTTCATGCTCAGCCATTGCCGCTAATATATGGATGGTAAGGTTGTCAATTTCAGGTAAGTCACATAGCTTGAACTTAATACCACGCTTTTGCAGACYRGTRWCAAAGTGTAAATCTCTGGACAACCTATCAAGCTTGGCGACTAACAGTGTTGCATTAGATAGCTCGGCATAGTCAGTAGCTTTGGTGAACTCAGGTCTGTCTGGACGTTTACCGCTTTCTACTTCCATGAATTGAGCAACTAACACTCCGCCGAATTGTTGTAGGTGATCACTGACCGCTTGCTTTTGTGCATCAAGGCCTAGTCCTGAACGACCTTGTTTTTGCGTACTTACCCGAAAGTAAGCCACGTACCGCTGTTTTGAACTATTCATTTGAATTTACTCCTTGCCCCGAATAGCAGACACAACGATGCCTACGCATTAATGTTGCATATCGCTAAAGGGACGTTTTGTGTTATGTGAAGTGGTTACTTGGTGGGGTTATTTTTTGTCGGTAGCTTGCGTGCTTCAAGTTTCTCGGCTAATGCTTTACGTTTGGCTGCCTTGACGGTTTCACGTTCAGCTATTTCATCTGACAAGCTAACATTGCTTTTGATGAGCTTTTGCATGGCTTTATTGAGTGCTGTCAAGTCGCCTAAGGTATGTAACCGTTTAGTGTCTTTGACAGGGTGCAATAGCGATTCAGCTTTAAGTGCTGCCGCCATAAATCCTGCATTGTTGGTACTTTTAGACTTAAATAGTGGCGCTAAAGCCGAAGCGTTGAAAGGTGTGTCGTTCGGTAGGTGTTCGGCAATGTCGTTTAGGTTGAGCCATTCATTGGAGAAATAGCCGCCACCTATATTGTCAGTGATACGAAAATAGAAATCGCCATCAATATTGCCAATGTTGTAGGTCAGTGTTTCTTTCTCAGGTGTTGATACTTTGCCGTATTGGGCTTTCTTTAGGATATTGATTTGCATTGTAAAGTCCTCTTTAGGTTAGTTTATATCCATATAAGATACCGAGATAACCGCAATAGGAGCTTTGTAGGGTGTATGGTTGAGGGAGTAGGGGGTGTTTGTTAGGTTAACCCGAGCGTTTTCCGCTTCATTTTGTATGAGATATGGTTGTTTTGCTGTGTTAGATGTAGCAATGGATGACACTGAAAACCATATGCTGATGTTTTGTAATAAAACGACTAGTATTCGTAATTTAAATATGATTGTTAAAATTATGTGATAATTCAAGTGGTTAATGAGGTTTTATGTGTCAGGATATTTTACAGTTTTACTTTTTTGCTGTTTGTTAAAATAGTTATCATACTGAAATAGTTTGGTATGTTTTTTGTATAGCTATGAATACACTTTGTGTACTAAATACTTTCCAAAAATAATTAAAGGGTTTAAAGGGTTTAAAGGGAATAACAAATGAAACTAAAAATAATAAAGGCAATATTTTTATTGGCTGTTTTAAGCATAAGTGGCGTAGCGACTGCGACATTAATCACGGTTAATCAATGGCATGACACAACTGGTCCAGTATCGGGGTTACGTCAGTCCGATTTTAACAATACCGTGTTTTTCGCCGTGGCTAAAAATATCGATTTCAACCAAACTAATACATATGAGATGCTGACGGGGTACCACCTAGCAAGCTACGATGAGTACGTTACTCTATTTAGCGCGTCCGCAGCCCTAGGGGCTACGGGGGCTAGTTATGTATACTTTAATCAGGACGGTTGGAATGGTTATATATGGAATAAAGTTCAGAGAATATACTTTGCGTTTAGCGATATGTATACCCCGACACCGCGTGCGTTGCACGCAGGCGCCGCACAGAACCAGACCAATGTGTCGGGTGGCGGATTATACAGTAAGAGTAATGGACTTGATTTTTTAGCTGGAACTTATCAAGTCTTCGGTGGTTTGGTTTTGATTAAGGATGCGGCATCATTAAAGGCGTCGCCTGTCCCAGAACCATCTACACTTGCTATTTTTGCATTAGGTTTAATGGGGTTAGCTGTTCGTCGTAAGAAACAATCCTAATCAGTTCCCACTAACACCTTTAGAAAGCACCATGCGTTAGGTCTGGTGCTTTTTTGTTTCTGCCACTACAATTTCCTTAACTTGACTTTAAAATAGCATTACAACGTATTCCAACAGCTAATCACCTTTTCAGAATTTCACATTTCGATCCACCCACCAAATAACGACCATTCACAGCCAACCAGCCCTAAAACCTATAAATCAGTGGGTCGACATTATAAAACCTACAATATGCCCGATCTAAAATTTGCCAATGTGGCTACCAGAACGGCCGCCTTTAATGCGTTTCGAGGTTTTTGACGGACACAAAAAAGGCCTCAACATTGCTGCTGAGACCTTGATATGAATGGTGCCGACTATCGGAGTCGAACTGATGACCTACTGATTACAAGTCAGTTGCTCTACCAACTGAGCTAAGTCGGCACACAAAACTGTGTGCGATATTTTATTCAATGTGTTTTCTTGCGAGAAGAACTTGAAAAATATCTTGGCACCGAATTAATAATTATTCATATAAAACAATCATTAACTCTACTATTTGTTAAGTAGAAAATGGTGCCTCGACCCGGAATCGAACCAGGGACACGAGGATTTTCAATCCTCTGCTCTACCGACTGAGCTATCGAGGCACATAAATAATTAATTTAAACTATTTTGTACAATGTCTTTAAGTTAATCTTTTTGGCTTTGCCTTGAAGACGGGCGCTATTAGACTGTTTTTCTTTTTCCCCGTCAACTCTTTTTTTTAAAAAAATGTTTGTTTGACGTTTTTTTCTGCTTATTGCTGCTAAAAAAAGCAAAAACAACTTTGTTTAGCTTATTTATTTCTTAATTGGAACATAACCTTCTATTTTGGGTTCTTTACCTTCAAATAAATAAGCAATCATGGCTTTTTCTAAAAAGGCTCGATCGTTGGGTTCCATCATGTTCATTTTCTTTTCATTGATTAACATGGTTTGTTTTTTTTGCCATAAAGCGAAAGCTTCTTTGCTAATATTGTCAAAAATACGTTTACCTACTTCTCCAGGGTAAAGTTGAAATGCTAAACCTTCGGCTTCCTTATCTAAAAATTGGCAAAATACGGTACGGCTCATAATTAAATCTCTTTTGTTGATGTGATCATAGATTTTAGCAAGCTCAATAACTTTTGAGTTGATGCCGCTAAACCAACATTATTTTCATGGTGTAAATTGTACCATTGTTGGTGGTTGTTTTCGTTAATTTCTTGCTTGTTGGCTAATAAGCAATCAACAATTAACGGTTGTATATCTAAATGAAAGTGGCTAAATGTATGACGAAATTCACTTAACTGTTGTTGCTTTACTGCTTTAAGGTTAACGCTTGTCAATAATTCGCTTAATTGTTCAAGTGCAGCTATTTCATAAAAACACCATAAACCGCCCCAAATTCCTGACGGAGGACGTTTTTCCATAAGAACGAGATCACCTTGTTTATCTTTAATGCGCGGTATCACCATTATGGTGTGCTTTTCTGGGATTTTTTTCTTCGGCTTTTTGTTGGGGTATTGTATTTGTAAGTCAGCCGCTTTTGCTAAACAAGAATATTGCAGTGGGCATTGCTCGCAGTAAGGTTTTGTGCGTGTACAAACGGTTGCGCCTAAATCCATCATTGCTTGATTATAAAATGCGGTATCTTGTGCTGGTGTTAACTGTTCGGTTAATTGCCATAATGTTTTATCAAATTTAGCTAAACCATTGTAGCCGTCAACCAAATAGCTTCGCGCTAAAACGCGTTTAACATTACCGTCTAATATTGGCTGAGGTTGATTTAGTGCAAGAGATAAAATTGCCCCCGCGGTAGATCGACCAATGCCAGATAAGGCGACCACGTCATCTATATTTTCAGGAAACTTACCGTTAAAATTGTCTCTAATCATTTTGGCAGCTTTATGTAAATTACGAGCTCTGGCGTAATACCCCAAACCTGTCCAATGATGTAATACATTATCTTCATCAGCATTGGCTAATTCAATAATACTGGGGAAGCTCTCCATAAAACGTTTATAGTACGGAATTACTGTAGCTACTTGCGTTTGTTGCAGCATAATTTCAGAAATCCACACCCTATAGGGCGTTTTATTTTGCTGCCAAGGTAAGTTTTTTCGTCCTTGTTGGTGATACCAACTGACAACTTGTTGGCCAAATTTTTTGGCAAATCTGGGCGTAATATTTGTTGGAATTTGACTGCTTTGATTCATAACGCAGTAGTGTAACGAATTACTTAGAATTGCTCAAAAATTTATTTGTTAATTATTACTTTCCTTATAAAAATTAAGTTGCTATTAATAACGCTTCAGCTTTTGTTTTGGGAATAAAAGAATGGTAACTGATGTTGAAAACAGCAAATTACAGCCAAGTATTAAAAATTTGCAATATAGCAAATATGCAATACCCGAATATTTGGTGCGGCATTATTGGTGGGCGTATTTGTCACCAATAGGCGTGAATTTTTTTGATCACTCATTTATCGTTAATCAGATACTGTGGGGGCAATATCATGCTATCGCTCAAAACGCTGTCGAGACAATAACTCAACAATACCAGCAAAAAGTGGCTGCAATCTCTTGTGCTTATGGTGGTTTTTTTCCAAAATTAGCTCATCATCACCATATTGAAAATTTGTTCATGTTTGATGTTGTGCCAATACAAATTAAGCGAATGCAGCAAAAATTTAAAAAAAACAACTTAAAGGATAAAGGTCATTTTTTTTTAGGGAATGCAGAACAAATTGCACTTCAAAGCGGTCAAGTTGACAGTACAATATTATATTTTTTATTACATGAACTACCCCCTAAAGCACGAGCAAATGTTTTATTTGAAGCGATAAGAATTGTAAAACCCAAAGGTCGTTTAATTATTGCTGATTATGCTCCCTTTGGTCGACAACACTTATTTCATCGTAATAAGTTATTAAGAGGTGTGTTTGAAACGCTAGAACCATTTTTAGGCGATTTTTGGCGATGTGATTTACTAGCAGAATTAACACAACAAGCCAAATTACAAGGACGAACTCTTTTAATCAAAAGCGAGAAAAGTTATTGGCGACAATTTTATCGTTTGCTTGAGTTAACCATTGAGTAAATATTTATAAAAAAAGTCAATTTTTATTGGCAAAAACATAATTTACGACTATGCTGCCGCTCATCCATCAGAATAAGGTATAAATCAGAAAAAGGTAACATTAATATGAAAGTTGATGCAAAAAATCGTAGCCGCCGTTTACGTAAAAAACTACGTGTAGATGAATTTCAAGAGTTAGGTTTTGATGTCGCGTGGCAATTTAATGAAGGTATTACCGGTGAAGAATTAGATAGTTTTATTAATAAATTTTTTGCTGAAGTTATTGAGCCTAATGGTTTAGGTTTTGGTGGCGAAGGTGATCATTTATGGCATGGTTTAATTTGTACGCAAAAGCTAGGTAAATGTACTGAAGAACATCGCCAAGCCGTTGAAAAATGGTTAACTAACAATGGTGCAAAATCAGCATCGGTAAGTGAACTTTACGATGTTTGGTGGGCTGAATAACTTTATTCGTCATAAATGAACTTTATACTGCGTTCCTTACCTTGTTTTTTAACATCACTTAGTGAACTAAGCTCAGATAAAAATATTTTGACGGCTTTGTCTAAAGTCCATTTATTTAGATTAACATGCCTATGCAGATAACTCAGGTATTTATTATAATCGTTATCTTCGAGACGTTTTTATCGAAAATTTCCTGTTTTTTGACGTAGATCCCCGCTTA
>NVTW01000006.1 GCA_002401725.1 Gammaproteobacteria bacterium
GCCACCATATTATAGAGCGCCCGCCAGTCCTCATTCAAGGCCATATGACGCTCAATGACGATATCTATTTCCGTAGCCCCAGCTTTGACCGACGCCCGGATTTCGGCCAGCCGTGTCCCGAGCGGGGTATGGCCCGCCGGAAACCCGGTGGATACGGCCGCTACCGGGATGCCGGAACCCGCTAATGCCTGCACGGCAGTCCCCACAAAATTATTATACACGCACACCGCACCGGGTTTGATATCCAAATCCGCCGCGCCCAAGGCTTCCAAAACCTCTCGGCGTACCGGGTTTCGGGCTTTGGCACACAGGCGCTTGACCCGACCATCCGTATCGTCCCCGGCCAATGTGGTCAGATCAATCAATGTGATGGCCTTGAGAAGCCAGGCCGTTTGGTAATCTTTCTTGACACTACGGCGTGTACCCATAGTGGCGGCGCGGCGCTCCAGGGCTGAGCGGTTAATTTGAATGCCCTTTACTTTTGCCCTTGCTATTTATTGATAAAGTGCATTCTGAAAAATCTCTTCAGCATCTTCGTAACTCCCCTTATTTTTAGTTGCGATTTAAGCTTTATACAAAATGGCTTTAAACGATATTTCGCGGTGCAAATGAGAAGCTGCGGAACTCGTGCTTGTATTTGCTTTCGCCTAGTTTGCGAATATTGGCAACACCCATTTTGTAGTTATAATTACCTGAAATATTATCAACAACACGCGCTGTTAAAGAATTACTCGGTTGCCTCATGTCCATCATGTTGGCATATAACACGCCTTTTTTGATGGCTGGCGTAACAATAGCTACAGCGGTTACCGCGGCTGTACTCAATTCAATATGACCATTTTTCATTAATGAGCTAAATTGAAAATCATCRCCATGCACACCTAAAATRGTATCTTTAAAGGCTGCCACGCGATCRGAATAAAGCATCACTTGATCRCCMGATTCAATACCACGTTTTTTYGCRTCYTCAGGGTTRATTTCTACCCAGTTTTCAGGCCAACGTTGAATGGTRTAAGCWCGRCGTTCAACATCATCAAAACCTGATTGCCAAATYTCRTTAATACGGCCATTAGAAAACCATAATTCATCATTTTTAGGSSTTAACCATTCATAAAARTCTGARAATAATTCCCACGGATGTTTTTGYAGRTTAATTTTKCCYGTTTGRGTATTAAAATGAGTSARTTTTTTRCCTAAAACATTAGCGCCTTTAGGACCATTTTCTAAACCCATTTCTTTTAAACGCACTTTRTCRTGYGCTAATTCAGTATCATGCAAACGTTTAGTGCCAACRAGTTTTTTRGTGTCGTARTTATAAAATACGGGTCCTTGAATACCGTCRGTRCCRAAYTCYTTTAATTTTTGATGTAGYGTTTTKCCTTCTTTRTGMGCMGCWATTTTKATCATRTGAAARTCTTTRCGCGAMCCMCGAGARAARCGTGAKGCTTCTTCAGCAACMTCATTAGAATTTTGCCAATCAAAACCATCAAAGCCCATACGTTTTGCTARTTGRCTRATGATCCACCAATCWGGTTTWGCTTGTCCTGGMGCRTCATTAAATTTTTGRTATAAACGYAAACGMCGTTCGCCATTKGCRCGCATAAAGTCTTCTTCACCCCAACYCGCRGCAGGAAAAACAATATCAGCAAACTTAGCWCCAATAGGATCGCGTAAATAAATATCTTGRTTAATCACYACCATACCGCCMGAGTCAGCACGTTTTTTTAAGGTGTCAATAATGTCGTGTTTAGAATAACTATAAACTTGATGTGGATTYGTRGTKACTAGCTCCCAAAACTTTTTCTGTAAGCCCTGCGATCCGCACATAGATTGGATCCACGTCGTGCCAATAACATGCGCAAAACGAGTATGACCAGAATAAGTCCAACGATCTGTATCTAAGGCTCTGCGACGACGACCYGGTACYTTTTCAGGAGATTTATTGCGCGGTAATTTACCACCACCTAAACCGCCACGTTGATGYCCACCTAAACGACCAATAACTTGTCCCGGACGACCACCCGTACCAATAACMGTGGCTAAYGAACTAATAGCATTAGTATTACCRGTATTGTTTGACCAATARAAACCCTTTTCAATRGCAATAGAGGTTTTAACACGAGAACCATCCGCTTTAGGTTTAGCCAACATTTCRGCGGCTTTATAGATTTTTTTAACATCAATACCTGCRACTTTYGCCGCATATTTAGGTTGATATTCTTTRCGRSTAAGTAACCATTTTTTATAATCTTCAAAACCTTTAGTTTGAAATTTWCCCCAAGTAGTACGCCACTGCCAYGGTGTATTACGTGTRCCTTGACCAAAACCAGAGTCAGATTCCCATTTRTTATTWACCCATTTATCAACCCAYGCTTCRTCTTGCCAATTRTTTTTTAAAATAACGCTRATAATGGCKCCTAACACSARRTTGTCTGAWCCSGGRTTAACATCAAGRTGTAAACCACCATGTTTTTTCATGTARGCAATACCSGCMGTTTCACGCGGGTTTAAAATAACTGTTTTCATACCCCTTTGAATGGCTGGCATAATGAATTGTGTGAATAAAATCGTTTTAGTTTCGTACGGATCTGTGCCACACACCATTAACGTATCAGCACTTCCCCAATCATCATATGACGGACCAAAGTTATCAAAACCTGCATCTCTAAARCCCGGTGTTGAMGTTACATCTGAKGGGGTATCATGAAAACTAAAATTAGCSGTATTTAARTGCCGTAAAGCATATTTAGTAATWGCATAAGTATTTTCAATATATTGATATGAATAMGATTTWACWCCATARGCATTAGCACCGTATTTATCTTGYACRTAYTTRCCAACSKYWGCGGCWATATCAAGGGCAAAATCCCAAGGYACWGGTTGYAATTGYCCWCCAATACGAATWARTGGTGTGGTTAARCGATCWCGYGTGCCWGTTTTKGGGTTATAMGGTTTTTGYGCMARYAAACCACCACGCATACTTGAATCRCCATTTTTATTAACATATTTATTGTCTTTATCWGGCACRATRACAATATKRTGCGGTTTAGAATTATGCATKATYACRTTATGCTGYGMKGGTGCSACCCAAGAYTGTAAAGTMGCYGARGGAAAATCWATGCCAAAAGCATTTTGAYKKGCYTTTACACCRCCMTCRCCCATTTCTARYGGCCATCTAAAYACSGTATAACCACARGCAACAATACAATAATCACARGCKGTKGTKATTTTTTCTGCATTTTTAGGAGGCAATGGAGCCCGATCTTCTGGAATATAAAAATTAGTAGTCATTATTGTTCTCCTACACTGCCATAATGTTTTCGTTACGGCCAAATAACAGCCCCATAATACCAACGGCATAAATATCGTTACCGTCAACTTCAAGTAAAATTTGCGGTAAACTTTCATACGCTTGACCTGAAACGATAATGCCATGACGACGAATATCAAAGGTTGATAAATGTAATGGACATTGGCCTACCGTTCTATGTTCACCCGTCACTTTATAGCTGCCATTTAAAGGGCCACCTTTATGAGTACACATATAACTAAAGGCAACAATATCTTTGTCTTTACCAACACCACCACCACATTCAATTGCCGCTTTAACTAACATGCCTTGCGAATTAAGACCATTGTCTGGATAGTTAAAATCTACCACTTGGTTATCTTTCAATTGACTTAACGTACCAATTTTTTTACGCGGATATTTAGAAATACGTGCTGGGATCTCGGCAGCTCCTACTGCACCAGAAAACAACGAAACACTCACTATAGTAGTTGCTGACGCTGCGCCGCTATAAATTAGAAAGTCACGACGCGACAACATACATTTGCCATGTGTTTTGGCTTCTTGTTGTTTTTCTTCTTTACTTAAATTTGTAGAGTTCATTTTTTTGCCTCCAATAATTCTTTTTCACTAAACAGCGGTTTATATGTTGGTAACGTTGGGCGAGTAAGCGCGATACGCTCGGCTGAAAAGGCATCTAAAAAGGCTAATAACTGTTTTTTCTCTTGTTTCGTTAACCCTAATGGTTTAATCAGCTTACTTTTGTTTTGTGGATAACCTGTCGTTCTACCGTCTTTAGCGACACCACCACGGTCATAAAAATCAACCACATCGGCTAACGTTTTTATGGTGCCATTGTGCATATAAGGTGCGGTATATTTGGTATAGCGCAATGATGGTGTACGGAATTTACCCTTCATTTCGGCTAATTTTCCACGGAAATAAACTCCTGGATCGGCTTTAGCATTACGATAAAGTTTTTCATTTGAACCTTTCGCATACATTTCATAACGAAAAGTAATTTGCGGTAAACTTTCACTTTGCCAACGTTTATTACTAGGCACACCAATATTGTAGAAAGACTCATCACTCGCCATCGCGCCATTATGGCAAGTAATACATTGAGCTTTGCCTTCAAATAATGCTTTGCCTTTTAATTGCTCGGCTGTTAAAGCGTTTTTGTCACCCAACAAATATTTATCTATTGGCGTATCACGTTGCACTAAAGTACGTTCAAAAGTTGCTATGGCTTTCCATGCGTTACCCACTTTTGGCCAAGTATCACCAAACACGCGATTGAAAGCAGTGACATATTCAGGTACTAAAGCTAAACGAGCTTCCATTAAATCATTTTCGCCATTACCTGCTACAGCACCTTTGGCCGCGCCCTTAGCTTGTGATTCTAACGACTTACTTGAACCAGCCCAAAACAATTTGCCGTAATAAGCAGAATTAACAATAGTTTGTGAATTACGCCAATGAGTAGTTCCTGGATAACCCATAGAAATATCATTAGGGAAATCCCAGCCTGTTTCAGCAATATGACAAGCCGAGCAAGGAGTTGAAGTGTCGCCACCTAAACGCCCGTCAAAAAATAAGGTTTTTCCTAAAGCAACTTTTTCAGGCGTTATAGGGTTATCTTTAGGTACTGGCACAGGACCTAAAGGTTTTAATGCCGGATAAGCCTTACCATTTAACGATACCGTTTTATCGGTAAGTTTTTTCATTGGTTGCTGTGCTTTAATCATTAAGTTTTGTAATTGTGAGTCTACTTTTTTAATGATTTTTTGTTGATGGCTTTTATGAAGTGCACTAGCCATGCTGTTTTTAGCTGGTGCAGGTGCCGCAGCAATAACACTGGTATTACATGCCGTCAGTAAAATGGTCATTACTGGCGCAGTAATAGACAGTATTTTTTTTCTTTCTATTAAGTTAGTCATAATTTTTTCCGCCTAATTTTTTACTGACTGCCAGTTACTAATAACTTGATAACTGTAATCATCTTTTTGCCAAACATACTTAGCTGACGTTAATGGTTTGTCGCTAGATAAGGATTTTAAAAAGACGATCAGATCCATCTGTTGATGTTTATTCAAATTCAGTGGTTTAATACGAGGATCTTTATTTTTATCTTGCTCACCACCTGCATTATAAAAACCAACCACTTCTTCTAGTGTGGCGAACATGCCGTTATGCATATAAGGAGCTGTATAAGTTAATTCACGTAGCGTTGGCACCATAAATTTACCAATATCTGAACCATCAGCATTATGAGTACGCACATGCGCGCCAACATCACGTTTTAATGCCATGTAATTTTCATTACCCATAAACATATTAAAAGCAATAAATGCTTGATGACGTTCTACATCAGTAAAAATATCTAAATTTTCTGGTACGCCCGTGTTATAAGCTTGACCATCAGAAAACATCGGCCCGTTATGACAAGCAGCACAACCTGCTTTACCTTTAAATAAGGTAAAACCACGTTTAGCGGCGGCAGTTAAATTATTTTTATCGTAAGCGGTATTAGTACTGGTTAGTGATTTTAAAAACTCAGGAATTGCTTTGCGCACTTTGCCATTAGACGGTTCGCCGTAACCTGCTTTTTTAAACATTTCAATATAAACAGGATCTTGCTTAACACGCTCTTGCATTAAACGCATGTCCATATTCATAATGTAATCTTCGGTGAGCATTTCACGAGTCACATCATTTAAATTAGTACCGATACGACCATCATGCATCCAGCTTTTTTTAAATACGGTATTAATTAAGGTGGGTGCATTACGAAAATGTTTATTGCCCGGATAACCCGGTGATAACGCCTCTTTACTAGCAAAACCATTATTAGGTTGATGACACGTTGCACACGAAATTATGGCATCACCCGAAAGGCGAGTATCAAAAAATAATCTTTTTCCTAATGCTGCTTTTGCTAGATTTACTTTTATTTTTGGTAATTTACCAAATTTAGTTGGTTCTGCGCCTGAATATGTTGAACACAGTAAAATGCTCAACAAAGCGGGCATCAACAGGCGATTTTTATTCGCTATAAAACCCATTTTTACGCTCCTGCTTATTTGCAATGATTAAAAAGGAATAACCCAAAAGGTTATTCTCATTATGTTTTGCAACAAGTAGACCAATAAAAATAAACTATAATTATCAATTGGATATGTTTATTGAACATGGTTTTTAGAGAGGAAAATGAATGAAATGATTAATCATATTTAACAATATGATTAATTTATATGGCTATGCAGATCACTCAGGCATTTATTATAATCGTCATCTTTGAGACATTTTTATCGAAGATTTTATGTTTTTTGACGTAGATCTCCGCTTAAAAGACTGCGGGGATGACGATCCTAAGCCAAGTGCATAGTCATGTTAATTTATATAAAATAAAAAGCCCGATAAACTAATTATTGAGTGTTATAAAAAGAAAAAATGTTGCTAATGTTCATCTTCCATACCACTTACACACAGCTGATTACGACCATTGTCTTTGGCATGATAAAGTGCATTGTCGGCTTCATTGAGTTGTTTAGGTAAAGGCTCAGTACTGTTGAGTACAGCGCCTATACTCACTGCAATTGAAATTTCTTGCTCGCCAGTTGGAATTGAAGAAACCGCTAAATCGCGACGGAAATCTTCAAATTTACCGTATAATTGGTCTTCGTCTATGCCCGGCATTAGCACCGCAAATTCTTCACCACCTAAACGGGCAATTAAACCACTGCCAAAATGTTTGCGCATATATAGCGCTAATACCCGTAATACTTGATCACCCGCTTCATGACCATAATGATCATTTACTTTTTTGAAGTGATCGATATCTATCATTGCCAAGCCATAAGCAATATGGCGTTTAGCATAACCATTTATTCGACTTTGTGCTTCATTGAAAAAGGCACGACGATTTAATAATTCAGTTAAATAGTCGGTATTAGCGGCGATTTGTAATTGAGCGATATTATTTAAACTTTCAATATTTTGCGTTATTCGGCAATAAAATTCTTCAGGACAAAAGGGTTTACGTAAAAAATCATCCGCGCCATTTTTAATGAAACGAGCAGAATGAATACCGTTTTCAGCACCTGAAATACCGATCACCGAAAGTTGTTCGCGCGAATATTTTTTGCGAATTTCATTCGTTAGTTCAATACCATCCATTTCTGGCATTTCTAGATCAGTGATCACCATTTTTATTTCAGGGTGTTGCTTTAATGTTGCTAATGCTTGTACACCATTATTGGCGACAAAGACTGAAAAATTTCGGCGTTTTAATAGTTCAACAATATGATTACGTGCGGCTGAAGAATCATCGACTACTAAAATATTATTTTTATGATTGGTTTTTTGCCATTGTAAAATGCGTTTTAAGTATAAAAATGCTTGGCTATTTTCCTTGGGAATATAATCAATAACCGCTTGCGCTAATATTTTTTGCCTTGTTTTATCATCCATTTTTCCTGTTAATACAATGCCGGGAACACCATAAGACAAAACGCAAGGAATGGCTTCGCCATCAAGGGCATCAGGTAACGAATAATCGATAGTTGCAGCAAAAAAATCATTGTCTTTTTGTAATATTTCTTCAACTTGCGCCAAACTTGTGGCGATGGTGACTTCATATTGCAATGAACGGGCTATTTGCTTTATTACGGTGGCGATGGGTTTGCTGTCTTCAACCACTAAGAGACGATCAGCCATTTTAGCTCCTATTATTTTTTGTTAAATTATGACTAATTTTGCCAATGAGACTACTAGCCATTTACTGCCAGCATCATCAAAATTAATCTGAATTCGAGTTTGCGCTCCACTGCCTTCAAAGTTAATCACGGTTCCTTCGCCAAATTTAGTGTGATTAACACGTTGTCCTAAACTATAGCCGCTATCTTCAAAATTTTCATGGCTTACAGAAGAAGAAAAATTTGTTGGAGTTCGCGTTGGGGTTACTTGGCTGCGTAAACGTATTTCTTCTATGCAGTTTTGTGGTAATTCTTTTAAGAAGCGGCTAGCACGATGATATTTTTGTTGGCCATATAAACGACGCGTTTCAGCATGACATAAATATAGTTTTTTCATCGCACGGGTCATGCCGACGTAGCATAAACGGCGTTCTTCTTCTAAACGACCATGATCTTCGGCTGATTGTTGGCTGGGAAACATACCTTCTTCTAAACCGGCAATAAATACTAAAGGAAATTCAAGCCCTTTTGCTGAATGCATGGTCATYAGTTGTACGGCAAATTCAAATTCATCGGCTTGCGCATCGCCGGCTTCAAGTGCGGCGTGAGTCAAAAAAGCGGTTAATGGAGTTAATTCTTCTTCAACCTCAGGATCGATGACAAAAGTTTGGCAAGCGGTGATTAATTCATTTAAGTTTTCAATACGTGCAGCGGCTTTTTCACCTTTTTCTGCTTCATACATGGCTTTTAATCCACTGTGCTGAATAACGAAATTAACTTGATGCTCTAAATCTAAATGACTTGAATCATCTTCAAGTTGGTCAATCAAGGCTAAAAAATTGCCGACGGCTTTGGTACCACGGCCGGTAAACTCTTGTTCGGCAAGCAACATTTTACAGGCTTGCCATAGAGGAATTTCCAAATTTTTGGCGGCGGCGCGCATCAACGACATACTTTGTTCACCTATGCCGCGAGTAGGTTTATTTACCACGCGTTCAAAGGCTGCATCGTCATTGCGATTAGCAATTAAGCGCACATAAGCTAATGCATCTTTAATTTCTAATCGTTCAAAAAAGCGTTGCCCACCGTAAATACGGTAAGGTAAATTGGCAATGCGCAATGCTTCTTCCAATACTCGCGATTGGGCATTACTACGGTATAAAATGGCGATATTATCTAAACTTTCACTGCCATGTTGTGATTGCCAGTGTTCAATTTTTTGGGCAATAAAACGTGCTTCATCAAGTTCATTAAAAGCTGCGTAAACCGATATTTTTTCGCCGTCCTCATCATCAGTCCATAAATCTTTACCTAACCGATTGCTGTTGTTGGTGATCAGTTGATTGGCGGCATTAAGAATATTACCGCTAGAGCGGTAGTTTTGCTCCAAGCGAATGGTTTGCGGATCATTAAAATCGTTTAAAAAACGTTGAATATTTTCAATTTTAGCACCGCGCCAACCATAAATTGATTGATCGTCGTCTCCTACGATCATAACATTACCGTTTTGCTGTCCCAAAATATTTAACCACGCATATTGAATGGCATTGGTATCTTGAAATTCGTCTACCAAAATACGACTAAAACGTTGTTGGTAATGGTTCAGTAGTACCGGATTATTCAACCATAATTCGTGGGCGCGCAGTAATAATTCAGCAAAATCCACTAAGCCAGCACGATCGCACGTTTGTTGATAGTTTTGGTAAATATCCCTATAAGTTTGCTCTACTTGATCATAATCGCATTCGATATGTTGCGGGCGTAAACCCTCGTCTTTTTTACCATTGATATACCATTGTGCTTGTTTGGCTGGCCAGCGTTTTTCATCTAAATTGAGCGATCTAATAACTCGTTTTACTAATCTGAGTTGATCGTCAGAGTCGAGCACTTGAAAAGTTTGTGGTAATTTAGCTTCTTGAAAGTGCATCCGTAATAAGCGATGCGCTAAACCATGAAAAGTGCCAATCCACATACCATGAACGCCACTGCCACTAGTGCCGCCTAGTGCTTGTTCAACCCTAGCCCGCATTTCTGCGGCTGCTTTGTTGGTAAAAGTAACCGCTAAAATGCTGTGTGGAGATATTTGTTCTACTTTAATCAACCAAGCAATACGGTGTACTAAAACCCGAGTTTTACCACTGCCCGCCCCCGCTAAAATCAACATGTTTTGTGGTTTTGCGCCAACAGCGTCACGCTGTTTGTCGTTTAAGCCATCTAATAATTCTGAAACGTCCATTGGATCTTAACCTTGTAGGATTGCTTATCTATTTACGTTTAAACTAACAAAACGCTAATAAATGATCTAAACGTGATAATTCAATATGTGGTAATACACTTAATGGTTTGCCAACATTGTATTTATTAAGCCAAACCGTTTGGCAGCCCGCTTGTAAAGCACCTAAAATATCAGCACTGCCACAATCGCCAATGTGTAGTAGTTGCTGGTTTTTTATGGCTAAATGCTGGCACGCTTGGGTGAACATATCATCATGTGGTTTTCGTTTTGTGCCATTACCCGGTGTATAAATGCGCTGAAAAAATGTTCTTAAACCTAATTTATCAAAATCAACATTGCCATTGGTGATTGCGACTAAAGGAAAGTGTTGCGCTAATTGTTGCAGTAAATCGTAACTCTTTTTAGGTAAGCTGAAATTACTGCGATGAAGCGTAAAATGAGCCAAGGCTGCTTGTGCTTTACTGTCGCTTTGCGCAGTTGAATAACCTAAGCTTTTTATCGCTAACTGGTAGCTATATAAACGCAGTTTTGTAACATCATCAATAAGCTCAGGTTGTAGCATAAGTGCTTGGGCACGATGTTTTCGCCAAAAAGCTTTACCAACATTATTGCCGTGCTTGGTTGTTTGCGGAAAATGCTCATTAAAATAGCTCAGCATTTGTTGTTCGGTTTCACGCATGATCGGATGATTCGAATACAAAGTATCGTCAAGATCAAAGCTCAAAGCTTTTATAGGAGTTAAGCGGCGATAAAATTTCATCATTGTTTCGGTTATTTAAGTAGTTGTTTATGTTGCCTAAGCGGCTAAATAAGTGGTGCTAATAACTTAGCGACAAGTTTACGAAATTGACCTAACAACAAGGTGTCCATATGGGGATCAAAGTGTTCAGCATTTTGGCTACTAATGGCAATAAAGCCAAGGGTAGTTGTATTATTGCTGGTTTTATCATTGGTTAATTTAATTAATACCGCAGATCCTGTGCCTTGTGAGTTAAATATTTCATTATTATGAAACAGTAACGCTAATTCACTTTTTTGCATGCGGCCAAAATAATAATCATCTGCCGCCAAACGGTTATTGAGGATCGCTTGGCAATCATCATTAATAATACAATGATGATTACAGTCAGTTTTATTGACTAGCCATATTTTAACATCGGCAAGTGATAACAATTGTGTGGTGGTTTGGTGCAAACAGGTTAATAGTTGTTCAAGAGATGTGCAGTCAATTAACTGTAAATATAAGTCATTATAAACGGTGAATAATTGTTCATTGCTGTTGGCAACGGCTAATAGCTGGGTTATTTCTTCTTCCAACAAATGTATCTTTTCGCGGAGGTTTTGCTGTTGGCGCTCAACTAACGAAATAGCCCCTTGTTGATGGTTATTTATACGTAATGACGTTAATAACTGTGGGTTACGATTAAAAAAATCAGGGTTACTCTGTAAGTAAGTACCTACAATTTCATCGCTTAAGGGTAATTCGTCCAAGTTTAATAACGTATTATCAATTAAATTATTGTTATTTTCTTGGTGAGTCTCGATTTGCTTATTATCTTCTTTTTTCACTTACTTACTCTTAATTTTTAGTCAACGGAGAGTTCATTTATAGGTGCAGTTGCCCGTCAAAAACGTGTTCTGCAGGTCCTGTCATTTTTACTGGATGACCTTCCCCTTTCCAATATATTCTTAATTTGCCACCAGGTAATTCTACGGTGACTTGTTTAGCCAATTTTTTTTGAATTTGACCTATAACCACAGCTGCACAAGCGCCGCTACCACAAGCAAGAGTTTCCTCAGCGCCGCGTTCATAAACACGCAAACGAATAAATTCAGGATTTACTATTTCCATAAAGCCAATGTTGGCTTGTTCGGGAAAACGTTCGTGGAGAGATAATTCTTCTCCCAATTGTGCTACTGCAGTATTCTCCACCGAATCTACAGATACCACGCAATGTGGATTTCCCATAGAAACCACACCACATAATACGGTTTCACTTGCCGAGCGTAAAATATAAGTACCTTCAATTTTTTGCGCAGTAAAAGGTATACTTGCAGGCTCAAATTTCGGCACCGGCATATTTACAGTAACTCGTCCGTCCCGTTCAATAGATAGTGTCATTTTTCCTGAACTTGTTGAAACGCGAATTTTATTTTTTGCGGTTAAATTTTTCATTTTAACAAAACGAGCAAAACAGCGCGCACCATTGCCACATTGCCCTACTTCACTACCATCAGCGTTATAAATACGGTAATGAAAATCAAGATCAGGATCATAAGGAGGTTCAACCACTAATAGCTGATCGAAACCGATACCAAAATGACGATCGGCTAATTGTTTAATTTTTTCTGTTGACAGGTAAATGTTTTGGCTAACATTGTCTAGCACCATGAAATCATTACCTAAACCATGCATTTTAGAAAAATTCATTAACATGCGTATTATTTTATCCAGTTATTGCTTTTGTTGCTGATTTTGTTCTTGTTGCTTGTTTTCTTCTTGCTTAGCATTGTTTTCTTGCTGTTTTGCCTGCTCTTGATAAAGTGGACCCTTTAAACCGCAACCTGTAATTAAGCTTGTTAATACCAAAGCAACCACTAAAAAACGTTTTTGCTTAAATATTCTTAACATATCGACACACTTATTGATTGAAATTAATTTTATTACCATCATAGTCGTTTTATAATCTGCGGTATACTTGTTAACTACGCTAATTTCACTAAAGAAAGCATTTAGGATAAAAAATGAACGATAGCCAATACAATGTTATTGCTGATGAATTAATACTTGCCGTTGAAGATGCCATTGAAGATGTAAATGAACGTGCTGATCAAGAAATTGATTACGAAAGTGTCAGTGGTTTACTCACGCTAACTTTTATCAACCAAACAAAAATTATTATTAACAAACAAGCACCTTTGCATGAAATTTGGGTAGCGACTAAATTTAACGGTCACCATTTTATTTATCAAGATAATACTTGGTTAGACAAACGCAGTGGCGATGAATTTTGGCAGTTTTTATCTGCTGCAACGAGCAAACAAGCCGAAACTGAAATTACCCTCAAGAATACTTAATCTACTTATTAAAAAGAATTTACTATGACTTTAGCTACTGATTACTCTAAAAAAACTGTTCGAATTGCTACCCGTAAAAGTGCGTTAGCTTTATGGCAAGCTGACTATGTAAAAGCTCAACTTGAGCATTTTTACGCTGATATTGTCGTTGAATTAGTGCCGATGACCACCAAAGGCGATATTATTTTAGATACACCATTAGCGAAAGTGGGTGGTAAAGGCTTGTTTGTAAAAGAGCTTGAGGTGGCGATGTTAGAAAATCGTGCCGATATTGCGGTGCATTCAATGAAAGACGTACCGGTTGAATTTCCTGAGGGTTTGGGGTTAGAAGTTATTTGCCCCCGTGAAGATCCACGCGATGCTTTTGTCTCTAATACTATTAAGTGTTTTGCCGAGTTACCGCAAGGTGCTGTTGTTGGTACATCAAGCTTACGTCGCCAGTGTCAAATTAAAGCATTACGCCCAGATTTAGTGATTAAAGATCTGCGTGGCAATGTAAATACCCGTTTGAAAAAATTAGATAATGGCGATTACGATGCCATTATTCTTGCTGCTGCTGGCTTGTTACGTTTAGAAATGCCTGAGCGCATTCAAGAATTTATTGAACCTGAAGTAATGTTGCCCGCTAATGGACAAGGTGCTGTCGGCATTGAATGTCGTAATGATGATGAATTTATAAAAAATTTATTAGCGCCGCTTGAAGATAAAACCACGCGTTATCGTGTATTGGCGGAAAGAGCGATGAATCGTGCGCTAGAAGGCGGTTGCCAAGTACCGATTGGTAGTTATGCCGTTATTAATGAGAATACATTGAGTTTACGTGGTTTAGTGGGCGCAATTGATGGCAGCGAAATTATTAAAGCAGAAGTAAGCGGTAACATAGCTCAAGGCGAACAATTAGGTTTGCAACTTGCTGAACAGTTGTTAGCGCGAGGGGCGGATAAAATATTACAACAGGTTTATCAAGCTAATAAGTGATTTAATGTCATGAGTGCTATGGATCAGGTCATCAAGATAGTTAACTTTCGGGCGTTACCGCAAAGCGAGCAATTACATCATAAACTGGTCTCGGCAAATTATAATGTTTTCAGTCAGCCGTTGTTTGAACATAAAAACAACACCGATGAAAGTTCAATTAAGCAATTATTATTGAGCAGTAAAGCTAAAAAAGTTGTTTTTGTTAGTCGTGCAGCAGTTGAATTTGCTCACCAAGCTTATGCCTTAACATTATGGCAAGCATCACCACAAATGATTTTTATCGCGGTTGGCCAAGGTACTAAACTAGCATTACAACAATGTGGTATTAGTGAGGTTTTAACACCAGCACAAGAAAACAGTGAAGGTTTGCTCGCGCTGAGTGAATTAAACAATGTCGCCAACCAAGATATTATTATTGTCCGTGGTGACAACGGCAGAGAATTGTTAGCACAGCAGTTAACTAAACGCCGAGCCAGTGTGCATTATTTATCGAGCTATCAAAAAGTTTGGTACAACATAAATTGCGTTGATTTAATTGCTAATTGGTATGATCCGTTAACAAAAAACTCGGCAATAATTTGTTTGGTGATCACCAGTGTGGCGTTATTAGAAAAGGCGTTATCGTTATTGTTACAATGCCAAGCAGAACATATTGTTAAAAAGCACTATTATTGGTTGGTTGTTAGTCAACGTATTGCGTTAAAAGCACAACAACTGAATTTAGCTAAGATCATTGTTGCTCAAGGCGCTAATGATAAGGCAATACTTATGGCGCTTGAAACATTAAAATTGAAGCATTAAACATTGAAGTATTGAAGTATTGAAGTATTGAAGTATTGAAAAAAAACGATGCTATGGTATAAATCACAGGAAAAAAATAATGACTAAAGATGAGCAAAATAGAGAAAAAACTAGTCAAGCTGCAGATCAACCAAAGCCAAGTGAACAAGCAGGTCAAAAGAGTGCTGAACAATTAAAAGCGGAAGCGTTGCGTTCGATTGCTTTACAAAAAAGTAAAAAAACCTCAGCGGTTAAAAATACCCTATCTAAAAATCAACTAACTGATAACAAGAGTGATAAAAAAGCTATGCCATCAACTGCCTCAAATAAAATATCAAAAACCGCTGTATTCGCTTTGCTGTTAGCGCTTGTTGCCGGTGCTGGTGTCGGCGGTTTGTATTATTGGCAAACGCAACAACAAGCAAAGTTCGAGCAACAGCTAACACAACAATTTACGCAGCAGATTAAAAAAAACCAACAACAGATTTTGGTTGATCAACAAGCCCAAACTCAAAAATTATTAATTGAGCAACAGCAAAACCTCAATGAACAATTTACTCAAGCATTTAAACAGTCAAGCGAAYAACAGCAAAGTAAAATAGATTTATTAGCGCAAGATATTAAGCAAGCGCTTGATCGTAAACCCAGTAATTGGCTTTTACATGAAAGTGAATACCTAATTCGAGTGGCGGTAAGATCTTTATGGCTTGAACGAGATGCTAGTGCTGCTATTGCTTTATTGCAAGATGCGGATCAACGCTTGAGTAGTTTAAATGATCCACAATATTTACCGGCACGCCAAGCTATAAATCAAGATATTGAGCAGTTAACCTTACTACCTAAATTAACGACCGATGACACTATTTTGGCATTAATGGGGCTAAATCAACAAGTTTCAAAATTACCGTTTAATAAAATAGTAGCTATTGATAGCAAAGAGAAAAAACAAGCGTTTAAGCTTTCAGAAAACGCCAGTGATTGGCGAGAAAATTTAGCGAAAACATGGCAAAAATTTCTTGATGATTTTATTACAGTTCGTCGCCGTGATGGTGGCGCCGAGCCGTTAATGGCGCCTGAATACAGACAAAACTTGCGTGAAAATCTCAGTTTAAAATTACAATTGGCGCAATGGGCAGCGAGCCAAGGTAAAGCACAATTATTTTCAAAAACTTTACTTGATGTTCAGCACTGGCATCAGCAATATTTTGATATGGACAATGTTGCTAATCAAAAATTTAATCAACGTATAGCTGATTTAACTACAGCGATAGTAGCAGTTGATTATCCGCATACCTTGTTATCGCTTAACGTTATTTCGCCACTGGTTAACTCTTCAAAGGCTAAACCTTTAGCGCCTGTTGATCAAAAGCCGGCAACCAATTCGCCAATAGAAAAACAGCAGAAAGTAGCCCCCGTGACTAAAAATATTCTTAAAACAACTACGAAAAAAGCAGAGGGTTTATTATGATCCGCTTTATTTTAATGGCGTTGCTTTTTATCGTGGTGATTGCCGTTACGCCAATGCTTATTGGTGAAAAAGGCTATATTTTAATTGCCATGGCCAATTGGACTATTGAGTCAACAGTGGTTACCGGCATTATTATGTTAGTGCTGTCTTTTTTAGCCTTGTTAGTATTAATTAAAGTTTTTCGCGGCGGTTTTAAATTTGGCAGTTTAGCATGGCACAAAGTGGTTTTTGCTGGCAGAAGAAAAGCACAACGAGAATTTCATCAAGGTATTGCTGCTTATTTACTAAAAGATTATCCCCAAGCCGAACAATTAATGGCTAAATGCGCTGAAAGTTCAGGGCAAGAAAAGTTAGCATGGTTAGTAGCAGCTTCAGCGGCGAGTAAACAAATCGACAATAAAAATGCGGCTAGTAATAGCGCCCATTATTTAAAATTAATTGCTGAAGCCAAAGCTAATGATAAAACTAACAATAAAATAATGAGCTTAGAGTCAGTATTGATCACGGCAGATTTATTTATCCATCAACAAGCTTATCATCAAGCGAGAAAAGTGATTGATGATAATCACAAACTTATCGGTCATGATGCACGTTTACTCAGTGTAGAAATAGATTTATGTATTATAGAAAAGCGTTATCAAACCGCGGCGGATTATTTGGTCAGTGCGCGTAAACAAAAAACACTCGGTGCTAATAAAATTAATGCTTGGGAAAACGTTATTTTTACCGCGCTGTTTAATGAGCAAATTAAAGCGTTCGATCAACAACATTTGCATAATTACTGGCAAAAATTAGCAAAAAAAGTAAAACAACGTGAAACGGTATTATTGGCTTATTGCCAAGTGCTGGCGGCTAATAATCTTTTTGAACCGCTTAACAAATTATTACTCCCAGCACTAAAAAAAGAGGCGAGTGCTGAGTTTTTAAAGCAACTTAGAGGCTTAGCGATAAAAAATGCTGAGGCATTGATCACTACAGTGCAAAAGCATTTACAAAAACAACCTCAAAGCAATAAATGGTTAAGCGCATTAGCGCATTTAGCCAGTGGCAGCGAACAATGGTCGATGGCTGATAAAGCGTTTAATGCTTTGTTAAAGCTCGGTGAAAGTTGTTACGATAAGCAAGATTTACTGGCTTATGCGCAGTTGCAACAACGACAAGGGAACTATCAACAAGCCAATGAGCTGTTGATGAAAATAAATAACACTAATGCGAAATAACACCCACACGAAATAATTATTGGCTAGACTCTCAGATAAACGCAAAAGCATCGGCATACATATGTGCAACTAAAGCGCCATGCTCGATAAAGTCGGTGCGGACTTTGCCGAGCATGTCGAAACGTCCCGCTAAATATATATCGTAAGGCTCTAAGCTGATAATATCGTGCATCACTACTTCATGTACTAAACCGATTTTACCTTGCCAATTAGATTCGGGAGTTTCAAAAACAGGAATGAAATTAGCATGCGCTAAGCGATCAACTAAGGCTTGAGTTTGTGCTAATTCATAACTGGCACTGGCGTCACGTAATCCCCAATATATCATAATATGACGATGTGAATTATGTTCTGCAAGATGCTCAAGCATAGATTTTACATAAGAAAATCCCGTACCACCGGCAATTAATAATAACGGTCGTTCGCTGCTAGTACGTAAGTGTGCTTGTCCARAGGGAATTTCTATTTGCACAGTATCAACGCTTTTTAAGCGATCAATCACTTGCATCGGATAGCTATCAGCAGCAAACGCGCCGATTTGCAATTCTATATGATCATGATGAGGAGCACTAGCAATGGAAAAAGGACGTTTATCATCATCGCTCATGACAAAATTAAGGTATTGTCCCGCTAAAAAGTCAATTTTGTGTTCAGGCGCTAAAATCACTTTATAAACGTGATCAGTTAACGGTGTTAACGATTTAACCTGACAATTAATTTTACTCATACTTTTTTAAAAACCTTAATTTCAATCTGAACGGGCTTAATACCCCGCGGTTTGCAGTGTAGGTTGGAATTTATGCCAACAAAATTAGTCATATTAAAGCACGACTTACTACCTATTTATTATTGCTATAAAATATCTAATTCATCCCATAAATCATCAACTTGCTGTTTTATCTCGGCGTCCATTTCAATGGGTTTACCCCATTCTCTGGTTGTTTCACCTGGCCATTTGTTGGTGGCGTCTAAACCCATTTTAGAACCTAAACCGGAAACTGGCGAGGCAAAATCTAAATAATCAATGGGGGTATTCTCAATTAATACTGTATCTCGCGACGGATCCATGCGGGTGGTCATCGCCCAAATAACATCTTTCCAATCACGGGCGTTAATATCGTCATCACAAACAATGACAAATTTAGTGTACATAAACTGTCGTAAAAATGACCAAACCCCCATCATTACGCGTTTAGCATGACCCGGATATTGTTTTTTAATAGTCACTATCGCAAGGCGGTATGAACAGCCTTCGGGAGGCAAATAAAAATCGATAATTTCGGGAAACTGCTTTTGTAAGATAGGAATAAACACTTCATTTAGCGCCACACCTAGCACCGCGGGTTCATCGGGCGGACGTCCAGTATAGGTGCTGTGGTAGATAGGATCTTTACGCATGGTAATATGCGTTACGGTAAATACGGGGAAATTATCTACTTCGTTATAATATCCGGTGTGATCACCATAAGGACCCTCGGGCGCCACTTCTTTGGGATCAATATAACCTTCAAGCACTATTTCTGCGGTGGCGGGCACTTCTAAATCGTTACTGATACATTTAGCCACTTCGGTTTTACTACCACGTAATAAACCAGCAAAAGCGTATTCTGAAAGCGAGTCTGGTACTGGTGTTACCGCGCCTAAAATAGTAGCAGGATCAGCACCTAAAGCGACCGAAACAGGATAATTTTCACCCGGATTGGTCTTTTTAAATTCTTGAAAGTCTAATGCGCCGCCACGATGTGACAACCAGCGCATGATCACTTTGTTTTTGCTTAATAATTGTTGGCGATAAATACCTAAATTTTGTCGGGCTTTATGGGGGCCTTTAGTGACGGTTAATCCCCAAGTAATTAGTGGTGCAACATCTCCCGGCCAGCAACTTTGAATAGGTAATTGAGTCAAATCAACCTCGTCATCTGCAATTATTATTTGTTGACAAGGGGCTTTTTTGATCACTTTAACCGGCATATTAAGCACTTGTTTGTAAATGGGCAGCTTATCTAATGCATCACGAAAACCTTTCGGTGGTTCAGGCTCTTTTAGCGCAGCGAGTAACTTGCCTACTTCACGCAAAGCGCTGACATCTTTTTGCCCCATAGCAAGAGCAACGCGTTCAGGTGTACCAAATAAATTAGTTAACACGGGAATATTACTTTTTTCGCCAGCGTCATTCAGTGGATGTTCAAACAGTAAGGCAGGGCCACCAGCACGTAGGGTGCGATCGCTGATTTCAGTCATCATTAAATTAGTTGAAATAGGTTGGGTAATACGTTTTAGTTGGCCAATTTTTTCTAATTGAGCAATAAAATCTCTGAGATCGCTATATTTCATAGTTGCTTAACGCTAATTAACGCCAATAAAAATTTTTATAATTATAACCTGCTACTGGCTTAAAGGCATTATTTACTGAAAATTAATGGGTTGGGGTGTTTGCTTTATCTTCTTCAATGATTTCTTTATAAGCCAACTTAATGCGATTAACAATAGCGGCATCTGTTGCTTTACTCATGGCAATATGAATATCGGTGAATATGTCTTTAAACCTGTATAAAGGTTTTATTTTTTCGCACGCCAATTTTAATCGATAACAATTTTCAGTAAAAATATTTTCTATACCCGAAACTAAATCAACCCGATGTGCTAAGAGCATTTTAATTGCTTGCTTTGAGCTACCAACCAATTGGTAATTATTGATGTTTTTACTTTTGAGATATTGATGAATAGCGGTTTTTCTAATTATTGCAACATGGTACTTTTGAATGTTTTCAATTTTCATCTCAGCATCAACTTTAGTATTCGCTAAACCATAGAGGAAATAATTAAATTTAATTACCGGGCCTATCCAAGTAAATAAAGCTTCGCGTTGTTTTATTCGAGCAATAGAAATAAGTAAAACATTGGGTTTTTGTAACGCAGTATTATAAACCCTTGCCCATGGTTGCAACTCTACCGTGTAATTTATTTTTGCCTTGGTGAAAATTTTTTTAATTAAATCAACCGAAGAACCAACTATTTTACCGTTTTTAAGATAATGCAACGGATATAAATCTTCCATTAGTACTTGAATAGTAATGTCTTTATTATTTTCAAGTGAAATACTTTCAATATTATTTGTTTGAGCACAAGCACTATTGATCACAACCAATATTGATAAAATAACGGCTAAACTAGAATTGATTACTTTTTTGACAATAAATTTGTTCACAATAAATATTTATAATTGAGTAATATGCCTATGTATTTGACTCAGAATCGTTGTTCTCGCAGTCTTTCAAGCGGTAATCTAGGTCAAAAAACATCAGATTTTCGATAAAAGCGCCGCGAAGATGACGATGGTGATAAAAACCAGCGAAATTGGCTGGTTTTTTGAAAAGCACGTTATTAAATTATTTACGTCTCATCGAATCAAAAAATTCATTGTTAGTTTTAGTCATCGATAATTTATCAATCATAAATTCCATCGCGTCAATTTCACCCATATCGTGAACGATTTTACGTAAGATCCACATTTTTTGCAGTTCATCTGGTTTAGTTAGTAGCTCTTCACGACGTGTACCACTGCGGTTAAAGTGAATGGCGGGGAATACACGTTTTTCAGCAATTTTACGAGAAAGGTGTAATTCCATATTACCAGTACCTTTAAATTCTTCGTAAATAACTTCATCCATTTTCGAGCCTGTTTCAACCAACGCCGTGGCAATAATTGTTAAGCTACCGCCTTCTTCAATTTTACGCGCCGCTCCAAAGAAACGTTTTGGACGATGTAATGCGTTGGCATCAACACCACCGGTTAGTATTTTGCCTGACGATGGAATAACGGTGTTATAAGCACGCGCTAAACGGGTGACTGAATCAAGTAAAATAACCACATCTTTTTTATGTTCAACTAAACGTTTTGCTTTTTCAATAACCATTTCAGCTACTTGTACATGGCGACTGGCAGGTTCATCAAAGGTTGAAGCTACCACTTCACCTTTAACCAAACGGCGCATTTCGGTTACTTCTTCTGGGCGTTCATCAATCAATAATACAATTAACTCACATTCAGGATGGTTATAAGCAATGCTTTGCGCGATATTTTGTAGTAAAAGTGTTTTACCTGCTTTTGGCGGTGCGACAATTAAACCTCGTTGCCCTTTACCAATTGGCGAAGCTAAATCTAGAACACGAGCGGTAATGTCTTCAGTAGAGCCATTGCCACGTTCCATTATTAAGCGTTGAATTGGATGAATAGGGGTGAGGTTTTCAAATAAGATTTTGTTGCGAGAATTTTCGGGTTTATCAAAATTAACTTCATTAACTTTTAACAGGGCAAAATAGCGTTCACTGTCTTTCGGCGGTCGTATTTTACCGTGAATACTATCACCGGTACGCATACTAAAACGGCGAATTTGACTGGGTGAAACATAAATGTCATCAGGGCCCGCTAAGTAAGAAGAATCTGGGGAACGTAAAAAACCAAAACCGTCTTGGAGAATTTCTAATACACCGCCACCAAAAATATCTTCACCACTTTTGGCGTGGGCTTTTAAAATGGCAAAAATAATATCTTGTTTGCGCATTCTTGCTAAATGATCAAGTTTCATTGATTCAGCAAGCTTTAACAGTTCGTTAATGGATTTTTCTTTAAGTTCGGTAAGATTCATGGTGGAGTTCTTTACTATTTTATAGTGATTAGCGTGGCTAGAAAGCTACATAAGTTTAGTTGCGTTTTATGATTGTTTGAAATTTTAGGAGTATGTTTGAAAGCACTTCTTTGTTTGAATGATAAAGTTAGCATTAAAAAAAACATTTAGCAAAAAAAAATCAATAAAAAGCCCATATTCTTAGTTATGGGCTATTAAAGCGCTCGATTAACGCATAAAAAGTACGAATAAACACAAAAAATCAAACGTTATAAATTTTTATCAATAAACTCTTTTAATTGCGTTTTTGATAAAGCACCTACTTTAGTGTCGGCAATTGCTCCATCTTTAAATAGTAATAACGTTGGAATACCACGAATACCATACTTAGGTGGAGTAACAGCGTTTTGGTCAATATTTAGTTTGCCCACAGTAACTTTACCTTCATATTCATCGGCAATGTCATTTAATAATGGCGCGATCATTTTGCATGGTCCACACCATTCAGCCCAAAAATCGACTAACACTAATCCAGAAGCGTTAATTACATCAGCTTCAAAACTATCATCACTTAACTGAACAATCTTATCGCTCATTTTTCTCTCCATTGCGGTTATATTTTAAAAAAACGCATTGCGTATTCATTAAAAAATTATATTAAAAGTTGATATAAAAATTATATACCCAAATAAATTTGGGATATAGCATTGATTCATTATTTTCAGTTTTTTCTTTAATCTGTTAAGCTTAGCCCATGAAAAAAACACACCTAACAGAAACCTTATTCACCGATCTTGCACTTAACCCGCAAGTAGTGACCGGTTTGGAAGCTATGGGCTTTCACAATTGCACCGCTATTCAAGAAAAATCATTACCTGTACTGCTCGAAGGCAAAGACATTGCTGGCCAAGCACAAACAGGTGAAGGTAAAACCATTGCCTTTTTAGCGGCTACTTTTCATCGTTTGTTACTCAATAATAAACCACAAAATAAACCACGAGCCTTGATCATGGCGCCAACACGAGAACTTGCAATACAAATACATCGTGATGCTATTGAAATGGCTAAAAGCACTGGCTTGCGCCTTGGTGTTGTATATGGGGGCGAAGGTTACGAAAGTCAACGCCAAGAATTAGAACGAGGTGTTGATATTTTAATCGGCACTTGTGGTCGTTTAATTGATTATCTTAAACAAGGTGTTTATTCATTAAATAATATTGAAGTGATCGTGCTTGATGAAGCCGATCGGATGTTCGATTTAGGCTTTATCAAAGATATTCGTTATATGTTTAGAAAAATGCCACCAGCAACACAACGCTTAAGCATGTTATTTTCGGCAACACTTTCATTTCGCGTTAAAGAACTCGCTTTTGAACACATGAATGATCCGGTTAGCGTTGAAGTGGAGCCAGAGCAAAAAACCAATATCCGCATTAGTGAAGAATTATTTTATCCGTCTAATCTCGATAAAATGGCACTATTGCAAACTCTCATTGAAGAAGATTGGCCAGATAAAGCAATAATTTTTGCCAATACCAAACACAGTTGCGAAAACATTTATGCCCATTTAGATGCTGATAAAATACGGGTTGGTTTATTAACCGGTGATGTTCCGCAGAAAAAGCGTTTGAAAATATTAGAACAATTCACCGAGGGGCAGTTAGATATTTTAGTGGCGACTGATGTTGCAGCTCGTGGATTACATATTCCCAGCGTAACTCATATATTTAATTATGACCTACCTGATGATTGTGAAGATTATGTGCATCGCATTGGTCGTACAGGGCGCGCAGGCGCATCTGGTCATGCGATTAGTTTTGCTTGCGAAGGCTATGTATTTAACTTACCTGCTATTGAAGAATATATTAGTCATCCCTTGCCGGTAACTAACTATGAACCAGATTTTCTGTTAACCGATTTTCCTAAACCCAAACCTCGGCCACGCCGTCATAAGCCTCATAATGGTGGCCAAAATAGAAATCGTTCTAACGGTCATTATAGATGATCCTTATAAACAGATAGCTTTAAGAAAACCTATGACGAACAAAAGTTATGACAGTTAATACCGTGCACTCGCCTTTATATGCCGTTATCGACTTAGGATCTAATAGTTTTCATATGATAATTGCACGTTTAGTGGCTGATAGCGTGCAAACTGTTGATAAAGTAAAACGCAAAGTACGTTTAGCTTCAGGCTTAAATGAACATAATTATTTGAGTGCTGAAGCGATTGCACGTGGTCTTGAGTGTTTAAGTTTTTTTGCCGAACGCCTGCAAGATATTCCCTGTGCTAATATTCGCATTGTTGCTACAGCTACGTTAAGAATTGCCCATAATGCTGATGACTTTTTATTAAAAGCCGAAAAAATTCTTCATCATAAAATAAATTTATTAAGTGGTTTACAAGAAGCTGAACAAATATATTTAGGTGTAGCCCATACCWGTGGTAGTGCTAAACAACGTTTGGTTATTGATATTGGCGGTGCTAGCACTGAAATTATTGTCGGCGAGGCATTTACAGCGAAAAAAGTATGCAGCTTAAATATCGGCTGTGTCACTTTTAAAAAACAATTTTTTGCTGATCAGCAATTATCAAAACAAAATTTTCTTAACGCAATAAGTGCCGCTAAAAGACAATTGTTGCCATTGATTAATGAATATCAAGTTATTGGTTGGCAGTCGGTGCTTGGTGGTTCAGGCACAATACAAGCATTAGCCGAAATTTTACAAGCACAAAAACAACCCGCTATTATTGAATTAGCTTTTTTAGAACATATTATGGCGAAATTGATCACTTGTCAGCATATTGATGATCTTGAAATTGATGGTTTAGGGAGTGACAGAAAACCTGTCTTTGCATCGGGTGTGGCAATACTTATTGCGCTTTTTGAAAGCTTTAATATTGTGCAATTACAATTATCGTCAGGGGCAATTCGTGAAGGACTACTTTATGAAATGCTACCCAATATGCGCGCCATGACTATTCGCCAGCGCACCATTAATGCGTTAGTTGAGCGCTTTCATATTGATACAAAACACAGTATGCGGGTGTTGGCACAAGCAGGCTCATTATTTCAACAGCTTGCACCATCATGGCAATTAACCAAAAACAACAGTTTTGAACTGCTTGAAGCAAGTTGCTATTTACACGAAATAGGCTTGTTACTGGAATATAAATATCATCAACAGCATGGCGCTTACATATTACAACATGCAGATTTACTGGGCTTTGATCAAGCTGATCGACAGTTATTAGTTGCCTTAGTACAATTATATAAAGGTGATATTAATGGTGAGGTATTGGCTGCTCAGTCTGCCACTAGTTATTTAAATAGTTGTTACTTATTAGCGATTTTACGATTGGCGGTTATTTTATGTCGCCGCCGTTGTGATGATGTATTACCTAGTTATCAATGCCAAGTAGCAGATCAAACCATAACGCTATCGTTGCCTAAAACTTGGCTAGCGCAACATCCACTGATCGCTGATGAACTTAAACAAGAACATCAGCATTTGCAAAAATTAGATTTAGCGCTAGTTATTATTGCCGTTAATTAGTTGCACTTACTGTAGCGACTAGCTTTCAGCTTTTAACCAACGCGCCACATTTTTAGCAAAATAAGTTAAAATTCCATCCGCTCCTGCACGTTTAAATGCTAGTAATCCTTCCATTACACAAGGTTTTTCGGCCAACCAACCATTTTGAATAGCCGCCATGTGCATGGCATATTCGCCACTAACTTGGTAAGCATAAGTAGGCACTTTAAAGGTGTCTTTTACTTGGCGAACTATGTCTAAATAGGGCATGCCTGGTTTTACCATCACCATGTCGGCACCTTCATGAATATCTTGAGCTACTTCATGCAAAGCTTCGTTGCTATTGGCAGGATCCATTTGATATGAATATTTATTGCCGCCTTTAATGTTACTCGCTGAACCAACGGCATCTCGAAATGGACCATAATAATTAGAGGCGTATTTAGCTGAATACGCTAATATACGAGTATTTACAAAACCGTTTTCTTCTAAAATTTGTCGAATGGCGGCAACACGACCGTCCATCATATCTGAGGGAGCAACTATATCTGCACCTGCTTCGGCGTGCGACAAGGCTTGTTTAGCCAAAATGCCTTTAGTGACTTCATTAATCACATAGCCTGTTTCGCCAGCCTTGTTAGTGTCACTATCACTTAAAATGCCGTCTTGCCCGTGAATAGTAAAAGGATCTAAAGCAACATCGGTGATCACACCTAACTGTGGAAATTTAGCTTTTAATGCGCGCACCGTACGTTGTGCTAAGCCGTTAGGATTATAAGCCTCTTCTGCCATGAGGGATTTTTTATTCGCCGGCGTTACCGGGAAAATAGCAATGGCGGGAATACCCAAATCGACCAACTCTTGCGCTTCTGCTAATAATAAATCAATACTTTTACGCTCAATACCTGGCATTGAGGCGATAGCTTCGCGTTTATTTTCACCTTCTAAAACAAAGACCGGATAAATTAAATCATTGACAGTGAGCTGGTTTTCGGCCATTAAACGGCGACTAAAATCATCTTTGCGCATCCGACGTAAACGGCGGGCAGGATATTGGCCAAAAGCATTATTCATTTATTTACTCCGAGTGTTTATATTTACAGATCATCAATGGCAAACTGCCAAGTTTGATTACGACCTTTATGTTTTGCTTGGTACAGTGCTTTGTCTGCCGCCGCAAAAATTTTTTCTGGTGTGACATTGTCTTGTTGTTGGTAAGTACTAACACCACAGCTAATAGTTAAATTTAAAGTGGTGTCTTCAAATTCAAAAATACTTTGACTGACTTTACGGCGTAAATTTTCAGCCAATTCAATGGCGCCAAGAGTGTCAGTATCGGGCAATATTAAACAAAACTCTTCGCCGCCATAACGACAACCAATATCAGTACTGCGTTTTAAACTTTCTTTCATTATTTTAGCTAATTGCTGCAAACAGTGATCACCCGCTAAATGGCCATAGGTGTCGTTAACCTTTTTAAAATGGTCAATGTCTATTAGCAATAAACTTAATGGCGTTAAATTACGCTTGCTACGACGAAATTCGGCCAACACTTTTTGATCGTAAAAACGACGATTGTTCAACCCTGTTAACTCATCAAGGGTATTTTTACGCTCTAATTCACGATTAGCTTCTTCAAGTTCTTGTAGTGCAATATTGAGTTCTAAGGTGCGTTCTTGCACGTGTTGTTCAAGTAAATCTTGGCTTTCTTTTTGTACGTGCAATAATTCGTTTTGAGCATTAGTCGAACTGATGGCGTGCTCTAAAGCATGGCGCTGTGCAACTTCTTTGTCTTTTGATTCAAAATAATATTGGCGGCTTAATAAAAAGCTGATCAATATGCCATTTACCCAAAATGCGCTATAAATTAAGTTGTCGTGATAATGAATCAAATTAAGTCCAAATAATGCCGAACTGCTTAAAATAGCCGTTGCAAACATTAATTGTAAAACCGCAACAAGTGCTAACAGCGTGCCTAACTGATTGTGTTGTTTTATTAAAGTGTAAGCAGTAAATGCCACAATAATACTGGTAGATATATATAAAATAATACTAATAAAGCTATTTTCTGGCACATTTAATAGTAAACTTAAGGGAATATAAAGTAATAATAACCAACAAAAATAACGAATGAAGCGTGATAATTGTGGGGCTTGCTGCGACAAATTAAATAATTCAACAATAAACCATAAATAAAATACTGAAGATAGTGCGATTAATAGCGGCAAATCGACACCGCGTAATTCGGGCATATCAGGCAACAAGTAAAATAAATTTAAGCCTAATAAAATCGCCAGTAACATCGCGCGAGTCATAAAGTAGCCAGTGAGCAATAAAGCACTTTTTAAACCGCTAGCAAAAAACCAAAATAACTCAATTAATGCTAAGCAAACAATACCGCCAATGGCGATGCCGGTATTAAATTGGTGCGAGCTGTGGTTTTTAATGAAACTATTGGTATCATAAAGTTTGATATTAAAGCTAACTTTGTGTTCGGCAACAACGTGAAGAAAAAGTTTTGTTTTTTGTTGAGCAGGTACTGTGATGCGGCTGATGCGGAGATTACTATTGGTTAATAATAGCGGAATGTCTTTTGCAGCGAGATCATTGTTTTGACCGTATAACTGCATCTGGGTAATAAATGAATTGTTTAAAATAGAAATATAAATTGATTTATCAGTAGTAAAATTATTCGCTAATTCTAATACAAACCAATGTCCTTGCGGGCTATTGGTAATATTAAAAACATTGTTTTGTACGCGCTGCCAATCTGATTGTGCTATTTTTTGTATTTGGCTCAACAGCAGTTTTTGCTTGTTTTCGTTGGGTATTTTCCAATAATGATTGACTAACTTTTCGGTATTTAAAGTCTCAATATTATAAACAGGTGTTGCCATAGCACTTTGATTAAAAATTATTAATACGGTGAACAACATGGCAAAATATTTATACATTTTCAGTTGTTTCCTTTAAAGTTGACAGTGCAAATATTTGCTGCGCGTTTTGGCTAGTATGTTTAATTATTTCACTAATACTATGATCGGTGTTTTCGACAATAGTTTTGACGATATATTCAAGAAAACTTGGCTCATTGCGATTGTTTTTTGGTCTTGGTTTTATTGTTCTTGGTAGCAAATAAGGTGCATCGGTTTCAATTAATAAACGCTTGAGTGGAATATGTTGTAATAGCTGTTGTAACTCTAACCCACGGCGTTCGTCACACACCCAGCCAGTAATGCCAATATACATTCCCGCATTAATACACTGTTCGAGCTGTTGTTTATTACCGGTAAAACAATGGGAAACCATTGCCGGTATTTTATTAACGTAAGGCGTTAGTAATTCAAGCCATAGTTCAAAGGCATCACGTTGATGTAAAAATAAAGGCATATTTAACCTAGTTGCCAGTTCAATTTGCTGCTTAAAAACAGTAATTTGTTGTCTTTGGCTAGAAAAATTTCGATTAAAATCCAAGCCGCATTCACCAATAACTTTAACACAATCAAGTTGGGCCAATTGAGTGAGTTCATCAATAAAATTTGTTGTTACCTTATCAGCATCGTGCGGGTGAACACCTGCGGTACAGGTTAAAAAATCAGGGTATTTTTGGCATAACTTTACTGCTTGCTGGCTAGAAGCAATACTGGTTCCAGTTACGAGAATATTTGTCAAACCCTTGTTTTTCGCACGATCAAGAACATTCTCAAGATCGTCAGCAAAACGAGTATTAGTTAAGTTAACACCAACATCAATCACAATTTATTATTTCATTCTTTTTATTCTAACTTTGCGTTTAGCGCCTTTCTTTTTTAAAGAAAAAGAATTGAATGCACCTCGTCTAATTATTACTTTATCACCTGATTTTAATTTTATCGCGGTATTACTTTCACTTGCATACCAAACTTGGCCATTTTCGAACACCAAGCGCCATTTTTTTCTTAAGTTCAGTTTAGCCGATTTTATAGTAAATTCGAGCTCATTAATGGCTTTTTCGGTTGCCGCTAATTTGTGTTCACGACCAAAACTAGCTTTTGCAGTATCCTTTGCTGGTACTTTAGCTAAAAGTGTTTCCGTTGAAAGTGCTTTTGCTGACGGTACTCTCGATGAAATAACGTTTGGTGCTACTGTTTGTGCTGTTGCAATTGTTAAGTTATCGGCAGGGGTACTACTTTGATGAGTGTTGTTTGGTGTTGGCGCTTGAATGGTTAATAAAGCAGCTAAGCGATCAAAGCAGCTAAGTCTATTTTTATCGAGACTGATTTTTGCACATGCAGCGATTGATGATGCTGAGACATGATCTTGAGCAAAAGCATTATTCATCAAAGCTAAATTGAATAATAGTATTGTTAAGGTAGTGATGTAATGGTTTGTTTTTTTTATCATTAAATTTACCGTGCGTTATATTTTTACATGCCTATGCAGATCACTCAGGTATTTATTATAATCGGCTATCTTCGAGTCGTTTTTATCGAAGATCTCGTACTTTTTGACGTAGATTCCCGCTTAAAAGACTGCGGGAAAGACGATCCTGAGCCAAGTGCATAGGCATGCTTTTTTATAAAAAAACTCCCTTTTTTTGAGCAAGTATTTTAAAAACAACTAACCTTAAAATAAGAATTGATAATTTTCCGATCTGTATTGTTAGTGATCAAGTGTTATATTCAAGAGGAGACGAGCATGAGCATTTTTCAACATTACCAAAACCATTATGATGAAGCACAGCAAGAAGAGCTTAACTTACAAGATTTTTTAAGCCTATGCCGCGAAGACAAAATGGCTTATGCCAACGCCTCAGAAAGATTATTAAAAGCCATTGGCTCACCCGAAATGGTAGATACATCACAAGAGCCTACTTTAAGTAGAATATTTTCAAACCGCATTATCAAGCGATATCCTGCATTTAAAAATTTTTTTGGTATGGAAGAAGCGGTTGAGCAAATTGTTGCTTATTTAACCCATGCCTCACAAGGCTTGGAAGAAAAGAAACAAATACTTTATTTATTAGGCCCAGTGGGCGGTGGTAAGTCTTCATTAGCCGAAAAATTAAAAGCATTAATACAGCAAGAAGCTATTTATGTTTTAAGCGCTAATGGCGTACGTAGCCCAGTAAACGATCATCCCTTTTGTTTATTCGATGTCAATACTGATGGCAAAATTTTACAAGATAATTATAAAATTCCTGCTCGTTATTTAAATACTATAATGTCTCCTTGGGTCGCTAAACGCCTCCATGAATTTAAAGGAGATATTGCAAAATTTACTGTCGTTAAAGTTTATCCTTCAATATTAGATCAAATTGCCATTGCTAAAACCGAACCTGGTGATGATAACAATCAAGATATTTCATCATTAGTAGGTAAAGTTGATATTAGACAACTCGAACATTTTGCTCAAAACGACCCCGATGCCTATAGTTATTCCGGTGCTTTATGTAGAGCTAATCAAGGCATGATGGAATTTGTTGAAATGTTCAAGGCGCCAATCAAAGTATTACATCCGCTATTAACAGCAACCCAAGAAGGCAATTATAATCCTACAGAAGGACTTTCAGCATTGCCTTTTGACGGTATTTTATTAGCACATTCTAACGAGTCTGAATGGACAACGTTTAGAAATAATAAAAACAATGAAGCGTTTTTAGATAGAGTTTATATTGTTAAAGTTCCTTACTGTATGCGCGTTTCAGAAGAAGTGAAAATTTATAATAAATTGCTCGAACACAGTGAATTATGCAATGCCCAATGCGCTCCTGATACGCTAGAAATACTTTCTCAGTTTTCAGTACTTTCACGGTTAAAAGATCCTGAAAACTCTAGTATCTATTCAAAAATGCGTGTTTATGACGGCGAAAGTTTAAAAGATACTGATCCGAAGGCAAAATCTTATCAAGAATATAGAGATTTTGCCGGTATTGATGAAGGAATGTCGGGGCTTTCAACACGTTTTGCGTTTAAAATATTATCCCGTGTTTTTAATTTTGATGACAGCGAAGTTGCGGCAAATCCTGTGCATTTATTTTATGTATTAGAGCAACAAATAGAAAGAGAACAGTTACCTAAAGAAACGGCTGAACGCTATTTAGAATTTATAAAAGGCTATCTAACGCCTAAATATGTTGAATTTATAGGTAAAGAAATTCAAACCGCTTATTTACAATCCTATTCAGAATATGGTCAAAATATATTTGATCGCTACGTAACTTATGCTGACTTTTGGATCCAAGATCAAGAATATCGCGACGCTGAAACAGGACAATTATTTGACCGTGAAGCACTAAACAATGAACTTGAAAAAATAGAAAAACCTGCAGGAATTTCAAACCCTAAAGACTTCCGCAATGAAATTGTTAATTTTGTTTTACGCGCCAAAGCCAATAACAATGGTAAAAACCCTGCGTGGACAAGCTATGAAAAATTACGCACGGTAATTGAGAAAAAAATGTTCTCAAACACTGAAGACTTATTGCCAGTTATTTCCTTTAATGCAAAAACATCAAATGATGACCAACAAAAACACGACGATTTTGTTCATCGGATGATGGACAAAGGTTACACAAAAAAACAAGTGCGTTTACTTTCAGAGTGGTACTTACGTGTTAGAAAATCCTCTTAGTTGTTAGTCAAAATAATACTCCAAGTTTGATTATTAACTTAACAACTAGCATATAAGAGGTAAGGTAAACTATGGCTAATTTTATTGATAGACGCTTAAACTCAAAAAATAAAAGTATGGTTAATCGCCAACGCTTTTTGCGTCGTTATAAAAGCCAAATTAAAAAATCGCTTGCCGATGCAATTAACAAGCGCGGCGTAACCGACGTTAATAGTGGTGAGAACATCACTATTCCAAAAAAAGATCTAAGTGAACCTTTTTTTCATCAAGGCGAAGGTGGCAACAGAAATAGAATTCATCCGGGTAACGACCAATTTACCACCGGCGATCATATTCCTCGCCCTAAAAAACAGCAAGGACAAGGTAGCGGCGAAGGCGAAGCGAGTGACTCTGGTGAAGGAGATGACGATTTTGTTTTTTCTATTTCAAAAGATGAATACTTAAATTTACTTTTTGAGGATTTAGAATTACCTAATCTTGAAAAAAATCAATTAGATAAATTAATTGAATATAAAACAGTGCGCACCGGCTTCTGTGCCGACGGTGTACCTGCAAATATTGATATTGTAAAATCGTTACAGGGTTCTATTGCGCGTAGAATTGCGATGACTGCCAGTAAGCGACGAGAATTAAAAACATTAGACGAAGAATTATCAGAATTAGAACAAGATAATTTAGAACACACCACTGATATTAAAAAATTAAAAAAACAGATAAAAGCATTAAAAAATAAAATAGCCAAAGTCCCTTTTATAGACACTTTTGACTTACGTTTTCGTAATTATGCAAAACAAGCTGTTCCAACCTCAAAAGCAGTGATGTTTTGTTTAATGGATGTTTCAGGTTCAATGGATCAAGCGACTAAAGATATCGCTAAGCGCTTTTATATTCTTTTATACTTATTTTTAACCCGAACCTATAAAACCATTGATGTCGTTTATATTCGCCACCATACCCAAGCAAAAGAAGTAGACGAGCAAGAGTTTTTTTACTCACAAGAAACTGGCGGTACTATTGCTTCTAGTGCGCTTGAATTAATGTCAGATATTATTGAGGAAAGATATAATGCGTCAGACTGGAATATTTATGCTGCGCAAGCATCAGATGGTGATAATTGGGCAGATGATTCGCCACACTGTAGTGAGCTGTTAAAACAAAAAATACTGCCACAATCACGCTATTTTAGTTATATCGAAATAACCCAACGCGCTCATCAAACATTGTGGCACCAATATATGAAAATTGCAGAAACCAACCCGCATTTTGCTATGCGACATATTAAAACGGTTGATGATATTTATCCTGTATTTAGAGATCTATTTAAAAAGAATACCACTCAAGCGGCTTAGTGTCTGTTAGTAATAAAGGGGTTTTATATGGCAACACAAAAAAAACGCAAACCATTAGACGATAGTGCTGATTGGACATTTGAATTACTAGAACAATACCAAGCAGAAATTGAACGGGTAGCCAAACACTACCGATTAGATACTTATGTTAATCAAATAGAAGTAATTACCACTGAGCAAATGATGGATGCTTATGCCAGTGTTGGTATGCCCATTGGTTATAATCATTGGACATTCGGCAAAAAATTTATTCAAACAGAGCAAACATACAAGCGTGGTCGCATGGGATTAGCCTACGAAATTGTTATAAATTCTAACCCTTGTATCGCTTATTTAATGGAAGAAAACACTATGCCAATGCAAGCGTTAGTTATGGCGCATGCATGTTATGGGCACAATTCTTTTTTTAAAAGTAATTACTTATTTAAATCTTGGACTGATGCTGATTCAATTATTGATTATTTACTGTTTGCTAAAAATTACATTGCTGATTGTGAACATAAATATGGCATTGATGAAGTAGAAGCAACCCTTGATGCTTGTCATGCGTTAATGAATCATGGTGTTGACCGTTATAAAAGGCCACAGAAGTTATCTTTAGATGAAGAATTAAAACGCCAAAAAGATCGCGAAGAATACTTAGAATCACAAGTAAATACCTTGTGGCGAACATTGCCTAAAAACTCTCAGACTGCCGATGAAAAAATACCGACATTTCCTGCTGAGCCACAAGAGAACATTCTCTATTTTATTGAAAAAAATGCTCCACTATTAAAACCTTGGCAGCGAGAAATTGTTCGTATTGTGAGAAAAGTGTCACAATATTTTTATCCACAAAAACAAACGCAAGTAATGAACGAAGGCTGGGCATGTTTTTGGCACTATACTATTTTGAATCACCTATATGATGAAGGTTTAGTCACCGATAAATTTATGCTGGAATTTTTGCACAATCATACCAATGTCGTTGCTCAACCTGAGTACAATAGTCCTTATTATTCGGGCATAAATCCTTACGCTCTCGGCTTTAATATGTTTATGGATATTCGTCGTATCTGTGAAAATCCAACCGATGAAGATAAAGCTTGGTTTCCCGACATTGCCGGTAGCAACTGGTTAGATACTTTACATTTTGCCATGGAGACCTTTAAAGACGAAAGCTTTATCAGCCAATATTTATCACCTAAATTAATCCGCGATTTTAAACTTTTTCATATTAACGATAATGAAGATAATAATTATGTAGAAATTGCCGCCATTCATAACGAACAAGGCTATCAGCAGATCCGTTCGATGCTATCTAGTCAATATAATTTGAGTAACATAGAAGTAAACATTCAAATAATTGATGCTAATGTTAACGGTGATAGGTCACTAACTTTACGTTACATTCCACAAAACAATGTTCCTTTAGGCTCATCAAAAGATGAGGTTTTAAAACATTTACATCACCTATGGCAATTTGACATAAAATTGGTGGAAGAAGATGAACAAGGTAAAGACATTATAATCGGGGCTTGCCCTAGCCCAAAAGATGAGAACTAATACTAATGGCTATGTTGTACTTAACTGTTGTTCAACTAATAATTATCGCGTAAAGCCTGCGTAGATTTGGCTTCAGCCCATCAATATTGACGGCATGAATGCCGATCTACAAAACATTGTATTTGCGACGATTTATTTGACTAGCAACAATTTACGGGAACATAGCCATACTAATAGATATTATAAAAAGCAAAAAAGCGACAGTAATATCGCTTTTTTAACATAAGAATAGAAAGAGAGATGAATTAGTCGTTAGACAATTCTTTTAGCACATCGTCTTTTAATTCAGCCCACAATTTACCCGATTCCGTACCATATTTACGTACCGCAAAGATCGCTTCATCACATTTATCGGCTTTAGCAAGCTCGATCAATTTTTGATAATAAGTTCTCGAAATATCACGACCTTTTGGATCAGAAAAATATAGGCTACCGATACGAGAATATAAACCTTTAAAGCCATTGAGAATTAATAGATAAATTGAATTACCTGACGCGATAACTAATTCTCTATTTAAGGTAAAATCAAATTCAGCAAAAGCCTCACCGGTGTCTTCGACTTCTGAATAGGCACTTAATAATTTAATGGTTTTTTTAGGATTGTTTTTTATTGCCGCACGTATGTATATAGCACTAATATTAGTACGAGCAGATAATAAGTTATCAACCAAGTCAGGAATACCTTCTTGATCAAGATGCGCTAAAGTTTCTAGAATATTTAAACTTGAGGTATCCCAAAAATCATTAACTTTAGTCGGCTTACCATGTTTAATCGTTAGCCAACCATCTCGCGCTAGGCGTTGTAACACTTCACGCAAAGTGGTGCGAGTAACACCTATTAATTCAGATAACTCGCGCTCTGCTGGTAAAATAGAGCCGGGAGGAAAACCGCCATTCCAGATAGATTCAACAATATATTGTTCAGCARACCCTGCTSSMCYATGMKSMWTMRYWWSCRTWWRGATNSTRCTYMYTWAAAAGTGTTAATAATAAACTGATTGTACCAGAAGAATTACATGACACAACAAAGAACTTTTTTTCAAATGATTGTATTGATAGCAAACACACCAACCAACACATTAAATTAACATTCAAAGTTGTTTTTTTACATTTACTTTAAGTATATTCATCCGAAAAAATCACGCTATGATAAATTGCACAATAAAATAACTCTATAAGTGATTAATCAATAAATTCAGCAGCTTTGTTGTATCATTTTATTTAAGTTTTGCTAGAATAAAAAAGTTAAAAATTATAAAAAACTTTCTACAATGACAATTACAACGAGAAAAATATGAAACCACTACTGTTGATTTTAATATCACTACTGTTTCCGAGTATGGCTTTTGCCTCAGAGTCAGTGCATCAAACAATCGATCTAACCACGAGTTGGGTTGGCTATACTGCTTTAATTGTTTTTGTACTTGCCTATACTTTAGTTATTTTAGAAGAGCAGCTGCATTTAAGAAAATCTAAACCTGTACTACTTGCCGCAGGTATTATCTGGATTTGCATCGCTATTTATTACAATTCTCACGGCATGCCTGATGCTGCAGCAGCAGCCATTAAGCATAACTTTCTTGAGTATGCTGAATTATTCTTCTTTTTATTAGTAGCGATGACTTATATAAACGCAATGCTTGAACGAAATGTTTTTGAAGCGTTACGCGACTGGTTAGTCGCAAAAGGTTACAGTTACAAAACCTTATTTTGGCTAACAGGTGTATTAGCTTTCTTCATTTCTCCTGTTGCCGACAATTTAACCACGGCATTAATTATGTGTGCTGTAGTACTTGCAGTAGGTAAAGATGAACCAAAATTTGTCGCATTAAGCTGTATTAACATTGTAGTTGCCGCTAATGCTGGTGGTGCCTTTAGCCCATTTGGTGATATTACCACCTTAATGGTATGGCAAAAAGGCATGGTTGAATTCAGCGAATTTTTCCGCCTATTCATTCCGTCAGTAGTTAACTTTGTTGTACCTGCGCTTATTATGCAGTTTGCACTGCCTAGTGGTAAACCCAATGATAATTCAAATGAAGCAACGCCAATAAAACAAGGCGGTTTAATTATTGTCGTATTATTTATATTAACGATTGTTACTGCGGTTTCTTTTTATAACTTACTCCATTTACCTCCTGTATTTGGCATGATGTTAGGTTTAGCTTATTTGAAATTTTTCGGCTATTACTTACGTAAATCTGGTCAAGGTGAAATAGATAAATCTGATTTACCAACCGCCCATACCATTGGACATGGTGAAWCGCCACCTTCAGAACATACCGAACAGGGCTTTGATATTTTCGATAAAATTGCTAAAGCTGAATGGGATACGTTATTCTTCTTTTACGGTGTAATTATGGCTGTTGGTGGTTTAGGTTTTATCGGTTATTTAGGTATGACCTCAGAATTCATGTATGGCCAATTAGGTGCAACCACAGCAAATATATTAGTGGGACTTTTATCGGCAATAGTTGACAACATCCCGGTCATGTTTGCAGTATTAACCATGAACCCTGAAATGGCACATTATCAATGGTTGTTAGTAACGTTAACCGCGGGTGTTGGTGGTAGTTTGCTTTCTATTGGTTCTGCTGCTGGTGTTGCGCTTATGGGTCAAGCGCGTGGATATTATACTTTTTTCAGTCATTTAAAATGGACACCAGTTATTGCATTGGGTTATGCAGCGAGTATTTGGGTACATTTATTACTCAATAGCCATATGATCACAGCACCTTAAATATCAGTTCGGTAATTAAAACTAAAGTCTATAATTTTTTATAGACTTTTTTATTTATAACATAGGAAAAAATGTGAATTTTTTAAGCAATTTAACGCAACAATCTCGTCCGTGGCAAATACTCGCTGCATCTGCACTTTTATTTGAATTAATCGCGCTTTATTTTCAATATGCTATGGGCTTAGCACCATGCATTATGTGTATTTATCAACGGGTGGCTATTTGGTCTCTATTCTTCGCTGGTGTCGTTGGCAGTGTTGGTTATAACTTTGTACTAACTCGATTAGTTGCTTACATTTTATGGGCGACTGGCAGTATATGGGGGTTAATGATTGCATTAGAACATGTTGAAATGCAATCTGGCACTTTTTCATTATTTTTCAGCTGCGAATTTATCCCCAACTTTCCAAGTTGGGCGCCACTACATCAATGGATACCGGCGTTGTTTGAAGCAACAGGTGATTGTGGGAAAATCAACTGGGAACTTTTTGGTTACAGTATGCCGCAATGGATGGTAGTTGTGTACGCTGCTTACGCTATTGTTTTTGGTATTATACTTATGGCTCGTTTAGTTAAAACAAAAATGTTTTAACTATAAATTAAACAGAAAAGGCTTACTTTATTTAAAGTAAGCCTTTTCAAAGCAGTATATTAAAAACATCATCGTTAAATAGGTGCGCCAACCCCCGCGGCAACATAAGGAATAACTTGCTTGATCACACCGCTAATATCAACATTTCGATCAAAATCATTTTTAGCAATATCCATTAACGCATCACTTGACGACATTGTAAATACAATGGTCCCCATGGTGAAATGCAAACGCCAAAACATATCTTCGGCACTCAATTCTGGGTAAGCTTTATGCACAGCCGCAACAAAACCATTGATAAGCGTTGGATAACGCGTTGTTAAAAACCAACGTAAAAAACCTTGCGAGTCGGTATAACCACGTCCAAGTAGCTGTAAAAAGTTACTGGTACCATTTTCTTTAAAATGATTTAACGCAAGTAAAGGTTCAACAAAAGCAGAAAACACGGCAACTAAACTTGGTTTGTCGCTTGAATCACAAACATTGGTTAAAGCCAGTTCTAAATTAGGAGATAATTCATTCATGTAACGCGACATTACCGCTTTAATTAGCTCTTTTTTTGAACCAAAATGATAATTTACCGCTGCCAAATTAACTTCAGCTAAACTAGTGATCTCTCGTAATGATGTACCATTAAAGCCTTTGTCAGCAAAAAGTTTTTCGGCAGCATCTAATATTCTATTTTTTGTAGTCATGATTTCAGGCTCTGTGCATCGAATAAAACCATTAATAAAACGGTCAGTTAAAACAGTTGTTTAAAATAACTTACTCACTAGCCGTTGGTCAAGATAAGCTTTATTTAAATGATTGTAATAATATAATCCCTGAAAATTTGAACTTATAATACTGATTGAAGAATACGCGCCGTTTCTTCATTAAACAAAGGATAACGACGCCTGATAATACCTTTTTTATCTATTACTAATTGCGTTGGTGTTCCCCTGACCTTATAAAGTTCAATCAACTTTTTCTTATCGTCTAAAGCGATGGCATAATTAAGTTGATATTTTTTGGCATATTTTTTCACCCTATCATTTGAACTACCAAAAGAACCCCACCACGAAAGACTATCTACATTAACCGCAAGAATTTCTACTTTTTCTCCGAGTTTGGTTTGTAATATTTTAAACTGCGGTATTTCTTTTTTACAGGTAGAGCACCAAGTAGTCCAAAACACTAGATAGATAGGTTTTTCACCACGAAATTTAGAAAGTTTAAAGTTTTTCCCCGCCAAATTGGTTACTTCAAAATCAGGCGCCAGCTCACCTACATTAACGCCTACATTAACACTGGCATTTTCTGCCTGTACAGGGTTGCCCACTAACATCGTCAGCATCCAACCAAAGACTAAAACATACTTAAATTTTATTAATTTCATTTTTTTCTCAATTTTATTCAATAGATTTAAGGATTTCGCCTCTAAATGGTCTTTAAAAAATGAGCTTACCCAATTCAATTAGATAATACTCGCCCACAGCAAACATAATAAGTGCAAAAATAATTTTTACGGCATTCATCCAACTTCCTGATTTAGGCAATCGTGAAGCCAGTCCAGAAAAGGTTCCTATAATAATAAGTAAAACGCCCATACCATAGGCAAAAGCAAATAATAATATACCACCAAAAACAATTTCACCTTTAGTGGCAACATAGGTCAATAAAACACCTAAAACTGGTGCTGTACAAGGTGCTGCAACTAAACCTGACACGGCTCCCATAGAGAATACATGACGCTTGGTGAGTTTACCTTGATTTACTGCATTTTGGTTAATACCAAACTGAGGGATCTTAACCCAACCCATCATCCAAAAAGCAAAGAAAAAAGAGACATTAGCAATGAAAAAATAACTCAGCGGACTCGTTGAAAACTCACCAAACAATTGCCCAGTGGCGGCAGCAATAAGCCCCAGAGAGCCATAGACTAAGGCCAATCCCAGCACATAAATTAAAGAATGAAAAAAACCTTTAAATCGAGAACCTTCACTAGAACCACCAATTACGCTAACCGTGATAGGGATCAACGGATACACACAGGGTGATGCGCTAGCTAGAATGCCTCCTGCAAAAGCCAATAAAATAGCCATAATAGCGCCAGATCCGAGACTATTGACTAAGAGTTGATCAATATATTCCACATTTTCTCCTAAAAAGTTAAAAGTAGGCTTAAGTTAAGTTATGACAATAAAATTATGGCTGCCTACTGGTATTATTTGTTTGTTTTTTTCGATGTTAAAGGATGGAGTTTTTCAAATTCAGCACTGATCTCACCAAAAATTTCAAAGCTCTTAACCCTACCATCAGAAATTTTATAAGCGACTACCATACCTCTACCCATAGCTGAAAATTCAACCCTCATGGTATCTTTTATGGTATAAGCCGTAGCTATAGTACTGAGTTGGCCTAACGTAAATTTAAATTGGTTGTTCTTATCAAGTTCAACGATAGCTTTTCCCCAACTTGAATTAAAATACTCCCCCGTATACTCAACTTTGTCTTGGCTTAATTCCATTGTTCTAGATGCGTTTCTTTTCGCTACTGTTTTTCTTAATTTCTTAATATCTTTTCTTACTTTAGCCCAAGATTTTTTCATTGCTTTGATATGTTTTTTTACTTTGCTGTTTGCATCACCTTTATCAAGCAAAATACTGTAAGCAATGTCTGCAATTGCGTTTGTTAGCTTGCTGCTCATCAAGGATTCATTATTAAATACTACTAAGCCGATATTGTGATCTAACATAAATGAACTATGCGCATGAGTTCCAGCGACACCACCGAAATGATGATACATTTTCTCGCCTTTATAAGGGCCAATCTGCCACCCCCAAGAATAACCCGTTCTTTTAAAATCACGATAGCTATTGTGTTGTTCGACTAACTGTTGTTGCGACTTTTTAATCACCGAGGCTGGAAATATTTGTTTGTTATCGACTTTACCTTGATTAAGTTCGGCAATTAAAAACCTTGAAAAGTCTTTTACCGTAGATATTGCCCCACCAGCTGCGTGCATCGTTTGGTTACTTTTTTCGAATGCTAATATTTGTTTAGGATCAGAGGAATTCACTCCATAAGGTCGTGCTACGCTAATTCCTTTCGTCGATGCATCACTCATATAAGATGAAGTATGAGTCATTCCAAGGGGTTCATAAATTGATTCAGATAAAAGTTCTTGCCATTCTTTATGGTAATATTGCTCCGCCCAAATACTCGCGATGTTATAGCCTAGGTTAGTGTAGCTAAATTTACCTAATGTATTTTTTTTATCATTAACCGTCATTGTCAAAAGGTTTTGGCGACGCTTAGCATCATGCTCTCCGGTAAAAGCCAAACTAACAACCAAAGGTGTGTTCTTAATAGCTGCCGTATGGGACATGAGATTTGCTAATTGAATTTTACTCGCATCGATATTCCAAAACATTAATTTGGGAAACATTTCTGCGAGTGTCGTGGTATCATGAATGTCGCCTTTTTCCTCCATCAACAAGGTAGACAAGGCGTACAAAGGTTTGGTGACCGACGCGATATAGAAAGCGGTTTCATTATTAACTTTTATTCCTTTTTCGATATCGGCGTAGCCAAAATATCCTTGGTAAACAATTTTTCCGTCTTTTACTATCGCTATAGCTGTACCTGTTGGTAACCCTATGACCTCTTTTGCTGCATTTACATACCGGTCAATCGCAGAAAAATCACCCTTGATTGCAACCGCATTAACGGGAAAAACCACGGGTAATAACAACAACACTTTAATTAAATTTTTTATTTTAATTCCTTTATTTACCTTATTTATCATGTGCTTCAATCACTTTAAAATTACTTTAATTCTACTAATTATTTACTCAAACGCTTATTACCGTATCTTTGTCGATAAGCCTGAAAAACACAGTTTTTGTTACTAAATGGGTGAAGATGTTCTGTGTCTGTCAATATTTTTTGAGCGCTTTGAATATTGCCTTGAGGAATAATTATTTTTAAATCAGTGAGAATAAGTTCGTAGAGTAGTCCACAATATATCCTCATATTCATCAGCGCACTTGTCGTACGAAACGCCTGGATCACAGTGCTGGCGTTTTCATTGAACAATGCCATCATCAACTCCTGCCCATCCGAACTTACGGTGAAATTTATATCGTTTGTTTTTGCGTACACTTCTTCACCTTTTAGCCTATATGTTACATAGACTCCCTCTAACTCAATAGCTTGGTAAACCTTAACCCTTACTTCGACACCCCGTTTTGCGGCCTGAACCAGTGCAAGCGCTAACCAGTTAATCACATCAGGTTCAATATCTGCCAAAATTATATGTTTGGCTTGTTCGATCATACGTAAGGTTTGTTCGATAACCTGTTCCATTTTTCGTAGCTGATATACATTTTCATCAACTTGATATTCTGGATAGTGGTTCAAACACTCAGATAAACTATTAATATTTGTGGTGAACTCTTTTTGCCTATCAGCCAATAACAATTTCCAAGAGACAGCAATATACAATTTACTTTCATCCATGGTTTGTTCAATACCACCTTTGCGAACCAAGCTTTCAGTGGCCTTGTATACATTGGCAGTAGCTTTGCCGATCCCTTTTGCAATAGCATAACCAGTGCTTACGCCATGAGACAAGAGGTATAGATAGATCTCACTCTCCAATTGAGTGAATCCAATATGTGTCAACTTTTGAATAGCTTTTGTAGTATGTTCAGGCGAAATCATTGGTATAAAAACTCATAGTAGCAGCATTAACTACTACTATATTGCACCCGTATTTTTAACGCAAATATCTAGTTGTAATATATTATGAATGGTCAGGTTTTTATTTTGTTTTTCAGCAAGGTATAGAAAAATAATTTTTAACAAAAAAGTGGATGACGTACTTAAAAACATTTATTTGGAATAAATATTTAAAAAAAATGAACTTTTATTCATTTTGGTATTCTTAACTAATAGATATTTTTTCTTTCCTGGCTCAGCGACTTGATCTGTCAATCAGTACTGAGTCTTTTTTTTGCTTTTTTTTCCTTTAAACTTGTACTCAGAGCATATTTTAATATACTCAATGTTCGATACATTTTTATAACAAAAAACATAATGAAAAAACAATTCAAATATACCGCAATAGCTTTATTGCTTAGCACCACTATTTACGGTTGTGGTCAAGAAGCTAAAAAAGAACAAACAACTACTCAAGCTACATCATCTCAACAAACCTTAACCGCACAAGACGCTAAAACATTCTTAACCAAAGTTGGCAAAGAAATGGCACAATTAGGCGTAGAGGGTTCGCGTGCTGAGTGGATTTATCAAAACTTTATTACCGATGACACCGCCGCTTTATCTTCTGACGCTAATCAAAAATCAACCGAGGCAGCAGTACGTTTTGCGATGGCAGCGGCAAAATTCGATAATGTTGAAGTAACGGCTGATCAACGCCGAAAATTAAATTTTTTAAAGCAAAGCATTGTTATACCGGCACCGCTTGATGAAAAAAAATCAGCTGAATTAGCTAAAATTGGCGCTGAACTTGGTAGCATTTACGGTAAAGGAACTTATACCACCAAAGCAGGTAAAAAATTAAGTTTAGGCGATATGACCGCTATCATGGCAACTTCACGCGACTATGATGAATTATTAGAACTTTGGCAAGGCTGGCGTGAAATTAGCCCACCAATGAAAAAACTTTATATGCGCCAAACCGAATTAGCTAACGAAGGTGCTAGAGGGTTAGGTTATGAAGATTTAGGTGCGATGTGGCGCTCAAATTATGATATGCCAGCAGCAGAATTTCCTAAAGAGCTTGATCGCTTATGGAACCAAGTAAAACCACTTTATGACGATTTACATTGTTATGTTCGCAGTGAACTTGGCAAAAAATATGGTGAAGATAAAGTTCCCCAAGACAAGCCTATTCCTGCACATTTATTAGGAAACATGTGGGCTCAATCTTGGGGCAACATTTACGATTTAGTGGCACCTGAAAATGCCGATCCTGGTTATGATGTAACTAAACAATTAGAAAAACATGGTTACGATGAAATAAAAATGGTTAAAGGGGCTGAAAACTTTTTTACTTCTTTAGGATTTGCGCCTTTACCTGAAACTTTTTGGCAACGATCTTTGTTTAAAAAACCTGCTGATCGAGACGTTATTTGTCATGCTTCTGCTTGGGATCTAGACAGTAAAGACGATTTGCGCATAAAAATGTGCATTCAAAAAACAGGCGAAGATTTTGCGACAATTCATCATGAGTTAGGCCATAATTTTTATCAACGTGCCTATAAAGAGCAATCTGTATTTTATCAAAACAGTGCCAATGATGGTTTTCATGAGGCTATTGGCGATACCATTGCTCTTTCAATTACCCCTAAATATTTAAAAGAAATTGGTTTGATTGACACCATTCCAGATGAATCAAAAGATATTGGTTTACTCATGAAAATGGCGTTAGAAAAAATAGCCTTTATTCCGTTTGGTTTAATGGTTGACCAATGGCGCTGGAAAGTATTTTCAGGCGAAGTAAAACCCGAAAATTACAACACAGCATGGTGGAAATTACGCGAAAAATACCAAGGTGTTGCGGCGCCTGTAGCACGTTCGGCAGATGCATTTGATCCCGGCGCTAAATACCATGTACCCGCCAACACGCCTTATTCTCGCTACTTTTTAGCACATATACTGCAATTCGAATTTCATCGTTCACTTTGTAAAATAGCAGGGAATACTGAAGCGATTAATCGTTGTTCTATTTATAACAACAAAGCAGCAGGTAAAGCGCTTAACGATATGCTAGCAATGGGTTCAAGTAAAACATGGCAACAAGCCCATAAAGTGCTTACCGGTAGTGAACAAATGGACGCCACTGCCATACTTGATTACTTCGCACCATTACAAAAATGGCTGAAAGATAAAAACCAAGGTAAACAATGTGGTTTTTAACTAGTCAATGCCCCTTCCACCAACAAAAAAGCCTTGTTATATAAATTTAACAAGGCTAATTTTTGTTTTATTCTGTATTATTCAAAATCAATCCACCATTTAAAATGTCGGTTATACTGTATAACCCTTTCAGCCTTCATAAAGCAAACTTGAGTTAATTCAATCGCGTAAATTATCAATAAAATATATTAACAACAACACGGTAGACAACTTTATTGTTTAATGTAAATATGAGTGCTCTGTTTGATTTTAGTGTGTGTAAAATTGACTATAAAATATTTATTATCGGTACTTTTTGTTTTTAGTTTTTTAACTCATGCTAATAGTGCCAGTAATCTACCAAAAACAATTGACAATACTTGCCAACATTCTTCTTATGATTGTTTAAATAATATTAACTACTTACTCACCAATACACCAAAAAAAAGTCGCTTATGGTTTAAATATAAGTTATTAGAAATGGATGCTTTATACATTTTACAGAATGAAGACACCTTACTTAAAATAATTAACAATTGGTTAGACAAAAAAGATGCCCCTGTTATATTTCAAGTTTACGTACAAATTTACAAAGCCAAATTATTACTGGAAATAGGCGACAATATAAATGGCAACAAATATTTAACCAAAGCAGTAAAATTATTATCATTAATTAATAATTCAATACCAAAACCAATGCGATTAATTGAGATTGCTAATTTACTTTTTGTAAATAATAGAGTGGAAGATGCAAAGACAATCTTATTAAATTTAGAAAAAAAATATGCAAAAAGAAATGATCCCTTATTTAAAAGTGAGTTATATGGAAACCTCGGACATGTCGCTGGAAAATTAAATCAATTACCATTACAACTGGGTTACCGTAAAAAATCTCTTTTTTGGGTATTAAAATGTAATAATGAACAACAAATTGGCGTTGTCTATTACAATTTAGCACGAGCACAACAGGCATTAAAACGGTTTAATAATGCTGAAAAAAACTATAATATGGCGCTAAAATATTCAATAAAATCCCATGATAAAATTAATCAACTAGGTAGTAAATTACGCATAGTAGAAGTAATGTATCTGCAAAATAAGAAACAAGCCGCACAAGAATTTTTTTCAAGTATTTATGAAAGTAACTTACTTAATAATGCCCCGAAAGAAATAGTTAAGCGATTTTTTGATTTAAAAGAAAAATTAGGTTTAACTCATTGATAAACATACCTATGCACTTGGCTCAGGATCGTCATTCCCGAAGTCTTTTAAGCGGCCGTGGCATGGATGCTACATCTTAGACAATGCATGGAGCATATTGTCCTGAATCTACGTCAAAAAGTACGAGTTCTTCGATAAAAACAACTCGAAGATGACGATTAGTATAAATACCTGAGTGATCTGCATAGGCAAGTTGATAAAAGATATTTTTTATTTACAATAACTCAAATTCAATCAACTAAATCAATTATTTACATGAAGTTAGACTTAATATAGCAATAAAGATTTATTACTCTATCCACTGTTATTCCTTACTAATCTTCAACTCTAACACCCCAAACATCGTGTTCATCGGCATGAATAATTTGCACCCAAATTTGATCGCCGGGCTCGGCATCAAAATCATCAGACAAATAAACTTTACCATCAATTTCAGGAGCGTCCATATATGAGCGACCTACTGCGCCAAGATCATTAACTTCATCAATTAAAATTAAATATTCTTGACCGATACGCGCTTGCAGTTTTGTTGCGCTAATTTGTGCTTGTACAGTCATGAAACGTTGTAATCGCTCTTCCATTACTTGATCAGATACATGATCTGGTAGTTCGTTCGCTGTAGCGCCTTCGATAGGTGAATATTTAAAACAACCAACGCGATCTAATTGTGCTTCTTCTAAAAAGGCTAACAACTCTTGAAATTCTTCTTCAGTCTCACCCGGAAAACCAACAATAAAGGTTGAACGAATAACTAATTCAGGGCAAATTTCTCGCCATTTTTTAATACGTTCTAAAGTACGATCTGAACTACCAGGACGTTTCATTAATTTTAAAATACGCTTATTAGCATGTTGAAATGGAATATCTAAATACGGTAATATTTTACCTTCAGCCATCAATGGGATTATTTTATCTACATGTGGGTAAGGATAAACATAATGTAGCCGTATCCAAACGCCCTGCTTCGCTAATTCTTCACATAACTGCTGCATGTGTGTTTTAACAGGCATACCTTCGTAAAAATCAAGTTTATGCTTAACATCAACACCGTAAGCAGAAGTATCTTGCGAAATAACCAATAACTCTTTAACGCCAGCATCAACCAAACGCTGCGCTTCACCTAAGACATCACCAACAGGACGAGAGTCTAAATCACCACGCATTGATGGAATAATGCAGAACGTACAACGATGGTTACAACCTTCTGATATTTTTAAATATGCATAGTGTTTAGGTGTAAGTTTAACGCCCTGATCCGGCACTAAATCAACAAACGGATTGTGCTCAGGTTTAGTAACATGCTGATGAACTTGATTAAGTACTTCATCATAAGCATGTGGGCCAGTTACCCCTAAAACATTAGGGTGAAGCTCAATAATTTCGTCTTTTTTTGCACCTAAGCAGCCCGTTACCAACACTTTACCATTTTCAGCAAGTGCTTCACCGATAGTATCTAAAGATTCTTTTACTGCTGAATCAATAAAACCACAGGTGTTAACAATCACTAACTCTGCATCGTCGTAGCTATTTGTTACATCATAACCTTCAGTACGAAGTTGGGTAAGAATACGTTCAGAGTCGACTAGGTTTTTTGGGCAGCCGAGACTCACGAAGCCTATCTTTGCAGCGCGATTTGCTTCTGTATTTGCAGTAACAACGGCCTGATGCTGCTCTTCAATGATTTTAACGGGTGTTTCAAGCGTTGTTGTTTGTTTTGCTACAGAATTACTGGTGCTTGGGTCGAATTGTTCTACGGACATAGTGGTTTAACTTGTTTTAGTGCTGATTTATATGGTGGGCATTATACAGGAATGTTTGGGGGTAGAGAAATAACTAACGGCTTTGACTTTTATTTTGGTCAAAGCTGGTAGGGTTTTGGTAGGTTGATGTAGATAGCGTAAACCGAAGCTGACTGTTTTTAGTCTTGGTTTAATGGCTTATATGCGAACAAGTTAATTCATTGTAGTTTGAGAGTCATAAGATTCCACAATACCAGCTAAATTAAAAGTAATCCTTAGCATCGTAGATTTTGAACTGAACTCATTGTTCATCTGCATTGAGCTTGCAGAACTAGCGCCTCCTATACTTGCGTTAATATTTGTTCCACTATCCATTTTTACACCTGAGACCATGCTTTTAGCTTGATACATCCATATATCGTTTCCGTCAGTTCCCTTCATTGCAATATTTGGCACTCCATAATGCATAGATATATCAGCTGCATTAGTTTGACCAACAGTTATAAATTGATCTGCTTTTATTTTAGAAAGCTTATCATGCTGTGATTGCGGGGAGTTTGTATTTACATTCTGTTGTGGTAATTGTGGAAAATATGCTTGCGGTGCAACACAGGCCGTAAGAATTGATACCATTGGTAGTAATATAACTATTTTGTTCATTGTAACTCCTTGATTAGTAATTTATAAAACCAACGCCTACTTAAGCGGAAAAATATAGTTGGCTAAAATAGCGAGGAACGAAGCGCTGCCAATTGTTAGCAGTCCGTTTGATTACGTTTGCACCCAAACATTATCAACATTAGTGCCATCCTCTAAAGTAGCACTATTTTTTTTATGATAACCATTAGCTTTCAAAGCAAGCATTACGTCAGAATTCAATGAGCATGTTAGCAGGTAAACAGATGCACAGGATTCGCGGTCATTCCCAATTTTTTTAAGGGGTAAGTTATTGATCAATCTATCTAAATAATCCACTAGACTTTCCTTGTAAACATAACAACTATTAAGCAAGATAAACACTTTTCCCTACAGCGTTAAACAGACTAATATTAAATTTAGCTTACCTTTTTATCACATACATATCAATAATTTAATCTACTTTATTAWCGCAAAATAAAAGCAGAACAAATAAAAGGGACACCCCTAAATAATAAATAAAAAAAATAAAAAGGGAAATAAAAAGGGACACCCCTAAATTTGATCTTTTAACTATCCACTCCTATGCTTAGCCTATCGTTTAATTTTAAACCAACAGTTAAATCATGACTCGACCAAGAAAAGAACAGGTTTGTTTACAAGAAACCCCCTACTACCATTGTATTTGTCGCTGTGTTCGACGCGCTTTTTTATGTGGTGACGATGCTATTTCTGGGCAAAACTTTGATCACCGTAAGCAATGGCTTGTTGATAAAATTCATTTACTTTCTTCTGTTTTCACCATTGACATTTGTGCTTATGCCGTAATGAGTAACCATTATCACTTGGTATTAAAAGTGAATAAAATTGAGGCTGATGATTTATCTGATATTGATGTTGCTATGCGTTGGAAGCAGCTTTTTAATGGCCATGTTATGGTGGATAGATGGTTAACAATGTCTGATATTACCCAAGCAGAAAAAACGCAAGCTTTGAAAATAGTACAAACTTGGCGGGGTCGTTTATATGATTTGGGCTGGTATATGCGCTGCTTAAATGAAAGCATTGCAGTACGCGCCAATAAAGAAGATAACTGCAAAGGTCATTTTTGGGAAGGACGCTTTAAATCGCAAGCATTACTTGATGAAACCGCTCTACTCGCTTGTATGATTTATGTTGATTTAAACCCCATTAGAGCAGCAATATCTACAACACCAGAGCAATCAGACTTTACTTCAATTCAACAACGGTTACTGACTATTGCTCATGCTATTGATGAAACTGTTGATAATAAACCTGCACAGCCTCCAAATTTATTACCTTTTATCGGTTATCAAGCCCATACAAAACAGCAAAAGGGTTTACCCTTTAAATTAATGGATTACTTTGCCTTAGTTGAATGGACTGGGCGTTGTATTCGAGAAGATAAACGCGGAGTTATTACTGCTGAAATCAAACCACTATTTGAGCGATTTAATGTTAATAGTGATGACTGGTTAGCTATTATTACTGATTTCAATCGACATTATATTAGTGCTGCTGGCAGTAGTGATAAAATGAGCCAGTGGGCATATTCAACCAACAGAAAATGGTGCGCTACACACCAACATTTAAATTTATATAACTCATTAACTTAAAGCCATTGTATTAACACTTGATTTAACTTATCTACTGCCTGTGTTTTTTTATCCTCATTCATTTTATTAATGTTAATCAACTTCCATTTTACCGCAGATGAATTAGCAATATTACTATCTGGAGCAAGATCCCAGTTCTATTTTACTTTTATCTATTCACTTAAGCCGAAGATTTTGAGAATAATGTGCTAAAAATAAAAATAACGTGATATATCATGACAATTTAAATACGCCATTAATAATTAACATGCCTATGTAGATCACTCAGGTATTTATTATAATCGTTATCTTCGAGTCGTTTTTATCGAAGATCTCGTACTTTTTGACGTGGATTCAGGACAATATGCTCCATGCATTGTCTTAATAAGCTGCATCCATGCAGCGTCCGCTTAAAAGACTGCGGGAAAGACGAACCTGAGCCAAGTGTATAGGCATTAATAATTAATGTTGTATGTTATTCATTCCTTTTATTATTTTATCTCGCTATTAAAAATGTAATTATTTTTACCTTGGGCTTTTACTTTATACATTAAAGTGTCGGCAACTTTTAACAATTCAGTATCCGTTGTACCATCACCTGGATACAACGCAATACCGATACTACAGCCAATACATGTGGTAACCACTGATAATTCAAACGGTGTTTTTAATAMANAAYAAKRTTKTTTCGGCAATAAAAGCAGCTTCATTGCCTTGATTTAACCCTGTAAGTAATAGTACAAACTCATCACCACCAAAGCGCACTAAACTGTCTGAGGTTCGAATACTGGTTTTTAAACGGCCTGATAATTGTATTAACAGTTCATCACCAACGTCGTGACCATAGGTGTCGTTTATGGTTTTAAAACCATCTAAGTCAATAAACAAAACCGCCATTTGTAAATTTTGTCGTTGATGTAAGCCAATTAAATTATTAAGCCGATCTTTTAATAAAGCACGATTACCTAAACCAGTTAGCTCGTCATGAGTTGCCATATGCTTCATTTTTTCTTCCAGCGCTTTACGCCGGCTTACTTCTCTAAATAAACGTCTATTCCAAATAACAATAATAGCGATAACCACTAAAATTAAAATGCTCGCTTGCAATGCTACTCTATAAACAATTTTTTTATCAAAGCCAGTATTTATATTGACATTAAACCACTTTTCATAAATTTCTTGTTTTTTTATTTTACTTATACTTAAAATACCTTTATCAATAATCGACTTTAACTCAGGCCAATCTTTTCTTACCGCCATATGAGTTCGATCCCATTCAAGATCATCCATGACAGAAATCATTAGCGCCACTGTAGACTCTTTTTTAAGTAATTCACTGGCAATAACCAACGGCTCTAGCATGCCATCAACAAGTCCTTGTTCAACAGCAACCATACCATCTTGAGTAGCGTCGACCAACATTAATGATATTTGCGGGTACTCAGAGGTAATAACATCAATGAGTTGATAACCTTTAGCAACCGCTATTTTTTTACCATAGAAATCTTTAAGACTTGATTGTTTCCCTAGCGTTTGGCGATGAAGGATAACCCAAGGAAGTTCCCAATAAGGTTTTGTAAAAAAAAGCTTCTTTTTACGTTCTTTGGTAGGCGTAATACTGCCAGCTAACGCAATTTTATGTTCAAGTAATGCGTTATATAAATCTTTCCAATTATTAAACACTTTAAAGTTAAGCTTTAACTTAGTTCGTTTTGCAACAAGCTTCATTATATCAACGTTGATCCCACCTAGTTGACCATGTTCATCAACATATTCCATGGGTTTCCAGCCTTTAACAACACCAACATTAATCAGTTTCCCTTTTGCTAACCACGTTTTTTCTTGCTGAGACAATTCGACTAAATCTTTACGTTGTTCAAAATAAGATTTTTTATTTGGTAGCCACTTTTCTTCAACGGCGATCAAGTCACTAAACGGTATTTTTTTGAAACCATCGCTAATAATTTCCGCTAATCGGTCATTGTCATTCGAAATTAAAGAATATAAATCTGAAGTAAATACCGGTTGTTCAAGCCGATAAAAAGAAGACTGCAAATTCGCCCGATTTAACCTTAAATTCATTATATCGGTTGAGCTCACCATCGCATCTATTTCACCAACTTCAGCAGCATGAACTAGTACCGATAAATCTGAAAAATAACGCATTTCTATATCAGGGTATTGCTGTTCTAATGTAATTTTATAAGGCGATGTAACAAACATTCCCAGTGTATGTCCGTTAAGATCAGCTAGTTTTTGAATGTTGGGGTATTTAGATGACACGTAAACTTGAGATTTTGCTTGATATATATTCCATGCTTTTTTTAATCCTGTATTAACTAGCTTACTTTCAGGATAAGCGATCATTACATCAGCACTTTTTTGTTTTACCAACGCTGCGGAAGCAACTAAATTTTCTGCGATAAAATCAATTTTCTGCCCAGTATATTTAGACCATAACCGCCATATATCAACAAATAATCCTTGTGGTTTACCCATTGGTGATAAAGTCATATATGGAGGAATTTGAGGAGAAAAGGCGAGTAACAAAGTATCATTTTGCTTATCAAGTCCAAGCCATTTACGCTCAATTGCTGATTTTTCTTCTAACGATATTTTTGCAAAACCTTGCTCAATAAATGCCAGTAAAAGTTTATTTTTTTTCGATGTCGCCACAGCATATTGCCATTGACTATATAATATTCGTTTACTGTGCGGAAAAAGCTGTTTAATTATTTTATAATCAACGTATTTTTTTGATAATTTATCAATCCCCATAAAGGCTAATATTTCACCTTTTATTGCGGCATTATATTTTGCAGTGCGACTAGGGTAAGTTTTTATTGATAACTCAGGCGTTAATTTTTTTAGATTAGCAATATGGGCTGAATTTTCAACAACCCCGATGGAATAAGGCGCTAATTGTTTAATGTTTTCAATATTAATTAAATTTTGGTTAATATATACATAATTATTAAGTGGGAAAAGTGTTGATGAAAAACCAAAGGATTGCTGCCGTGCTTCAGTTATTGCTAACCCAGCGTGAATATCTATTGCTCCACTTTTGACTTGAGCCAATGTTTTCGACCAAGTTAAAGGTATAAATTTAATTTCAACGTGTTGTTTTTTAGCCCATAAGCGCCATAAATCTATCATTAAACCGGAAACTTGCCCTTGTTTATCAACAAATTGATAGGGATAAGTGGTTTTATTTACAGCAATAGTTAGCGGTTGTTGGTGAAAATCAACCGTTGGCTCTGCAACCGCGCTTTTTGCCACTGCACTTATTGTTAAAGTAGCAAGGCTTAAAAAAAGTAATAAGTATAAAAAATGTCGTGTGATAATAACTTTCCCCATTGAAATCCATTTAATTTCTGAATTTTGTTTTTGTTTTTTTTTATTCAGAAGCGCCTATTATGGTCAAAAAAAGTTCATGCTTGCAAATAATATTTCGATAAGGTTTTATTTACCTGCTGCGCAAGCTAAAATAAGTAGCAAAAATCAAGCCGGCATCAAGATATATACCGACAGTAAAATAAGCCACTATTATTTATGACACCAACTAAAGCAGATTTAATTTATTCCAGCCCACAAAGTACAATTAAAGATTTTTCTTTTGATGCGCAAGTGGTTGAAGTGTTTCCTGATATGATCAAACGCTCTGTTCCTGGTTACAGCACTATTATTGAAACCATTGGTCGTTTAAGTAAAAATTATGTCCGCAATAACACCAACATTTATGATTTAGGTTGTTCATTAGGGGCTGCCACCTTAGCAATGCGACAAAATATTGAGGCTGAAAATTGCCAAATAATTGGCATCGACAATTCCTCTGCTATGGTTGAACGCTGTAAAATGCATATAAATGCCTTTAAAGGCACAACTCCTTGTACCATTATTCAAAACGATATATTAGCAACGACGATAGAAAATGCTTCAATGGTGGTGTTGAATTTTACCCTACAATTTATTGATAAAGAAAAACGTCAGCAACTGCTTAATAACATTGCTACCGGTTTAAATAAAGGCGGTATATTAGTGTTGTCGGAAAAAATAAGCCATCAAGATAGCCAGTGCCATAGTTTGTTAACCGATTTACATCACGATTTTAAACGCGCCAATGGTTATAGCGACTTAGAAATAGCACAAAAACGTAGTGCGCTTGAACAGGTAATGAAACCCGATAGTTTAGAAACTCATTTGAATCGGTTTGAACAAGCCGGCTTTAGCCATGCAAGCACTTGGTTTCAGTGTTTTAACTTTGTTTCTCTGGTGGCAATAAAGTGATTAAGAGCAGTGAATAATAACAATATGAAAGAATCAATAAACAAGAGCAATAATGAATTATTTTAGTAAATTCTACCAACAAATAGCCGAAAACCGATTAGCTCATTGGTTAAACACGCTACCAGCACAATTATCGCATTGGCAGCAACATGAGTTACACGGTGAATTTAAACATTGGCAAAAAACACTGGCAGCTCTACCCAAAACACAAGCAAAGTTCTTAGATTTACAACAAAGCGTTAGTGTCGGTAAACGCAGCGATATTAATGACGGTGAATTTAAACGTTTAGAGAATTTATTACGCAAATTTAAGCCGTGGCGCAAAGGCCCTTATCTTATCCATGATTTACCTATTGATACTGAGTGGCGCAGTGACTTTAAATGGGATCGCCTACACAATGAAATTAGCGATTTAAGTGATCGTTACGTACTCGATATTGGTTGTGGCAGCGGTTATCACCTGTGGCGTATGCGCGGCGCTGGCGCTAAATTTGTGGTTGGTATTGATCCAACTCAGTTATTTTTTATGCAATTTAATGCCATTAAGCATTTTATTAAAGACGAGTGTGTTAATTTACTACCACTGGGTGTCGAACAACTTCCCGAATTAAAATCCTTTGATACGGTATTTGCGATGGGGGTTTTATACCATCGTCGCTCACCTATCGACTTTTTATATCAACTAAAAGCGCAATTGGTTCAAGGTGGCGAATTAGTCTTAGAAACCTTAGTGGTTGATGGCGATGCTAATACCGTTTTAGTGCCCGGTGAGCGTTATGCAAAAATGCGTAACGTCTGGTTTTTACCAAGCACAGAGGCAATGTGTGCTTGGTTAGAACGCTGTGGTTTTAGTGATATTCGCCTTGTTAATACGGATATAACTGCGTTCGAAGAACAACGTAAAACTGACTGGATTGACACAGAATCATTACAAGACTTTCTTGATCCTAATGACAGCAGTAAAACTATTGAAGGTTACCCTGCACCTAAACGTGCAATTTTTATCGCCAATGCGTAAATAACAAGGTAGGCTGTTTGTATAATAATTTATAAACAAACACAAAAGCACAGGCATAGTATGAAGGCAGATTGGCTAGCAAGACGATTAAAAAAAGTATCACAACGTCAACAAGATCACCGTACACCATTTCAGCGTGACAGAGCACGTATTCTGCATTCGGCGGCATTTAGACGTTTACAATCTAAAACCCAAGTCATGGGCAGTGGTCAAAGTGATTTTTATCGCACGCGCTTAACTCATTCACTTGAAGCAGCGCAAATTGGCTCAGGCATTACCGCGCAGTTACGCTGTAAATACCCTCAACTTTGTCAGCAATTATTTCCTAACGACGATACTTTAATTGAGGCGTTGTGTTTAGCTCATGATATTGGTCATCCACCCTTCGGCCATGGTGGTGAAGTTGCCCTACATTACATGATGCGCGATCATGGCGGTTTTGAAGGTAACGGGCAAACCTTTAGAATATTAACCTGCTTAGAACCTTTTAGTGAACATTACGGCATGAACCTTAGTCGCCGAACGCTATTAGGTATTTTAAAATACCCACAAACTCTTACGGTACTAGAAAAATCAACCCCAGCGGAAAACCCAGAAAATTTCAGGCAATTAAAAGCCAATGACTGGCATCCACCAAAAGGTTTATATGTTGACGACCAAGCCACATTGGATTGGCTTTTAACGCCGTTATCTGCTGCTGATAAAAACTTATTTCAGCAAATAAAAACCAGTAAAAATCCCGATAGACACAGTAAAACCTGTTTTAAGTCGCTCGATTGCTCAATTATGGAACTTGCTGACGATATTGCTTATGGCATTCATGATCTTGAAGATGCCATTGTCACCGGCGTGGTAAATCGAGATGATTTTGACAACAATGTTATCTGTAAATTAAAGCAGCTTGATGATCACTGGTTACAAACCTACAGCATTGATCTTGCGGATAAACTTTTTAGCGACTTACATCATTTACAAAAAGATGCCATTGGTGGATTAGTGAATTATTTGATCACCGCGATTGAATTAATTGATTTAACTGTTCATGATAACTTAGCCTTTGAAGAAACCTTATTACAATACAATGCAAAATTACCACAAGTAACATCAGCAGCATTGCAAATATTTAAAGACTTTGTTTATGAGTTTGTGATCAAACAGCCAAGTATTCAACGTGTTGAATATCAAGGTCAGCAAATAGTGATGGAAATATTTGAAGCACTGGTTTCAGATCCGCTACGGTTATTACCCAAACATACCGCTAAACGCTGGCAACTAGCACAAGACAATGGTGAAAACCCTCATCGCGTGATTGCTGATTATGTTTCTGGCATGACCGACGAATATGCCACAAAATTATACAGCACCTTGTTTGTACCGCATAACAACCCTGCGTTTAGAGTGTAATTTCACAAAATTATAATTTTAACCACAAAAGCGCAACGCTTAAAAATTAACGACACTGAATAATCACGCCTGTCATCCCCGAATGATCACGCCTGTCATCTCCGAATGATCACGCCTGTCATCCCCGAATGATCACTCCTGTCATCCCCGAATGATCACGCCTGTCATCCCCGAATATTCACGCCTGTCATCCCCGAATGTTCACGCCTGTTCACGCCTGTCACCCCCGAATAATCACGCCTGTTCACGCCTGTCACCCCCGAATAATCACGCCTGTCATCCCCGAATAATCACTCCTGTCATCCCCGAATGATCACGCCTGTCATCCCCGAATGTTTTTATCGGGGATCTAGTTTTCTCTTTAACCTTTAAACGCTAAAGCCAATTTATCCATCAATATATAATTAATAGGCACTAATAATAGCGTAATAAAGGTGGCGAATAAAATGCCAAACCCCAATGAAACCGCCATCGGGATCAAAAATTGTGCTTGCGTAGATTTTTCAAATAATAACGGCATTAAACCAATAAAGGTCGTTAAACTCGTTAGCATTACCGGACGAAAACGCGCCGTGCCTGCAATGGTAACAGCGTTTATTAATTCCATACCGTCTTGACGTTTTTTATTAATAAAATCAACTAATACCAGAGAATCATTCACTACAACACCGGTTAACGCTAACATGCCAAGTAAACTCATGATAGTTAGACTCATGCCCATGATCCAATGTCCTATCATTGCACCAATAAAGCCAAAAGGAATAATACTCATGACAATTAATGGCTGTAAAAATGATTTAAATGGGATCGCCAACAAAGCATAAATAACAAACAATACGATCAATAACCCCCATTGTAATGAACCAAAAGATTGCCGTTGCTCTTTCGCTTCACCTTCAAGAGAATGACCAACACTGGGATATTGACTAATTAACTTATCTAAATAATTTTTAAACTCTGCCTGTAAAATGGTCATGTTGGTGGTGTTTTTATCAACATCAGCAGTCACACTAACCGTACGATAACGGTCAATGCGGTTTATCGCCGATGGTGATTGCCCGGCTTTTAAAGTGGCAACATGTGCTAGTGGAACTTGCCCGCCATCAGGTGTGGTGATCAACATCTGTTTCAACTTAGCGATGGAATTACGTTCATTTAGTGGTAATTTTACCATCACGCGAACATCATCACGACCCCGTTGAATACGCTGTGCTTGCGCACCAAAATACGCACGCCGTACTTGCCTTGATATATCAACACGCGTTAATCCTAGTGCTAAGCCTTGTTTGGTTAGCTCTATTTGTAACTCTTGTTTACCATCTGACAGGCTATCGGCAATATCAAATACTGCGGGATAAGTTGCTAGATATTGTTTAACTTTTTCAGATACATCACGTAATGTATCTAAAGAATTAGCCGTTAATTGCACATTAATAGGATCAGAAGAACGGCCTATTTCAGCTCGAAAAGACAAACTTTCCGCGCCTGGTATTATGCCGATCATTTTTCGCCATTCACGTACTAATTGTTGCGAACTTATGTCGATAAAACGCTGATCTSKWSSRWSCAGTTGAAAACGAATTTGCCCTTTATTTGCTTGCCCACCACGGCCACCGGTGGTGGCTAAAATATTCAAAACAATACTTTGATGTGTCGTTGGGTCGCTATATTTTTCTTTTAGTTGCTCGGCTTTATCTGCCATTAAAACAACATATTTATTGGTCACATCAAATGGCGTACCAGCAGGCAGCGTTAAATTGGCACGTACCGTTTCACTAGGCACGCGCGGAAAAAAAACGAATCGCGACCAGCCACTCATCACTAACGCAATAATTAAGACAAACATCGCAATAAATATACTTAAGGTAGTAATTTTATTGTTCAAAGCGATCTTAAGCAAAGGCTGATAATATTTCAAAATGCCATTTTCAAAACCATCAGCAAAGCGTTGTTGAAATTGTTCAAATTTTGAAGGTTTTACACCTTTTTCATGGCGTAACTTAATGTGTTTTAAATGTGCAGGTAGTACAAACTTTGATTCTATTAATGAAAATATCAATACGGGGATCACCACAATAGGTATTTGTGCAAACAAGGCACCACGCGCACCGTCAATAAAAGCTAAGGGCATAAAAGCAGCAACCGTAGTTAGCACTCCAAAGGTAACGGGGGTAGCAACTTCTAAGGTACCATTAATGGCCGCTTGTTCACCCGATTCTGCATGGCGTAAATGGGTATAAACATTTTCCCCGGTAACAATGGCATCATCAACCACTATCCCTAACACCAAAATAAAGCCAAATAAGCTTAATAAATTAAGGGTAATACCAAAATAGGGCATCACGATAAAAGTACCCATAAAGGCGACAGGAATACCTAAAAACACCCAAAAGGCAATCGACGGTCGTAAAAATAACGTTAATAATGCCAGTACTAAAATACCTCCTTGTAATGCATTAGTGGTGAGTGTGGCAATACGCGCTTTAACAATTCTCGATCTATCGTTCCAATAATTAAGTTGATAGCCCTGAGGTAAAGTCGCTTGTTTGTTTTCAATATACTTTTTAACTTTATCGGCAACCTCTATTGCGCTTTGTTGACCAATACGAAGAATATCAATAAACGCTGCTGGCTTACCGTTAAAACGCGTTCTAACTGGCGTTTCTTCAAAGCCATCGTTAATTAAGGCAATATCTTTAAGGCGTAAAATTGAACCATCACTATTTTGTTTAACAACAATATTTTCAAAATCATTTTTTCGGTAGGCTTGCCCTTTTGAGCGGATCAAAACATCACCGCCACGAGTTTTAATATTTCCTGCCGATATATCAGCGCTTGAGCTGGCAATAGCACTACTAATTTGCTGTAGGGTTAAATGGTATTGTTGTAATTTATCTTGTGGTACTTCAATGGCAATTTCATAATTACGAATACCACTTAATGATAATTGAGTAACGCCATCAATAGTTAATAAATCATCACTGATCTGCTGAGCAAATTCACGAATTTCTTTTTCGCCATAATCACTTGCCACCGTAACAGAAATAACGTTTTGTTTGCGTTGTGCTAAAGCAACAATGGGTTTTTCTGCATCAACAGGAAAAGTATTTATAGCATCTACACGGCTTTTAATATCGGCGAGCATTTCACGTTCATCGTAGCCGGAGGTCACTTCAATGGTAACTGAGGCTGAACCTTCGGTTGATCGACTGGTAATTTGCTCAATACCGTCTAAATCTTGCACCGCTTCTTCAATACGAATAGCGACACCTTTTTCTACATCTTCAGGGGTAGCTCCACGCAATACCACATTAACGCTGATCCTATCAGTTGAAAAAGAAGGAAAAACTTCCAGTGGGATTTTCGTTGAAAGACTAAACAAGCCAGCTAACACTATGGTGATCATCAATAGGTTGGCGGCAACGGTATTCTTTACAAACCAAGTGATCATGAGCGATCACCTTTTTTACTTACTATTGTTTTGTTTGGCGCTCTTTCTTGGCTGTGCTTACGGTGTTTTTCATTACGTCTTTTATTAAATTGACTTCCTTTTCGCAGTGTTTTTTTCTGTCCGACTATCTCAACTTTAGTACCTGAACTAATTTGACCTAATGACGTTAACACTAGTTGTTGACCAAACTCTAACCCAGATGAAATCAATGCCTGTTGATCATTTTGCCAAGCGATAGTTATTTCTTGGCGTTTTAGTAAACCCTGCTCGACAATATAAACATAGCTGCCTTGATAAATACTGGTATTAGGAATAACTAAAGCATGCTCTAATAACTTACCTTGAATTTTGGCATCTAAATATTGACCTATTTTGATACTTATTCCATGCTTGTTGTGGTCGGTATTGTTTTGTTTAAAAGGATTTTCAATTTGCGCAACAACATATAATTGTTGAGCTTTATCATCGATTGAACCAGCAGTTCTAATCAACTGACCTTGCCAACGTTGAGTTGGTGCTAAATCAGAAGTAAAAAATACGCTATTGTTTTCTAAATTAAGTTTTTCGTTGTGATCACTTTTCCTATATTGTTCTGGTAAATCAATAAATTGAAGATCGCTATTATGAATAGGTAAGCGTATTTCAACAATATCAGTCGCAAAAATGTTAGCCAGTTTGGTGTTTGACGAAACCACTTGCCCGACATCAACTTGCTTATTCAAAATTCTCCCATCGTAAGGAGCAATAATTTGCGTACGCTCTAATGATAATTGTGCCTTTTCATACTTGGCTTGTGCAGATAATAATTGTGCTTTTGCAGCCGCTAATTGTGGTTTTCGCAAAACTAATGCACTTGCTTTTTCACCATTACCTAAGCGCTTCCAATCTTTAAGTGCTTGCTCTACGCGAGCTTTTTCTTCAACTAAGGCTTGCTCAGCATTTAAAACTCCTGCTTGTGCAATTTTAAGTTCTGCTTGGTAATCACGATCATCTATGGATACCAATATTTCACCTTTTTTAAAAAACTCTCCTTCGCGAAAATTATTACTGATCGACGTTATTTGCCCCGACACTTGTGCCACTAAAGCACTTTGTGTACGCGGTTGCACGGTGCCAAAACTATCAAGTACAACTTGGTAACTTTGCGGTGACACTTTGTCTATCGCAACTACCATCAATGGAGCGCTTTTCGCACTACCGCGTTGGCTTTTAGGAGGATTAGCAACAATCAACTTAACCAAAACAAGGGTAACTGCAATTATTGTAAAAGTTTTTAGATATTTTTTATTTGAATGTTTCATTTGATCGCTACCACTGCTGGCTTACTTGATAAGGGGTTTAAATAAGATCCACCTAGCGCTAAATTAAGATTAACGCGATTGGTGATTAATTTATTCTGAATTTGAATAACGCTACTTTGTGCATCAAACCAACGATTTTGTGCATCCAATACAGTGCTATAATTCACTAGACCTTGCTGATATTGTTCAAACGAAAGTTGATAAGCAGTTTGCGCATTTTCACCCGCTCGTTGCTGTAACAAGGCACGTTGTTGTAATGATGTTTCAGCCGAAATTGCATTTTCAACATCACTAAACGCTTGATATACCTTATCAAGGTAATTTTGTTCTTGTTGTCGTAGTGTTAATCGAGCAATTTCTTCATTATTTCTTAATCTTCCCGCTTGAAATAAAGGCGCCGATATATTTCCCAATAACGACCAAGCTAAAGATGAACCAGACAATAAATTAGACAATTTACTTTGGTTGTCACTTAAGGATGCCGACAAACTAAAACTAGGAAAACGCTGTTTATGAGCAAAAGCAAGTGCGGCATCGCTGGCGAGTAATTGATACCAACTTGCTCGTAAACTTGGTTTGCGTTGTAAAATACTTATCGGCGCATCTAAAGATAATGCGGTATCAATCTCAAGTAATTGCGCAGATAATAAAATATCGGCAGCAGGATATTTACCCATTAAAATCTCTAAACGATGTTTAGCTTCTAATACATTTTGTTTTAATTCGGCCACTCGCGCCAATGCACTATTAAGCTCATTGCGGGTTAAATAAACATCTAAAGAACTATTAAGCCCTTGTTTGTAACCCGATTCAATAATATCTAAATTTTGTTGGGTGTTATTACTACGTTGAACATTTAACGACAATAGTTTTTCTGCGGCAACAGCGTTGTACCATGCGGTTATTGTGGTAACCACTAACTGTAATTGCGCCTGCTCAAAATTAGCTTGTTGGCTCAACCAATCAAGGTTTGCCTTTTGCTCACTTGCCGAAAGCTTCCCCCATAAATCTACTTCGTATTTCACCTTCAGTGATAAAGAAGCACTCGTTGATATATTTGAATTTTTGCTACGAGCCGTTGATAAATTTGTAGAAATATCAGGCCAAAAACTTGCGTCGGCATTAAGTAATTGTCGTTTTTTAATATCTACCGCTAAAGCTTGTTGTTTTAACTGATAATTATTAGCTAACGCTATTTCTACTGTTTTGATTAATAGCGGATCGTGAAAATTATTTAACCAACTTCCCGCCGATTTTAATTTATTTAAAGAGTTACGCCATTGCTCTGGAGCGGCTAAATTTTCAGGATCAAGGATGATTTCACCGCTTAATCCCTGATTTTTTTGAATAGCATCATTGTTATGAGTATTTATGTTTGCGCAAGATGAAAGTGCTAAAACAATACCACTGACAATAATACCCTGCGTTGATAGACCAAATTTACTGTTCATTTTTTCTTAAAATTGTACTAACTTGAGTCAATTCTACGAGTGAACATTAACGTTGTGCAAGTAGCTTTACGTAAACTTACACAGAACACCACGAATAAAGTAAATTTAAAATGAGTTTAAAGTGCATTTATAATGCTTTTTATCAATAGTGGCCCTTGATAAATAAAACCGGTATAAACTTGTACCAGAGCAGCGCCAGCCGCTAATTTTTCTTTTGCATCCTCGCTACTAGCAATACCACCGACACCAATAATAGGTAATTTACCTGCTAATTCAGTTGCCAGTAATTTGATCACTGCAGTACTTTTATCTTTTACCGGTTGACCACTTAAACCACCTTGTTCATCACCATGTTCAAGGCCGACAACACCTTCGCGAGATAACGTGGTATTGGTTGCTATAACCGCATCTATATTATTGTTAACTAAACACTGGGCAATATCTTTAACTTCTTCGGGGGTTAAGTCTGGTGCTATTTTTACCGCTAACGGAACATATTTATTATATTGTTTTTCTAATACTTGTTGCTCTTTTTTTAGTGCTAACAAGAGTTCATTTAACGCTTCACCATATTGTAATGAGCGTAAACCGGGAGTATTTGGTGAAGAAATATTGATAGTAATATAGGAAGAAAAATTATAAACCTTACGCATACAATGCAAATAATCATCTTTGGCATTTTCTTCAGGAGTATCTTTATTCTTACCGATATTGATGCCTAATACGCCACTAAAATTAGCTTTTTGTACTTGGTTTACTAAATAATCGACCCCTTTATTATTAAAGCCCATACGATTAATAATGGCATTGGCCGATTCTAAACGAAAAATACGCGGTTTTTCATTACCCGGTTGTGGTCGTGGAGTTACGGTGCCAACTTCAACAAAACCAAAACCCATCGCATCGAAAGCACGAATACATTCACCATTTTTATCTAAACCAGCAGCAAGGCCAACAGGATTAGGGAATTTGATCCCCATGACTTCAACAGGTTTATCACTAATATTTTGTCTATATAAATTATTAAACGGTGTTGAGCCCGTTTTCTTCAAACTAGCAATGGTTAATTCATGAATTTTTTCAGGATCAAATTGAAAAAGTATTTTACGGATGGCTGAATAAAACATAATACCTCTAATATTTTGAAAACAAGTATGAATATAAGTATGAATATAAATGTGAACAAATAGGATTCACAGGAATAAAAAATCCCCGACATGCGGGGATTTTATCAGTTAATTTGGTTGCCAATCAAGGCAATGCTGATTAATTTACTGGCGCGCAATTTAAGCTAAGTAACATTAGTTCGCGTAATGCCACTGAGAATTGGGCAAATTCATGGTTTTGGCTGGTTCTAAAGTCAGATAAAATCTGTTGCCAACGTCCCAAAGGTTGTTCATTAGCGGCGAACCAAGCTTCGACTAGTTCATTAATATCCGTTTCTGTTGCTTTACCTTTAGCACAACCACAACGTAATAGTACTGAGGCAAGTGAACGTTGTTGCCAATCTAATTCTTCCCTAAACGATGCTCTAGCCAATGCTTGCCAATGATTATTCACCGGTTGACGAGTAATTTGATCTAAGAACCAATGCAATTCTAAACGTTGGCCTAAGGTAAAGTACACTTTAGCCACAAACTTATTACTGCGTGTGTCGTTTTCAACTAATTCAGCAATATCCATGGTTGAGAATAAAGTGCTTAATTGTGAAATTCGTTTCGCCACATCAACCGGAACTTTAGAATTGACTAAATCATTTTCAACATGTTCAAGCTGTGCAACTTCATCAACCACCATGAAGTCAGCTAATTTTTCGGACAAAATAGAAAAAGTAGGTTTGAAATAACCAATCGCTTGTTCAATGGATAAAGACTTATCACGGTGACGTAAGAACCAACGGGTTACTCGACGCACGGTTCTACGTAATTGAAATAGCATTTCGGTTTGAACTAACGCCGACACTTTATTATCTAATTGCTCAATTTTGTCACGAATAATAGCAAATTCAAATACTTCGCTAGCAATAGAATAACTATTTGCCACTTCAGCAACAGAGGCACCAGTTTCTTCATACATACGATGAACAAAATTAAAGCCCATATCATTACCAATATTATTGGCAAGTTTGGTGGCGATAATTTCAGCACGTAGTGGATGTTCATCCATTATATCATTATATTTTTCTTGTAATTGCAGAGGAAAAGCTTCAACAAGTAAGCTACGGTAATAAGAGTTTTCAGTGACTTCAGGACAAATTAAATCTTCTTTTAAGGTCATCTTACTATACGCTAACAACACTGAAAGCTCAGGTCTAGTTAAACCTTTACCTTGTGATAAACGTTCCGCAATTTCATCGTCACTCGGAATAAACTCTAAGCCGCGATCTAATTTACCAGCACGTTCCATTTCATGAATAAAACGAATTTGCTCTTTTAATTGGCTCGCACCACGTGATGCAGTTATAGAAATAGATTGGGTTTGACGATAACAATCTTGCAATACAATTTTTGATACTTCATCGGTCATATCATAAAGTATTTTGTTACGTTGTTTAACGGTTAAATCACCATTTTGTACTAAACCATTAAGCAATATTTTGATATTTACTTCGTTATCTGAACAATCAACACCACCGACGTTATCAACTGAGTCGGTGTTCATTCGACCACCTTTAGCACAATATTCAATACGCCCTAACTGGGTCATCCCTAAATTTCCGCCCTCACCGACAACTTTAGCTTGCAATTCACTACCGTTGATACGCAAGCTATCGTTAGCACGATCGCCTACCTCTAAATGGCTTTCACTAGAGCTTTTCACATAAGTGCCAATACCACCGTTCCAAAGTAAATCAACTTCCATTTTTAATACCGCTTTGATCAAATCATTTGGCGACATTGATTGTTTTTTAGTCGACAACATTTTTTTGATTTCAGGCGTTAACTTAATTGATTTAGCCGAACGATTAAAAATACCGCCGCCAACAGAAATTAACTTAGCGTTATAATCTGTCCAGCTGCACCCTGGGGTATTAAATAAGCGTTCACGTTCTTTATAACTTGAAGCTGCATCAGGCGTTGGGTCAATAAAAATATGTAAATGATTAAAGGCGAATTGCAAACGAATATGCTTTGATAACAACATACCGTTACCAAACACATCGCCCGCCATATCACCTATGGCAGTACAGGTAAAATCAGTGGTTTGACAATTAATACCTAATTCACGGAAATGCCGTTTAACTGATTCCCATGCACCACGAGCGGTGATCCCCATGGCTTTATGATCGTAACCAACACTACCACCAGAAGCAAAGGCATCGCCTAACCAAAAGTTATATTCTTCAGAGATACCATTAGCAATATCTGAAAAAGTAGCCGTGCCTTTATCGGCTGCCACAACCAAATAGGGATCATCTTCATCTAAGCGAACAACATCATTTGGGTAAACAACCTCACCACCAACAATATTATCGGTAATATCTAATAAACCACGGATAAAGGTACGATAGCAAGCTTTGCCGTTTTCAAAGATATCTTGACGGTTACCTGAAACTGGCGGAGTTTTACAATAAAATCCACCTTTAGAACCAACCGGTACAATAACAGTATTTTTAACTTGTTGAGCTTTTACTAAGCCCAACACTTCTGTTCTAAAGTCTTCTCGTCGGTCTGACCAACGTAAACCACCACGTGCAACTTTACCAAATCGTAAATGCACACCTTCAATTTGGGGTGAATAAACAAAAATTTCAAATTTAGGTACAGGCTGAGGAATTTCAGTAATTTTTGAGGGGATAATTTTTAGCGATATATAAGATTTATCAGAATCATCGCTATTTTTCTGGAAAAAGTTAGTTCTGATAGTTGCTTGTATTATCTCAACGAAACGACGAATAATACGATCATCATCTAAGTTAGCAACATTATCTAATGATCCTTCTATCGAATCAGCAATTTTAGCGACTAATTTTTCATTCTTTTTAGTTGCAGGATCAAAGATCAAATTAAATAATGCAATTAATAATTCCGCTAAATGCGGGTAACGACTAAAGGTATCTTCAACATAATTTTGGCTAAAGGTTCCGCCAATTTGGCGTTTATACTTAGCATAAGCACGTAAAATAGAGACTTCACGACCATTTAAACCAGCTCCTAAAATCAAACGGTTAAAACCATCATCTTCTAATTTTCCATACCAAACACGCGCGAAGGCTTCTTGAAATAACATCCGCACCTTACGAAGATCAAAGTCACCAGTACCCGTTAACAACATTGAAAAATCTAAAATCCAACACATTTCACCATCAGGATTTTTTATTGCGTATGGACTTTCACCAATAACCCGTAAACCAAAGTTTTCTAACATCGGTAACACTAAAGAAAGATGGATGGGGTCGCCTTTGTGAAATAATTTAAGTTTTACAAAACGACTATCCGCTTTTTCTTCCAGTGGTTGATAAAAAAGCATTTCCAAGCTGTTATCAGCGGTTAAATTTTCAAGCTTTTCAATATCAACAATGGCTGACCCTGGTAATACTTCATCTTTGTATGCTTGAGGAAAATGTGCGTATTTTTTACTTAACGCATTAGCATCAGCTTCGCCATAATTAGAGCTCAAAGCACTGACTAATTTATCGTCCCAGTTGCGCGCGGCTTCATTCAAATTCTTTTCGATTTCTTTCACATTAACATCTGCTTTGGTTGATTTCACTCGGACAATATAATGAGTTCTTGCTTGTACTGATTCTGAAAAGAAGGTGGTAAACTCCACTTCTTGTTCGCTCCCAAACGCTTCTTGTAATAATGATTGAGTTTCAATACGTAATTCGGTGTTATAACGTTCCCGAGGAACATAAACCATACAAGAATAAAAACGGTCAAACGCGTCTCTACGTACAAAAAGCCCAGAATAATCACGTTCTTGCATTTGCAAAATACCCATTACATTTTGCAACAACTCATTTACTGATGATTGTAATATTTCATCACGCGGGTATGTTTCGAGAATATTAATAAGCGTTTTATAAGCATGGGTACCTTTAGCAAAACCTGACGTGTCGCACACTTCTATAACTTTAGATTTTATTAACGGTAAATCTAACGCGCTGTTGGTATAAAAGGCAGATCCAAATAAGCCAATAAAACGTTCTTCACCTATAACCTTACCTTGACTATCAAAACGTTTGATACCAATGTAATCTAGATGTGCAGGACGATGAACACGAGAACGAGAATTGGTTTTGGTTAAAATAAGGTGATTATCGCCCATCGCCATTTCACGGCCTGTTTCACTCAATGTGGAGATCAAGCGGTTAGAAGTACCTTTAGAGTTTTTCATTAACCCTAAACTTGATTTAACATTGGCGTCTAAGATCACATCCCCTTTAACCGCTTTAACATTATATGAGCGATACCCCATTAAGGTAAAATTGTTATCTGCTATCCAAGCAAGAAAATCAACGGTATTTTCTTTATCTTGTTTACTACCTGGTAGCTTAGACGCTTTAACTTCTTTAACCACCTCATTTAAGCGCGTTAACATAGTCTGCCAATCATTCACAGTTAATGAAATATCTTCGACAACTGACAACAATTTAGTTTTAATGAGATCTAACTCGGCTTGACTCGCTTGACGGTCTATTTCGATAAAAAATACCGTCTCCTGTGAGGTCGCTTTTAATTTTGTATCAACAGCTGATGCTAAATCGGAAATTTGCGCATCTTTTTTACTACGAACAATTTTTAACGGGCAATTAAGCATTAAATGTGGTGACAAACCTAAACGATTTAATGCAATTCTAATAGAATCCACTAAAAACGGCATGTCTTTAACAATAACTTCAATAATGGTATGGCTAGATTTCCAGCCATTTTTACTTACCGATGGATTAAAAACATGAATAACCGGAGTGTCGTCTTTGTGTTCATTAAGAGAACTCCACAAACTAAGCGTAGCGCCGTATAAGTCACTATCGTTCCGGTTCACTAAATCTAACGAAGATATATTGCTATAAAGCAACTCCGAAAATTTAGAGACTACCAGAGCGGTATCTTCTGGAACTTTTTTATTTATAAGTTTTGCTACGTTTTTTAGAATAACTGAGGGTAAACCGTCTACGAACGCCATGCCGTTTTCCTTATGGTAAAACGATGTTAATAATTATTGTTTTAGTTGTTATTTTACTTAGAAATAACATTATTCAAATTAATCATAGTCAAAAGAATAGACTATTACACCGATTTTATTAAGAATTTTAAGCGATTGCGAGTGTTTTTTTTGATCTGCTTCCAACTAATATTACAAAATCAGAATAAAAGTAGACATTTATTCAATTTAGCTAGATAGAAAATACCCCTTTGGTTAGTTTCCATCTACTAAATATCTCGTACATTCATGGGAGTTAGCAGATTATGGCGACTTTTACCAGCAAGATAAAAGCTATCTTGCTGGTAAAATAGTTTGATAACAATTCAAAATAATAAAAATAAATTATTTTTCGGTATTTTTATTTTTCCATAGAAAAGTTGCGATTGCTGGTAAAACTATCACCGCGGCAAGCATATTTACTAAAAACATGAAGGTTAACAAGATCCCCATATCAACTTGAAATTTTAAATCAGAGAAAAACCAAGTTGAAACACCAATAGCTAAAGTAACGCCAGTGATCAATACCGCACTACCACGTTCTCTTAAAGCAGCTAAATAAGCTGACTGTACACTTTCACCTGCTTTTAATCGAGCGTTCATGGTTGATAATATGTAAATGCCGTAATCAACGCCAATACCAACACCTAAAGCAATAACCGGTAGAGTTGAAACCGTTAATCCGATATCTAAAAAGGTCATTAAAGCTTGTGCTAACGTAGATACGATATAAAGCGGTAAAACAACTGAAATGGTTGCACGTATGCTTCTAAAGCTCACTAAACATAAAAATATAACCGCAACATAAACATAAATCATCATCGGAATTTGTGCTTCGGCTACCGCTTCATTAGTAGCAGCCATAACCCCCACAGGCCCTGAAGCAAGTTTAAAGTGTATTTTGTCATTACCCAATTCTTGAGAAAGCGCCTTAACTGCAGTTACAACTTTACTAATGGTTTCCGCTTTGTGATCTTTCAAGAACAAAATCACTGGCATCACACTACAATCACTATTTAATAAACCACTGGTGGTTGGTACGCGGGCAATAGATTGTACTAACGTTTGCTGATTACGCGGCAATGCTCGCCATTTTGGGTTACCTTCGTTATAACCCGCATTTACAATTTTTGCGATTGATGCAAGACTCACCGCCGATTGCACACCGGTTACATTTTCCATGCGCCACTGAAAACGATCAATAATGTCCATAGTGTCATAATAAGTACAAGAATCAGCAAAGGTTTCAACGATAACTGACATATAATCAACGCTTATTGCATAATTATCGGTGATAGCAAAAGTATCTTGGTTATAGCGAGAAGACTCTTTTAACGCCGGGGCGCCAGCATGCAATTCACCTATTTTCATATTTTTAGCGTATTGAAAGGCACCAACATATAAAACCGAGGAAACTAATAAAATAAATATAGCGACCTTTTTAGTGGCAAAAAACGACATTGCTCGCCAAATACCAAATTCATGCTCATGTTCAAAACTGGTTTTAGCTTGAACTTTAACTTCTTTTTCTTCATAGCGAATAAAAGAAACCAGCACCGGCAGAAGGATCAAATTAGTCAAAATAACGATCGCGACACCTAATGAAGCGGTAATGGCAAGTTCACGAATAATACCAATATCAATAGCAAATAAGGTTAAAAAACCGACGGTATCTGAAAGTAAGGCAATACCACCAGGTATAAGTAACGCTTTAAAGCTAGCTTGAGCGGCTTCTTTAGCGGTGTGCCCTAAGGCTATTTGTTTAGTAATTGAATTGATCATTTGCACACCATGGCTAACACCAATAGCGAAGATCAAAAACGGCACTAAAATTGACATCGGATCAATGCCAAAACCAAGTAAAGATAACGTGCCCAATTGCCAGATAACGGCAATTAACGAGCAAATAATAGGTAAGGCGGTTAAGGTTATTGAATGACAAAACAAATAAACCATAATAGCGGTGATCACAATGGCTACCGCAAAAAATGCCACAACACCTTTAGCACCTTTGGCAACATCGCCAACCATTTTAGCAAAACCAATAATTTCAACCTTAATATTACCGTGTTCAAATTTTTGACGAATTTCTTGCTCTAATTGTTGAGCTATTTTTAAGGTATCAAGTTTTTCACCGGTTTCTGGGTTAGTTTCCATCAAAGAGGTTTTAACCATGGCACATTGGTAATCATCAGAGACCATTCGACCCACAATACCTGCTTTTTCAATGTTAGCTTTAACAACGGCTAAACCTTGTTTAGTCGGTTGAAAATCAGCGGGAATAACTGGCCCGCCAGCAAAACCGTCTTCAACTACTTCAACAAATCGAGTACTTGGGGAATATAACGAGTTAACTTGAATACGATCAACACCAGGGATAAAAAACAGTTGATCGTGGACACCTTTTAATGCAGCAAAAAAATCAGCATTAAAAATATCCCCTTCAGTGTTACATACTGAGATTAAAATATTATTAGCACCACCAAAATTTTGCTGATGTTTTAAATAAGTTTTCATGTATTGATGATTTAACGGGATATTTTTAGTGAAAGAAGCGCCCATTTTAATTTGACTTGCTTGATACATTAAGCCAATCGAAGCAATTAAAAAAAACACGATAACAAACAATCGGTGACGAAAAAGCCCCACTTCTAAACGATTAATAATCGACTCTACATTCATTTTTACTTCACTTTAATTATTTTAATGCCAACATCGGAAACTACAATTAATTTATGATTAAACCACACACCCGCAATTAAAGGTTTACCATCTTTTTGCGCTTGCAATTTATACGTTTTACCATCATCACGACTGACTAACATCACCCCATTATTGGCTAAAATAATAATGCGATTATCATCCGTTAATACCACTGAATTTAATAATGCAGTGGTATTGCTGGCAATACTTTCCCATGGTGAACCATTTTTTAAACTTCTGAAAATATGGCCCCGTAAACCAACGACCAATAAATTAGCTTGATGTGTTCGTGCTAAATCAAAAAATGAGCCTTGATAAACTTCAGAAAATTTTTGCCAATGTTTGCCATAATCATTACTTTTAGCAATTAAACCTATTTCACCAACAAGATAAAGTGTACGTCCATCTTGAATAATACGATTAAAGTGCGGCAGAATGCTGGCAATTTCATCTAAATAAGCCGCTTCATCTTCTGCTTTTAAATCAGCAATATATTGCGTATCGTCGGCATTTAAAAATTCTTGATGAAACTCACTATGCCACGTTTGTCCACCATCAGTAGTACGGTAAAATAATCCGTAAGCGCCAACAGCAAGACCATTCAAATCGTCTTTAAAGGTCACATCAAGCAAGGGTTTTTCTTTATTCGGCAAATATTGTTGCACCTGCCAACTATAACCACCATCACTAGTATGTAAAATAGTAGCATCATGCCCAACAGCCCATCCTTGCAGGCTATTAATGAAATAAACGCTTGTTAAAGTTGATTGTACTGGTACTGACGATTGCTGCCATGTGATAGCATCATTCGAGGTGAGTATATTGCCATGTTGCCCCACAGCGACTAAACGCACTTGGTCGACTAAAGTAATATCAAGCAATAAAGATTTACTGGCTAATGGTTGAAACTGAGCCTCAAGAGGTGAATTACTTGCATAAGTAAAGTGAGGAGAAAATACAAATGAAAAAAGGTAAACCAAGAGAAAAGAGCAGAAAAATTGTCTCATAAATTATGACCCGTTAAAGATAATGCATACAGAGTAAACTAAATTATTTTTATAGCAAACATTCATAAAAAACGGCTGGCTAATTGCCAGCCGTTTTAGATTCGACAAAATAAACTATTTAACTATCTACGACCTTCACGTCTAAGCGCCGAAGGAGTAAATTCTTTATCCGATAACTTAACTGAAAAATCATACATTTTTGCTTGATTATCTAATCCCATGGCAATGTAACGACGAGATTGTAAATCATGGAAAACTTCTAATGTTGACCACTGTGTTGGTACTTCATAGTAATTTAAGCCATGAGCAACCCCAACACGATACAGTTCATCACGGTTATCATAAATATCAGTAATAGCTACTTGCCAGCTATCTTCATCTATATAAAACACACGCTTTTTATAGGTATGACGGGTATCTGGTTTAAGATTAGCTTCAACAACCCACACACGGTGTTTTTCATAACGAACTAGATCAGGATTAATATGACCCGGTTGTAAAATATCTTTATATTGCACCTTATCACTATGTAAACGATAATCATTATAAGGGATCAACAACTCTTGTTTACCTTTTAATGTCCAAGTGTAACGATTCGGCGCACCATTAAACATATCAAAATCATCAGTCGTTCTTAAACCATCTGACGCAGTACCTGGGGCATCATAAGCAACATTTGGCGCTCGACGTACACGTCGTTGACCAGTGTTATATGTCCAAGCTTGACGCGGAGTTTTAATTTGATCCATCGTTTCGTGAACTAACAATGCCGTACCTGCTAAACGTGCCGGCTCGGTAACTTTTTGTTTAAACTTAAACAAAATATTTGTTTTTTCTAATTCAGCGGGTGTTGCACCTTTTTTATCATAAGGAAGCATTAAACGATCATCAAAACCGATAAAGGTATAATCACCTGATTTAGTAGGCGCAGCTTGACCACCAAAACGAACCACCGCTTCACCACGATAACGTAAAATATGATTCCAAATAGCTTCTAAACCAGTTGCAGGGATAGGAAAAGGAATACCAATTGCAGCACCTTTTATACCATTACCACCTTCAACTAATTCGGCACGTGTCGCATTTGCCTTAACAGCATCATAAACATAACTTGGAAACGAAGCACTACGCCTTGTTTTATATACATTAATTTTATAAGTATCAGGATAAGTATTAATTAACTTTACTTGCCCTGGTGTTAAAATGTTTTTGTATTTTGCAACATTACCGGCGTTAATTGTGTATAAAATTTTATCCCCTGAAAAGGGATCTTGGTGATGATCCCCTAGTTTGTATCCTGCAGGAGCCTTAGTAATACCACCTGTCCAAGCGGGAATTGAGCCATCTTTATTAGCCGCTTGTACAGCGCCCATGGGGGTAAGTTCATTGCCTAATTTAGCCGCCTCTTGCGACGTTATTTTAGCGGCCACATTAGCACTACCAAAAACGAGTGCTATGGCAACAGACAATAAAGCCACTTTTTTTACAGAGCCATGCTTAGATATTTTATTTTTTCTTGATGTGCTTGTTTTAAATAAATAGTGCATCGAGCGCTCTCCTTAAATTGAATATTTGATGTTGAAAGAAATGTAATCTCGATCGGCTATAGCATTAGCGCTACCTTTACCACCCCAAAAAGCATTATAGGTGAAGTTAGCAGACCAACGGCTTTGATAATCAAAATCAACACCTAACGATAATGATTTACGGTCTTCAACAAACAAAAATAGCGGATCTGGCGTTGTTCCCGACACATCATGAGAAAATACCGCCCGTGGCGACACGTTAATGCCGGCAAAAACATTGTTGTAATCAAGTTTTACTACAGCGCGATATCCCCAAGAAAAAGCATCAGGAAATGGATTCGTTTCTACACCATTTTGTAAACCTAACTCTAAACCTTCTTTACCAGCAACACCGCCATTTCGAGCAGTACCAGGACCATTCAAACGTAACACGTTTGGATCGGGCATATTGTTAATATTCACCCCACCAACTTCTAGCAGCGCGACAAATTGACTAGCGCCCAATGTTGGACCAAATAATTGTGTTAGGGTTACTTGTGCTTGTACTGTATCTGAGAAAATAAAACCGTCTGCTTGTACACCAGGACCATAAGGATCACCCGTGGCAGGATTAACAATTTGAGATATGCCATCTAAATCAGGACGTAAACCAGCGTTGGCTAATTGTTGTGGCATCGCGGTAAACAACAATTCTACATCATCAATTTGCAATGGCTCATCTTGACGGTAAGTAATTTCACCAGCCACCGCGGTTGTACCAACCGAGGTATTAAAACTCAAAGCATAGGCTTTAATGTCTTCTGGGTAAGCCAGTTTAACTTGCGAAAATGCACTCAAATTACTATAGATATTTTGTTCTGTTGCCGTATTAGCAGCAAGATAGGCTAAATCATGACCAATGCTTTGTGCACTAAAATCAGCAGTAATACCAGAAAACAGGGGTCTACGGCTATGATAATTCATATAATACAAGCTTAATTCAGTATCATTTARCTCTTGTAAATACCAAGATAAACGTAAACCATATTGTCCGCCATTTTTGGGTTCTAACTCAGCACTTGTGCCCGGAGAACGTAAAGTCACTTTAGTTGGATAAGCTAAATAAATTTGTGCCGCCGCTSCTTGTAAGGCAGGATCTCCTGAACGCATCATCGCGCCCACTTCATTTAACCCACCGAGCATAAAGTCTAAATCCATATCTGGATTGCCACTAAACCCTAACGAAACATTGTTATATTGACCACCGTCACCTGCAAAGTCATTGGTTGAAAAATAACTACCCGGAGCTGGTAATATAGTTTTTTCCCAGCTGTATTGATAAAAAGCTTCAATATTAAAAGTGTCAGTAACGCCTAATGATCCCCAAACAGCACCAACAGGAATAAAAGCTTCTTTTAGCTCAGCACCCGGAGCGCGTAATCGGGCAATATCAACGGGATTTAACTCACTAATACCGTGAGATATGAGGGTGCTTTCACCCCAACTAATTACTTGTTGACCAACTCGCACTGACAATGGCATTTCACCAATATCGAAATCACCATAGACAAAAGCATCAAGCAAGCGAATATCGCGGCAAACTTGATCGCGTGCTTCACCATCTCGACACGGGTTATTTTTAACACCCGTAAGAGGATTTGACCAAGCTCGGTCATTATCCATCATTTCAAAATCATAAAAATACATACCACGAACAAACAAACCGATATTGTTATAACGTATCTCAAGGTCGTGAGAACCTTTAAGAATGGTTGAAAATGCCTGACCAGGATCAAAGTTTAAGTTGCCATTGTCGACATTATTAGAATAACCACCCTCACCTTGCCAAATAATTTTATTAATTGGATTGGCATTTAATGCAGCATGGTAATTACTAAAATCTAAGCCATTATTTAAGTTGTTTGATTTACCAATTTGCGTACTCCAGTCTCGATTTTCAACACGAATACTCGAACCTAAGCTAAAGGTTGAATCAAAACTAATATCAAAGTTACCTAATTGAAATTTGGCAGCGCTAACATTGGTAGCGGCTAATGAAAGCATAGCGGCAGCTATACCAATAACCAGTGGTTTTTTATTAAATTTATAGTGAGGGTTTTGTATCATTAATTTTCTCCCCAGACCCGCAATAGACTGTTTTTTTTATGCATTATTGTTTTATTGAAACTGCTGATGCCTGAGGTGTTTTTAATAATATAAGCAACACTTACAAGCGAGCAGCCACAAGCTAATCTGTTTATTCTTTCGTCCCTTAATACTTCATGTGTTATGAAGCGAGGTAAAACAATAATTGCATCATTTTAACACGCTGGCAAGAGTTTATAGCGCTACTTAAAGTGCTGTATTTAAATGAATTGCACCTWRWYTMMSYRAYAAAAWCMKCAYYTGTTTAAAACGWKYGTTTKAAACNGTTTTTWNTTTAYTYYNCTAGYWWNNNTCACTAAGTGAATGAATTAAYAGATYTTTAMMYKWAWWMTWTMAATCATTAAACATTTTTAATGGTCTGACCAGCGTTTAAAGCAAATACTCCAATTATTGTAATTTGCTTAGTGAAAAAAATTTATTATTTTTTGTCTCTAAACAAAAAAAGCCTTGAATACCCGTTGGAGTTACGAATTCCCGTAAATGCATGGCGGGAAATTGAACACGTAAACCTTGTGTAGTGGTAACAACAATAACCGAGACTTGCCCTTGATAATAGGGCAGGAATTCTAGATACGCCATATTGATTGAAAAAAAATATTGTTTTGTTTGCATAGTGGAAAATATTTAACGTTAATTTAAGGCAGCATTTAATTTTTCTTGAAGATCTTTTGATAAATTAGGCAACTTATAAAGACGCTGTAATTGTGCTTTTATTAGTTGCTGACGTATATGATCAAAACTTTTAAAATTCATCAGCGGGGTTAATAAACGCGAAGCAACTTGAGGATTAATTTCATTGAGTAATATTAATTGATCGGTTAAAAATTGATAACCTTTGCCACTCTCACAATGAAAATATTTAGGGTTTTGTTGACTAAAAGCACTTAATAAAGAACGCGCTCTATTAGGATTTTTCAAACTAAACAAAGGATGTTTTAGCAACTTATTTAACCTTTGGTAAATGCTATCATCATTATAAATGCCATTAAGCATAAACCACTTATCCATAACTAACGTGGTGTTGTGCCATGCGGTAGCAAAGGTATTCATTTGTGCATCAAAATCATTTAGATTGTTTTGCGCGCTTATTTTTAACGCAGCCAAACTGTCAGTCATATTATCAGCAACATCAAATTGTTCATTAACTAGCGCATTGTACTCTGGCAATAGCGCTAAATAAGATAAACAGACATTTTTTAACGCCCGTTTAGCAACAGATTTTTTGTCATTTTTATACTCTTCTTGAGCGCAAGCATGATAAGTTTTCAACAAAGTATCTTGTAAACCTTGTGCCAAAAATAGTTGTAAGCTTTTAATTGCGGTAACTAGGGCAAGCGGATCAACTTGGTCAATTAATTCCACTAACTCATCAAAGGTAGGCAAAATTAACTGTTCGGCAATCAATGCTTTATCGACATCAGCCGTTAAAATATGTTTAAAAGCACTAATGAGTCGCGTGGGTAATGTTTGCTGAGCGTCTAAGGTTAATGATTTGATATAACGAATTAGTAATTGCTGTCCGGCATCCCAACGACAAAACTCATCTTTGGCATGCACCATAATAGCTTCAAGTGCATCATCACTTTGTTGATGCGTTAATTTAACCGGTGCAGAAAAATTACCGAGTAATGCAACAACGGGGTTAGGTGCTACTTCAGTAAAGGTCCATGTTTGAGTGGCTTGGGTTAATGATAAAAGCCTTTCAGTATTAACTTGGTTAACAGTATCAATTAGTTCAACGCGCACCGGAATATGTAACACCTGATCTCTCGTAGCATTGTTATTATGTTGATTAATGGTTAGCGTTAAGATTTTTTCACGCGCTTGATAGCTTTCAATCACTTCAAGTTGCGGCGTGCCTGATTGACTGTACCAATGTTTAAATAAACTTAAGTCAACTTGCGATGCATCGGCCATCGCATCGACAAAATCATCACAAGTAACCGCCATACCATCAAAGCGTTTAAAATAAAGTTTAATGCCTTGGGCAAATTTTTCTTGTCCGAGTAAGGTATGGATCATACGAATAACTTCAGCGCCCTTTTCATACACAGTTAAGGTATAAAAATTATTCATTTCAATAACCTGTTCAGGACGAATAGGATGTGCCATCGGCCCCGCATCTTCAGCAAACTGATGAGAACGTAATAAACGCACATTTTGAATACGAGTTACCGCAGCAGAGTGCATATCAGCACTAAATTGTTGATCTCTAAAAACGGTTAAACCTTCTTTTAAACTTAATTGAAACCAATCGCGACAAGTAACGCGATTACCCGTCCAGTTATGAAAATATTCATGGGCGATCACCGCTTCAACATTAAAATAATCACTGTCGGTTGCGGTTTCACTATCGGCTAAAACAAATTTACTATTAAAAACATTTAAACCTTTATTTTCCATAGCACCCATATTGAAAAAATCTACCGCGACAATCATATAAATATCTAAATCATATTCAAGTTCAAAAGTATCTTCATCCCATTTCATTGAAGCTTTTAACGAAGCCATCGCATGTTCGGTTTTAGCTAAATTCCCTTTATCAACAAATATCTTTAACGCAACATCTTTGCCTGATTTACGAGTAAACTTATCAGTTAACACATCAAAGTCGCCCGCGACTAAAGCGAATAAATAACAAGGTTTAGGAAAGGGGTCGTGCCACACAGCAAAGTGCTTACCTTGAGCTAAATTACCACTATCAATTTTATTACCATTAGATAATAAATACGGAAACAGTTGTTTGTTGCCAATAATTTTAGTGGTAAAAACCGCCATAACATCGGGTCGATCTAAATAATAACTGATACGGCGAAAGCCTTCCGCTTCACATTGCGTACAAAAAGCATTACCTGATTTAAACAAGCCTTCTAAGGTGGTGTTATTACTGGGATCAATTTCAGTGATTATGGCTAAGCTAAAAGTTTCATTGTCAAGAGCGAAATGATCAAGTGAAATTGTCAGTTTGTTATCATTTATGGTGAATAAAGATTCATCGACAGTTTGTTCATTCAACTGTAAAGATTTTAAAGTTAGTTGTTCACCATCTAAAATTAATTCATTACAATGAGGTTCAAGTCGCTGAATCACTAATTCATTAGTGACAAGTGTTTTATGATCGTCTAATTCAACAGTTAAATTTACTGTTTTGATAGAAAATTTAGGGGGCTGGTAATCAGCTAAATAACGAGGAGAAAAATCAGTCATGGTAATTTATCCGAAAAATTCGTCACTCTTTGCCATCCTTAGCACCGTGACATTGCTTACATGGATGTAGGTACTTAGGTTTTGCATGGAGCATAAAACCTGCCCATTCATCCTGAATATAAAAAGCCTGTATAAACAGGCTTTATAATATAGTAGATAGATTAATTTGTCGTTTTAAATTTAATCATCATCTCTAATAACAAGTTTTTTAATTTTAAAACCAATATAACCATAAATAATCGCTAAAATTGGATTAATTAAATTAAAAAACGCATAAAAAATATAATCTAATGGATTAACTAAGAGCACACTGTACATATAGGCACCACAGGTATTCCATGGGATCAACGGCGAAGTAATAGTACCAGAGTCTTCTAACGTTCGACTCAATGCAACAGGATGCAAACCTCGACGTTCATACTCTTCTTTGTACATTCTACCGGGCATAACAATCGCCATATATTGATCTGCGGCTATAAGGTTAGTACCAATACAAGTCACTACGGTACTTGCAATTAAACCACCCGTTGATTTTGCTGCTTTTAGTATTGCAGTAACAAATTTGCGCAACATACCTAAATGCTCTAGCACTGCACCAAAACTTAATGCACACATGATCAACCAAATAGTATTTAACATGCTCGACATACCGCCGCCGCTGAGAAGTTTATTTAATTCTGGGTTACCGGTTTCAATTTTTACGCCATCAAAAAATGCTGTCCACACTACGGTTAAATTAGCCGTAAAAGTAGTGCTGCCCTCGGCAGCTAAGCGCAAAATTAATTCAGATTGAAATAGAACGGCCCAAATAGCGCCCATAATTGCACCTATTGCAACAGCAGGAAACGCAGGTACTTTTTTCATTGCCAATACTAATAACACCACCAAAGGCACTAAATTAACTAAACCAATATTAAATTGTTGCTTCAACTGAATACTTAACGTATCAATAGCGGTTGTTGAGGTGGTAATGGTTTCTTGAAAACCTAAAATGGTAAATAAAATTAGCGCAATAACAATTGAAGGTATTGTGGTCCACATCATATTACGAATATGTGCAAACAATTCTCCGCCTGCAACAGCTGGCGCTAAGTTAGTGGTTTCAGATAGAGGGGATATTTTATCACCAAAATAAGCACCTGATATTATAGCACCGGCAGTAATCGCTAAATCTAACTCTAACCCTTGAGCAATACCAATTAATGCAACACCTATGGTGGCAGCCGTTGTCCATGAACTACCAATACTAAGCGCAACAATGCCACAAATAATACAAGCAGCGGCATAAAACCATTGAGGATTTAAAATTTGTAATCCGTAATAAATCATGGTCGGTACCGTGCCAGACAATAACCAGGTACCAATTAATGAACCAACCGCCATTAAAATAAGCACCGCGCCAAGTGATAAAGAAATGCCATGCACAATAGCTTTTTCCATTTCAGCCCAGTTATAACCGTTTTTAAAACCGATAATAATGGCGATACCCATTGCCATTAATAAGCCTATTTGATTGGGACCATAAGAAGAATTATCACCAAAATAAACCACACCAGCGGCCAACATGATCACTAACGCAATAACAGGAATAAAGGCATCAATAAAGCTTGGTTCTTTACCGGTATTATTTGACGATAAATTTGATTGTTCTGACATAGGGTTTTAAAACCTCTCTTTTTTATAATTATTTTTAATACTTATTTTTAATACTTTCCAGTTAAGAATATCGGAAAGAAAAGTCTATAGTAATACGTTTTTATCTACGAAGCACTTAGTACCTTATCATCAAAATATCAATAAAACAAAGCCGCCAAAGAGGCGGCTTTATGATTTTATTTATCTATTCTACTTCTTCGCATATTTACCCATTGAAGCGAAATCAAAAGTAATTAATGCCGCTTCATCCAAAAAAGGATCAAGCTTACTTAACTCTTTAGATAAATCATCAGAAAGATCATCAAGCGTTTTAACTGGTTTTTTGCCTAAAGCGACAAGTCTTTCATTAACTCTTTGTAAGCGTTTTGCTTTATTCTTCTCACGTTTAGCTTTTCGTACGTCAATATTTAATGAAACCGTTTTATCATCTTTTTCTAATCGATAAACTTTTATATCATCTAGCAAATAATTAAATTCACGATCATTAACAATTCGTTGTCGATAGAGTGAGTCTAATTGGTTTATATCAGTAGTTAAATTAGCCAGTTTGTGATAATTAGCTTTTTTAATTTGATCCCAAGGTAGTGCATTTTCTTCTTTACTTTCACCCCAATCTTTAGGATCAATCGCAGTGGGAAAAGCAATATCTGGCATTACGCCATGCTCTTGTGTACTACCACCATTAATTCGATAAAATTTAGCAATAGTGTATTGAATGCTACCTAATGGATGTTCAAATAAATCGTAAATTCTACCTAATGGACGATGTTGCTGTACGGTGCCTTTACCAAAGGTATGTTCACCAACAATAATTCCGCGACCATAATCTTGGATGGCAGCAGCAAAAATTTCTGATGCTGAAGCACTGTAGCGATCAACCATCACAGTTAACGGCCCATCATAGTACACCACACCATCTTTATCTCGATTTACAGCAACGCGATTAGCACCATTACGAATTTGAACTACTGGGCCTTTTTCAATGAATAACCCCGTTAATAGGGTTGCTTCATTAAGAGAACCGCCACCATTACCACGTAAATCAATAATAATACCTTCAACATTTTCCTTTTGTAATTTGGTAATTTCTTTATTAACATCAACAGATAAATGATTATAAAAACTAGGAATATTGATAATACCTAGTTTGCGGCTGTGTTCTTTATCATTTTTATCGATATAAACTTCTGATTTTGCTTGGCGGTCTTCAAGCTTGATTTTGTCACGGATGATAGAAACTATTTTAATGCTGGCATCATCGTCAGACTCACTCGGTAACACTTGTAAACGAACTTTTGTTCCTTTTGGCCCTTTAATTAAATCAACTACATCGTCTAAACGCCAGCCAATAACATCAACAAATTCATCATCATCTTGAGCAACACCAACAATTTTATCATTGGGTTTTAGTTGCTCTGACTTATCAGCAGGGCCACCAGAAACCACACTCATAATGGTGGTGTAATCGTCTTCAGCTCTTAAAACAGCCCCGATCCCTTCTAAGGAAAGGTTCATTTCCATTTGGAATTTTTCAGCATTACGAGGAGATAAATAGGACGTATGTGGTTCAACAACCCGCGAAAAGCTATTCATTAATAATTGAAATGCGTCTTCACTTTCGCCTTGAGTTAAACGTTTAATGGCATAACGATAACGCTTAGTTAAAATTTCTTGCACTTTTGGCCATTTTTTACCTGCCAAGGTTAAATTAAGCGCATCGTATTTAACCTTTAAACGCCACAATTCATCGAGTTCACTGGTATTTGCTGGCCAAGGAGATTTTTCACGATCAAAGTTATAAACATCATCGGTAGTAAAATCAAAAACAGCTTTAGCTGGTTTATCTTCATCCGCTTTATTTGCATTTAACAAATTAAGCGCGAATTGGTAACGTTCTAAACGGCGTTGCATATTTAGATTATAAATATCGTAAGGTATATTTAATTTTCCACGAGCAATCGCCTCATCAAGTTCATCGCGATACTGTTCAAATTGCTTAATATCGCTGGCAAGGAAAATATTACGAGAATAATCTAATTGCTTAATAAAGCGATCAAATATTTTTTCAGATAATTCATCATTAATTTTAACGGTTTTATAATGAGCGCGCGTATATTGCGCAACGATGCGTTTACTTGCGGTAACGTGTTGACTTTCTGCATGAAGAATGGGTAATTTTGCCGTTTTTTCTATATCGCCAATTTGATGAGAGTTTGTTTTAGCAAAAAGGAAAACACTTATTAACGATAACGAAACGGCAAGTGCGATACTGCCAAGTTTTTGCATACTTATACTCCAATTAATTAATCTAGATAAGCAACTTTAACAAGGTTATTAAAGCTGCTTTTATTCGCCAGCAAAGAAGAGTAACTATTTTTTAGCTTTAACACTTTCTATGTACAAGTTGTTTGTTTGTGTTTTAACAACCATACCTGAGGTTAATTCTACACTAACATCTTTGCCAACCACTTCTTTTACTATAGCATCCATAGGTGAATTACCTAATTGAACTTTTACTGCTTGACCTATTTTAACTTCACTTGATTCAACTTGCTCAAGTTTAATCGTCGGTTTAGGTGGCGTTTTTTTAGTTGTTTTTACGGCATTAAATTTAGCGTTATGCTTTTGATTATGCGCTTTTGACTTATCTCGTGATTTGTTGTCAGTAGCGGCTGTTGAACGATTATTTTTATACTCAGCTTTGCTATTATTTTTTTTGTTAGCAAATTTGTCTGGTATTTTATGACCAAATTTTTCTTGGCTTTCTTTCAATGTTTTACTCGCGTAATCAGCCTGTTCTTGATCGATTTCAGCAACTTCTTCACCTTGAAGGTCAACACGCTTAGCGTCAAGCTTGATCGCTTTTAAATAACGCCAGCTACTCGTGTAATGCCGTAACACTTGACGCAAGCGAGTTTTACTTACTTTGTCGTCTTCTGCTAATTGCTCTGCTAATTCTTGAAATATACCTATTTTAAGTGGCTTAGCTGCACCTTTGATAATAAAACATTTAGGGAATTTCTCTGATAAATAAGCAATGAGTTCTTTATTAGTTAGCGATTTGCTTACTGGTGTTTCAATACTAGTATCATTTTCACTAACTTGCTCTTGGGCAAGTTCAGTGCTTGCTGTTTTATTTTCAGCTATAGGCGCATCAATGATTTTTTCATCAACAACAGTTTTGCTAGTATTTTCTTTAGTGTCCATATAATTACAACTTTTATTTAATAATCTTCAAGATATTGTTCACGGTTTTGCAATACATGCTGACACCAGTCTAATATCTCATCTGTTTCTAAATCGGGAAGCTCTTGATGCCCTATCCAATGGTGCCATACCATCGTTAATAAGCGCTCAAGCTCTTCTGTTTCTATATCTTCTTCAGCCATATTATAAAGCACATGAAAAATTTCATTCAAACGCTCGGCTACTAATTCTTCTTCGCCATCCCAGTCACCAACAACAGCTTGTGAGACCAAAAAATCATGTACATCAACAAATTCTTTCATTATTTACTGCTTGACTTGTTACTTTTGCTGTCATTATTGACCAATGTTTGTTCAAGTAGCTTGACTAAGGTTTCTAAACCCTGTTGATCTTCTTGGTCAAAACGGTCAAAGGCAACAGAATCAATATCAAGTACCGCGATAACTTCATTATTGAAATTAACAGGAATTACAATTTCAGCATTACTGCTAGCGTCACAAGCAATATGACCACTGAACTGGTGCACGTCGCTAATGCGTTGTGTTTGTTTAGTACTAACAGTAGTGCCACAAACCCCTGTACCAATCGGTATACGAATGCAGGCTACCTTGCCTTGAAATGGCCCTAAAACCAACTGATTATCAAGCACTCGATAAAATCCAGCCCAATTAACTTCACTTAACTGTTCAAACAATATCGCACTGATATTAGCCATATTAGCAATTAAATCGTTTTCGTCGCTTATGATCGCTGCAACTTGCACGTTTAATTGCTGGTAAAATTCTACTTTAGTCATTCATTCTTTATATAATGGATACTTTGTTGTTCAACATTTAAACAACACCAGCATCATCTTTGAAAAGCGCTTAACATACCCTGAATGAGTAAGAAATTAAAGCATTATTGCTCGGGAATTTAGGCTATTTGTCACATTTTGCTTTAATTTAAGTAAATCAAAGCAAAGTGACTGCAATTTTGTGGCGAAATTATGGTTGAATAGCAAACGTTGCGACAACGCCTGCGGTTATTTGTTTAGTGCCTACTTGCGATTGATGTGTTGATACCTCACTATTAAATGCCATGCTCATACGCATGGGGGCATTATATGAAGTTTCCTTTAAATGAATTAACTTACCTAAGGTAACACCCACTTGACCTGCTATTTTCAAGGCTTTTGTTTTAGCAAGGTTAATAGCCTGCATTAATGCTTTTTGATAATAAAAATCCGCTTTAGTGACTGACATTGATAATGATGAAATATTAGTGACGCCAACTTTTACCAGTTGATCAAGCAAACGATCATAATCGCTTATATCTTCAATGTTAACGGTTATTTGACGACTCACTTCAAACACATAAGGTTGTTGTATCTCTGCCTTTTGTTCATTTTTACTTAAATGGATGCGTCCTTTTTCATTATGAGGAAATTTTTGTCTAATTTCGATATCTGCATAATTCAACGATGGTTTTTGATAAATAGGCCGTAAATTCATCCGTGCTGATTGAATATCTTCTGCTTTAATGCCCATTTTTTTAGCTATATTGACTACTAGCGTGGTTTTATGATCAACCAAAGCTTTAGTTTTACTGGCACTTTTACCGCGCTTGATAATTGAAAAAGAAAGCGTGAATTGATCTGGTATCGCAACAACCGCTGATTTTCCTGATACTTCAATACCATACGGTTGTTCATAGGCATAACCAGTAAAGCTAAATAGTAGTGAAACTAAAGCCAACAATGTGWAAWAARWWTTKYTAGTAATATTCATTACATCTTCCTTAATAAATTTATCTTGGTGTTATTTAACACCTAAAATAGTTAAAGCGATAGCAACAAGATGTAATTATTATCATATGAAATGTAAAAAGGCTAAAAACTATCAGCAGGAATACGCACCCAACCTTCCATTAATACACGCGCACTGCGGCTCATACTTACTTTATTTACTTGCCAGTTATCATCAATACATTCAGCCTGTGCACCTACTTTTAAGATGCCTGACGGATGACCAAAAGTAACACTATTACGTGCACCACCGCCAGCCGCAATATTAACTAAAGTTCCCGGAATAACCGCAGCACTAGCAATAGCCACTGCCGCTGTGCCCATCATCGCATGATGCAGTTTGCCCATACTTAATGCACGCACATTTAAATCAATATCGCCAACGTTAATGTTTTTGCCGCTTGATGAATGATAGTTTTGACTAGGAGAGACAAACGCTACTTTTGGCGTATGTTGGCGACTAGCCGCTTCACTAATATCTTTGATCAAGCCCATTTTAACAGCACCATAAGCACGAATAGTCTCAAAACGCGCTAATGCCGCGTCATCGTTATTAATATCCTCTTGTAATTCAGTGCCGCTATAACCAAGCTCATCTGCATTTAAAAAGATAGTTGGAATACCTGCGGTGATCATGGTTACTTTTAAAGTTCCCTTTTCTGCAATATCAGTTGGAACCACTAAATCATCAACCAAATTACCGGTTGGAAACATCGCATCACTTGGATCAACGGGAGCAACGAAATCTACTTGCACTTCTGCCGCAGGAAACGTTACACCGTCAAGTTCAAAATTACCGATTTCTTGTACTTGCCCATTGGTTATCGGCACGTGAGCAATAATAGTTTTACTGATGTTTTTTTGCCAAATTTTCACTTTGCAAATGCCATTTTCAGGAATACGTTCAGCAGTAACTAACCCTGAACTAATCGCAAACGAGCCAACCGCAGCAGTTAAATTGCCACAATTACCGCTCCAATCAACAAACGCTTTATCAATGGCTACTTGACCAAATAAGTAATCAACATCGTGATCGGTTTGTTCACTTTTGCTCAATATTACCGTTTTACTGGTACTTGAAGTAGCACCGCCCATGCCATCGGTTTGTTTTCCATAAGGATCTGGGCTACCAATAACCCGCAATAACAAATTATCACGCGCTTGCCCTGCCACTTGGCAAGACTCAGGTAAATCCGTTAAATTAAAAAACACCCCCTTCGAGGTGCCACCACGCATATAAGTGGCAGGAATTTTTACTTGAGGTAAAAGCACCATTAATTATTCCTCAAAAAGTCATTCGCAAACTTTTGAAGAACGCCACCGGCGTTGTAGACTGAGACTTCTTCCGCGGTATTTAAACGACACTTCACTGGAATTTCAATTACTTCTCCAGATTTACGTGTCATTATCACCGTCATTGCTGAGCCTGGTGCAATTTTTTCAACATTAGCACCCTTAACATCATAGGTTTCAGTACCATCAATGTTATAAGTATGACGAGTGTCACCATTAATAAACTCTAACGGCAAAACCCCCATACCGACTAAGTTAGTGCGATGAATACGTTCAAAACCTTCGGCAACTATTACTTCAACACCGGCTAAACGTACACCTTTTGCTGCCCAGTCACGTGAGGAACCTTGGCCATAATCAGCACCAGCAATAATAATTAACGGTTGCTTACGCTTCATGTAAGTTTCAATGGCTTCCCACATCCGTGACTCTTTGCCTTCAGGCTCAATACGCGCGAGTGAGCCTTGTTTAACTTCACCCTTTTCATCTCGGCACATTTCATTAAACAGTTTTGGATTAGCAAACGTCGCCCGTTGTGCAGTTAAATGATCACCACGATGGGTTGCATAAGAGTTAAAATCTTCTTCAGGTAAACCCATTTTATGCAAATAAGCGCCGGCAGCACTTGCTAACATAATGGCATTAGACGGTGATAAATGATCGGTAGTGATATTATCACCTAATACCGCTAACGGACGCATACCTTTCATAGTGCGTTCACCAGCAAGCGCGCCATCTCCCTCTTTGGCCCAATAAGGCGGACGGCGAATATAAGTACTTTTTTCTCGCCAATCGTATAATGGGCTTTTGGCTGGTTCAAACGCGCCTAAATCAAACATTGGCGTATAAACTTTTTTAAACTGTTCTGGTTTTACACATGCGGCAACAATGGCATCTATTTCAGCATCACTGGGCCAAATATCTTTCAAGGTAATATCGTTGCCGTGTTGATCTTGGCCTAATACGTCTTTTTCAATATCAAAACGAATCGTACCCGCAATGGCATAAGCAACAACAAGTGGTGGTGATGCCAAAAATGCTTGCTTAGCATAAGGGTGAATACGACCATCAAAGTTACGATTGCCCGATAACACTGCTGTGGTGTATAAATCGCGGGCAATTACTTCTTGTTGAATGTTTGGATCAAGCGCGCCACTCATACCGTTACAAGTAGTACAAGCATAACCAACAATACCAAAGCCAAGATGTTCCATTTCTGCCAATAAGTTCGCTTCTTCTAAATAAAGTTTGGCAACTTTTGAACCCGGTGCAAATGAGGTTTTTACCCAAGGTTTACGTTTTAGCCCAAGCTCATTGGCTTTACGTGCCACTAAACCCGCAGCAACCACGTTACGTGGGTTTGAAGTATTAGTACAACTGGTGATTGCAGCAATAATTACCGCACCATCAGGCATTTCACCGTCTTTTTCTTGTGCTTTACAACTTGCTAAATCTTTAGCGATACCTTTAGCGGCTAAGTCGCTAGTAGGTAAGCGACGATGGGGATTTGAAGGCCCTGCCATATTGCGACAGACACTGGATAAATCAAACTCAAGTACACGTTCATAGTGTGCTTCAATTAAATCATCTGCCCATAAACCGGTGTGTTTTGCATAAGTTTCAACTAACGCTACTTGCTCTGGTTCACGCCCGGTTAATTTTAAATAATCAATGGTTTGTTGATCAATATAAAACAAACCTGCTGAAGCACCATATTCAGGTGTCATATTTGATATGGTTGCTCTGTCACCAATGGTTAAATCTTTTGTGCCTGCTCCGAAGAATTCTAAATAGCTCGAAACCACTTTTTGATTGCGTAAAAATTCAGTAATGGCAAGTACTATATCAGTGGCAGTAATACCTTCTTGGCGTTTGCCCATTAATTTTACGCCAATAATGTTCGGTAAACGCATCATCGACGGACGACCTAACATCACGGTTTCAGCTTCTAAACCACCAACACCGATGGCAATAACGCCTAAAGCATCAATATGTGGAGTATGGCTGTCGGTGCCGACGCAAGTATCAGGGTAAGCCACGCCATCACGCATTTGAATAACCGGAGACATTTTTTCCAAATTAATTTGATGCATAATGCCGTTGCCCGCAGGAATTACATCAACATTTTTAAACGCTGTTTTTGTCCATTCGATAAAATGAAACCTGTCTTCATTACGACGGTCTTCTATGGCACGATTTTTATCAAAAGCACCTTGTTCAAAACCGCCATGCTCTACAGCTAAAGAATGGTCAACAATTAACTGTGTTGGTACAACAGGATTTACTTTTGCGGGATCGCCACCTTGCTCAGCAATGGCATCACGTAAGCCGGCTAAATCTACTAACGCTGTTTGCCCTAAAATATCGTGACAAACTACGCGCGCTGGATACCAAGGAAAATCTAGCGTTTGTTTACGTTCAATTAATTGTTTTAAAAACGCTGTTAGCATTTCAGGTGAGCAGCGACGAACAAGTTGCTCAGCTAAAACTCGTGAGGTATAAGGCAGTTTTGCATAAGCACCTTGTTGAATATCTTCGATGGCTTCACGGGTATCAAAAAAATCGATATTGGTATTATTTACTTTATAGCCGGGAAGCGGTTTTCGGTATTGGTAATTCATGAGCAGATCCTTTGGAAAATGTAGGTCGGGTTTTAACCCGACCCATTACAATATGCAGTGATTTTTTTGGGCTACAGGTTTTTGTTCCAGACAAAACCTAAGTACCTACATCCTTGTAGGCAAAGTCCAACCCACACTACCTTTGTGAAATTGGCATAACTTTACGCGGTTCACTGCCAGTATAATCAGCACTTGGACGAATAATACGGTTATTACTACGCTGTTCCATAATATGCGCAGCCCAACCCGTTAAACGTGAACAGACAAAAATTGGCGTGAACAATTTCGTTGGAATGCCCATGTAGTTATACGTTGACGCATGGAAGAAATCAGCGTTACAAAATAGCTTTTTGCTGTCCCACATAAATTCTTCACAAGCCACTGAAATATCATAAAGTGAGGTATCACCATTTTGCTTGGCTAATTTTTCAGACCACCCTTTAATGATCACATTACGAGGATCAGAAGTACGATAAATTGCATGGCCAAAGCCCATAATTTTTTCTTTCCGCTCAAGCATGCCCGCCATTTGTACTTTAGCATCTGTTGGTGATTTAAAGGTTTGGATCATGTCCATAGCTGCTTCATTGGCGCCGCCATGAAGAGGACCGCGTAAGGTACCAATAGCGCCGGTAACACAAGAAAACATGTCAGATAACGTTGATGCACAAACACGTGCGGTAAAGGTTGAAGCGTTAAATTCATGCTCTGCGTATAAAATTAACGAGACATCCATCACGCGTTGATGTTGCTCAGTTGGTATTTCACCCTTTAATAAACGTAAAAAATGCCCCGCTAAAGAATCTTCCGTTGAAGTGCAATCAATTTCAACACCATCATGCGAGAATTTATACCAGTAACACATAATCGCAGGAAAAGCGGCCAACAAACGATTAGCTGCGCGATGCTGCTGCGAAAAATCATCTTCTGGTTCTAAATTACCTAAAAAAGAGCAGCCGGTACGCATAACATCCATAGGATGCGCGCTGGCAGGAATGCGTTGTAAGACTTCTTTTAATGCTTGTGGTAAATCGCGCATTGCCATTAAATCAGCTTTATAAACAGCTAATTGATCAGCTGTAGGTAATTCACCGTTAAACAGTAAATAAGCGACTTCTTCAAAGCTTGCATTTTCAGCAAGATCGGCAATATCGTAACCACAATAGGTTAAACCACTACCCGATTTTCCTACAGTACATAATTTTGTTTCACCAGCACTTTGACCACGTAAGCCTGCACCACTTAATTTTTTATCTGCTGCTTTTTTATCTGACATTATTCTTTCCTCATATTCTTTTGATACTATTTATTTATCGAGTCTTTTTTCACTTACAATAAGCGATAATTTTTTGTAAATCGTATTTACATGCAATAATACTGTTGGAATAAATCCCAACCTACATAATTATTTATTTTTACCTTCGGCATTCTTTTCTTTAAGAAACAGTGAATCTAATTTTTGCTCATAATCGTGATAACCAAGATAATCGTATAAATCCATACGGGTTTGCATATTATCTATTTCCGCTTTTTGATCGCCATCAGCTAATAAAGTTTTATAAACAGATTCAGCGGCTTTATTCATCGCTCGAAATGCTGATAAAGGATAAAGCACCATCGCACAACCCCACTCACCTAGCTGTTCTTTATTCCATAATTCGGTTTGACCAAATTCAGTAATATTTGCCAGCACTGGTACGTCTAAATTTGAAGTAAAGGCACGATAATGTTCTTCTGTTTTTACCGCTTCCGCAAAAATACCATCAGCACCTGCTGCAACATAAGCTTTAGCACGTGCAAGTGCGGCTTCTAAGCCTTCTTGCGCAAAAGCATCAGTGCGTGCCATGATGAAGAAGTCGCTATTGGTACGCGCATCAACGGCGGTTTTAATTCTATCGACCATTTCCTCAGTCGAAACAATTTCTTTATTTGGCCGATGACCACAACGCTTTTGCGCTACTTGATCTTCAATATGCACCGCAGCAGCACCTGCTTTTTCCATATCGCGAATAGTTTTGGCTATATTAAATGCGCCCCCCCAACCAGTATCGATATCTACTAACAACGGTAAACTAGAGGCTGAAGTTATACGCTGTACATCAGCAATAACATCGTTTAATGAGGTCATGCCTAAATCAGGTAAGCCGTAAGAAGCATTAGCCACACCACCACCTGACAAGTAAATAGCTTGGTGACCTAACTGCTCTGCCATCATCGAGCAATAAGCATTAATGGTTCCCACTACTTGTAAAGGTTTATTATTGACTAATGCTTGGCGAAATTTAGCACCCGGAGATTTTTTACTGTTCTGTACCCTTGTACTCATTATTTACTTTCCTTATTATTTTCTTGAATTGTTTGATCTGCTATTCTACTTTCGATATTTTTTCGTGATGCAGCAATATGACGACGCATCAACATTTCAGCTAGCTCTCCATCTCCATCGCTAATAGCTTGAATAATACCAGAATGTTCATTAAAGGCTCGGCTTGCTCGAGGGCTATTCATGCCAAATTGGCAACGATACATACGTACTAAATGATAAAGTTGCCCACAAATAAGATTGATTAACTGTTGATTATGACTGGCTAAAATCACTTTATAATGAAAGTCGAGATCGCCTTGTTCTTGATAATAAGAAAGGCCGTCTTGCAAAGCTTGCGATTCGCTATGCTGTTTGAGCATGGCTTGCATGTCATTAATTTCTTCATCAGTTATATTGATTGCCGCTTGACGACACGCCATACCTTCAAGCGCTTCGCGAGCAATATAAAGCTCTAATAACCCTTCAATAGTACATTCAACCACCCGTGAACCAATATTTGCTTTTCGCTCAACAAGGTGACATTTTTCTAAACGATTAAGTGCCTCTCGCAAGGTAGAGCGACTTATTTGATATTGCTTGGCCAGTTCAGGCTCACTAATTTTACTACCAGCAAGAATATCGCCTTCAACAATGGCATGTTGCATTTGTTCAAAAACTTTATCCGCAGTAGTTACTGGCGCGGTACGGGTAGGGTTATTTAATGGCATAATAGTTTAATACACTGTTAAAATTGTCGACAATATAGCTTTGTGGTGCTAATGATAGTTTATATATAGTATTTGTCAATCATACTAAAGTATAATTGTCGACAATGTTGCCGTACGTTATTTACCCAACAAGCATAACAAACCACTAAACCAGCATTATCACCCACTAATTATAAAAGTGATATTTGCTTGAAATTTAAATAGTGAGCTCAACAAAAAACTATCTCTATTTACAAGATTAAGTAAAAAGCATAATAGCAGTATGGTAAACTAACAATAATCCTCAGCTGGTTTCACTGCCGTCAATAAAGAGTTAAGCAAACTCAGCTGTCAAAATTAACGTGACCCCTATTTAAGGTATAACCATGAAAAAAACATTTTCATTAACTCATGAAAAACTCAAAACACCACGACTTGTTGACGCTATCAAACATGAAGTGAAAAAATATCTTAAAAGAGAAAGAAAAAAGCCATTACCGGAAGGTAGTGATTTTTGGGATTTCGATTGTAAATACGGACACACTGAAGAGTCAGCTAACGTTATTCATGTTTCAGCACTGAACAAAAACATTGATGATGCCGTAGAGCATGAGCTGACTAGTTTTTATTTAGAAATTTTAGCAAAACCAGCAATTAGAACGGTAAAGCCCATTGCTGATGAAGAATAATACTAGTGGAATGATTATGAATATTGTTTGTTCAAATTGTTTTACTACCAATCGCATTCCAGATGATAAAGATCACAGCCAAGCCAAATGTGGGAAATGCCAGAATTCTGTTTATAGCGTAAAACCTGTTGAGTTGGGGGCTAATACTTTTTATCCTTTTATTGAACGTAATGAATTACCCATTATTGTCGATTTTTGGGCTGATTGGTGTGCGCCTTGCAAAAACATGGCACCCGTTTTTAGCAAAGTAGCCCAAGGTTCATCGTCATTGTTATTTGCTAAAGTAAATACCGAACAAGTACAGCAAATATCAGCAGATGCGAACATTCGTAGTTTGCCGACGTTAGTGTTTTTTCATCAAGGACAAGAAGTTGATCGGATTTCAGGCGGGTTGAATGAAGCGCAAATGAAACAATGGATCATGGGGTGTGTGCAGAAAATTTCTTAATTGTATGAGTATATGAACGGTTAAGGTTTGGAGTTTTGTTTTCAGCTTGGCGTCGCGGTGGCGACAACACCCAAAATGCGGAAACCCGATGAACGTGGTTCATAGTCGTCATTCCAGCCGAGCCTAAGCGAGAGCAGGAATCTCCATCAAAAAAACAAAAACTCTCGACATACATCACAACACTATCAACACTATCAACACTATCAACACTATCAACACGCACCAGTGTTAATTAAACTGGAGCAGATTTCAATTGCTGAAGTGGATCATTTTTGCATTGCTGGTAACAAGTACCGAAATTGCAGAAGATTAGTTAAGTTTTGAGATTAATTTTCATTGTCTAGTACTTGATTAACTGCTTGGCGTCGCGGTGGCGACAACACCCAAGGGGCGACGTACCGCCGCGTCTCCCCTTGGAACCCCTGCGGCGCCCAGCTCAGTGAAAACATAAATAGCCATTTTGAGTTTACAGTCAATACCTGCCGATATTCGTCCATGAAAAGCGGCAGTCTTCGCCATCCATGGCTCAGTTTGACTGACACTTTTCAAAATCGTTATTTACTCACTGAGATGGGAATTAGCGATCGTTGAGATAGTAGTGAATAATAACGATCTAAAGGAGAATTCCGATAGAAGAAACAAGCGCCAACTCTGCTTGAATCAAGTGCCGTAATGAAAGGCAATATTCACGTATTGCCATCAGGGATGATGACAAAAGTAATGCGGCACACAGATGTGCCATCATTACTGATACGTCGAAAATATTATCTTGAATGGAGGATTACACTTGATTAGCAGCTCCGTGGGATTCCAAAGGGAGGCCGGAGGCAGCTTCCCTTTGGGTGTCGTCGCCACCGCGACAATATTGAAAGAGAAGCATATAATATTTAATTTTACTCTGACCCCATTTATTCGCAATTATCCAAAAAGGAAACTTGTCTGCCCCCCACTTTCTATTTTCCTTTATATTGAAAAGGATAATGTTCAAACCCAAATTCAGATTTTTTCATTTGGCTTTCAAAAAAGGAGACATTATCGTTTTGCTGTTGCAACAATTTAAAAACTAGCTCTTTTTTATCATTAGCCATTTTCCCTCCTAAATATATTTCTTCAATAGATTCAGGGGTAATCTTAACCAAACCTCCGTGCTCATGCATTAATCTTAATTCACTTTCATACTCCCAACTTTTATGTTTAATAAAAAACATATCCATAAAATTGCATGAAAGATTTTTAACTTTTTTGAATGCTTCTAAACAATCTGTTGTGAATTTATGTACATCGATTTCTATAGGTGTATCACTGTATTCAATTAACTGTTGATTCAGAATAGACTTTTCGGGTAGGCTTTTAAGTATTTTATTTTTATTATACTTAATACAAAACCCTTTAAATCCGGCACCGTAATGAGACCACATTAAAATATTATCTATAGGTTTATTATTATATTTAGTTACCGAAAATGAACACATTCCACTATTATTTAGTAAGTTTTCTCGAATATCTATAAAGTTTTCAAAAAATATTTTTTTCAAATTTCTCATTAAGTTTTTGTCAGATAAATATTTTTCGACAAATTCCTGCTCGAATTCAACCTTTGAAGACTTCTTGATACCTAAAATATTATTTTCTGATAATGTGCCGTTACAAACCAATTCATGCATATTTTTTACAATATTAATAACCGCCGAACTATCAAAGTTTTCGAATACGGGTAAAACAGCCCCTTCAAATGGGTCATTAAAATCATATGAAACAGAGAACCATAGACTTGAACAACTCAAAGCAGCAAGATTGTTTTCATTAACTATGTAGAACTTATAAATGTAATCTTCTTCATTCATCATCTATCCCTAAATGTATATAATTCCTGAATATAACTATACCATTAAAAATAAAAAACCCGCTAAATCAGCGGGTTTTCATCAAAACAATTTGCAATCAAAATCGATTACCAACCTGTTTTCTCTTTAAGTGCTACACCAATATCAGCCAAAGAACGAACTGTTTTAACACCAGCCGCTTCTAATGCTGCAAATTTTTCATCAGCAGTACCTTTACCACCAGCGATAATCGCGCCAGCGTGACCCATACGCTTACCAGCAGGAGCTGTAACACCGGCAATATAAGACACAACAGGTTTAGTTACATTAGCTTTAATGTATTCAGCCGCTTCTTCTTCCGCTGTTCCACCAATTTCACCGATCATAACAATCGCTTCAGTTTGTGGATCATTTTGAAACATTTCTAATACGTCAATAAAGTTAGTACCCGGGATTGGGTCACCGCCAATACCAACACAAGTAGATTGACCAAAGCCAGCATCAGTCGTTTGTTTAACCGCTTCATACGTTAACGTACCTGAGCGAGAAACAATACCAACTTTACCTGGCTTGTGAATGTGACCTGGCATAATACCAATTTTAGTTTCACCGGGGGTAATCACACCTGGGCAGTTAGGGCCGATCATACGAACGCCTGTTTGCTCAAGTTTCACTTTAACGTCAACCATATCTAAAGTAGGAATGCCTTCAGTAATAGTTACAATAAGTTCGATACCGGCATCAATCGCTTCTAAAATAGCATCTTTACAAAAGGGTGCTGGAACGTAAATAACTGTGGCTGTTGCACCCGTTACTTCTACCGCTTCACGTACTGTGTTAAATACTGGTAAACCTAAATGCGTTTGACCGCCTTTACCGGGGCTAACACCACCAACCATTTGTGTACCGTACTCAACAGCTTGCTCTGAATGAAAAGTACCTTGACCACCCGTAAAACCTTGACAGATAACTTTAGTATCTTTATTAATTAAGATAGACATTATGCATTGCCCTCCGCAGCGGCTACAACTTTAGTCGCAGCATCGGTTAACGACTCAGCAGCAATAATATCTAAGCCAGAATTTTTAAGAACTTCACGACCTAATTCAGCATTTGTACCTTCTAAACGTACAACAACGGGCACTTTCACGCCTACTTCTTTAACCGCGCCAATAATACCTTCAGCGATCATGTCACAACGTACAATGCCGCCAAAAATGTTAACTAAAACTGCTTTAACGTTGTCGTCAGATAAAATTATTTTAAATGCTTCAGAAACACGTTCTTTGTTTGCACCGCCGCCAACATCTAAAAAGTTAGCAGGCTTGCCGCCATGTAAATTAACGATATCCATAGTACCCATGGCAAGGCCAGCGCCGTTAACCATACAACCTACTGTGCCATCAAGCGCTACGTAGTTAAGTTCCCATTGTGCCGCATGTGCTTCACGTTCATCTTCTTGCGATGGATCGTGCATTTCACGGATTTTAGGTTGGCGATATAATGCATTACCATCAATACCAATTTTACCGTCTAAACAATGAAGATTACCTTCGTCAGTAATAACTAATGGATTAATTTCTAATAAAGCAAAATCGAAATCTGTAAACATTTTCGCAAGACCCATAAAGATCTTAACAAATTGCTTCATTTGTACTGGGTTTAAATTTAATTTAAAGCCAAGTTCACGTGCTTGATAAGGCTGAGGACCAACTAATGGATCAATTTCAGCTTTGTGAATTAACTCAGGAGTATTTTCAGCAACAGTCTCAATATCAACGCCGCCTTCAGTAGATGCCATAAATACTACTTTACGAGAACCACGGTCTACTACAGCACCAAGGTATAATTCGTTCGCGATATCAGTACAGCTTTCTACTAAAATTTTAGCCACTGGCTGACCATTTTCGTCTGTTTGATAAGTGACTAAGTTTTTGCCTAACCAATGTTGAGCAAAATCTTTAATTTCTTCTTTGGTTTTAACTAGCTTAACACCGCCAGCTTTACCGCGACCACCTGCGTGT
>NVTW01000045.1 GCA_002401725.1 Gammaproteobacteria bacterium
GTGAATGATCAAGTCGCTGGAATTCAGCGGTGATCAAATGATAAGAATGGGAGTGATCAAGTGCTCAGGAAAAGTCGATCAACTGAGTCGGAATATGCACAGGCTGAGTCTAAGCACATTAATCGAGGCCTAAACAGTCTTTTCTGAGCACATTAATTGATGATTCCCCCTCAAAAAGCTTGATTAAAACTTCCTGAGAGGGTTCTTATTAGGCGAAAATGAATCAGCTTTAAGAAAGTACAAATTATTCTTCCATAAATTTGTTGATATCGAATTTTTCAATGCTTTTACTTAGAGCAGATTCACTACCTTTAAATGAAAATCTTTTTGTAACTCCTTTATTTTCATCTTCATAATCGACTTGAATAGCAATTTCATTTTGCTCACCTTGTAATGAACCGTTGAATTTATACTTTGCATATTCAAGAACTAAAGCCAAATAATTTGGAATATTTTGAGCGTAAGCTAAGTTTACTAATGGCATGATTAATGAAAAGTCATGCCATGCAACTTTATTCTTTTTCTTTGGTAGCTCAATATCAATTTCTGGATGTTTAATTTTAATCCATTTGGCAAATGAACCTGTTTCAGATGCTATTGAATTATCATAAAAAGATTCTTCCATAAACTCGATTTTCATTATTACCTCAACTACATCATGTTACCAATATATTTCTCAACGGAAATTTTCTGGCGAGATTTTTACTTTTTTTCAAAGTACGTGCTCAGTCACTTTTTCATTGGAGCAACTTGTAGGGTTTAGTTGATCCTGTATCTTTTTCCATCTTTTTGAATATAAACAGGTTTACTCACGGATTTAGAAATATCATAAAGATTCAAATAATCCTCTTCTTGAAAGGATTCAGGAATAAATGCTAAATAAACAGCCAAGTTGCCATAAAATACAATCCTGCCACAACACGCACCAGATGGGTCTTTCGGACCAATCACCCATTGAAATACATCAGGGTTTTCTCCTTTAACACTTGTACCAGAGAGTTCCTTTTGTATTTGATCAACTGCAAACTCCCTATATCCTGTTCGCCCACGATCGTTGATTGGTACATAAACTATTTCACAGATCACTTTACCTTTAAAACGCTCACCTAATTCATGAAAATATAAACCTCTACCAATCAAAGCAAAACTATTATTTAAACGTTCGAGATCTGGCTTTCCCCATGCAACATCAACAATATCTCCATTCGCCAATTTATGAGACTTAATTTCCTGAATTTTTAGAACTTTTTTAAGTAACCTACCACCGCTCCTACTAATAGCACGGTCTACTTTGGTAAATTTATGAAGCATACCTATATTGTTACAGCCAATAATACCAGCTAAGCTAGCAAGTAAAAATTCGTCATCATCCGATTTTTTACCATTATGTTTGTCACAACTTGGTACTGTTATTAAGTTTTTTCTTAAATTTATACCTAGTTCAGTTGGAAAAAGGCACTTAGGTGGCACATGCTCACGGCTAGTAGGGGAACTATCACACGCATAACATGATTTTATAATTTTAATCGACACTTTGCTTCTAGCCCTAATAACTTATTATGGACAATTTTTAGTTATGCTAATCCATAGTTTATATTTAATCATTCAAAATCATTTTCAAATCCAGGGGCTAATGTTAGCCCTTCGACTCCATATAAAGCTAATCTATTTTTGAGCCATAAGTGATACGCCCCACCCTCTAAAGTGGCATCCTTTGTACAGTCAACGTTCCATCTTCTTAAAACATACCCGGCAACAGCGGCTCTTACATTTATAGATAATTTCTTATTATCCATATTGTAATCCATCTCTATAGTTTTAGAATTTTTTCTATTAGGGTGTGGTATTAAAATAAGTTCTACAACTCGATTCCATTGAATATCATTGGTTAAATTTTCATTAGTGAAAATATCAGAATCAAGAAAAGTGGCATCATCTATTCTGGTTAATACAAAGTCTGTAAACCTAGCTCTTTTTCGATCATATGCTCTTACATGCCACCGTAGGCCATTATTGACCAACGTATGAGGAATTATTTCTCTTGATGTTTTTCCACTACTTATGGATCGGTAGGTGATACTCATGGCTTTATTTTGATGTATAGCCATAGAAACAGTAGATATTATAGAAATTGAAGGCTGATTTAATTCAGAAGGGTTTTCTGTCGGAACATAACTAGTTTCATTATAAATACTAAGGTTCCCTGAAAGATACCCTAAAACCTTATTGGCATTGTAATCAAATATAGGAGTGAATTGTTGAGATTTATAATAGTTCTTCTTTTGGCTGTTATATTCAATATTATTTGTGGAAATTTCAATATATATAGCTATATCTCTACTTGCAGCAGCGGTGCCAATACCAAACTTTGATACAAGCTCCCCACGACTGATTTCACCTAAAAACATAATCATGAATTCAATATGTTTTAGCCTCTGTTTTTGTGCAAATCCCTTTGAGTCTAGTAACTCAATATTCATAATGATTCTATTCTGTTGGTCATATAGTCTTATAATAGTAGAGTATCTATATGGAATGCAATGAATATTGTTATAGCGTGTTGATCGTATCATTTTGATACGGTATAATTGTTTCAGTGAAGTTTATGGGATGTATTAATTAATTTCACTTTATTTAAATTAATTGTCCTGAGGTGTATATGCATAAAATTAAGTTTTATCCCGTTGGTAATGGCGATACAGCCCAAATTATTCTTGATAATAAGAAGCGAATCCTTCTTGATTATCGTCATCAGTCTTCTGGTGAAAGAGAAAACACGGCAGTAATTGATCTAGCTAATTCATTAAAAAATGAGCTTAAGTCAGAAAATATTGATTTTTTTGATGTCGTAGCATTTACCCATTTAGATAAAGACCATATACAAGGTAGTACTGATTTCTTCGAGTTGAGACATGCAGAAAAATACAAAGGCAAAGATAGAATTAAAATTAAAGAGCTATGGGTTCCTGCTGCTCTAATTTTGGAGTCGGCAGCTATAGATGAGCAGTCTGATGAATTTATTATTTTAAGACAAGAAGCGCGTTACAGGTTAAAAGAAGGTTTTGGTATTAAAGTATTTTCCAAACCAGATGAACTTATTACTTGGATGGATGAACATGACGTTCAAATGCGAGATGAATTATTTGTAGATGCAGGACAACTGGTTAGTACATTTTCATTAGATGAAGATCAGGTTGAATTTTTCTGTCACTCACCATTCATCAAGCATTGTGATGAAAATGAATCAAAGAAAGAAATAAGAAATAGAACTGCTTTAATTTTTAATGTTCGTTTTAAGTATTCAAATTATTTCTATGATTTTCTTGCTGTAGGTGATTCTGAATATGATGTCCTCGATGATATAGTGAGCATTAGTAAATATCATAATAATGAAGACCGACTGAAGTGGAATTTATTTAATCTTCCTCACCATTGTAGCTACAAAGCTCTAGCACCAGATGGAGAGAAAGGTGAAAGGACCACTATCCCTTCGGATGGAGTAAAAGAACTGCTGTTATCTGGGCAAGAAAATGCCTATATGATCAGTTCAAGCCATAAAATCGGTTCTAATAATGAAGCTTATGAACAAATTCAACCTCCTCATGTCCAAGCTAAAAATTGCTATGTAAAGCACCTTGAAGAAGTTAATGGAAGGAAATTACTCGTGACAATGGAAGAGTCTAAGGTGGCAAACCCTAAGCCAATTGAAATTGAAATATCTAGCAACGGTCTCCGATACTCAAAAGTATTATTAGCAGCAACTGTATCAACTGCTGCCTCTAAGCCTGTTAGAGCTGGAGTAACGTTTGACAACGTTTAATATCGAGTTCTGCGATTTAATAATGTCTGAAGCTGAACTGAAATTAAAAAAATCTAAAAAATTATTATCTGCTATTAACAACAATGACGATTTCAAGTTAATTGAACTAAGAAAGTATGATGTTCTTGGTTCTGCCGAGATGTTAATTGTAGAGGTCACTTGTGATGGTGTTCCGGATAGAAATAAATATGGGTTTAACTATAGGGAAAGGCTAGCACTAGTAGTTTTCTCTGAAAATAATGATTTACCACTAGTATTACCTCTAAGAGATAATTTCCCTGTAGTTGCTCATATGAACTCACCAATGATGGGGCTTCCAAGAACATTGTGCTTATATTTCGAGCCAATATCCTCTGTACTAAGAACCTGGACAAGTGAAAAATTTTTAAGGCGTATTTTATGGTGGATTGAAAGCACTTCTACAAATCAGCTCCATCTGTCAGATCAACCATTAGAGCAAATGTTTTTTAATACACAATTAGAATTAGTTTTACCGAACAATCTTGAAAATATATTAACTGACAATGCAGATTTAATAATAAAAAATGCTATTACTAGAAAACATGGAAACAAGGTACTTGGTGAGACACTTATTGTTGATATCAATAATACATCTCACTCTTCAAGTGCAAAGTTAATAGTTTTATCTTTTCCTGCCGTTGTGCATGGGGAAGTTGAATGTCCGAGTAGAAGCATAACTGACCTTTTTAATACACTAGAAAGCAAAGGACTAGACCCGTTAAATATTCTGTATAACCAGCTTGAAAAAATAGTTAATGCTGAAGGAAAACCATTAGAAAGATCCATAACAGATACCGTTATCTTGACGTGCATACCATTAAAAAGAACAGAAAATTCGAACATTGAAAAAATTGAACAAAAAGCCTATTGGGTTGAAATGAACCCAATTCAATTAGGTGTGAAATTTGATGCTTTTATTAATCATAATGGACAGTATTATTTCGATACAATGAATAAGAATAAAAGATCAATAAATGAGGTGGAATTAATTGAAATATTTCCAATGGAAGTTATCTATAAGAATAAAAAAAGTGATTATAGATCGCAATCAGGTATAACAAAAGAAGGCCCTAAAGGTGCTTTGATCGGGGTTGGTGCTATTGGAAGTGTATTATTTGAGCATTGGAGTCGGTGTGGTTGGGGAGAATGGGATCTAATAGATAAAGATCATATTAAGCCACATAACCTAACAAGGCATACTGCTTGGATAGATGATATTGGTATGAATAAAGTAGACTCTGTAGCTAGAGGTGCTTTTTTTAATACTGGCTTACTCAGTGATGCAAATCGACTGGCTATTGATGCTACAAAAGTCACTTCAGAAGAAATGCAAAACCTATTTAGTGAATGTGAATTTATAGTAGATGCATCTACTACGCTAGAATACCCAAGAACAATTAGCTTTTTAAATAATGCACCTAGGCACTGTTCTACCTTCTTAACACCAAATGGTAATAATTCTGTATTACTGGTTGAAGATAAAGATCGAAAAACCACTTTATGTTCTCTTGAATCTCAATATTACAGAGCAATTATCAATAATTTATGTGGAGAAAATCATTTACAAGGGAACCTTGGAATTTTTTGGAGTGGAGCAAGCTGTAGAGACATTTCTTTAAAACTACCCTATTCAAAAATAACAGTTCATTCAGCTAATTTGTCAGAGCAAATAATGAGAAGTTTTGAGACACCAAATTCCTCTATAAGAATATGGAGTAGACATCTAACTACAGGTGCTGTAACACATTATGACATTTCTGTTTATGATCAAATAATTCAAACTATAGGTGATAAAAAAATAATTTATGATAAAGGACTTAAATTAAAATTAGAAAATCTAAGAGAGCAGTCATTGCCAAATGAAACTGGTGGCTACTTAGTTGGATATCACGACTTTACACACGATGCCATTTTCATTGTAGATGCTATTTCTGCTCCCCTAGATAGCATATCTTCAACAACCAAATTTGCTAGAGGTACTTCCGGTGTTTATGAAGATATTTTAAAAATAAAATTAGAAACTGCTGAAATTGTAGATTATATAGGTGAGTGGCATAGCCATCCAATAGGATGCAAAGCTACGCCAAGCAACCAAGATCTTCTTCAACTAGCAGATCTTTCAACAAAACTATCAAATGATGGACTTTCGGCTATTTCTCTAATTATTGGAGATGATGATTTATCAATATTAATTGGGACTATTAAATAAATGAAAAAAGATATATCGATTGCTTTATCTGGTGGTGGTGTTAGATCCATGGCTTACCATGCAGGTGTATTGAAATATTTTGCAGAACAAAATTCTTTTGAAAAGGTATCAAAAATATCTTCAGTGTCTGGCGGGAGCTTGTTGATTGGACTCATTTATAAAGAAAATGGTTATGAATGGCCATCTTCAGAAAAATTTTTAAATGATATTTACCCTCAAATTCGAAAGACTATGATATCTGTCAATATTCAAACTGAGCTTCTTAAGTTTATTCTTTATAAACCTTGGAATTGGTTATACATTTTTAGTCGAGCTAAAGCATTATCTAAAGTAATAGAGATAACTTGGGGTGTGTCTGCACCATTATCTGAAATTTCGCCCCTTCCAGAATGGTCTATAAATGGAACCACAATCGAAAACGGGAAAAGGTTTCGATTCAAGAATAATACACTAGGCGATTATGAAACAGGCTACGCAAAGGCTGATAAATTTTCTTTATCTCAAGCAATGGCTGTATCGGCAGCTTTTCCAGGAGGGATAGGTCCTTTAGTAATAAAGACAAAACTATTTGAATGGAAAAAACGAACATCATGGAACAGTTCTGATGGTGGGAAAGTAATCTCTCCAAGTTTCAAAAAACTTCATTTATATGATGGTGGGGTTTATGACAACTTGGGAACTGAGCCATTATTTGATTCGGGATCAAACAAACCTAAAAATGGAAATGAAAATATATTTGTTTCTGATGCAGGGAAACCTTTATTCCAAGAAAAACATGTATTTAGGTGGGACCCTCGTAGGATACTACGAATATTAGATATAACTATGGATCAAGCTAGAGCACTGCGGGTGAGAAGTTTTATGAGTTATTTAGAAAATAGAACAGGACAAGGGGGCTATGCACTAATAGGTCAACATCCACAAGAATTCATCCCGGAAGAAAAAGTACATAATCATTTAGAATGGTTGTCATCTGAGCAGGTAAAATATTGCTCAAAATATGGCACTGATTTAAAAGCTATGTCAGAAAGTGATTTTGACTTAATTTCTACACATGGTTATGAGTCAACCAAAGCAATAAATATAGTTAGAAGCTTCTTAAGCTAACGTTAAGGTAAAAAGTAAACAATGGCATTACAGCAGAAAATAACGAGGTTTAGAGCATACCAACTAGGTAATGCTGGCTCATCATTTTCATATTATATTTTAATGGGGCTGAATTTACTCTTATAGAAGCAAGGTATAATGAAGTTAATTCAATAACTATTATGCAAGAACTTAAAATTTGTGGCTTATCAGGAATATCAACTTTACATATTACATCTTGGGATCAAGACCATTGTGTTCCTAGTCAACTTGAAAAAATTATTCAGGATTTAAAACCAAATAAAATTCAATACCCTGGATATACTCCTCATGCGTATTCAGGAAGATCTAGTCTAAAAATATTAGGCGACAATTAACTTGACCGGTCGTACAAAGTAGTTGACGTCTGATATCTTAAATTGATCGCTTACCTTGCCATTCGGATCATCTTCCCCTTAGTCGGGGTGATAAGGCTTCTTTCAGCCTATCGGGTTTGCCAGCTTCGCTGGGCAAACAAAAAAGATGACTTCTTTGGAGCCTCACAAAATCTATTAAACTGTGTTTTAAAATACGACATTTTTAAATTAACCTTATACTTTACTTGCTCAAATCATTTATAAACTCCCAAAGCGCTTTATCTTTAATTTTTGTCATTTTTTTATCACTACGAAAATATTTAACTAGCATGTATCTCCAATTTTTTTCTTATATCTGAAAACATTTCCAATGTATCCCCATAATTTATTGCTAACTGTGCAAACTCTTCAATTCTTTTTATTTCTCTCTTAAATAGATTGCGAAATATTTTAATTTCACCTTCTGAGAAACCATCCATTTCGAAGTTTGGGGGTACAGCTATATAGTCATGTATATAGGCGTATGTTTTTCCTTTGGACTTCCTTAAAACTCTACCTCGGCGTTGTATATATTCTCTTGGATTAGTTGAAGATGCCAAAATATGTGCATGTTGAGTTGAAGGTACATCAACCCCTTCATCCAAACACTTTATAGCGACAATTACATCTGTTTTTCCTTCAGCGAAATTCTGTAATAATGTAATTCTATCGTCTAATTCCGTTTCGGCAGTAAATTTATTACAAGGTATCTGAAAAGTATTCCCCAATTTATTTACTACGAATTCGACAGCACGTACATCATCTTCTTTTGTATCTCCAACATAAACAAGCGTATGCTTGCTTAGCCCCTTTTCGTCGACAAGCTGGAAAAATTTTTCGTATTTGTTTTTCATCGAATTGATTAATCTTGCTCGCTTTAGAAGTAGAATTTTAGCCCCATCAGAAATTCGAATACCTCCATCAGGCTTAGTATTTATAAATCTCGATATTTTTTTCGATAAATCTTTATATTCTTCCCATTCTTCCTCTGTAAACTCTACAATTTTGGGAAAATAAAAATACTTAGTTAAACAACCGCTTTCAATTGCATCTTTCAAAGAAAAGTTAATTACTTCTTCTCCAAAATATTGATATAGGGCGTCAGTACCTTCTTCATCATTATGTCGTTTAGGGGTTGCTGATAATCCTAACCTGTAGTTAGCTGACAACGGTAATCGTTTTAAACATTCGGGAGAGCCTAAGTTGTGCATCTCGTCAGCAAGAAATAATGACGTCATTTTGTCAAAATATTTATCAAAGTCTCGAAATGATTTAGCGGTGAAGGTAGCATTGGTGCAAACAGCAAGCGTTACCCCCTCTTTTTGAATTAGAGAAAAGGAAAGGCTTTGAGAAAGTAGACTTCCCCATTTTGATACCCCATCAAAGCATTGAATTGGATTAAATCCAAATGCTATTGCTTCTTTACACCATTGTTTTGCTAAGTGAGTATACGGAACAACAATTAAGACAAATAAACATGCTTTTTTCTCAATCATGTATTCTGAAAGTTTCGCTGTGGCAGATAGAGCTGTAACGGTCTTACCTGCACCTGTAGCCATACAAAATATGCCTTTCCCATTTGCCTTAAACCATTTGTTAACAGCTTCCATCTGGTAACCTCTAATGTCTCCATTCTCATCTAAGAAGAAATCGGGAATTCGATACTTGGGTATTTTCTTATATGGCCTATCAACGTTTTTGGTAAATTCAATGAAAGGTGTTAAACAGCTGTCAGAAGGGCTAAAAGTTTCTATGTTTTTATCTACTCCGACCCACATATTATTAAAGTCAGTTTCAATATCGTGAATACGAGCTAACGATTCTTCACTTGAATACGAAGTAAAAACATCTATTCTTTCCCAATTACTTTTCGATGCTCCTGTTAAGTTGTACGATCCAGAAAACCCTATTTTATTTCCTAAATCATCTTCGAACACTCCCATTTTTGCATGCATTATCCCTTCAAGATCATTACACGGAACTGCTATTTTAAACTCCAACAAACCATCTGCAATCATCCAACTTATAGTCGTAAGTGTATCATCACGCAATGAGTTATATAGCTCTCTAAAGCATTGCTTGAAAACATCATCTCGATTCCCTTTATTACTATCCCCTTGTGCTAGAGCTAGGTAGTCATTTTTTGAGAGTTGAGGTGAAATAAGCAATGATGCTTTCCCACTATTAGATGCTAAATTAGCAATGCCGGAAGCAACATCTCTAACCCACTTAGAGGAAAAATAACCTACAGCTACTTTATAGGAAATTGAGGCAGACAACACTGGATTAAAGAAAACCTCATTAGGGTTAGCTTCTGTAGTTTTTACAGAGTAAGGCAGCTTTATAGCTTTAAAATTCATCGAAACCTAGTTCCTTCATAATGACAGAGGTATTGAAGTCATTTGAATTATCTGAAGATATATCTTCAGAATTAATGGTTCGGTGTATTGTCATAAGCTTTTCTTTTAATTCTTCAATTTCCTTATAGCATGAAGTAGTGTTTTGAATCCAAACCTGAATATCTATCTTCTTATCTAATTGTAAGAAGTCATCAGTTACATTGATCTTGTCACTATTCTTTTTCAAGTAATCTATTAAAGTTTCCTGTTGAATATTCTTTGAGTACTTTCCGATTTTTTCTAATAAGAACAATGTTGTTCTACTCTTTCTCTCTAGATAAATTAACGAAATAAATTCTGCAACTATAAGGTTTGAAATCTCTAAATGCTCTCCTATCAAACCATATAAACCTCTGTTAACCCGAATTATATTCTTAGACCTTGCTAGTTCGGTCACAATCGTTTGATCGTGATAATCTCCATATTTATTGGCTTCAATTTGCAATTGCTTGACAGATAAAGGACCCAACTCAAGAAGAGCATTTTTTAAAATATCACCAAACGCTATCAGATCTTCCCGTCCAAATTTTTCTGTCAGTCCTATTTTATGCCCATATCTATGACAAAAGAATCTGGGATCATCCTGCAACATTCCGTATATTGCATATTTCGATAATTCTTCGACTCCAGTAAAGATAGGTAATAATTCAATTATTTCAGTAGATGTTACAAACTTCTTACCTGAATTTTCTTTTAAGTATTTGTAAGAAAAATTTCTGATTTTTTGTACACTTTCATAGGGTATGGGCAATATTTGATAAGTGCCATATGTTCCTCTATCCATTATCAAGAATTGATCGGAGTCCATTATGATATTAGTTAACGTTCTAATATCACGAGGATTCAAAACTTGCTCTTTGTACTTAGAATAAATATCTTCCATTCTCATAGGGTACCCATGAAAATAGAGGATACATGCACAAATATCCTCTATTGATTTATCTTTTTTCAAAAGATCTCTATTTTTAATAAAGAAATCTACCGCATCATTTGATAAAAAAGGTGCATCATCTAACAGCTCCTTTCGGCGAGTAAAAGTAAGTGACAGGTTATCTCTAATTTTTTCAAACCAATCTTGTTTATCAACTACTCTTTGCAAATCATCATCAAAGAAATCGATCAAGTAATAGTTATCTTTAAATTTATTTGCCACTATTGAAATATAGTTTTCATAGCCGTTTTTTAAGCTCAACAGTTCTTGTAACCAATGAGGACAAAAACCGAATATTCTTTGACAGTCATTAACTTTTACAACACCAGAATTAAGAGCAAGCTCGTGCTTTAAAAGAGATAAATTCTTGTGTATGTACATATCCATTATGATCCAACATAGAGCAGTCGGGTCATTTAAAAACCTTAATAAGCTTTGTTTGTCTATTYGCCTAATTCTCTCTCTAGTTAGGTTGTGCAGCTCGCCCAACTTTTCCAACGTAACCTTTTTACTTGAAAAATGTCTGTTAACAAATATACCTAAAGCTTTTTCATTTTTAAAAGTAGAGGGGGAAAATAATAAATTAAATGTAGAAGGTTCAGCAGTGTCACCGTTAGATAATAAATCAACAGCTTTGTCATATAAGGAACTTATCATTTCAACAGTGTCATATTTTAAATGTGCACTATCTAAGTATTCTAAAAATTGTTTTTCAAGGTCTAAATTTGGGGCTTCATATTTGAAAGATTTTTCAAAATTCTCTTTAAAATTTTCTAATGTAAAAAAATTAAAATCCTTAACATTGAGGTGATCTTTGTATAGTAATGCGTCCGCTAATATATTGAGGAGCAACAAACTTAAAGGATTACTTTTATTAGACATACCTAAATAAAGTTCATCTAATAAATCAAGTAAAATTGTATCTCCATGATATGGCGAAAATAAGCAAAAGACTTCTTGCTGATCTTTAAATAATTTCGCTTTTAAAAAAGTATTGATTGTAAGCTTAAATAAACTACTGTTTCTTTGATTACCAGAAATTAGAATCCTATTTTTTCTGACTAATTCACGAATTTCATTTTCAGACTTTGTACCGCAATGTTCTAATTTTTTCTTAAAAGATTGCTGTAAATCACTTCCTGTTATTTCGATGTTATTTTCATAGGCTTTTATTACAATATTTTTTGTTCTTACAGAACATGTGATTTTTTTATTGACTAATAGTTCATATAGAAAAGGAATTGCATTGATATCAAATTTCTTCTTTGGATCGCTCATTTTCTTACGAGAAAAATCTAGACTTTCAACTAATAGCCTAATTTCATTCTCTGTTTTTTCACCACAATTTGGAAATTTATCTTTTATTGATCTATTTAGGTCACTATAACTCAATTCAACATTATCAAGAGAGGCTCGCAAAATTATGTTTTGGGCCCTTACACTTATTTCTGATTCTTCTTTAATTCGTTCTACTAATCTAGGAATCAGGTTCTTATCTTCAATTGTAGGACTATTTGAGTTTATTTTATTTCCACTCTTATCTATAAATGTCTGGAACTCATCTTCTGTAACAAAAAAACCTTCTAACTTTGAAAATGTGAAGGGAAATTGCTCAATCGCTTCTAAAAACTCTATACCTAAAGCAATTCGTCCTTGCACTCTTTTCCCTCTCTTATCAGAGTGAATGATAGGTTCTGAAAATGAAATGTTTGATGGCATCAACTGATTTCTCTACAATGTTAAGGCTGAGATATCATTAATTAAATTAGAGTCGCCATCTTCGTCTGCAAGTAGCTCAACAAATGATTCCAAAATATTTTTACCTCTACCTAGAACTTCTTCTGCAATAATTTTCAAACCAGAAGCAGCGTATTCTTCAAATATGAGTATTTTCCTATCTTGATTTTTCTCCGATAGGAAATTTACTTCGCAATCATTAGGTTCAGATATGGCAATAGCACTGATTACTGTCATATCAAACTCACCATTAAATACGTGTAAAGGTATAGGCTCAGAAGATTTTGAGAACTCTTCTTTTACCTGACCTCTCGATTTCGCTAAACAAGCTGCAAAAACTAATACATCTTTATAAGATGAAAATATTTTTTCTTCATCTTTCAATAACTTTAAAACAGCATCAAATTTTTCAGCTCTTCTCACTCTATCTGTCATAATATCCCTCACATATTTCAGTTCTTTCATAAGTATCACTGCGTTTAACGATGTCTGTTTCTTTTCCTTCCAATTTAGGGTCGTAATACACTAGGCTATTATGAACGCTGACCGAATCAATAAACTCTTGTTGGACTGAGCCTTTCCACTGCGAAGATGATACAAAAACTATAATTTGTTCCGCCAGTTCAGGAATATACCGGGCAATTAATGAGCGATAACCATCGTCCAAAGTTCCAAAAGGTGAATCCATGACTATAGGAAAGATTCCTCCTTGCGCTAGTCCGTTAGCTTTTTCTTCGTTTTCTTTAGCTAAGTTTACAATACATGATATGAAGGCCAAGCTTGTTATTTGGCTTTCACCTGTGGATTTCTCTGTAACTATTTGCTTTCCTCGTCCAGGTATATCTTTAAATATCTGAAGAGCATAATGGTCATCAATTTCAGCCCAGTAGTCTTTTCGAATAATTTTTTTAAAGACTTCATTTACTCTAACCGACAATTTCGTTTTGATAGTTTCAGAAAGAGTATCGAATAATTTTCCTAAAATAACTGAGCTTTCTTCAGCTATACTTACGCGTTTTTTAATAACTGTTTTCTCTTGCTCGCTTTCAGATAGTTTTTTGCGTAGCTTTTCAGCTTCCTTGAGATTTTCTGTAATTTTTTTAATAGTTTCTTTTAGATGACCAATATTTTCTGTAATTAAATCTTTTTGTGATTCAAGTTCTTTTCTTTTTTCTTCTAATTCTGAAGCCTCTTCAATAATTCCAACATCATTAGAGATGGTATCTAATTCACCTAGTAGCTTATGCCTTTCTTCAATTAATTTTTTTCGTGTTGTTTGCAGGTTTTTTAACGCTTCAAATAAGGATTGCCTTTGCGGGGTGATATGCTTCAACCCTCCAGATAACTCAACAAAAGAATCTTCCATAGACTTTGATGAAGCTTTTGATTTATATCGTCTCAATATAGACGCAGCTTCAGTTTCATTAGATATGTCAGTCCCACAAATGCAATAACCATCATGTAACAGATCATCTATAAATTGCCCTCGAATTTTATATGGCAATTCTCCTTTTGCTCTTTTGTCATCCAATATATTTTGTACTTTGTCTGCTGTTCGATTAAAAAAGGCAAGAAAACCTTTCTTAGATATTTCGTAGCTAAGAGACGTCTTATTAGTCTCTAGTTCTTCCCTGATGTTACTTATTCTTTCGTTAATCTCATTACGTCTTTGCTGTAATTGAGCTGACTCTTTAATATCTGCTAGTTTGTTGTCTATATCGCCAATCGCAAGTACAAGTTCCTTTTGAGTTTTATGAAAATTCTTTAATTCAAGTTTCTTATCTTTTAGATCTTTCGTAAAAGATTCTTCTTGTTCTAAAGCTTTTGCTAATTCAGACTGGCTCGCATGAGACTTCATTTCCTTTTTAAAGTTCTTAATGACGTAGTCATCTATATGTTCTTTACCCCTTTCAATTACTTGAAGTCCCATAATTGACTTTATAGCGTGCTTTATATCACCTGCTGATGATGAATTTGCGAGCTTCTCTATTCTCTCACCATTAAAAAAGAAATAGCTATGTAATGATTTAGGTAATACTTGATTTATATAGTTTTCAGGGTTATTTGACACCTTTCTCTCGCCAGAATCACTATCAATCCACTCCAAAGTAAATATTGAAAATCCTATTTTTTCTATAGAGTTTTTGGAGTATTTCTTATAGAGTTGCTTTCTATTCGCATTGTATGTGACATCCTCATGAATAAATTTAACCGTAACAGAACATTGAACTTCTTCATTTTCTTTAGCTTCAGCTTCAGACTGCTCATTGAGCAAGCTTTCAGTTCCAGTATCAAAATCTACTTCACCATAAAAACACCATTTGAATGCGTTTAGAATCGAAGTTTTCCCAGCACCATTTTCACCATGAATAACGGTGATTTTTTTATCTTTATCAGTGGAAAAATTCAAAATATTTTCATCAAAAAATTGTCTATAGTTGAATAAACTAAGGCTTTTCAATTTCATTTAGTTATCCCCTCAATAAACTTTTGAATTTTTCCTGCTATTTGCTTTTCCTTTTCTTCTATAGTGTTTTGATAGTGTCTATAAGCTTTTTCAATTTTTATTATTTCTATAATAACATCTCGCACTTCAGGAGAAGCGGAGTCTAAAATTTCTTCTGGTGTCATATCCAATCTACCTCAATTTTGAAATGTTGTTTTTAGATTTAGGTCCGCATAAAAAAATATTTTTTATCTGAAGGCGATAATGAAGTCAGTGACTTTTTAAAGTCTCTTTCTATATCTGTTTCAATGTACAGATAGTTTTTGACTGCATCTAAGTGCACTGAAATTGATTCATCACGCTCAGTAGACACTGCATATGGTGATGGTTTTGATAAAACGCTTAAATCTTCTCGATGTCGCACTTTCTCATCCTGAGTTGTAGATAAAAATACCAGACTAAACACCTATCATATTTTAATTTATCTAAATTGGGAACTTTAAACTGAAAATTATATATAAATTAGCCAATTAGTCACTCAGGTTTTGGAGTTAATTAGAAATTATCTGCTTAAAGTTCTACAAATATTTTAATACGATTACTCTGAATGACCTCACTAATTTAGTTTCCTTATGTGCATATATGACAAAACGTAGAGCAAAATCAACAGGTATTGTTTATATTGATTTGACTATGCTATAACTTGTAAATACCAAGACATAAAGTTTTTGATGGTATAGCTGAATATGGTAAAGGGATAGAACTATGGGTTGGTTTTACTCTACAAATAACGGTTCAATTAATGTGCTTAGACTTATTTAATGCAATTCACCCACTTTTTTCAATCGTGATAAGGTCTTAGTAGCATTTTCAACCTTTGCGGTATCAAAATCATTTACATCCAGTGTTATTTTTGCGTTTTGTTTGGCGTGGGAGCAGGCTTGTCCTATGGCTAAACGTATTTCCTCTTTAGCTACACGAGGTGATGTTTTAGCCAATAATGACAACACGGTGGTGGGTAATTCGGGTTTAAAATACGGTGTTAAAGCCAACTCTGTCAGCGACTCATTATAGAGGGTCGCGACAATACCGTGCATTTGTTTTTTAGTGGGTGGTTTTATCTCAAAATTGACTAAGCGAGATTTAAGTGCCGGTTTTAACTGTTCAAAGTTGTTGGTGGTGGTGATAATTAACGTACCGGATAAATCAAGTTCGAGAGCTAAGTAATGCTCTTTAAACGATTTACGCTGCTCCCTATCAAATAAGCTGTAAAGGGGCTGAATAACACTGTCACTGGTGTTGTCTCTTGCCATGCAAAGTTCATCGATTAAAATTAAGGGCTGAAACGTTTTTGCTTCGACACACATTATTTGCCCAATAGCGCCCATATCGGCATCACCGTATTGTTTATTTCCTCCCACAAGTTCAAACCGGCCACTCATTGACGCCACATTGAGCATAAAAAACTCAAGTGTTAAGGTGTCAGCTAAYGCTTTTACAAAACAGGTTTTACCACAMCCCGGCTCACCTTGCAGATTAAGGATAGGAAATGAAAAAGCCTCACCACCGAGTAARCTGATTTGAATGCTACTTTTAATTAACGTAATAACCGCTTTAAAATTAGGAAAACGTTGTGCTAATTCATCCAGTTGATGAAGMKAWGYMTKWYGAGGRRCATATAAACGTTTTAAGGCACCTGCCGCTAATACCGYTTGATASTTAGCTTCGTCTTTTTTAGCCACTTTTTTTATATTYTCAAGTAASGTTTGCTCACAAAACAATGCGTTGGTTTCACGCTTAATGTCATCACTATTGTTGCCTATAACAGCAAGCGCTTCCAGAGCAGCCAAATCRYTWTCGTACTCTGTCATATCAACATTGGACGTGACGGTAAACTCACCCACATCACCAATGACTTCACTAAACATCGTGTGTAGTGAGATGAGCATTTTTTGTACGCGGGTAATAAAAAGGGGGCTAGGTTKTAATAACTGTTTTTTATGAATAGCAGATAATACAAATTGAGACTGCTCCTCATCTAAACACGTTAACAGTGCYTGYAAATAGTTCATATCAATTATCAAACAGCARGCGGTTGCGAACAACTCAAGTGAAACACTGGTGAGTAATTGAGACTGTTGTGYGTACTCMAGGGYGTTAAACGCYTCAAAATGCGCTGCACAAAATTCAATGGGTTTATTTACACGGTTATTTTYAGGGAAAAGTTTATTCATCACTACCTCTTTGTTCATACAATAAAGTGACAYGTYATTATGTTTCCTTGGCTTATTGCACYGGCTCAGAAAATTTTGTCTCGTAAACCGATAATCGCCCTTTGAATTCAGCATTTTCCATCAAYAATKTAGCGTTTTGTTCGGCCAGTTGTTGTAATTCTGTTTGCATCRCATCGAGCTCTGACTCTAGCCGAGTTATCGATTYATCAGCCGATTTTTCAGCGTCAATATAAAAAGATATTTTCTCTTGTTGTGACTTTTCGTGTACTTTAAAGCGTTTTTCAAACARCGATTGACCGTGCTCATAYGCYTCWAGCGCTAACTGCTCTATAGCGGTAGAAACACGCGTCATTAAGACAGTAACATTGTCAGTATAATTATCAGGTAAAGTATCAAAGGAGCGTTCGAACGTTTTTTCGGGTAATAACTGTTGTTGACGTTTTTTACTAAAATCTTCCCAAATAGATTTTATTCGCATGAGTCCTCCACGGTAACCAAGATGAGCGCGTATGGCGCCAGGGTTTGGTATTTTACTCAATTCCTCTAATTCAATGCCTGCTTGAATAATTGATTTTTCTGATACTTCAGGATGTCTAGCCACCACTTTTCTCCTCATTTACTTTAATTACTTTAATTAGTTTAATTTCTTTAATAAGCCGTTTAGGGCGCTTCCCCTATCGAGACAATCAAGGCTAAATAAAGACTGCCCGCGCTAGGTCGGTAGCGCGACCAATCGATACCATTACGCCAATACCGTTGAATGAATTAAAATATTGTCGGTAATGAGTAAGCCCCCTATAACCCTTAGATAAATTTCTTGCCCTGGCTTTAAACAGACATGAGTCAGCTCAGGAGTAAAGGCAGTGAATAACTCTATTTTACGTTCATGATAGGCTGGAACGATGGGCTCCATTAAATGAATATCCTTTAATGATGCTAGAGTTACTTCGTTATAGTCGTCCCCAAGTACCAACGAAAGCTTACCGGCAAAATCTGAGGTTTGCAGTGTTACCCAAACCGATTCAATATGCTGATAGGTTTGGCTTTTATTTTCAATTAAATCAATGGCGTGTTTATGGCAATTAAAATCATGTTGATGTAATTGAATAAATCGCTGGTAACATTCGGTGGCAATAAAGTGATGGTCTTCTGACCACGGTGGTGGCAAACGTGCGGCATTATCAATTAACCATTGTTTGTAGGTGGTGATGGACGGATTTTTTTCTTGATCAACCACAGCGATGGTGTTGATGACTAAGGGTGTTTTTGGCATGTCTGTTACATTATGACTGTTCATGTATTTCTCCACAATTACGCGATTTTGTTGTTAAGGTTAAAGGGGTTGTTTGCACTTTGATGGTCGGCCCTGTGCAATGCGGTGGCAATGGGGGTAATGGCTTGATAGCCATAACGTGCATTAGGCGTGGCACAGGCCCAAATATGACGCAATAGCATCGCCGAGGACGCATCAGTTTTATCTAGCGTGACTAACGCACTAGCACACACCTCAAGGGTTAACTCATCATGGTCAACCATCATCCCTAAGGCGGTTCGTTTACCGTCACAGGTCAAGGTGCGTGTTTTACCAATGTCGTGTAATAATGCAGCAACAATGGCAATGTCACGCTCTTTTTGCGTGAACTTTTTTTCATTAACGCTATGTTGGTTAATTAATTGCTCAGCCACCTCAATGGAGTGCTCAAGTAATCCTCCTGAATAGTGATGATGATGTCGTAAACTGGCAGGGCATTGTAAATAACGATAACTCACGACATTATCAGCTAACACATGGGCAAGAAATCGCGTTAAAACCCTAGAGTGTATTTGTTTAACCAAGGTGCTAAATCGACGAAGTAATTCAGGTTTATGACAGTATGCTTGCGGCAGTAAACTTAACGTAAAGTGTGCCAACTGTTGCGCACTATCAACGGGGTATACGATGGCACTATTAATATAATGTTGTCCATTGGCCTCTTTTACCGTGGCTTCAATATGAATAAGACCAAAAGGTTTTATGTGATGTATATTGAGAGGGTTATTAAAACAAAACACCTTGATGGTGGCACTACTATCTGACAGTTCAATTACCCAATAAGACAGGTCAAATTTATCGATTTTTTTTACGCAACTAATAACACAGTAATAACCTTTAAAACGCTTAAAATTAGCGGCATTTGATAAGGGTGGTTGAATTGAGTGATTAAACGCTATTGTTTGATTAATGTTTTTCATGTTCATGATCCTGTGTTGTTGATGAAAGAAGTAAACGCTCGAACGCACTGCCGTCTTGGCGTGTGAGGTTAGGGACAAACCGTGAGTACACTTTAAATAACATTTGTGTACTGCTGTGCCCCATTTGCCTTGCTATCCATTCTGGATTTTCACCACTGGCTAACCAAAGTGTTGCGGCGGTATGACGAGTTTGATATTGCACACGTTTGCGTAACCCCAATTTATTTAACACCGGATACCATATTCGGTTAGCCAGATTGGTTTGATCTAAGGGTCTGCCCAAGCGATTGGTGAAAACAAAGTCAAATTGCCCCGTTTTTTGCTTTTGAGCTAATAGCGCATCATAAACTGGCCCAGACATATGAATTTCACGTTGGCTTGAATCGTTTTTGGTGTATTCACTTTGTCCATTACGCCAACTTTCCCTTACCATGATCAATTTTTGTTTGAAATCGATATAACGCCACTTAAGTCCATTGATCTCACTAGATCGCATACCCGTAAAAAATCGAACAGTGTAATAACTTTTAAAATCTGGATTTACATTAGATAAAATTGAATTCGCTTCCTCTAATGTGAACACTTCAATTTGAGTAATTGGCACTTTAAGTAGCTTAATGTTGCGATAAGGGGTTGAGAAATTAAAACGATCAGCCGCTTCATTGAAAATCATTCTTAAAATTTTCATATGGCGATTAATATGACTAGCAGATAATAAATCACCATTTTTTTGCTTAACTTCTGAAAGTTGAGATCTAAATTGTAATAGATCTGCTTTAGTAACCTCGTCAACTTTATCTTCACCAAAATCAGGAATTAATCGATTATTAATAACTAAGCTAACATTACGAATGTAATTTAAACGCCAACCTACTTTTGCCTCATTGAACCAAGTATTTGCAAATTCCTTAAAAGTAGGTACTGAGCTGAGATGCTCTTTAACCACGTTTTGTTTGATCTCAAGTTTAGAGACCATTTTGCTTTGCGGAAATTGTTGTTGATAATCAAATTGATTTAACAATATCTGTGCATCAATATGATCTAACACCTTGTGTAATTTCTTACGATTAGCTGGTGAGTCAACCAGTGTTGTTTGTTCGCGACAACGTGTATTTCGGTACATAAAATCGAAATACAGCTTATTGGTTTCTTTTCTTACCCTAATATGCCCCATGAGAAACCCCGCCATTAGCCATTGGTATTGCAAAGCTATTCATTGAATACTTAACAATA
>NVTW01000007.1:0-3454 GCA_002401725.1 Gammaproteobacteria bacterium
TTGTAGAATTCGTAAGGGTTTTGCAGATCAAAATATGGCAATATTACGCCATATATCTTTAAACCTTCTGAAGTCAGAAACAGAGCATAAAGTGGGCATTAAAATTAAGCGGCAAATGGCAGGCTGGGATAATGACTACTTACTAAAAGTGCTACAAATATTTTAATGCGATTGCCCTGAAATTATATGGGTTGGTGTTAATTTATTCTGTAATTTCCAACACCACACTTGAAACATTTTCTGCACCTTTTAAAATCTCATCCATAATAGCACTCACTTCCATAATTCTATCTCTACCCTGATTCGATATTTTAGCAACATCCTCCATTAAAACAGTAACTTCTTTGGTTAATTTTTGGTTATCTAAAACAACAGCATCAATATCTGCTGTAGATTGAGCAGTTCTAGAGGCTAAGTTTCTTACCTCATCGGCGACCACAGAAAACCCTCGTCCTTGTTCTCCTGCTCTAGCGGCTTCAATCGCCGCATTAAGTGCTAATAAATTCGTTTGTTCTGCTATGGAGCTGATTGTTGAAACAATCTCAACGATACTTTTAGATTGTTCATTCAATAAATTTATCTTTTCCGAGGTTTTGTTAACATGCTCATAAATTTCAGAAGATATTTTTACTGAAGAATTAAGCGAACCCATGCCGTCTTTTGCAACTTGAGCGGTTTCTTCTGCGGTGCTGTGTGCTACTTGAGAAGCTTGTTCAACTACCTGATTCCGCTCGACTTGAAGCGTTATATCGGTGGCAAATTTAACAATTTTAATTACTCCTCCTTCGGCGTTAAAAATAGGATTATAAGTTGCTTCGAGCCAAATGATTTTACCTGATTTATTTTTTCGAGGAAATCGCCCTGATTTGAATAAACCATTTCCTAGATCGTCCCAAAAATGAGGGTTTTCACTATAAAACTGTTCATCACAAAACATTCGATGTTCTTTGTTGATAATTTCATTCAAGGTGTAATCAATAACGTTTAAAAAGTTATTATTCGCCGTAATCACTTTACCTTGAGGTGTAAATTCTATGATGGCAAGTGACTTGTCTAATGCGGATAAAATGTTTTCAATTTCAATGTTTTTTTCAACGGTAGGTGTTATATCGCTTGCTATTTTCATTACGCGCTCAACTTTACCGTTAATTATAATAGGAAAATAAGTTGCCTCCAATTGTATTATTTGCCCATTTTTTGTAACACGTTCGAAAGTACCTTTATTGCTTTGGCCATTAGCTAAATCAGACCAAAAACGTGAATATTCAGCCGAGTTAATGTAATCTTTTTTGCAGAACATTGAATGATGCTTATTAACCACCTCATTTAATTTATACTCGACTGACCCTAAAAAAAGATCGTTTGCACTTAGTATCGTGCCATCAGGTGAAAATTCGATTGTAGCTACTGAATTTTTAATTGAAGTAATGGTTGCCAATGCGGTTGATAATTCTAGTTCGGTGTCTTTTAAATGTTTTTTTATTTTACTGTCGAATAACATGTTAACAATCCTTAATTATAAAAAGTTATATTTTTWMWTWRMMMYAMWSRWRWKWRKSWMYAWMAGCTATTTAAGAAACATGTATATGCGCTTGGCTCAGTAATATTATTTTCGTAGTCTTTATATAGTTAAGTAATGGAAGATTGTCAATTTGGCGCTGAGTTTTATATTTTGTAAATGAAACTTACAGATATTCGTTAAGTGATAAAATTGATGTTTTTTGGTAAGTGTCAAGATAAAAAAGGTGATTTTAATGTATTTAAATCACGGATGAAAAAAAGCTTTTATTTATGCAATTTTTCCATAAGCGCTTGTTTAACCTCACCATGAACAAACTGGTCAACATCACCATGGTGCAACGCTACCTCTTTTACTAAAGTTGATGAAATAAATGAGTTTTCTTCGGCGGGCGTTAAAAATACACTTTCGAGATCAGGTGATAAACGTCGGTTCATATTAGCGAGTTGAAATTCATACTCAAAGTCTGAAACCGCCCGTAAACCGCGAATTAATACATTGGCTTGATGTTCTTTAGCAAAGTCGACCAGTAAGCCGCTAAAGCCAATAACCGAGACATTAGTTAAATGTTTCGACACTTCTTTTAGCATGTTAACTCTATGCTCTAAATCAAACATCGGCTTTTTACTTGGGCTAGAGGCAACGCCAATAATTACATGGGTAAATAAACGGCTTGCGCGCTCAATTAAGTCGGTATGGCCATTAGTTACAGGATCAAAAGTACCGGGATAAATTGCTTTTACAGTCATAAATAGTGTTTTAATTTAGTTATTGTGATCACTATTGTAATCGCCAATTTGCTCTTGTTACAAGTTATCAAATAAAAAAGGTTAAAGCTTTTACTCCAAAATGCTTTTATTTACCTCAAAAATTGATAATATGATGTGAATAATTATTCAATTACAAAAAACACAAGAAGCCTATGAAGACACGCGATAAGATTATTAAAGCCAGCATTGAGTTATTCAATGAACGAGGTGAAAGAAATGTTACCACTAATCATATTGCTGCTCATTTAGGTATTAGTCCCGGAAACTTGTATTATCATTTTCGTAATAAAGAAGACATAATTTTGTCCATTTACGATGAATATGCGCGTAATTTGTTGTTAGAAACCTTTCCACAGGTTACCCCTGAAATAAAGTCGTTAGATGCTATTATCATGTACATGGATGCGGTTTTTCAAATGATGATGAAGTTTCGATTCTTTTATAGTAACTTACCGGTACTTTTAGATAAAAACCCTAATTTACGTGAAAAATATGTTGAGGTGCAACAGTCAATTGCTGAACGAGTGAGCCAATTATTAATCTCGTTGCGTGACTCTAAAATTATTGATTTTGAAGATAGCGAACTCGGCGATATTGTTAGTATTTTACGTTTAGTGAATACTTTTTGGTTAAGTTTTTATCAAACCCAAAATATTGATGTTGAAATAACTGATGCGGTTTTTTATCAAGGGGTATTAAAAATTCTTGTTATTTTAAAACCTTATACTACACCAGCAGCCGTTCCTGAATTTAATAAAGCGCGTGAAATGTACCAGCAACGCTGCCAAGTCGATTTAACCGATTCCGAATAAGTATTTTTACGAAATACTATCTTAAGATATTGTCTCTGCATTGGGTGCAGGATCGCCATCCTCGCTTGGTGCAGGATCGTCATCCCCGCAGTCTTTTAAGCGGGGAACCACGTCAAAACACACAAGACCTTCAATTTAAAGACCTTGAAGATGACGGTTAAAATGAATATCCCAGCTACTGGCATAAACATGAAATTTTATTATAAAAGCTAATTATCATCGAAAATTTCTATCGTGATCATTGATTTTATCAGTTTTACCTTTTTCTATTTCTCGACCATACTTGTGACAAGTTTTTRCTAANACMANATYWGKWAYRWTWANAAKTANAGGAAAWGATNATGTCTACARAT
>NVTW01000007.1:3459-98650 GCA_002401725.1 Gammaproteobacteria bacterium
TWATYWWNAMARTAAAGAAGGTCAANAAGKTYCCSGCNGTWAMWTTYMYTATKCGTRWARRTGACRATTGGNGTARCNCGYRRYAGCSASGAKATTTTTWNCARSNAAAACWGTGGTRGTRTTTTCTYTRCCMGGYGCSTTTACRCCAACWTGYTCRTCAWCACATTTACCTCGTTATAATGAATTAGCCAGTGTTTTAAAAGACAATGGCGTTGATGAAATTGTGTGTATGTCGGTTAACGACACGTTTGTAATGAATGCTTGGGCAGAAGATCAAGAAGCCGATAATGTTACTTTGATCCCTGATGGTAACGGCGAATTTACCGAGGCGATGGGCTTATTGGTTGACAAAAAAGAGCTAGGTTTTGGCAAACGTAGTTGGCGTTATGCAATGCTGGTTAAAAATGGCGTGATTGAAAAAATGTTCGTTGAGCCAAACAAACCGGGTGACCCATTTGAAGTATCAGATGCCGATACTATGCTCAACTACATTAATGCTAACGCTAGCGTACCTGATGATATTACTTTATTTAGTAAAGTCGGATGCTCATTTTGTGCTAAAGCTAAAGTGGCTTTAAACGAACATGGTTTAAGTTATGAAGAAATTGTTGTGGGTAGCGATGTTAATTTAAAAGGTTTGCGTGCTGTAAGCGGCGAAGTTACCGTGCCGCAAGTGTTTATTAACGGTAAACATATTGGCGGTAGTGAACAGTTAGCGAATTATTTGGCTAAATAACCGTTTATTTGTAAACATACTTGTCGGTTAAAGCTTGCTTTAACCGGGGTAAATCTAGTAGCAACGCTTGTTATAATGGAACATGCCTATGTACTTGGCTCAGGATCGTCATTCCCGCAGTCTTTTAAGCGAGAATCTACAGCAAAAAGCAGGAGATCTTCGACAAAAGCGTCTCGAAGATGACGATTAGTATAAATACCTGAGTTATCTGCATAGCCATGTAATGGAATAAGGGTTGCTCTTTTATTGTTTAAGCGCATACATCCATGTAGGATACGTTCTAATTTCGCCTTACGCATTTTATTCGAAGCGAGCTTCGACCTACAAAAACGAAACGTATCATGGATAATCAACCTTATAACCCTTTACACGGTATTACACTAAAAGTATTGGTGACCCAATTGGTCGATCATTTTGGTTTTGATTATTTAGGTAAACAAGTCAAAATTAAGTGTTTCACGCAAGATCCGAGTATACAATCAAGCTTAAAATTTTTACGTAAAACCCCATGGGCGCGCGAAAAAGTTGAACAGCTGTATATTGAGAATAAGCACCAGCTAACACCTGAAAAATAGCGACTTTATTAAGTTAAAAAGCCTAGTGTTACACGCGTTGCAAAACTATTTGTTTAAATGAGCTGTCTAAGCCATCAATACTGGTGATGTGCTGCCATTGATATTTTTTGGCAAAAGCGATCAAACTTTTTTCGTGATAACGGCTAGATTTAAACAAGATGATTTCGCCCATGGTTTTGCTGGGTAATTTAGCCACTACCGTAACGGAATTTTCAACCGCACTATAAGTACCGCTAACCGCTTCAACTTGAATTGAATTCAATGCTTCGTCAGGGCTTTCATCGGTGCTTAATGTGCTCCATACTGCGCTTAATGGCACCGAAACTAAATCTTTAACAACATCACGCTCATATTCTTGGGCAAGGGCTTGTAGATCTAATTCGCCATTTTCATCAACACAACCAACACCAAGGATCAATAAATCACCTTGTTGGGAAACATTTTCAAGGCTGGCAAAAAAGCGACTTTCATCAAGGTTACCTAACGTGCCACCGGTAATAAACCAAGCTAAAGAACCTTTGCTGCGAACTGGCTCTGAACCATTCATTGCCATTACATCACGTCTTAAGGCTTTTATTTCGATATAGTCATGACCGTCTCTTTTATCGAGTAATTCTTCAATACGGGTACGCGATAATTCGAGCATGGCGCTGCTACGATCAACCAAAGTGTATTTTAATTTACCTTGTAACGGTTGTTGTTTATCTCTTTCTTTAATGGTATCAAGTAAGCATTTTATTAACACCGCGTCTTTACTGTGAGCGCCACCACCACACAACATTACAATGCCATCACAATCTTTTTGGCTAACAAAATCGCGCCAGTGTTTGAGTCTTATCAATTTAAGTAAGCCAGTTTTACATTGATCAAAGCCAGTATAAAACTCGTCATTAGTAATTGAAAACCAACGGTTTACCGCATCAGTATTTTGATAATAAAGTGATTGATCAATATGACCACATTGTAGGCCTTCTTGAATGGTCGGTAAATTTTCACTGGGGGTGTAGTAAATGGGATACCAAGATTTACCCACAGTGGAAAACAAGTTGAGTTCTTGTGCTTGAGTGTTTTTTACATCAATAGTTAATTTGTTATTTAAGCTGCTGAGTAGCTTACTTAGGGCAGGGCGAAAGTCTAGTTGCACACCACCTTGGTTTAAGGCATCAATGAGTTTTTCGATAGTTATAGAAGGCAATGTTTTTATAAACTCAAAGGCGGAATTCTCAATAATGGTGGTGCCAGGCACGACTTCATCACAGCCTAATTGCTCACTAAGTTCATTAAAAAAGGTTCTATATTTAGAATTAGGTCCAACGTTGATACGTTCCTTATCAAAACGATGACCATACATTTCGAGTAAGTTATCCCAACCAAAACCGTATTGTTGTTCATCAAAATTGTTCGCATCCATGACTTGATCAGGTACGTCATTTTGGCGCATTTGCCCAAAAGCAATACGGACGATTTCTTTTTTTAATTTCCACTCTGGAATAGCCATTATTGTTGTCGCTCCATTGATAACTTCTTATTTTCTATTTTTTTTGTTCGCAACATAAATAAATAATTACTAATAAAACCGATGCTAATACCAATAGCGGCCTCATTTAAAATATTGCTCATCTCGCTGTATTTCCATAAAGATGCTGACACTAGCCCCATAACCATTGAAATGAATAGTGATGTGCCACTACGCGGGTGATTGAATATTTTAATTAAAACAGGCGCCGCTAGACCCGATGCCATTAATGAAATTGCCCCTATAGCGATTGCAAAAACAGTGCTTTTATCGGCTAATAACACGGAGCCAATCATAGTTATCGCCCCTAGAATAAAAACCATAGTAATGCTCAAACGTGAGTTTTCTGATACTGATTTAGGAAAAACACCATGAAGAACCGCTTGAGCCATTGCTACTAACAAAGAGTTTGAGGTAGCCGCAATAGTTGAAAAAATATCCGCAATAATAATTCCACTGATAATACCGCTAAAATGTGAGTGAAAAAAAATGCTTAACCCTGCCTCAGGATCGCTAATATCAGGCATTACTCCACGCAGCAGTACACCGAACAAGGTCATTGACAGCCAAGTAAATTGTACAAAACCAATGTAAATCCATTGTGCTGATTTGGTTTCTTCTGGGCTGCGACCTGCGAGGTAACGAGAAACTAGTTGCGGTTGCCCCAAACCAAAACCAAAAGCAGCAAACGCATAGCCGAGTATAAAAAAGATAAATGCACTGAGAGAATTTCCCGGTAGCCATTGGTTAAAGCTTTCTCCTGCGGCTTGCCAATTGTTAATAAATTCAAGGTGATGATTAATGGCATAAAAGGAAACAAGTACAAGTGCTAATAAAGTACCAATAATACGAATAACGGCTTGTACTGCATCGGCATATACCGATCCTCTAAAACCACCAATACTGGTATAAGCAATGATCAACGTTGAAAATAATAATAATGACCATGTTGCTGATAACTCAAATGCGCCAGCAACAAATTTTTGTCCGGCAAGCCATTGTGCGGAAGTGTATGCACCTAAACAAATAACGATTAATAATGTCGCCAGTATCGACGATGCAGTGGCGAATTTACCTGATAAGCCTGATTTTAATAATTCAGATAAAGTGGTAACGCCAGTAACTTTTCCGACTTTATTAATGCGATCTGGACAATACCGCCAAAAAATCAAATCACCTAAAAACCAAGCAATAGGTAAAAATAACCATTGCGGGCCAAAGCTATAGCCTAACCCTACGGCACCGGTAACAATAAAGCCACTATTGGCAGTAGCTCCGGCACTTAAACCAATTAACCACTTATTTAACTTTTCATTAGCCAAACCACGGTTATTAACTTTTGAATGTTTTCTACCTAAATAGGCAGCAAAAAAAGTGATTGTTAAAGTGGCTACAAATACGATTTCCGCACCTACACTATGACCTAAATCCATCGTTATAACCTATGAGAAAACCTTTAGTGTATTATGGCTTTATTGAATTATTTTTAATAGTAAGCTGATAAAATTGGAAGAATTTTTTTAATTATTTCTGTAGATTTAGATAATACCTAAAATTTAAATAATGTTAAACCGCAAAACGGTATTGAGCGGAAACTGACGGAATTTACTCTGTTAAGTCGATGAAAGTAATATTTTAGAAGATTAATTACTAAAAGCATCGTAATTTATACTAGCCAAATGTCAGTAAATACGGCAATCTTAACGGCTCGCTAACATTTTAATGCGCTATTTAAAAAATTAAAAAAGATAAAATTTATGGAAAACTTACATCATTATATTTTAACTTGGCAATGCCCAGATACTTGCGGTGTATTAGCTAAAGTCAGCCAATGCTTATTTGCACATGGTGCGTTTATAACCGAAACTTCACAATATAGTGACCCATACACTGAGCAATTTTTTTCTCGTGTTGCCTTTGATGATCGTAATTTAAAGGTGTCTATTGACGAATTTACACTAGCGCTAGATGTTTTAGCCAAAACACTTGGCATGACCTATCGATTACGTGATAAAGATGATTTTCCCAATATTGTTATTGCGGTATCCAAGGACGATCATTGTTTAGTTTCACTATTAACCAAATGGAAAGCTGGCGTGCTGCCAGTTAATGTTGCCGCGATTATTTCTAATCATCAAGATTGTGAAAAATTAGCGCAGTGGCATGATGTGCCATTTCATCATTTGCCTATTTCTCCAGTTAATAGAACAGAGCAAGAAGCTAAAATTTTAGCGGTAATGGAAAATGCTAATAGTGAATTGCTCGTATTAGCCCGTTATATGCAAATTTTGTCAGATGACTTATGTAGTAAAATAAAAGGTTCGGCGATTAATATTCATCACTCATTTTTACCCAGTTTTAAAGGAGCGAAACCCTATCATCAAGCCCATGCTCGCGGCGTGAAAATTATTGGTGCGACCGCGCATTATGTTACCCCAGACTTAGATGAAGGGCCTATTATTGCTCAAGAAGTAAAACCGATTAATCATACCTTTACCATTAGGCAAATGGTACATTTAGGTCACGATTTAGAAGCTACCGCACTAAGCCATGCGGTGCGGTTACATGCCGAACAGCGTAYTTGTTTAAATGGTGATAAAACGGTAATTTTGTAACTGCTTATAAAAAGTCATTACACCTTGCTATAATGCTGAAATAATCCGTTTATTTCAGTATTTTTTATGTCTTCAATTCATTATCAAATTTTCCCCGACAACACTAATGGTCATCTTTTTAGTGTTAGTTTATCTTTTACTAGCAAAGCGCAACAAAGCTATCAATTATCTTTACCCGCTTGGTTACCGGGCAGTTATATGATCCGTGATTTTGCTAAAAATATTATCCAAATAAGTGGACAAAATGCACAGGGTGAAGCGTTAGCGTTAACTAAAATAGACAAACAAACTTGGCAAGTAAATGCCAATGATGAGCAAGTGGTTATTTTGTATCAAGTGTATGCCTTTGATTTATCGGTACGTACTGCCTATTTAGATAGTCAACGAGGATTTTTTAATGGCAGTTCGGTTTTTTTAGCGATTGAAGAATTAAAAAACCAGCCTTGCCGTTTAACTATTCATCCTCCTAAAAATGAGCAATTAAAAGCTAACTGGCGGGTAGCTACGGGGTTGACTCGCGCTGAAAATACGGATAAATATGCCTTTGGTGAATATCATGCCGATAATTATTTTCATTTAATTGATTGTCCTGTGGAAATGGGCAATTTCGATGCTTTTGAATTTGTGGTTGCCGGCGTAACTCATCACATGGTGTTTGCGGGCGCTCATTTTGGTGATCGCACGCGTATTGCGAATGATGTTGCCAAACTTTGCCAGCATCATATCAATTTATTTAGTGAAGCACCGTTTAAAGAATATTGGTTTATTACTAATTTAGTCAGCGATGGCTTTGGCGGTTTAGAACATAAAAACTCCACTATTTTACAAGCCAGTCGCTTTGATTTACCTAATCCGAATAAACCAGAAGAATTAACAGATAACTATAAAACTTTTTTGAGTTTATGTTCGCATGAATATTTTCACGCCTGGAATGTTTGTCGCATTAAACCGCAAGAATTTGTGCCTTACAATCTTCAGCAAGAGGTGTATACCACGCAACTTTGGGCTTACGAAGGCATCACCTCTTATTATGATGATTTTTCTTTATATCGTGCGGGTATTATTAGCTTTGACGATTATTTAGCTATTTTAAGTAAAACCGCTACACGCGTTTATCGCGGTGATGGCGAATTAAAGCAAACGGTAAGCGATTCGAGCTATTACACTTGGACTAAGTTTTATCAGCAAGGCGCTGATGCGGTAAACAACATTGTTAGCTATTACACCAAAGGATCGCTGATCGCTTTGTGGCTTGATTTAACTATTCGTGAAAAATCCCAAGGACAATATAGTTTAGATAATTTGATGCGCGAGTTATGGATACATTTTGGTCGCACCAGTATTGGCACGCAACAAGACGATTATCTCAATATCGTGAATATTTTATGTGGTGAAGATATTAGCGAAGCATTTTTAGCGTTACTCAATAAAGCAGAGCGTGTTGATTTAGCGCCGTTGTTGAACCGAGCGGGCGTTGATTTTCAAGCGGCTAAATTTCAAAAGTTCAATAGTTTAGATACTTGTGTGAGTGATGATTACATTGCTTATTTGGGTGCTCTGTATAAAGAGCAAGCGGGCGGTGTAAAAATAACACAAGTGCTTGAACATTCGCCTGCCGCTAAAGCGGGTATTGCGGTTAATGATGTGCTGATAGCGGTAAATAATTTAAAAGTGAATGTAAAATCACTACAAAGTTTAGCGGATCATTTAAGCGCAAACACTCCAGTGAATTGCCACTATTTTCGTGATGATCAATTAATCACCAGCACTTTATATTTTAGTGATTCACCAACAGCGGCAATAAAATTAGCTGTTAAAAAGGAAGGTTTACTTTATCAATGGCAAGATATAATTAGTTGAAATTTAGATACTAATTTTAATTAGTAAACTTAATGATACAGCCGTACTTGATCGCTGACACCAGCAGTTAAAACTATTTAAGCCTAAAATTAGGGGCAAAGTCGAGTTTGTGATAAAAATTGCCCATTATTTAAAGTAAATTATTGAAGAAGTAGATTGTTATGATCAATATTGAAAAAATTCACCATGTGGCTTATCGCTGTAAAGATGCCAAAGAAACTACCGATTGGTATAAAGATAAGTTGAATATGGACTTAGTACTGGCTATTGCTGAAAACGAAGTACCGTCAACCAAAGCGCCTGATCCATATATGCATATATTTTTAGATGCCGGAAATGAAAACGTATTAGCTTTTTTTGAAATACCTAACTCGCCTGATATGGGGCGTGATGAAAATACCCCTGCTTGGGTACAGCATTTAGCTTTACGTGTTGAAAGCCTTGAAACTTTAGTTGCCGCGAAAGCAGAATTAGAAAGCAAAGGCGTTGAAGTATTAGGGCCGGTTAATCATGGCGTATTTAAATCTATCTACTTTTTTGATCCTAATGGTCACCGTTTAGAGCTTGCTGCGAATACAGGTACTGTTGAGCAATTTAAACAACTTAACGAAGTGGGTACCGCTATGGTTGAAGAATGGGCGGTAACGAAAAAAGCACCTCGCCATGCTGCTTGGTTACATGAACAAGATTAAGTCATTTATGTATCATGCCTCTGTAGATCACTCAGGTATTTTTTAAAATCGACATCTTCGAGACGTTTTATCGAGGTCTCTTTTTTTTGACGTGAATTCAGGACAATATGCTCCATGCATTGTCTTCTAAGTAACTTAAAGTTACTTGTAGATGGTCGAGGCGAAGCCGCTATTTTACTAAGCTATGGCATCCATTGTCCAATTGGAATATTTCGGGAATGACGATCCTGAGCAAAATGCATAGGCATGTTATATCTTTCATGGCTATGCAAATTAATAAACTTAGATTGTTTAGGAATAAAAACAGATTTACATATAAAAATTACTAGTTTGACGAAGCTTTTCGTAGAAAAAATAAACGAAAAAACTTACTCTTTTAGCTATTTTATTTGTAAGATATTGCCCATTTTATCTAAAAAAKTATTATTTGTATCATTTTGTAAAAAAATATTTCACTTAAAATACAATGATATAACTGGTAAAACAGTTGTTTTAATAAAAAAAACACAAATTTGCTCTTGCTCATTTTGTAAAGATAGGTAAAGTATTGACCAGTTGCTCAGCAAGCAAAAATAATAACAGCAGCAAAAATAATAATAAAATGGACAAATTAGCTACGGAAGGTTTCGACATTTCACTTGAAATGCACTACTTATTTAATATGGATGATTTCCTTTATATCAGGAAGATATAACAATAATATAATAGTCCAGAGGGCGTTACGGATAGCCAATAAGGCGTCAGGAAGACCGAGAACAATAAACAATGTATGGAAACGTAAATAATAATTAGGAATATGTCACTGTAAACAGGGAATGTGTAAATTGGTCAGGATACCAAATTAGAATTGGAAATATAGGTTTGCTGGTTTTTACCGCAAATTCCTCCGGAAGCGATAACTGCAAGGTTATCGCTTTTTTATTTTTTGCATTAGTTCTTTCCCCAGCTTATTTTTGCTAAAATAGCGGTATTATTGTTAAATTTCTTAAGTAGCTTCACATGTCACGCTCAAAAAAATCTAGAAAACCTAGCTCTGGCCCAACAGCCAAGCCTAAATTAAGTAAAAAAGAATTGGCGAACGTTGAAAAACGTATTCGTAAAACTAAAGGTAAGCAAGCGGGTAATCGTCAGCAAGAAGCCATTCCTCAAAAAGAGCAGCAGCAAGCTAAGCAAAATAGAGATCCCCGCCTTGGTAGTAAAAAACCCATAGTGTTGATCAAAGAAACACTAAAAGTTGAAAGTAAGCAAAACTCTAATAAGAAAAAATCAGCTAAAATTGCCACGGTAACATTTGTTGAAACAGCAACAGCAATGAATGTTGATGCTGATATTGATCATAGTGCTTTAGAAAAAGAAATAGAGGTTATTGAGCAAGATCAGAACTTGCAAGCTATTTTAGCTAAGCAAGAGCAAAATATTGAACTGTCTGAGCACGAAGTTGATTATTACAATGAGCAAATGGAACGACATCAAGAAATTTGCAGCCTTTTAGGTTGGGATGAAGAAGATGATCAAGAAGCGGAACAAGACGCTGTTCAAGGCAAGTTACAAGGAACTAAAGATGAGGCTGATCTTTGGGACAAACTTGATAATAGTGATTTGTCCCAATTTTAAATGTTAACTTTAAATATTAGCTTTTAATGTTTAGTTTTATAGGCAAACTACTAGCATGATCCTTTTTATTATTGCAGCAATCATTATTATTTTTGCACTAGCATTTTATGCTGGGAAATTATTGCGGCAATTAAAACACCAAACCCACGACCAAAAACGAGCAAAACAAAAACAGCAACTCGCGCTACAAGTTCACGATTCTAATGTGTTAGAGAGTGTAGCAATAATAGTAAAAGCGCTGCAAGAGCAGCAATGCGATTTATCAGAAGGTTGCTGGCGGCTAAGTGTATTATTAGATTCATTAAAAACAACGTCAGGTTTGGCGGCTAAATTTCCAGCTATTTATGGTTTATATAATGAAATAAAAGAGATGGCAATTTTAGATGGTCGTAAAAAGCTAGCAAAAAAACAGCGTATGCGTGACGACTATAATCGTCTTAAATATGAAGCACAATACCAAGATGCCATAATGCAAGATCTAGCCTTGCTCGCCGAATTTACCGATGACCAAATTGTGAATAAACTGCATTAGCTTTGCGTTTGATCAAGTCTTAACTGTAGTGGCTTTGTTATCATCATCGCATTAATCTTTTGAACATAAAGCCTCTGGTGATCCAAATGCGCACACTTTCAGTTTTAGATGATACTCAGGTTAAGCATAATTTCTTTGATAAAGAATTACTTAACAAATATAACATTAGTGGACCTCGTTATACCTCATATCCAACAGCACTAGAATTTCATGATCAATTTACAGACAGCGATTTAAAAACGGCCATTAAAGTTTCGCCGAATCGTGAATTGTCTCTGTATGTACATATCCCTTTTTGTCATAGCCTTTGCTATTACTGCGGTTGTAATAAAGTTATCACGCGTCATCGCGATAAAGCTGATACTTATTTAGAATTTTTAGCACAAGAAATTACTTCGCGTGCTGAATTTTTTAGTGATTACACCGTAAAACAATTGCATTGGGGTGGTGGCACACCAAGCTTCTTAACTCATCAACAAATCACTAAATTAGTCGAGTTGCTTAAAAATAGCTTTAACTTTGCTGAACAAGTGGAAATGAGTATAGAGATTGATCCTCGTGAAATTGAATTAGGTTTAGCGCAGCATTTATTTGACTTAGGGTTTAATCGGTTAAGTTTAGGTGTACAAGATATCGATTTAAAGGTACAGCAAACTATCAACCGGGTGCAGTCTACCCAATTTATTAGTGATTTTATTGCACAGGCCAAAAAAGTTGGTTTTAAATCTATCAATGTCGATTTAATTTATGGTTTGCCCCACCAAAATACTGAGACTTTTAGCAAAACTCTAGCGAAAGTGCATGAGTGGGATGTCGAGCGCATTTCTTTATTTAGCTACGCTCATTTACCGAGTCGTTTTGCTGCACAGCGTAAATTACGTGACGAATGGTTGCCAAGTGTTGATGAAAAGTTTGCTTTAATGAAATTAGCAATAGAAACATTATGTGGTTACGGCTATGAATTTATTGGTATGGATCACTTTGCTAAGCCTAACGACGAATTAGCTATTGCACAACGTAATGGCGAGTTACATCGTAACTTTCAAGGTTATACCACTAAAGGTGACTGCGACTTGTTGGGTTTAGGGGTTTCGTCAATTAGTGCTATTGGTAATAGTTACAGTCAAAATATAAAAGATTTAAAGGCTTATTATCAAGCAATAGAAGATCATCAACATGCGGTAGAAAAAGGGTTAACGTTAACGCAAGACGATGTTATTCGCGGTGAAGTTATTCGTGAGTTAATGTGTAATTTAACGGTGAGTAAAGCAGCAATTAACGAAAAATTTAGTCATATCAACGGCTTTAATTTTGATGATTATTTTAGTAACGATTTACCGTCATTAAAAACCTTTCAAGATGATGACTTACTCACCAATAGTGCTGAAGCGATCACCGTGCAACAAAGTGCACGCTTACTTATTCGTAATATTTGTATGTCGTTTGACGCGTACATGAAAAAGAAAGTAAACCAACAACGCTTTTCACGGGTAATCTAGCTATTACATGCTTGAACCTAGATCTTCGATTAAAAAGACCTCGAAGATGACGTTAGCTAAATCACCCCTAGACTAAATTTTTCATTGGCACTGTATACCATCAATTCAGTGCCATTGTTAGTTTGCACTTCTTTGGCAATATCTACCCATTGGTAATACACATTACGATGCACTTTTGCGAGTAAATTTCGACGCACGGTCACGTATAAATCACCATTTTCAGTCAGTGTTAATGGATGCTTTGCATCTAAAATAAATTCATCATCTAAGTTGGTGCTTACTATCATTATTTGTTGGTTGTTGTCTTGCCAATGCCAGTTAGTTAACACAAAAGGCACATCATCTACTTGTATGCCAATTTTTTCAACGGGGGTGACTAAAAAATATTTATCATCATCTTTTTTTAATACCGAAGCGAAGAGCTTAACCAGAGACAAACGTTTAAATAGTGTGCCATTATAAAACCAATTACCGTTGGCCTTTATTTGTAAATTGATATCACCACAAAAATCGGGATGCCACTCATCTACAGGAGGAAGTTTCTTTTTGCTGCCACTTAAATGCCCGCTGAGCTGGCTAGAAAGTTTTTCTAATGACATAAGTAGTCCGAGAATTAAATAGGTTAACCTAATGATAATACAAATTTTGTCTGATACAATTTTTCATTAACTTGATCAGGCATTATTTTTCAGAGGGAAAAATGAAATTACTACCAGCAATCACACTTTTACTTATTGGCACTGCTATCGGATATTTTGTGTCATCAGCTCTGCAATCTCAACCAACAAAGCAAACACTGATCATTGAACAAGAACAAATTGTTGATAAGGTGCATAAGGATCAGCAGCCTAATGTAGAGATTGATCAAATTGCGCAAGCACCGAAAGCAATTCAAAAGAAGTTAACAGCTACACTTGTTAAAGCTGTCGAAAACACTTCAATTAATGCCGAAAAATTCAAATCTCTCCAAGAAAAAAATACTCAGCTTGAAAAACAATATAAAGCATTAACTAACTCATATCGGCAATCAAAACAAAAAGTTATGATGCTTGCAAGAAGGTTAGGTGATTTTGATGAAAGTAAAGTCACTGACGATCAATTAGCTGCGCTATTTCCGAAAGAATTTGCTCCTTTGGTTAGTAATTTTCACGGTAAAACGCGTGATCAAATTTTCGACTTACATCAACAGCCGGAAGATCAAGATTGGGGGTTTATAATGAGTAATCATTTGAGTGATTTTATAACGACTCATCAATATAGCAACGGTGTGGTTTTAAACTCAATTACTTGTAAAAATCACTATTGTGAAATGTTGATCAATGAAAAAGAACAACCTAGTTGGGAAATCATTTTTAAAGAAATGACGAAGCAGCAGTGGTGGAAATTCACTTCAACTAATTCGTCATCTTATGATGATAAAGACGGCAATGCTTATATCTATTATTTTATGTCTGCGAGCACTTAGTGGTTATTCAGCTTCAAGGCGGTCAAAAGATTTAATGAACGTAAAAACAGCCCGAAATTCCGCCTACGCAACGCATAGCTCTATTCCTTATATTGTTTTTATAAAGTTTTATTTGAAAAATATCAAATATTTAAGTTTTTTTAAGAATATTTAAGTTCCTATTTAATAATCAAAACGGCATAAATGTTTTTTTTAAAACACAAAAATAGGTAACAAGGTAATGCGTATTACATTATTGATTATATCATTATTAATAATAATAACTTCGTTCAACAATTTTGCTGAACAAACCACATCAACTTTTTGGAAAAATGCCACGGTTTATTTTATGTTAACTGACCGCTTTAATAATGGCGATCCGATGAATGATCATAGCTACAAACGCACCGAGAAATCTGCTCTATTACGAGGGTTTGCTGGTGGTGATATTAAAGGTATTACTGAAAAAATCAAACAGGGGTACTTTACTCAATTGGGCGTGGATGTGATTTGGATGACACCTTTAATAGAACAAGTACATGGTTATGATAATTCATCAGGCTTAACTTATGCGTATCATGGTTATTGGCCAAAAGACTGGACAGCTATTGATGCTAACTATGGTAGCGAAGCAGATTTACAGCAAATGATCGCCACTGCACATAAGCATAATATTAAAGTTTTATTGGATGTTATTATTAATCATACTGGCCCAGTAACTAAGTCTGACTGGGCATGGCCATCTTCATGGGTACGAACGCGACCCCTGTGTAATTGGACAAGTTATCAACAAAATATTCAATGTGCCTTAGCAACCTCACTCACTGATATTAAAACAGAAATTGAAACAGATGTTGAACTTCCGCCACAGTTATTAAGTAAATGGAAACGTGAGGGACGCTTAACGCAAGAGCTTGATGAGTTAAATGCTTTTTTTGAACGCACGGGTTACCCCAAAGCCCCTAAATACTACATTATTAAATGGTTAACAGATTGGGTTAAAGAATATGGTGTAGATGGTTTTAGAGTAGATACAGCTAAACATGTTGAAGCAGAGGTTTGGAGAGAATTAAAGACAGAAAGTAACTTTGCTTTTAATATCTGGAAAAATAATCACCCTGAGCTAATACAGGATGATTTACCATTTTATATGGTCGGTGAGGTATTTAATTGGGGTTTAAGTGGTTTTAAAAATACCGTGATAAATAGTCGTGCTTATGATTATGGTGACAAACAAGTCGATTTTTTTGATTACGGTTTTGATGCCTTAATAAACATGAGTTTTGTTGCTCATGCGGCACAATCAGCCGAACAGATATTTTCAAAGTATTCACAAATATTAAATAGTGGTGAAATGAAAGGAAAAGGTATTCTGAGTTATATTGGCTCGCATGATGATCAAGATTCTTATGACCGAAAACGAGAGCATATTTTTGATGCCGCTTTTAAACTTATGTTGGCCCCTGGTGGAGTACAAATTTACTATGGTGATGAATTGGCACGGCCAATGTACGTTAAAGGATCATATGGTGATGTGAGTATGCGCACTTTTATGAATTGGCAAGACTTACAAAAAAAAGAGACTCAAGAAATTTTAGCTCATTGGCGAAAACTCGGTAAATTTCGTCATGCACATGATGCCGTTGGCTCAGGCGAACATCAACAATTGCATAAATCACCATATATATTCAAACGAGTTTTAGGAACAAAAGATCGGGTATTAGTTGCTAAAGACTTACCTAAAGGAGATAAAACTATTGCCGTTTATTCGTTATTTAAAGAAGGGGATGTAGTGTTTGATTATTACTCTAACCAGCAAGTGGTGGTAAAAAATGGGCAAATTACAATCAATAGTGCTTTTTCTTATTTGTTAATAGGCAAAGCCGAGTAGTTAATTGCTACCGGGTGGAATTGAAATGAATAAAATAAAATTACTTAAAAATCGATTAAATGAAATTGCAGTAAACATTAAAAACCACCCTGATGGACTTGGATTACTTGGGCTTGGCTCAGCAGGTAAAGATTTAGATCGTATGGACGAATATTCAGATTTAGATTTTTTTGCCATAGTTAAAGCTGGATGTAAACAACACTTCATCGATAATTTAACTTGGCTTTCAAATCTTCATACTATTGCTTGGTGTTTTCAAAACACTGCAGATGGTTATAAATTACTCTTTGTGGATGGTGTATTTTGTGAATTTGCCGTTTTTGAACCACAAGAATTGGCAGAAATTCCTTATTCTGAAGGGAGTTTTATTTGGAAAGATCCAAGCATTGCAGAGCATTTAAGTAAGCCAGTATTAGCAATACCAGCAGTATCGCATGATGAGACGTTTTTATTAGGAGAGTTGCTAACAAATTTATATGTTGGTTTATGTCGGTATCAGCGAGGAGAAAAGTGTTCGGCGATGCGCTTTATACAAGTTTATGCTGTCGATAGATTAATTAATTTACTCGATTTACATCAGCCGCAAAGTGACAATATTGATAAAGATGAATTTTGTATTGATAGAAGGGTAGAGCAACGTCATCCTAATTATCAATATCTGCTTAGACAATGCACACAAGGAGCTGAAAAGTCTACCAATGCCGCTAAAGCAATGTTGGCATTTATAAAACAGCATTACACTATTGATAAAACCTTAGAAGACGAAATTAGAGCGCTTATTTAAACTGAATATTGATGATAATATTTGTTAATATAAATTTATCTCGCAATTTATATGCTGTTTTAATGAAATATCAAATTGATGAATTTGTTCTTGATGTGCAAACGCGAACGTTATCAGCTAAAGATAGCTGTCAAAATATTCGTCCAAAAACACTAGAGGTTCTCTTGTATCTTGCTCAAAGAGCAGGGCAAATTATCAGTAAAAAAGAGTTATTAGAGAATATTTGGGATGATGTAAAAGTAGATGATGGTGTGGTATTTCAATCCATTCGAGATATTCGACAGCTATTTTCTAATCCTCAAATTATTCAAAATTATCCACGAAAAGGATATCAGTTTACGGTTCAAATTTACCCTCTTACTTGGGGTAAAAAACACCTTAACAAAGTACTTTCAGTACCTTACATCAAGTGGTTAAAATGTTTTTTCATCATTGCTTTAATTCTGTTGGTAGTGTGGCTATTGAAGTCATTTGATGAAACTGATCATAACGATATTAAATATAAGCAGCGAATTGTCGTTTTACCTATAAAAAATAACATTGCTTATACTGAAAATAGGTGGCTTTATTTAGGTGGTATGGAACAACTTATCGCTAAGCTCAGTAACCTACCTAGTTCCATTTTTGTCTATCAAGGAATATATATTCCTCGTTTGATGCATAATGCAGGACTGAAAAGAACGTTTAATTCTAGTGAAATCAATAAAATATTTAATGTTTCTGGTGCTACATTAATCGTAGAAACTGAAATGCATGGTAACGTATCTGACTATAAACTGGTTTATAAACTCCACCTAGCAAATGATGTTAAACAAGGCGTTATTCTTGACAGCTCTATTGATGGCGCATTGACTACACTAGCTAAAAAAATAATTAGCTTTATTAAGCAACCGCTACCAATTAATGGAAACATTGTGGCAAAAAAGACGTTTAATGATGCTTTACTTGCCGAAGCCATGATCAGTTATGAATCAGATTGGAAAACATCTATTAGCTTTTTTGAAAGTTATTTAACCTTAAATCCTGATTCTGTGATCGCTTTGATTTATTTAAGCAAATTATATTTATGGAACGAACAAATTGATCGGGCGGCACGGTTAACGGCAAAAGCGATGGTGTTAATTAATGATGATCGACAAGAAATGGCACGTATTAAATTATTAAAAGGCAGAATTTCAGCCAAACAAAAACGTTGGTCGCAAGCTATGTAATTTTATGAACAGGCCGCTAAAATGATTAAAAATAAGCCATATTGGCTACTTAAAGCAAGTATTGCCGAAGAACAAGGATTGGCCTATCTTGAACAAAATCGGTTGTCTGAATCACTACAGATATTTTATTCAGCACTTTCTTTTTATCAAATAGTACAAACTCCGATAGGCATTAATACAACAAAGTTGCATTTGGCTGAAGTATTATTTCAACAAGGTAAAAACGAGGAAGCCACCAAAATTTATTTGCAGGCTAAACAAAGTATTCAGCAGATACAACTTGAATTTTTATATTCAATGTTAAAAACATTTGAACAACACAAAATTATTTAAATAACAAAACTTAAAAAAGTAATGATTGATTTTTTACTTTTTCTCTCTATACTGAACTTATATACAGCTTGTATGAATTGACAGGATAGTTAGAATATGACCTTGCGCCCTTTAACCCCACGCCAATCGCAGATATTTGATTTAATTAAAGAAAAAATATCAGATATCGGAATGCCACCAACACGTGCAGAAATTGCCGATTTTTTTGGTTTTAAATCAGCTAATGCTGCCGAAGAACATTTAAAAGCGTTAGCCAAGAAAGGCTATATTGAAATGTTACCGGGTACATCGCGCGGTATCCGTTTAGCTGAACAGTTTCAAGAGCATGAAGATCAAGGCTTGCCTCTTATTGGTCGGGTAGCGGCTGGTGAACCTATTTTGGCAGAAGAGCATATTGAAGATCATTATAAAGTTGATGGTAATTTATTTCGCCCAGCCGCAGATTATTTGTTGCGTGTTAATGGCGAAAGCATGAAAGATATTGGTATCTTAGACGGTGATTTATTAGCTGTTCATCAAACTACTGACGTGCAAAACGGGCAGGTAGTAGTAGCTCGTGTTGAAGACGATGTAACCGTTAAACGCTTTAAGCGGGAAGGTAATATTGTTTATTTACATGCAGAAAATGAAGCGTTTTCTCCAATTAAAATTGATTTAACCACTCAGCAATTTAATATTGAGGGTATCGCTGTCGGTGTTATTCGCAGCGCCGATTGGATGTAATAATAAAACATGCCTATGCACTTGGCTCAGGATCGTCATTCTCGCAGTCTTTTAAGCGAGAATCTAGCTCAAAAAGCATGAGATCTTCGATAAAAACGTCTCGAAGATGACGAATATAATAAATACCTGAGTGATCTGCATAGGCATGAAATTTTAAGATAAAATTTCAGCTATAGTTAAATAGTATTGTTTTTGAGCGAGCGAGCTTATGCGTAATATATATTTTTTACTTTTTGTCGTTATTTTAAATAGTTATAGCCATAATAGTTTTGCAGAAAAAATTAATATTCTATGGCTGACAAGAAATGGTGACGATAAAGCTAATTTACTTAATTTTCAGCAACATTCAATAAATTCTGACACTACACATTTAGTGCTTGATGCTTTGACGAGAGATCAACAAAATCAATACACGATAAAATTTCAGGTTGCACAAATTCCCCGGATGAATCTACTGCTTAAATCAGCTAAGACAACGTGTGTTAGTAATCGCATGAAAACACCAGAACGAGAATTAAGCAATGTTTTTAGCACGCCGGTAAACTTATATATGGGCTATCGTCTGTATTATCTAAAATTAAATAATGATATTCCTGAGCAATTACTGGCTAAAGACAAGCAATTAAAATCGTTAACGGCTCTTTTTACAATGTTCCCTAAACGTGTTTTGGCAATAACTAAAGGTCGCTCTTACGGTGACTATTTTGATCAGCAAATAAGTATATTGCCGACTAAAAATATTTATGCTCGACTTGGTTCTTCTCCAGCTAAAGCCATTGCACAAATGCTATTGAGAAAACGTGTTGATTATTTGCTTGAATTTCCAGTGACATTTAAAACAGAAATGAGTTTAAATCGACAAGGGGTAAACTTTAAATCAATTGGGGTTGTTAATAGCCCTCATTATATATTAGGGCATGTTGCTTGTAGTGATACGGTGGCAGGGCATAAAATTATAAAAAGAGTTAATGAAATATTACAGTCGTTATATTCAAATAGAGAATTTTACCTCTCGCATACACGCTATTTAGATAAAAATGATGTTCCCGTATTTAACCAATATTACACTGAAGCTTTTAGAACTCAAATCCCAAGTGAACGCAAAAATTAATTATCATCTGTTAACCATAAAAATAAACTACTTATTAATGATAATCCGTTATCATCATCACAACTGCTTTAATTAATCATCAGAAAAAGAGATAAAAATGATCCAACCTACTAATATTCGGTTAACGCATATTTCAAGCACTCAAAACAATTGGCAAAGTGACAATTTACTACAATTTATTGGTAACGATATAGAAATATTTGTTAGTGATAGTGAAGAACATACTTTGCGTAAAATTCAACAAGCGGCACGAAAAATAGAAGGTTTAAAAGTTCAACAAGCAGTTCTAAGTGGTGATCATTGGAATGAAGCTAAGCAATGGGCATTTGCGTTAGGTTTTACTTGCGTGAATAAGCTCAGTAATGTTGAATTTACCGGCGATGCTGAACAAATTAAAGGGTTGAAGAATAAGTTAGATGTTTATGCTTGGTCGCGTGATCTCGTTAATCAAACTCCCGCACAATTGTATCCTGAAAAATTAGCTCAATTAGCGTCTGAATATATAACGGTGCAAGCACCTGAACATGTCAGTGTGTCGACCATTTATGGTGATGATTTAATGAAATATGGCTGGACGGGTATTTACCATGTCGGTAAAGCCAGTGTAAATAAACCTTGTATGTTGATTGTTGATTACAATCCAACAGGTGATAACAATGCACCTGTTGCCACCAGTTTAGTCGGTAAAGGTATTACTTTTGACAGTGGCGGTTACAGTTTAAAAACTAGTGTTGGCATGTTTGATATGAAATGCGACATGGGCGGTGCAGCGGTTGTTGCTGGCGCATTAGCATTAGCGATCAAAAATGGTTTGCAACAACGAGTTAAATTATTTTTATGTTGTGCTGAAAATTTAGTTAATGGCGATGCCTATAAACTCGGTGACATTTTAACCTATAAAAATGGTGTCACCATGGAAGTAGCAAATACCGATGCAGAAGGACGTATTGTATTAGCCGATGGTTTGTTGGCGGCAAGTGAAACGGGTAGTAAACGCATTATTAATGCAGCAACCTTAACGGGTGCTGCGGTTGGTGCTACGGGCGGTGACTATATTGCGCTGTTTTCGTTAGATCAATCTTTGGCTGATCACACCAAAACAGTGGCGAGTAATAATAATGAATTATTATGGCAATTACCGTTAGCGACTTGGCATCAAGAAAAATGCCCTTCGGCTTTTGCCGATACTGCCAATAGTCGTCCACAACCGGGTGGCGGTGCAGGCGGTGCGAGTAATGCCGCTGGTTTCTTATCTCGCTTTGTGCCTAATAATGGTCAAGGCTGGTTACATTTTGATTTGGCGTCTATTTACCATAGCACTAATAACAATATGTGGGCTGCTGGCGCAACTTGCCAAGGTATCGCGACTATTGCCGAGCTGTTGGCTGACTAAATTGATAAACTGATTTTAAGCAAGGTTGATCAGGATATGTTTAAACGAGAAAAATTCCTTTTAAATGCTTTCTTTAAGTTCTTGTTTTAAGTTCTTTCTTTAAGGTATTGGGTCAACCAGTTTTTAGCACTTTTTTCTTCACTAAAAAAGTGACTATGAATTTTAGCGGCTTGGTAAACTCGTGTTAATTGTGTTTGTTGCAAATCAGGATGCACACTTTCTTTTAGCACACTGGCATTAGCGATCATGCCGTTACGCGCTCGATGTTTCATTAATTTTAATAATGCGTTTTCTGCATCAGGGGTAAATATACCATTGCCTCGATAAGTAACTAAGCTGGCCCATTTTTTAGCGCGATGTTTTTTAATGATTTCATGGGTATCATGATGAAATTTTTCTAATACAGTTTCGTTAAATGGTCCTTGTGCTTCTATATGTAAGATATTGTTTTCAAAGTTTAAATGATAACTTCCATGCGCATGTAATTCCATTTTGTTTATCCTCTATAAAATAACGGGATAATATAAATAACAACCTTTTTAAGGGTTGACAATAAAGCAGATAAATTTATTTTCGCAAGTTTTTATTAGATTAAAACAGTATGAATAACTATTTTTTTATATTCACTTTCTCTTTTTGTACTCATTTTTTCAGTAATCTCAAACCATTAGCGACAACCAACAAACTTGTGCCAACATCAGCGAAAACAGCCATCCACATTGTTGATGATCCCATCAAGGTTAACGCAAAAAATATCACTTTAATACCTAATGCAAAGGTGATGTTTTGAATTAAAAGTTGATGAGTTGCTTTTGATAATTTTATAAAGCTGGCGATTTTAGCTAAGTCATCATCCATTAAGGCAACATCTGCTGTTTCAATGGCGGTGTCAGTACCCATAGCGCCCATCGCAAAACCAATATCTGCTTGTGCTAATGCGGGTGCATCATTAATACCGTCGCCTACCATCGCGACTTTACCTTGAGTAGATAACGCTTTGATAACCGCTAACTTATCATCGGGTAATTGCTCACCTTTGGCTTGATCAATACCCGCCTGTTGAGCAATAGCTTGAGCGGTAAATTGATTGTCGCCAGTTAACATGATGGTTTTTACACCGATGTTATGCAGTTGGCTAATTGCGCTGCGGCTGTTTTCTTTAATGGTATCGGCAACAGCAAATAAAGCGAGCACTTGGTTATTATCAATTAACACTACGACTGTTTTACCCTGTTGTTCTAGTGTTTTTATTTGAGCTTCAAGATACTCATCTTGAGTGTTTAATGTTTTTAATAAGCGTTGATTACCTAAACAGTAAGTTTGATCATTAATATTGCCCTGTATGCCTGTACCTATAAGTGCTTTAAATTTGGTTACCGCTTGTAAAGTAATGTTATCTGTTTGTGCTTGTTGAGCTATTGCTTGCGATACTGGATGATCAGAACGAGCGGCAAGGCTTGCGGCTAATGCTCGAACGCTATCACTTTTTTTGGTGTTAATTTCGGAGGTTATTTTGGAATTAACTGCAATAAAATTAGTTTGTTTAGGTTTGCCATAAGTAATGGTGCCAGTTTTGTCTAAAGCCAACCAATTAATGTTGCGGCCTTGCTCTAAATACACGCCACCTTTAATTAAAATACCTTTACGCGCCGCCGCCGCTAAACCACTAACAATGGTAACAGGTGTCGAAATAACCAAGGCACAAGGGCAAGCAATAACTAATAACACTAATGCTTTATAGATCCACTCATGCCAACTGCCTTGATAAAATAATGGCGCTATAAGTGCAACAGCGAGTGAAATAAAAAACACCACGGGGGTGTAAATTTGCGCAAATTTATCGACAAAACGTTGTGTTGGTGCTTTAGCACCTTGGGCTTGTTCTACGGCATGAATTATACGGGCAACCGTGGTATTTCTTGCGGTGGCAGTAACTTTATATTCAAATGATCCTGCTTGATTAATAGTGCCAGCAAAAACTTTATCACCAATAGTTTTATCAATCGGTAGGCTTTCTCCGGTAATGGGAGCTTGATCAATACTTGAACTGCCAGATAATATTTCACCGTCTAAGCCGATACGTTCACCGGGGCTAACTCTAACTATATTAGCTAATGTAACTAATTTTGCTGGTATTTTTAGCCATTCGCCATTGGTCTGTTGCACATTAACTGTTTCAGGTGTGAGCTTTAATAAACCGGTGATCGCATTGCGAGCACGGTCGAGAGATTTGGCCTCTAAAAGCTCAGAAATGCTAAATAGTACCATCACCATTGCCGCTTCTGGCCATTGACCAATAATGAATGCTCCGGTTACAGCGACGCTCATCAGCGCATTAATATTTAAATTACCACCTCGAATGGCGAGCCAGCCTTTTTTGTACGTGCCTACGCCACTAATTACTACCGCTAAAATAGCAAAGGTTGCTGACAACCAGTTAGACAAGCCAAGCCAGTTAACTACTTCAGATGCTATGGCGAGTATTCCAGCAAAAAGTAATGGCCACCAAGAGAATTTTGGTGTTGAAATGTTTTCAGTGCCGGTTTCATCATTCATAATTTCAGCATCAAAACCTAACTCATGAATCGCCTTAATTATATCGGCTAAAGCGTCTTTTTGATGAACAACAGTTAGTGAGCGCTGTAATAAATTAAATCGCAAATCAACTACTTGTAGGCTTTGTTGGAATTTTTTACGAATAAGCGCTTCTTCGGTAGGGCAATCCATTTGTAAAATGCGTAATTGTGTCGTTGTGCTGTTTGAGTGTTCAAGTGGTTTGGCTCGCTCATTGTTTAAACTAGCTGCATCGGTAATGGTTTCAGGAGCAGACTCAGTAGAAAGTATGCTTGAGCATGAACCACAGCAGGATGTTTCTTTATTCAATAATATTTTTTTGCTCATAGCATTTTCACCTTTATGCACTTGACTTTATTTAACGTTATTGCGTTATTAAACACCTTGTAGTAACTTTAAGGTCAAGCATCTAACGTAAGATAAGTGAAAAATAATGAAAATTGGTGAGTTAGCTAAAGTGAGTAAATGCACTACAGAAACTATTCGCTATTATGAAAAATCAGGTCTTTTACCGGCTCCTGAACGTAGCGTCAGTAATTATCGTCTTTATAATCAAATACATAAAAGCAGGTTAAACTTTATTCGTAATTGTCGTAGTTTAGCAATGAGTCATGATGAAATTAGAAGTTTACTCGCTTTGATGGATAAACCACCAGAAGATTGCAGTGATGTAAATCATTTATTAGACGATCATATCAAGCATGTTGATACTCGTTTGCACGAATTAATGGAGCTAAAAGCACAGTTAAGCCACTTACAGCAACAATGTCAAAATGAAGATGTTATCGATCACTGTGGAATTTTACGAGGCTTACAATCAATGGAAAATATTGATGCGAGCCATTCACATTTAAAGTAACTTTACTTTATTAATGAATAAGTTTTAATTGGCTGATAAATCACACCATGATCGCTTGGTTTTGACTGATATAAACTGAAACTAGTTATTTGAATGCTAAGATCAATCGCAATGGTTTGGTTAATCGATGTTGCTTTGCGGTAGATGCTTAAATGTGGACAATAGCGGCGGTTTTCTTGAGATAAGCCTTGCGCTATGGCCGCTTTACTTAAATTTTGAGCCAGCGTTGTTAACCAACTCGGGCAAGTTGCCAATCCTAAATATAACACTTGCGGCTTTTTGAATAAACCGGTGTGGCTCAGTTGTAATGTTTGTTCGTTAATCCCTGATATGTGTTGAGCAAGTTCATTAGCAACTATCATGAGTTGCTGTTGTTGATCAGTGGTGGTGCTGCCCAAAAAAGCTAAAGTAATGTGAAAATTGTCAGCAACAATAGCCTTAAAAGGCAAAGCTAGTTGTTTGTCGCGCCAATTGGCAATAGCTTGTTTATCACTGGCTGAAACATCTACAGCAAAAAATAAACGTTTCATTTTATATTTGCTCTTGCCCCTGCTCTAGTGCTTTTTTATCCGCTGCTAAACGATCAAAATATTCTTTCGCTGCTTGTTTCACTTTCGGCGCTAATAACAAAGTAGAGATCATGGTCGGAATTGCCATAGTGGCATACATAATATCAATAACATTAATAACGATACTAAACGAGGTTACCGCACCAACTACGATTAAGGTTAAATAAAACCATACATAGACTTTTTCAAATTTAGGACCAAATAAAAAATGCGCGCATTTACCACCATAATACCAAAAGGTTAATACTGTACTGGTACTTAAAAAGAACACCACCAAAGTAAGTAAGTAGCCACCCACAACGGGTATGTTTTGATCAAAAGCTTGCGCGGTTAAACTTACGCCAGTTAAACCACTTCCTGGTGAATTTAAGTCTAAAACGCCAGTCGTTAAAATGGCCAACGCGGTACAAGTACAAACAATAAGTGTATCCACAATAGGGCCGAGTGTCGCCACTAAGCCTTCGCGAATAGGTTCATTGGTTTTTGCCGCGCCATGTGCCAAAGATTCGGTGCCAATACCGGCTTCATTAGAAAAGGCACCGCGTTGTACACCAATTAAAATAACGGTGCCAACAAAGCCGCCCGCTACTGAATCTCCGTTAAAAGCGCCGCTAAAAATAGCCAGTAATGAACTAGGAATGTGTTCGATATGGGTTGCTAATACATAAAGAGTCATTACTAAGTATAAAGCTACCATAAAAGGTACAACGCGGCTGGTTACCGCAGCAATACGTGATAATTTGCCCATAACAATGGAGGTAATTAAAGCGAATAAAATCAAGCCAGCGGCTAAATCAAAGGTAAAATGTTCTGATGTTGTCGCTAATCCCTGTGGAATAGCAATGAAATCACGCAATACCTGTACTAGCTGATTAATTTGAAATATTGGTAGCGCACCAAACATCGCACCGATACTAAATAGCCAAGCAAGCGGTAACCATTTTTTACCTAAGCCTTCGCGAATAACATACATAGGGCCACCTTGGAGATGACCATTGCGATCATAACCGCGATATTTAATGGCTAAACTGGCGGTATAAAATTTAGTCGCAACACCAACTAATGCCGTTACCCACATCCAAAAAATAGCGCCAGCGCCACCTAAGGTGATCGCCACTGCCACACCTGAAATGTTGCCTAATCCAAGTGTGCCAGAAAGTGCTAACATTAATGCTTGAAAATGTGAAACATCACCTTGGCTTTTAGCTCGGTCTTCGTCCTGCACTTTGCCTAGGGTTATATCTAACGCATGTTTGAGGTATAAATAGGGCTTAAAGCCAGAATGAAAAACAAAAAACAAACCGCCGCCTACTAATAAAATAACCAGCGGTAAGCCCCACATAAAAGCGACCACTTGACTTAATATTATATTGATTGTTTCCATTAGCATCTTATTTTAGTGAAGTGCAATAATATTATACTAATTCGAAGTTATTCCCAAGCTAGCTTTAATGCGTCATTTTCCATAATTGGGTTGATAGTTGTTCTATAGGCTGTTCAGGATCGTTTAGGATCCAATTTACTAAAGCTTTTGCAACATCGGGTATTATTTTAGTTACTGTGTTCTCTTGGTTATTTATGGTGGCTAGCCATGTTTCGGTCGTTTTTTCACAAAGCTCATGCATTATCGTTGCAAATTTTAATTGTGCGAGCGCATGCGCATTCGACAGTTGCTCCATTTGCCCTTTTATTGGTTTGGTTAATATGGGTAAAGATAAATGCAAACACTCACTAATAAGCTCAAAACCACTATTGCAAATTACCCCTCTGGCTTGACATAAATCGTTTTTAAAGCCTTGGTAGCAAACTTTTCTTAATGAAACATTAGCTTGGTTTTTATCCTCAACATCAGGTGCATATTGAATAAAATGCCATTGAGGAAAATGTTGTAATAACTGAGTAACGGCCGTTTGGCTTTCAAAGGGTAAATATACAACAATAATATTGTTATGCTCTGTTAGTGTTTTTGTTTGTAATTGGGTATCAATAATTGGCGGCAAAATATTATTGTCAAAAGCATGCCAGTGCAAGCCAACTGATTTTTTAGCAGGAGCAAAGTTTTTTAGAATGCTTTTAGCAATAAAATTAGCGCCGGTAACTGGCGTGTTTTCACCAAAAGCATATTGATGACCAATACCAATAACGGGTTTGTTGTGAAGCTTAGCTGCCCAAGCGGTTACTGGTTCAAAGTCTGTAATTAACAAATCAAAATTATCAACCGGCAAGTTAATAACATCATAAAGAAACCGAAAAAGGTTATTGTGAAAGGCCGATTTTAAATAATCAACTTGCCCATTTTGGGTCACAAAAGTGAGTCCTTGCCGATGCCAAAATTCGCCAAATGCTTCCATATCAAATAATTGCTGAGGATCTCGCCCACTAAAAAGGTATTGAACCTCAACATCAATTTTATGTTGATTAAAATATTTAGCCAACATTCTACTTCTAGAGATATGTCCATTGCCTGTTGCTTGAATACCATAAAGAATTTTCACTAATAAATTCCACTTGTTAATTGCGCAATGCAGGTACCAAGTAAGGCTCCTGCAATAATATCACTAGGAAAGTGCACACCTAAAATTACCCGTGAGCAACTTACTCCCATAGCCCAAATCATTATTGGAAATGCCACTAAACCAAATTCCATCAAAGTTAAGTTTGCCAATAAAAAAGCGGCCATAGTATGTCCAGAAGGAAAACTGAATTTATCTGATGCGGTCACAATACTTGAAAAATCTGGCACAATATCAGGAGGTCTTTTTCTTCTAAGACTATTTTTTAAGATGAAATATAAACATCGTTCTAAAGCAAAACTCTTTAAAAGCAGCGAAGCAAAAGGGAAGCCTAATTCAGGGAGAATTAAACAATAAATATAGGGTAACAGCACTTGCAAGTAACCGTCGCCACTTGTTGAAATAGCCCTTACGCAGGTAATAAGCTTGGGGTAAAAACGAGACTTTCTACACCAAAGTAACATGCGTAAATCGACTTTATAGATACTATTTAGCATTGTCATGGTGCTAACTTAATCATTAATTATGACTGTTGAGTGACAATTTTTTTTCAATATCGTGATCAATGAAATACTCAAGCAATTGCTAATTAGATGGTACTATTAAATAAAGCTTTTACTTGAAAATAGTTTAATGACCTCTGTGCTGCCGATTAACAATATAAAATCGTCCTTTATTCAGGCCATAGAAAATAATCAAACGGTGATTCTTTCTGCGCCACCGGGGGCGGGCAAATCAACTTGCTTGCCGCTGTGGTTGTTGGATATAGCAGAATTTTCAGGACAAAAAATATATCTTTTACAACCACGTCGTGTTGCCGTTAAAAATATTGCCCTGTATTTAGCGAGCGAGTTGGGTGAGTCGGTCGGACAAACTATCGGTTATCGCTTACGTAATGAAACCAAGGTTTCCCAGCAGACTCAGTTAGAGGTGATCACCGAAGGTATTTTAACGCAAATAATGCAAAATGATGCTGAGTTGTCTGATTGCGGCTTAGTTATTTTTGATGAATTTCACGAACGTAGTTTGCATGGTGATTTAGCGTTTGCGCTAGCGCGAGATATTCAGCAAGGATTACGTGACGATTTAAAATTGTTGTTGATGTCGGCGACACTTGATAGTGATTATATTCTCAAAAAACTCCCTGATGCGGTATCATTAAAAAGTTTGGGTCGAAGTTTTCCTATTGAAATTCATTACGATGTGCCGAGAGATAATTTACGTTGGCGAGAACATTTATTAGCTGTCATAAAAAATCAAATTCAAGAGCAAGTTCCAGATCAAACACCTTTTAAAAAAAGCAGCAGAGATTCAATATTAGTATTTTTACCGGGTATCGCGGATATTCACTTTTTAACTGAAAACCTAGTTAAGTTATTACCTAGCGATGTTGAATTACACCAACTTTATGGTGAATTAACCCTTAAAGCACAACAACAAGTTATTGCTCCCAGCCAGAACGGCAATCGAAAAATTGTATTAAGTACGAATATTGCCGAAACGTCACTGACCATTGAAGGCATAAATTGTGTGCTTGATTGCGGTTTTGAAAAACGAGCAATATACGACAACGCAAGCTTAACGAATAAACTTGTTCAACAAAAAATTTCAAAAGCTTCGGCTATTCAACGTGCAGGACGAGCAGGGCGATTAATGGCGGGTAAGTGTATTCGTTTGTACGCTAAAGACGATTTTGAACGTCGTCCAGAGCAAAGTATTAGTGAAATTCAACAAGCTGATCTGTTACCCAGTTTTATAGAAGTGGCACGTTGGGGAGTGACTCAATTAACCGACTTACCCTTTTTAGAGCTGCCCAGCGAAGCCAAACAACAACAAACATGGCAAGAATTAGCCAATCTTAATATTGTTGATAAAAAACGCAAACTAACCACTTTAGGTGATAAAATTACCAAGTTAAGCTGCCATCCTCGTTTTGCCAAAATGATTTTAGTGAGCAAGTTAAGCACATTATTTCCACAACAAAATTATGCAAGCTTAGCGTGTTTGTTAGCCGCGACGTTAGAAGAGCGAGATCTCTTTCGCAGTGATCAAGCGCGTTTTAATAGCGATATTCGCCAGCGTTTGCAGCTTTTAGTACGTAAACCACAGCAATATCAAAACATAATACTGCAAGCACAACGCTTAGCGAAACAAGCAACTATTACTTTTAAAAGTGTAATAAATTCACTGCCGATAAACGAAACTGGTTTGCTGCTTATTTTGGCCTATCCTGAGCGCATTGCTAAAATGCGTATGGGTAACAACATCAATAATATGGTTGAATATTTATCTGCTAATGGCAAAGGTATTGCGCTTGATAGTCAAGATCCTTTGAGTAATGAGCATTTTATTGTTGCTGCACAAGTGACCCAACATAATACGTTTATTGTTGGAAAAAACACGGGTAAAAGTGGTAACCCAATTAGCAGTAAAAGTTTTGCAAAAATACAATTAGCAGCACCCATTGCACAAACACAACTAGAGCAATTTTTTAGCGATCAAATCACCACGGTTGAAACGCTTATTTATAATGAAACCAATGGTAAAATTAATGCCCGAAAACACACTAAATTTGGTGCGTTAGTACTAACTGAGGTTAATGGGTCGAATAAACTAACCACTGAAAATATTGCCACAATGTGGACAAATATACTCAGCAATAAAGGTTTGTCGTTTTTAAATTGGCGAGCTGATGACATCGCCTTAAAAACTCGCCTGTTATGGTTAAATAACTTTGTTAACACAGCTCATTTCCCCGATGTATCAGACAACACCTTATTGGCCACTTTATCATCTTGGTTTACGCCTTTTGTTGGCGAGATAAAAAATAAAATACAACTTAATAAGTTAAAACTAAGTGAAATGCTGTTATCGTTACTTGATTATAATCAACAACAAAATTTCAAAAAACTTGCACCTAATTTTTTTATCGGACCAACAGGGCGGCGTTGTCCGATAACCTATAATACTGAGCAACAAGCACCTAAAGTGTCATTACCAATGCAAGAAGTGTATGGCTTTGCATTAACACCGCAAGTAGGCGATGTGCAAACAGGTAGAGGAATTCCTTTAGTTTTAGAATTATTATCGCCTGCGGGTAGACCAATTCAGGTAACTCAAGATTTAGCGCAATTTTGGCAAGGCAGTTATTTTGAGGTGCAAAAAGAGATGAAAGCAAAATATCCCAAGCACTATTGGCCGGATGATCCCACTAATGCTAAACCCACCAATAAAACCAAACGCCATATTCTTTAACTAATACTATAGAATAAATGTTACCCGTGGCGCATTAAAAACTGTTTTTATTAATTTACGTGCCTATGCACTTGGCTCAGGATCGTCATTCCCGAAGTCTTTTAATCGGACGTGGCATGGATGCTACATCTTAGACAATGCATGGAGCATATTGTCCTGAATCTACGTCAAAAAATACAAAATCTTCGATAAAAACGTCTTGAAGATGACGATTTTAATAAATACCTGAGTGATCTGCAGAGGCATGTTAATTTATCACCTGTAGGTTGGGCTTTAGCCCATCAAATAACAATTGACAGCATAAATGCCGACCTACAGAAATAATACCGGCCAGTTTAACGTAGATAAAATAACCGAAAACTGTATATTGTTCCTAAATGCACCACGGGCAAATGTTATTTTATTGTAAAAAACATTAGAAATATTGGGCTAGTTTGCTACACTAGCTGAAATTGTTTTAAAAGGATGTATTCTTTTGTTCAGATCTCTAAAAATTATATTAATTTTCTTATTCACTATTGTTATTTCTAACAGTGCCTTAGCAACAGACCAAACTGTACGTGAAGTGTTTGATTTTATTAAAAAGAATCAAGCACAAGTCATGTCAACCATTTGGCAAGAAGACCACCTTATTTGGCGCGCCTATATGCAAAATAGGGCGTGTAAAAATAAAGAGCAAGCTCAACGTTTGTATTCCATTGTTCCTATAGATGCAAATAAATTTGTTGCTGCGATGTCTGAAGCTTATCAACAAGCCGGAGGCGATCAAGACGTTATTGATAATGGATTACTTGATGATTTAAGTAGTTTTGCCTATTTTGCCTATACCAATGGTTATATAAAAGGATATATCTATCGCGCACACGTTTATCTTAAATATTATGCTGAAATAAAAAACGAATTTTGTGATCTGGCTGATGTTAATGCGAGTGCAGAGCTTGATCAATTTTATGAAAAACACCAGCGGAAAATGAGTAATGAAACGATAAAATCGCTAAAACTTTATAAAGAATATGGCAGTATTTATGCAAACTATACCTTTGGCCAAGCAGCGTTCCATCAATTATTTAGAAAAAATGCGCCCTTTATTGATGCTTATGTTTTTGCGATTATTTTAAATAAAAATGATGACGCGATGTCTTTACTAAACTACATACAAAGTATTGATGTTAAAATTCAGTATTCTGTTGCCCTACTGGCTGAATTTGCTAAACAAGGAAAACTAAAAACGAGAACAGATTGGGCTCTCGATGCTAAAGCGTATGATTTATATTTAGGTGCCTACACCAGAGGTTTTCTGAGCGTTTATTCTCAAATGAAAAACAATTATCCAGAGATAAATGAAAAAATTGAAAATTTTATGCCTAAGTTTCTAGCGACAAGTATGGAAAAACTAGCTCAGCTTCAAAAAGACACTACTGAATAAATATTACTACTGTACACTTGAAACCTTGGTTTGAATAAGTAAGTATGCTGCTTTCAGCTTTACTTTTTCAAGCAAGGTTTTTTATTTCCACCGAGGCTTTATCTGTGAGTGGCACTATCGTTGTCAGCTGCTAAATAAAAAACTTTAAAATAAAGAGTTTTATTAGGGAATTTACTTGGGCTGTTTTATCATAGTAGTGTTATAAGCTTTATGAGTTATTGTTCAATTTATGTCAGATAAAAATGCAGCTGAGTCGGCTAAAAAAGCTAGTACAAAAGCTAGTACAAAAGCTAAGCAAAGCCCTGCAGCTAAAAAAAATTTATTGAAAGCTAAACAGCAACAATCTCTGAATTTATCTTCATCCGTGAGCCGCACCAGTAAACTGCTCCGTTGGTGTTTATATTCCTCTTTAAAATTAACTATTGCCTTGCTATTAGGGCTAGTTATTTACACTATTTATCTTGACGGAAAAGTAAAACAAAAGTTTGAAGGTCAACGCTGGCATATCCCCATTCAAATTTATGGCCAAATTGAACAATTATCGCTAAATCAGCCAGTTAACCTAAAACACTTAGCCGAAAGCTTGCGTCTAACGGGTTATAAAAAAGTTCAGTTTGTGAGTCAAGCCGGAGAGTTTGCCCAATCTAAACATCGTTTAATTATTTACCGACGAGCGTTTAATTTTGGTTATGGACTTGATCCTGCTATTAATCTTGTTTTAGATGAACGTAATGGAAAAATTAGTTATTTAAGTCTCGAAAATAATGCGGTTGACACAGTGAAATTAGAACCCGTGTTACTCGATAGATTGGTGTCGGCAGATAAAGAAGATCGGGTCATAACCTCATTAGAAAATGTGCCTGAAAAATTGCTTGATACTTTGTTGTTGGTTGAAGATAGAAATTTTTATTTTCATGCCGGCGTATCACCGTTAGGTATTATGCGTGCGTTACTCGCTAACATTAGTGCCGGACACACAGTGCAAGGTGGTAGCACACTAACTCAGCAGTTAGTTAAAAATATGTTTTTAAATCGCCAACGCACCATTACCCGAAAAATTAATGAAGCATTAATGGCATTAATTTTAGAACACCGATACAGCAAAGATCAGTTGCTTGAAGCTTATATAAATGAAGTTTATTTAGGGCAAAATGGCGGCAATGGCATTTACGGTTTTGGCTTAGCGAGTGAATTTTATTTTGGTAAAAGTTTAGCGCAATTAAATGATGCACAAATGGCATTATTAATTGCACAAATTAAAGGACCCAGCTATTACGATCCGTGGCGTCACCCTAAGCGGGCGTTAGATCGCCGTGATTTAGTGTTGCGCTTAATGTTTGAAAAACATTTTATTAATCGTCTTGAATTTGAATTCGCAGCAGAGTCATCATTATTAATTCGAAAAAATCGCCGCATGACCCAAAAATCACATCCTGCTTATGTGCAATTAGTTAGGCAAGAATTGCAACAAATATTAGCTGACTTGCCACCCGAAGTGGGTAAACAAGCTGGTTTAAGAGTATTCACCGGTTTTTCTGCTTTTAGCCAGCAGTTATTGGAACAAACCGTTACTAAACAATTACCCGCGCTGGAGAAAAAACATCACACTAAAAAACTAGAAGCCGCAATGATCGTTACCGATATATATAGCGCTGAAATTCGTGCCATCATTGGTGATCGTAAAGTGGGCTTTGCCGGTTTTAATCGTGCCATTACCGCGAAAAGACCTATTGGTTCTTTGGTTAAGCCAGCGGTTTATTTAGCCGCATTAGAGCGTTATCAGCAATACAATTTAGCTACACTGCTGCAAGACAAGCCGTTAACCTTTACCGATGAGTCAGGTAAGGTCTGGCGACCTAAAAATTATGATGGTAAATATCGTGGGCAAGTGAGTTTATTAATCGCTTTAGTTAAATCTCTTAATGTACCAACGGTAAATTTAGGGCTTGAACTCGGGCTTGATAAAGTAGCCGATGCTTTGTCTATGCTTGGTTATGCAGAAAATTTAACACTAAGACCATCACTGCTACTTGGCTCGATAAATATGTCACCCTTACAAATAAATCAGCTTTATATTCCTATAGCGGCACAAGGAAAATACCGTCAACAACATGCCATAATATCTTTATATTCTGGTGAAAATGAACTTTTATGGCAAAATAATCCGCAAGCAGAGCAGCGACTTTCCGATAGTGGTAGTTATTTACTTAATTATGCACTGGCAAAAGTTACTGAGCAGGGCACAGCAAAGTCGTTAATGTGGCGCTTACCAAAGCATCATTTAGCGGGTAAAACCGGCACCACTAATAAATTACGCGATAGTTGGTTTGTTGGCTTTGATAATAAAAACTTAGTCACCACTTGGGTTGGCAGAGATGACAATAAACCCACTAAGCTCACCGGTAGTAGCGGTGCTTTAGTATTATTTGCTGATTTTATGAAAAAGCAGGGCGTGGTTGATCGACATTTAACGATGCCAGAAAGCATTGTCGTTTTACCTTTTGAATTAGCCAGCGGTAATGCGGTGACTGATAAATGTAGCGATGTGGTGCAGTATCCGGTGGTAAAAGTCGGCGTGGTAATACAAAGTAAGTGCTTAAAAATATCAACACCTAAAAAAGATAAACGCTCGTGGTTTGAGCGTTTATTTGGTTAGATCCCCACCTGCGTGGGGATGACGGTTTTACCGAGGGGATGACGGTTTTACCGAGGGGATGACGCTTTTACTGAGGGGATGACGGTTTTACTGAAGGGATGACATAGCCAATATTAAACCAATTTAGCAAAACACTTATCGGCAGCAATCAAGGTTTTTTCGATAATATCATCGGTGTGCGCAGTAGATAAAAATCCTGTTTCAAACGCAGATGGTGCTAAATAAATGCCCTCTTCGAGCATTAAATGAAAGAATTTTTTAAATCTTTCACCGTCACATGCCGTTGCTTGTTCAAAAGTAGTGATGTTTTCTTGAACGCTAAAGAAAAAGCCAAACATCGCACCCACATAGTTAATACTTAACGAAATGCCATTGCGCTCTGCTGCGGCTTTTAAACCCATGGCTAGTTTTTCGGTTGCAGTGCTTAATTGTTGATGTTTATTACCTTGTGCCAATTCAGTTAACGCGGCTAAGCCAGCTGCCATGGCAATAGGGTTACCCGATAAAGTACCCGCTTGGTAAACAGGACCAACGGGAGCAATATGATCCATAATTTCAGCTTTACCACCAAAAGCGCCTACCGGCATGCCGCCGCCGATAATTTTACCGAGTGTGGTTAAGTCAGGTTTTATATTATAAAGCGCTTGTGCGCCGCCTAAAGCAACGCGAAAGCCGGTCATAACTTCATCAAAAATTAATACACTGTGGTGTTCGTCACAGACTTCACGTAAACCTGCTAAAAACCCCGTAACTGGCGGAATACAATTCATATTGCCAGCAACGGGCTCTACAATGATACAAGCAATTTGATCACGATATTCTGCGAAAATAGCTTTAACTTCGTCAATGTTGTTATAACTTGTGGTTAAAGTGTGTTTGGCGAAGTCGGCGGGAATGCCGGGCGAATTCGGCACACCAAGGGTTAATGCACCAGAGCCTGCTTTAACTAATAATGAGTCGGCATGGCCATGATAACAACCTTCAAACTTTAATATTTTATCGCGACCAGTGTAGCCACGCGCTAGGCGAATCGCACTCATGGTGGCTTCAGTACCTGAACTTACCATGCGTAGTTTTTCCATTGACGGAACAAGTTCACGTACTTTTTCCGCCATGGTAATTTCAAGTTCAGTGGGCGCGCCAAAACTCAAACCATTTTGTGCTGTTTCAATAACTGCTGCTAAAATTTTAGGATTATTATGACCTAAAATCATTGGCCCCCAAGAGCCGACGTAGTCGATATAAGCGTTATCATCGGCGTCATATATATAAGCGCCTTGTGCACGTTTAATAAAACAAGGTGTGCCGCCAACGCTATTAAATGCACGAACCGGAGAATTAACTCCACCGGGAATAGAGGCTTGTGCTTGGGTAAATAATTGTTGTGATTTTTGTTGAGTCATAATATCTGAAACCTTGTTTTTAAAGCTTTTGTTAAATTTTTACTTATTTGTGTACCAGTTTACTGGTTTTTCGTATTGGCTTAATTGATCTTCAACACCTAAAGTTAAGGCAAATAATGCCATACGCACTAACACCCCATTTTGTGCTTGGCGAAATATTGCGAGGTTGTCTAAATCATTTAAATCGGTATCCAGTTCATTGGCTTCTGGCCGTGAATCTCGCGGCAGGGGGTGCATGATCACTGTATTTTCGCGACAATATTTTTGGTAAATATCACGATTTAAACTGAAATGGCCTCGATATAGTTCAGCTTCATCTTTACTGGCAAAGCGTTCTTGTTGAATGCGGGTTTGATAGATAACATCACTCGATAAATTACCTGCCATAGTGTCGGTTAATACCACTTCGTGCCCAGCATTGGTTAAGGTACTGATCACGCTATCGGGCATTTGTAATGCGTCAGGCGCAACCATAGTTATTTTTATATTGTTATATAAACTCAACAATTTTGATAACGAATGCACAGTACGACCATGCTTTAAATCACCCATTAAAACGATATTTAAATTATCTAAACTTTTGCCAAATTGCATCATTTCAGATTGAATGGTGAATAAATCAAGTAATGCTTGGGTTGGATGCTCGTTAGCACCATCGCCACCATTAATTACTGGCACGCTACTGCCGGTAGCAAATTCTGTTACTGAATGCATTTTAGGGTGGCGCATGGCAATCACGTCAGAATAACCACTGATCACTTGGGCGGTATCATAAAGTGATTCGCCTTTACTTAACGATGAATTTTCTTCACCAACAGTTTCGCGCACGTAGCCACCGAGCAGGTTAAACGCAGTGCCAAAGCTAACTCGAGTACGGGTGCTTGGTTCAAAAAATAGGTTGCTTAAAATAGCGCCGTCTAATACACAACAGCGTTTTTTACGACTTGCATAAGGTGCCATTAAAGCGGATGTTGCAAGAATTGTTGCAATGGCTTGACGATCAAATTGTGAAACTGAAAGAATATGACTACCTTGAAATATCATCATGGGTAATTACCAAGTTGCCAATGAAAAAATTTTGCGAAATATAGCACAAAAGCGATGCTGTGAAAATTAATTATCAATGGTTAGTTAAAATCTAAATGGGGCGGTTGCTGTTGTAGAATTTTAGAGCATTAAGTTATACTATATTTTATCTTCAAAAATAACTTATTAATGCTAGGAAGATAATTGAAAATATTACTTTTTTTAATATTTACTTTTTATAATTACCAACTTGTTGCGCAAGATGTGATCCGTTTTGTTGATTCAAAAAAATACCCTGATCCCAAACAGAGTTATTTTATTGATTTGTTAACTTTAGCGTTAGAGACCAGCAAAGAAAAATACGGTGATTATACATTACAAGGCGTTGCTATTGAAATGGCGCAAGCACGCACTTCAATTATGCTTGAGCGCAATGATTTTATCGATCTTACTTGGCGAATGACGTCAAGAAATTTAGAGCAACATTTGCAAGCCATCTATTTTCCTTTGTTAAGAGGGATGATGGGTAATCGTATTTTTATTATACGAAAAAGCGATCAGCAATTTTTTCATAAAAATATGCCCATTCAAGAACTGAAATTGATCCCGCTTGGACAAGGTTATAATTGGCCTGATACAGGGATATTAATATATAACGGTTTTAATGTGGTTAAAGGTTACGATAATTATTTATTGAAAATGTTGTTAAAAAATCGCTTTGATTATTTTCCGCGCGCATTGCACGAACCTTGGTTAGAAATTGAAAATCATCCTGATTTGATCGTTGAAAAACACTTAATGTTTAAATATCCTGCACCAATATTTTATTTTGTTAATAAAGATAACAAACGCTTAGCTGAACGTTTAAATTACGGGCTCAAGAGATTGCTCGATTCAGGAAAATTTGAACAACTATTTTTAACCCATGCAATTACCCAAGGGATCCTGAAAAAAGCTCAAATTAGTGATCGCACTATATACAACCTCAAAAACCCATTATTGTCGGTAAAAACGCAATCTTTACTCGAAGATCCTCGTTTGTGGATTTCCTTTAATCAACGCTAAATAAATTGTTTAAAATGGTTTAACATAAACCAAAATAATAATGATGAATAGGGCAATAACAGGAACTTCATTAAAAACACGATAGAATTTTCCTGAACGAGTATTTTTGTCTTGTTGAAAAATGTTAACTAATTTAAAACAGTAACCGTGGTAAGCCAATAATAAAATGACTAGCGTTAATTTTATATGCAGCCATTTTGCCGCTTTAAACCATTCACTACCGTATTGATAAATTATCGCAATGCCCAGTGCTACGGTTAAAATAGCAAAGGGAGTAATAAAATAGAGTAAGCGTTTTTCCATACCTTTTAATTGTTCGGCAAATTCTTTTGAAGTGGTTTCGGCATGATTAACAAATAAGCGTGGTAAATAAAAAATTCCCGCGAACCATGCCACCATAAAAATCACATGAAAAGCTTTTAACCACAATATAGTATTCATACTTTACCTTGTAATAAATAATTTTTAATTTGATCAAAAGTGATGATCCCTAAAATATCATCACTATCTTTATCGTAAATATAAACGCCACCATTGCGCTGGTGTAGTAGTAATAAGTAAGCCTCGGCAAGTGTTGCTTGGCTAAATAAAGGCTGTAAATTATGATAGCAATAAGGGGCGTTAATCGCTGAGGATGATTTATTTTTAACTTCTATCCATTGATAAACAACGTTATTGTTTTCTTCAGTTTTTAATATTAGTGGGTTGTTATTTGAACTACTAAGTAATGCTTCGTGGTTAGGTTCTTGTGTGTGTAATATGAAATTAGTATTCATTTGACTTAACACACCAACACGTTGCAGTGCGGTTTCAATCGGTGGTTTACGGTAAACTAAATTTTGAATATCTAATTGCATGGCAAACACTGAGCGAGTTTTAAACAACTGACCTGAAATTAAGCAAGCGGTGGCAATAACGATCATTGCTGGGAGCATAATTTCTAATTGATTTGACAATTCAACAACCGTTAACAAAGCGGCCAAGGGTGCGTTTAATGTTGCTGCCATAAAGCCCGCCATACCAATTAACGCAAAATCACTACCTGCGTAGTTTCCGGGAATAACAAAACCAATGACTAAAGCGCCAAAAATACCACTTACCGCACCGATGCCAATAATAGGTCCAACAAGTCCACCGGGCATTCCTAAGCCGATAACTAATACCGTCATCAGTAATTTTGCCGCGAGCAAACTTGCAATAAAAATGATTTGATCATGATTTTCCATCGAAAAAGCAACTGCACTAATACCGGTGCCCATGGCTTGAGGTACTAAGTACCCTAAAGAACCGGTAATTAATGCCGCTAGCATTAAACGAGTAAAAATATGAAGTTTTTCAGAACGTTTGATGGTGAAAACAATAATATGATTAAAGGTTGATGCGAAAACACCCAGTAATAATCCAAGTAATATTAAGATCAAAAAATCATGGTGGGTTAATGCAATTTGGCTGATAAATTCATAATCGCGAGTGGCACCAAAAACACTGCTGGTAACAATAGATCCCATTATTGCAGCGAGCATTATCGGAATAAACATTTGCATGTCGTATTCGCGTAAAATAACTTCCATTACAAAAAGCACCGCTGCTATGGGGGTGTTAAAACTGGCGGCAATACCTGCGGCAATTCCACAAGCACATAAGGTACGAATACTATTATTCGGTAAAGCCAGTTTTACCCCAATAAAACTACTGGCGGCGGCGCCCAAATGTACAACTGGACCTTCTTTACCCACTGAAAAACCGGTAGATAATGATACTACGCCACCAATAAATTGATGGAATGTATTGCGAAAGGGAATAGCGCCATAAGCAACTTTTAAACGATGTAGAACAAAAGGTATACCGGTACGTTGATATTTATAACCCGTTAGCCAACTAAAAAATAAAATAACTAATGCGCCAATAATTGGTAGATCGAAACGACTTAAGGCATCTAAACTGGTATAGTTATCGTAATTGTTTAAATATAATCCTTGAATAGATTTGATAGTAAAGGTAAAAAGAACAATAAACATTGCCGCAGCAAAACCACCGACAATAGCTAATAAGCAAAGTTGCCATGATAATTGCGGTGACGCTAGTTGTTTTCGAAATGCAGAAAAAGACACCATAGCTGTTGTATCATAATAATAAAAAAGAGCTCTAATATACTCATGTTACCTCGAAATACTCGTTTCAGCGAGAATTAAATGGCTTAGAGGCAAGGCATTGATTGAAGAGAATGGTTGTTCAGGACAATATGCTCCTGCATTGTCTAAGATGCTACATCCGTGTAGCGACCTTGTCGAAATCAATAACGCGGCATATAAGCCATTTAAACTCGCCCTACGGGGAAGTCTGAGCAAATCATGTTCGTCGTTGCTTCTTTTTTTAAGGGAACAACCATTAATAAAAATAAGCGCCTTGATCATGAATTGCTCAGGCGTCCTGAAACAGATATTTTGAAATATCATGAGTATATAATACGTTAATAATGAATTGGTTAGCAAAAATTAATCTAAAAACTGTTTTTCTTCGTTTTGGGGCGTTTCGTTCAGCCTTATTGATACTTGTTGTGATCAGCCTTTGTTTATACATTGGCTATCGTTTTGGCAATTTCTATCACGGTTATCAACTAAAAACACTTGCCGAGCAACAGCAAAGGTTAGCATTGTTATATGCCGAGAATGAACAAAGCATTAAACACACTAACTCTTTAGAAGTTGAGCTTGAAATTGAGCGTATGGCTAATCAAAAGTCATTAACTTTATTGAGTAAAGCGGAAGCTGAACATTATCAACTAAAAAAAGAACTCGCCTTTTATGAAAAAGTCATGGCGCCTGAAAAAATAGCTGAAGGTGTGGTTATTGACAATTTACACATTTCACCTACCTCAAGTAAAAATCATTATCGTTTTCAAGTGGTGTTGGTACAGCAAAATAAGCGTAAACGTTACGCTAAAGGTTATGTGCAGTTAAAATTTATCGGTAGTTTGAATGATCAACCCAGTAATATAATACTCACTAAAATAACTAACATCACCCGTAAAGAAATGTCATTTAATTTTCAATATTTTCAAATGATTGAAGGCGAATTTACTTTGCCTGAACATTATACGCCCGAGCAAATTTTAGTCGCCGCGATTATGCCAAAAAGTCGGTGGCAAAAATATCATCGTTTAGAACAAACTTATCCGTGGCAAATTGATTGATGTTGGATATATACTCATGACACTTCAAAATGCCGTTGTAGGTTGAGGCTTGCCTCAAATAGCACAAGCCTTTGCAGCAGCTGCAACCTACAGTTTGAATGATTGTGGATATAGTGGCTAGCTATTACTTGACTAAAACACTCAGGTTTAAGATAATTGCGCCTTGTTAGCAATTAGGCTAATTTTCCCGTGTATAAAAAAGTGATATAGAATGTCGAATCCTGAATTACCGATCAAATTTACCGATGCTGCGGCAACTAAAGTGCTGTCGTTGATCACCGAAGAAGAAAACCCTAACCTTAAATTACGCGTTTATGTTACTGGCGGCGGTTGTTCAGGATTTCAATACGGTTTTACCTTTGATGAAAAAGTTAACGACGGTGATATGACCATTGAAAAGCAAGGCGTAACTATGGTTGTTGATCCGATGAGCCTACAATATTTAGTTGATGGCGAAGTCGATTATGTTGAAGGGTTAGAAGGTAGTCGCTTTTTAGTGAACAATCCTAATGCAACTAGTACCTGCGGTTGTGGTTCATCTTTTTCGATTTGATTATTTTAATCTCTTTATTTACAAAAAATAATATCAGGTAATACCAGTAATATTTTGTTGCATCTTTGTGATTGCAGCTAACCGGTGGTTTTCTGTTATGATAGTGCGGTTAAAAATCATCATAAAAGTGCAGAAAGATTATGACCGCCGTTGTCAATTCAAACGCTAAAAACACACCTTCCAAACAATATATCAATAAACGTCAGTGGTTAGCTGAACGTCCTTATATATTAGCTATTACAATTACCTTAGTGCTTATTTTGTGGATGGTTTCTGGTGTGATGCAAGCACAAGAGGCGCCACCGAGTCATCAAAAACAAAGTGCGCCTATCGCTAAAGTGCAAATTAAGCATATGCAGGCAGAAATTATTCATGATTCTATTGAGTTATATGGTCGTACAGAGCCTAATAGGGTAGTAACTTTACGTGCAGAAGTGCGTGGAAAAATTATTGAAGTATTAGCGCAACGTGGTGCTAAAGTAGTCCAAAATCAAATTATTGCCAAGCTTGATTTAAATGATTTACCAGCACAATTAAAACAAGTTAAAGCATTAATTTCGCAACGCGAAATAGAATATAAAGGCGCTCAATCACTTAATAAAAAAGGCTATCAAGGACAAGCGCAATTATCACAAAAATATGCAGCATTAATAGCAGCAAAAGCCGATTTAGTGCGTTTGCAACTAACCCTAAAAAATACCGTAATTAGAGCACCGTTTAGTGGTATTTTAAATGAGCGTTATATTGAGGTTGGCGATTATGTTAAATCTGGCGATAAAATTGCCCTTATTGCTGATTTAGATCCCTTAGTCGTGCGTGCTTATGCCACTGAAAATCAAATTAGTCAGTTAGCTGTTGGAGAAATTGCTGACATTAGCTTGCTAAACCAACAGCGTAAATCAGGTAAAATTCGTTATATTGCTAGCGTTGCTGATCAACTAACTAATACCTTTAAAATTGAAGTGGTGGTGGGTAATCCTAATAGTAAGTTAGTCGCTGGTTTAAGTAGCGRGATGGATATTGCGCTTAACGACGTTTCAGCAATTAAGTTATCGCCAGCCTTATTAGCACTTGATGAACAAGGTAATATTGGCGTTAAGTCGGTAGTAAACGGTAAAGTAGTTTTTACGCCAATAAATATTGTCAAAACGCAGCCTGATGGGATTTGGCTGACAGGTTTTGGTGACAGTGCCGATATTATTGTGCTTGGTCAAGGTTTTGTTCGTGATGGTGATCCTGTTGAAGCGATCAACACTGATACTATTGGCAAAGTAAACACTAAAGCTCAGCGTAAATCAGGGTTGGGTGAATAAATATGTTAGCACTGATTGATGCTGCTTTAACCCGAACTCGTTCGGTGTTGATGATTTTTGTACTGTTACTTATTTCAGGCGCTATTACTTACGCCAATATTGCTAAAGAAGCTAACCCTGATATAACCATTCCGATTATTTATGTTTCGATGATCCATGACGGTATTTCACCTGAAGATGCGGAACGTATGTTAGTGCGGCCGATGGAAAAAGAATTAAAATCTATCGCGGGTATAAAAGAAATGCGCGCCAGTGCTGGCGAAGGTCATGCATCGGTAACATTAGAGTTTGTTGCTGGGCTCGATCCTAAAAAAGCGCTCTCTGATGTGCGTGATAAAGTTACCCTAGCCAAAGCTAAACTTCCGTCAGAAACAGAAGAGCCAGAAGTACATGAAGTTACCATGGCAAACCAAAATCCAGCCATTACCGTTATTTTGTCAGGGCCGGTGAGTGAACGTGGCTTATTAACCATTGCTCGTACGCTTAAAGATAAAATAGAAGGCATGCATCAAGTGCTGGAAGTTGATATTGGCGGCGATCGCGAAGACATGGTTGAAATTTTGGTTGACCCGTTACTGATGGAAAGTTATGGCCTTAATCAAGGTGATATTTATAATTTAGTTGAACGTAATAACCGCTTAGTACCGGCAGGTACTTTAGATACCGGCAAAGGACGTTTTGCCATAAAAGTACCCTCGGTTTTTGAAACCATTCAAGACTTATTAGACTTGCCGATTAAAGTAGATGGTGAACGCGTGATCACCTTTGCTGATGTATCGACTGTGCGCCGTGCTTATAAAGATCCAACCACTTTTGCACGTTTAAATGGCGAGCGCTCTATCTCATTAGAAGTAAAAAAACGTTCCGGTGAAAACATTATTGAAACCGTTAATCAAGTTAAAGCACTGGTTAACGAAGCAAAACTAAAATGGCCAAATCAAATATTAATTGACTATGTTGGCGATCAATCTAAAAACGTAAAAGAAACCCTTTCAGATTTACAAAACAATGTTTTATCTGCCATTTTAATGGTGGTTATTGTCATTATTGCCGCACTGGGTTCGCGTTCTGCAATGTTAGTGGGCTTTGCCATTCCAGGGGCATTTTTAACCGGAATATTAGCAATTGCTTTAGCGGGCTTAACGGTCAATATTGTTGTGCTTTTTGGTTTGATCATGGCGGTGGGAATGCTGGTTGATGGGGCAATAGTTGTCACCGAATTTGCTGATCGTGAAATGACTGAAGGTGTAGATAAAAAAAGTGCTTATGCGCGAGCAGCAAGGCGTATGGCATGGCCAATTATTTCATCAACAGCCACAACATTAGCGGCGTTTGCACCCTTAATGTTTTGGCCAGGAATGATGGGTGAGTTTATGAAATACTTACCCTTTACTTTAATCGCCGTATTGTCTGCTTCTTTAGTGATGGCGTTGGTGTTTGTACCGGTATTGGGCGGTTTATTTGGTAAACCTAGAGCTATTAGTAAAAAAGAGCGGCAACAAATTGAACAAGCTGAAAGTGGTGATTTAAGCAAACTTACCGGATTTACTGGTAAATATGTGCGTTTGTTAATGCGTGCAATTAATCATCCCTGGAAAATTTTAGCCGGCACTATTGCGGGTGCCATAATAGTGATGTTTTTGTATGCAAATTCTGGTTTAGGAACGATATTTTTCCCTAAAGTTGAACCACCCAGTGCCTCGATGATAGTACGTTCTCCTGGTGATTTATCGGTGCGTGAAAAAGACACTATTATGCGTCAAATTGAACAACGTATTTTACCGATGAAAGAAATAGAAAGTTTATATACCTTAGCAGGTGGGCGCGATCAATTAGGTACGTTTCAAGTGAACTTTGTTAATTGGCAATATCGTCGTCCTGCCGATGATATTATTGCTGAAATTCATCAACGTACCAATGATATTGTTGGTGTAGAAATTGAAGTAAGAAAAAATGAAGGTGGACCACAAGGCGGCAAGGCGTTAAAAGTAGAATTAAGTTCGCGCTATCCACAATTATTACAAAGCAGCTTAAAAAAATTGAAAACCGCTTTAGTTAATAATGGTAATTTTACTAACATTAACGACACTGGAGCGAAGCCGGGCATTGAATGGCAGCTTAAAATAAATCGTAAATTGGCTGCTACTTATGGGGCTGATGCCGCGTTAGTTGGATCGTCAGTTCAAATGATCACTAATGGATTGAAATTAGGTGAATATCGCCCTGACGATGTTGATGACGAACTTGATATTCGTGTGCGTTTTCCTGAGGAAAAGCGTGATATAAATCGTTTAGACTCTTTGCGGGTTAAAACTAAATCAGGCTTAGTGCCAGTGAGTAGTTTTGTTACCCGTAAAGCGGCGAATAAAGTTGATACCATTACCCGCGTAGACGGTAAAAGAGTGGTGAAGCTAGCGGCTGATTTAATTCCAGGTGCGCAACTTTATAACGAATTACCTAAACTTAAAAAACAATTGGCGAGTTTAAATATTGATCCGCGAGTACACATTGAAATTAAAGGACAGAATCAAGATCAACAAGAATCGCAACAGTTTTTAGTCAAAGCATTCGGTATTGCTCTATTTGTTATGGCGATTATTTTAGTGACGCAATTCAATAGTTTTTACCAAGCATTTTTAATCTTAAGTGCAGTAATATTCTCTACTGTGGGGGTGTTTTTAGCGCTGATGATAGTGCAACGACCTTTTGGCATTGTCATGGGTGGTATTGGTGTGATCTCACTTGCGGGGATCGTCGTTAATAATAATATTGTGCTGATAGATACTTATAATGTGTTAAGAAAAGAAGGCTATAGTGTGGTCGACGCTGTGTTACGCACCGGTGCCCAACGTTTACGTCCGGTAATGTTAACCACAATAACCACCATATTGGGCTTAATGCCGATGGTACTACAAGTTAATCTAGACTTTATTAATCGCACCGTTGTTTTTGGTGCACCGTCTACACAATGGTGGGCGCAACTTGCTACAGCTGTCGCTGGCGGTTTAGCGTTTGCTACCGTGCTAACACTAGTATTAACGCCGTGTTTATTAGTGTTACGTGATAAGCGTAAAGAGCGCAAAAGTAAACTTGAAGCGGTAAATTCAGTAAGAATTAAGTCAGTAGCTTAAAAATATTTAATTAAGGCTCTTTGATTTAGGTTAAAGAGCCTTTTTTTTACGGCGAATATGGTTGAATGTATTTACGCTAAGCGTGATACTAATGAAGTATTTCTGTTAATAATAATTACAAAATTAAGGTTGATTTATGCGTTTACTTTCTCGCAATTTTCTTGTTGCAATAATAACAATAAGTAGCTTTTCGCTGAATACTGTATTGGCAAAAACACTCAATGATGAACAATTAAAAACCATTGAACAGCTAAAACAAGCAACATTACATTCAGATCTTTCTTATCAAATTTTAGAATCTTTAACCACTGAAGTGGGTAATCGCCGTTTAGGTACTCAAGGTGACAAAAAAGCAATCAAGTGGGCGGTTGCTAAAATGAAAGCGCTAGGTTTTGATAAGGTCTGGACCGAAGAAGTGGAGTCGCCACAATGGTTACGTGGCGATATTGAAGCACAAATTATCACCCCCTATACTCACGACATGGCAGCGATAGGTTTAGGTGGCACCGTTGGTACGCCTCAAAACGGTATTAAAGCACTAGTAGTTGAATTTAAAACCTTAGCTGATTTAAAAGCCGCTAAAAAAGGTAGTTTAAAAGGTAAAATAGCCTTTGTGTCTTATCGTATGAAAGCAGCCATTGATGGTAGTGGTTATGGTCCAGCGGTGGCAACGCGCGGTAGTGGTGCCTCAATTGCCGCTGAAAAAGGAGCTGTTGCTTTGATTATGCGCTCTGTTGGTACCGATAATAACCGTATCGCTCATACTGGCATGATGCGTTACAAAAAAGATATCAAAAAAATTCCTGCTGCGGCGTTATCAAATCCTGATGCCGATGTATTAGTTAATACCTTAAAACGTGGTAAACCAGTAGCGTTTTATTTAAAAATAACCGCACAACATAATGCCAATAAAATGATCAAATCAGCCAGTGTTATTGGCGAAATAACCGGCAGTGAAATGCCTGATGAAATAGTTGCATTAGGGGCTCACCTTGATAGTTGGGATGTTGGCACTGGCGCGATGGATGACGGTATGGGTATTGGCATTGTTTTGGCAACCGCTGCGCAAATAGCTAAATTACCACAACGTCCAAAGCGTACTATTCGCGTTATTTTATATGCCGGTGAAGAAGTGGGTTTTTACGGTACACGTAAATATATGGAATTACATAAAAATGAAGTTGCCAAGCACGTTATTGGTGCTGAGTGGGATTTTGGTTTAGGAAAAATTTATCAAATTAAAGCGGGTGTTGGTGCGCGTTCATTGAACAGTATTCACGATTTAGCGCAAATATTAACGCCATTAGGTGTGGCAATGTCAGATAAAAATGATGCGATTGCGCAATCTGATATGAGCTTATTAAGCAAAGCGGGAATGCCCAGCGTGAGTTTTGCTGCTAATGGTATGCGTTATTTTGACTATCACCATACTGCTAACGATACCTTAGATAAAATCAACCCTGACGATTATAAACAAAACACCGCAGTTTATACGGTATTCGCTTATTTTGCCGCGCAAGCCAATGTGGATTTTAGGCAGTAATATTGACAAAGCATGGAGCATGTTGTTTTGGATCTTTGTAAAAAGATATGAGATCTCCGATTAAAAGACCTCGAAGATGACGGTTAAAATGAATATCTGAGTTATCTGCACAAGTATTCCAACCCATGTGCGGTAAACGTAAGTTTTAATTCAAGGCAATTAAATAAAAAATAACAGGTTATTGGTTTCTATAAGCTGTTTTTATTGATCATCTGTCTATTCAAGGCTATAACAAAGCAATAGAGTTTAGTTTTGGAACAATTTATCAAATACAATAGCGTTAAAATTGTCTTACTTACAATGTTCTTTGTTCATTGCCAAGTTTTTGCCCAAGCGCAAATTACCGTTGGTGCAGAGCAACGGATTGATTTTACTTCTGCCGATGGTAAAGGGGTTTATTTTGAGTTATTAAAAAAGATTTATCCCGATAAACATATCAACTTTAAAATTCAATCATTAAATCAATCAATTGAAGATTTCCAGCAACAAAAACTAGATATTATAGTCGGTGTTGATAAATATGAATTAACCAATGCTTTGTTTCCGCAATGGTATTTAGATACTGAATATCCAGTGCTGGCCTTTTATCAAAAACAGTACACCACAATCAATTACCAATCTGATTTGATTAACCTTAAACCATCGTGGCCCGATTGGTATAAATTTACTAAATTTATACCAAGTAAAAAAAATCCTCTAGTGGTTACTTCGTTACAAGCAGGCTTTCAAGCATTAGCACAACAAAAAGCAGATGTGTTTATCGAGTACGCTCATAATTTACCTGCTAATGTTGGTGATAAGATAGCATCGGTAGAAATTTTACCATCACAACATATTTATGTGGCATTTCAGCATAATCAATTTGGTCGTAAATTAGCACAACGCTTTGATCAGCAAATGGAAAGTCTACGTAAAAAAGGAGAATTATCTAAACTTTTTGGTCGAGAATATCAACACTCTGAATTAGCTAATTATATAACCAATAAAAAGAAAATGGTTATTTATACCAATTCAGTGAGCTTACTTAATAATGTACCTACGCAAAATAAAGCCGACGAAGGACAATCGTTACGTTTTATTTTTAATTTGCTCAATGGTTATCAAATAACATTTAAATCGTTTAAAAATATTGATCAAATGTACCAGCATAAAAATCAAATTAATGCTTGTTTTACTGATTTAATTAAAACACCGAAGCGAGATAAATTATTCGTCGCTAGCAAAGCCTTGTCTTTATTTTTAGGCTTTAAATTATACAGTGAACAGCCTTTAACCATAAAAGAACCAATCGATTTAGCGTTATTATTGAAAAGTGATCATCAATATAGGTTGGGAACCGTAAGTGGTCGCAGTTATGGTCGATATTTAGATGATTTACTTAATACAGTAAGTGATGATCAATTACTGCAAAGCCCCGTGGATATTAAAACCTTATTTAAACAGTTCAATAAAAAGCGTTTTAATTTATTAATAGAATACCCACCGTTAAAAGCGATAAATTGGGAACAACAAAAAAAATCTCTATATAGTTATCAAATAAAGGGCGCAGAAAAGTTTATTTTAGGGCATGTTATGTGTGCCAAATCACCGCTAGGGGTAAAATTCAACAAAGATTTTAATTTGATATTAGAAAAATTTTATCACACCAGTTATTTCTTTAACGCCCAATATCAACGGGTATTGCCTGAAAATAAAACTAAATTTATTCAATATTTTAATGAGATTTTTTACCCGCATTAAATCTGGTTAGTGTTAATTTTCTTCTATGTTACACTAACCATCATTATCTCTTGTTATATATTCTTATTATCCATGTCTGCACAAAAACTACTTAACCAAGCTCAACAAGTTTGCTCAAAACGCGGCGTTCGCTTTACTCCTTTGAGAGAGCATGTATTCGTGTTGTTGGCGAATCAGCAAGGTGCTGTGGGAGCATACGAATTATTAGATCAATTAAAAAAATCTGATGCTAGCGCAAAGCCGGCCACTATTTATCGTGCTTTAGATTTTTTAAGTAAACAGGGTTTTGTCCATAAAATTGAATCAATTAATGCGTTTGTGATGTGTCACCACTTTGGTGAGTGTAATCATCCAGTACAATTATTAATCTGCGATCAATGTGGTTATGTTGAAGAAAGCCAATCGAATGATTTAGAAAACACCATTCAAGCTATGGCAAAAGTTAGTGGTTTTCAAATAACTCATCAAATTGTTGAAGCACATGGTTGTTGTGCAAACTGCCAATAAAGACCTCTTTTTTATGTAAACTGCACTCAAGGTTACCGTGATTAGCCGTAAAATACCGACCATTAATCGCTTGTTCATTAACCCTGTTGAACAAAATATGCTATAAACTGCGTTCGCGGAATCCTCTATAAACAATAAATTCGCGCCATTTACTAACTCAAATTTCAGGAATACTATGAAATATTCACTTCGCTCTGCATTTGTGGCATTCAGCTTGGTTGTTGCTAACCATGTAATGGCAGGTAATGTGCAATTTAACGATAAATTTCGTCAATTAGATGAATTGCTACCAACCGCCAATACCTATCGAACTGCTTCGGGTGCGCCGGGTCATAAATACTGGCAACAAAAAGTTAATTATAAAATTAACATAACCCTAGATGACAAAACACAAACCCTAACCGGTAGTGAGACTATGCATTATCAAAACAATTCTCCTGATAGTTTGCGTTATTTATGGTTGCAATTAGATCAAAATATTAAAAATGGTCAGTCTGATACTAATTTAACGAGAACGGCTCCACGCAAAGATAAAATGTCGTTTGAACGTTTTCGTGGCATGATTGATGCGCCCAAATTTGATGGTGGTTTTAATATCACTAAATTAACCGACAGCCGTGGTAATGCGCTGCATTATGTGATTAATAATACCATGATGCGGGTTGATTTAGCGAAACCATTAAAGTCAGGTGAAAGCATTAAATTGAATATTAACTGGCATTATCACCTGCATGAACAAAAAGTATTAGGTGGTCGTTCAGGCTATGAATATTTCAAAAAGGACGATAATTATCTTTATGAAATTGCTGCTTTTTATCCTCGCGCTGCGGCATATTACGATGTTATGGGTTGGCAAAATAAACAGTTTTTAGGAAATGGAGAATTCACTTTAGAATTTGGTGATTATGATGTCAGCATAACGGTTCCTGCTGATCATATTGTTGGTGCTACCGGTATTTTGCAAAACCCTAAAAAAGTATTGACTAACCAACAACGGAATCGTTTGGCTCAGGCTAAAACAGCGAAAAAGCCAGTGATCATTGTCAGCGAAGAAGAAGCGATTGCCAAAGAAAAACTACGCAGTAAAAAAACCAAAACTTGGCGTTTTAAGGCGAAAAATATTCGTGATTTCGCCTGGGCATCAAGTCGTAAATTTATTTGGGATGCACAAGGCTACAAAGCAGGTGGTACTAACACGGTAGCGATGTCTTATTACCCGAAAGAAGGTAATCCATTATGGGAAAAATATTCTACTGAAACTATTATTCATACCCTAAAACAATATAATAAATATACCTTAGATTATCCTTATCCGGTGGCTATTTCAGTCAATGGACCTGTGGGTGGCATGGAATATCCAATGATTTGTTTCAATGGTCCTCGTCCAACATTGAATAAAAAAACCGGTGAAAAAACTTATTCTCGCCGTACTAAATACGGGTTAGTAGGGGTAATTATTCATGAAGTAGGTCATAACTACTTTCCGATGATCGTTAACTCAGATGAACGTCAGTGGACGTGGATGGATGAAGGGCTAAATACCTTCGTACAGTTTTTAACTGAGCAAGCATGGGAAGAAAACTACCCATCACGCCGTGGTCATGCAACTAACATTACTAGTTACATGAAAAGCACCAATCAAGTACCCATTATGACTAACTCAGAGTCTATTTTGCAATTTGGTAACAACGCTTACGGTAAACCTGCAACCGCATTAAATATTCTACGTGAAGTAGTGATGGGTCGTGAATTATTTGATTTTGCTTTTAGAGAATACGCCCAACGGTGGAAATTCAAACGCCCAACACCCGCTGACTTATTTCGTACGATGGAAGATGCATCAGGCGTTGATTTAGACTGGTTTTGGCGTGGTTGGTTTTACACGACCGATCATGTCGATATTGCGCTAACTAATGTGCATTTGTATCGTCCTAACAGCCAAAATCCCGATACGGAAGAAGCATGGGAACGTGCCTTAGACAACGAAAAGCCAACGTTTATTACCAAGCTTAGAAATAAAGGGATGACCCGTCGTGTTGAAGAAAACCCTGAGTTGTTAGATTTTTACAACGAACATGATAAATTTACCGCCACCAACAAAGATCGTAATAAATATAATGCTAGCCAGAAGAAATTGAAACAATGGCAAAAAGATTTATTAGTGAACAAAAACAACTTTTATATTGTTGATTTTGAAAACAAAGGCGGCTTAGTAATGCCTATTTTATTAGATATTACTTATACCGATGACAGTGTTGAGCATATTAATATTCCTGCTGAAATTTGGCGTAAAAACACTAAAAAAGTCTCAAAATTATTTATTCGTGAAAAAGAGATCAAAGCCATCGCGTTAGATCCTAAATGGGAAACGGCAGATACCAATATCAATAATAACTATTGGCCAGCTCGCATGATTAAATCACGTTTTGAATTATATAAAGACAAGAAAAAACATGACATGATGCGCGATTATAATGTCAAACTTAAATCAGCTAAAGAATTAGCCGAAGATGAAGATGACAGTAAAGATAAGTTGCATTAATGTTAACTTTGGTTAATAAAGTAGTTTGATGGTAGGTGAAATTTAATATGCGTAAATTTTTATCTCCATCAATGCTACTTGTTACGTTACTTGTTACGTTATTTGGGTCGATAGCTCCGTTGTCGGCTCATCGTTTCTTTTTTGGTATTACCGATATCAATGTTAACCACAAAACTAAACACATTGAAATTATTCATCAATTTACCCTTCATGATGTTGAAAATTTAATTGCACAGCAACAACAGGTTAACTTTTCACCAGAACACCCCCAATATGAACAATTAATTCGCCAATATTTTGAAAAACACTTTAAAATTCAAAATAATAGTACTAGTATTAAACTTGATTGGATTGGCTTAGAGTTAGTTCGTGATAAATTATTTATCTATCAAGAAGCTAAATATCCAAATTTTTTGATTGGTTTAGTGGTAAAAAACGGTTTACTCACTAATACTTACGCTAAACAAGTAAATACTGTGAATTTTCAAGATAATGACATCCGAGGTAGTTTAACATTCGGTAAATCACAGCAAGTTGCTAAAATAATAGCTAATCATTAGCGCATATTGAGTTGCATTTCTTATAATCGCATGCAAAATCAATGCACTAATAAACAACTAAGGCTTGGAAGTCTATATGAATGTAGAGTTTATTAATCCATTTTTAACATCAATGCTTAATGTTATGACCACGATGGCGCAAGTTGATCTAATACCAGAAAAACCTATTTTAAAAAAAGGGGTTGTTGCCAAAGGTGATGTCTCGGGGCTTATCGGTATGGTGAGTGCTGAAGCTAAAGGGTCACTATCTATTACTTTTGAAGCTAGTTTAGCATTAGGTGCTATGCACAATATGTTTGGTGAAAGCCCTGATGAAATTAATGATGAAATAACTGATCTTGTTGGTGAAATCACCAACATGGTTACAGGTGGCGCTAAGCGTTTACTTAGTGAGAAAGGTATCGAATTTGATATGGCAACACCTATGGTTGTATCAGGACCGGGTCATACCATTAACCATAAGGCTGAAGGACCCATTGTGATGATCCCATTAAATTCACCTTTAGGTAAGGCTTATATTGAATTTAGCTTTGACTAAGCTTTTGTTTAACCAACGTCTATTTAATAAAAATCAATAAGCTGCTACTTTAAGCAGCTTATTCCTGCGTGCTTATATTCGCGAGTAGACGCAAAACTCTAAATCATATACATTTTTGTCATCCGCTAAATATTTTTCGCTACTTATTTTTTGCCACTCATTGTCAACATTGTATGCTGGAAATTTAGTATCGCCATTAATGTCGGCATCAATATGAGTAACATAAAGGCGATCAGCTTTATCTAAACAATGCTGGTAAATAGTACCACCGCCAATAACCATCACCTCTTCAATTCCATTAACTAAAGCAAGTGCTTCATCAACAGAGCTAACCACATCAATTTTTTCAGCACTATAGTTTTTATTCCGAGAAATAATAATATTACGCCGCCCCGGTAGCGGAAAACCAATTGATTCAAAGGTTTTTCGTCCCATGATCACCGGTTTACCTAACGTTACGCGCTTAAAGTAAGCTAAATCAGCAGGCAAATGCCACGGCATAGTATTATCTTTACCAATAATATTGTTGTGGGCGGTAGCGACGATTAGTGAGAGTGTGGTCATAAAAACTTATTTTAATCGATAATAAAAAATAGAGTATAAAACAAAACATGACTATGCAGAACACTCAGGTGTTTATTATAATTGTCATCTTCGAGAGGTTTTAATCGAAGATTCCCGCTTAAAAGACTGCGGGAATGACGGTTCTGAGCCAAGTGTCTAGGCATGAAACAAAATAGCCATGCAATGCATGACTACGTTTAAAAATAGTTCATTAAGTAACAAGGGTTTACTGACGATATTCAACTTCTACATCTTAGGTGATAGCGTCTTCATCCCAATCATCGTCGTCAAGCTCATCGCCTTCATTAAATTCTGCTAACGTTTCTTGATGATAAGCGTCCCATTTAAATTCAACGGCCTTTTCTTCATCGCTTTGTTCTATTTCAACATCGGGTAAGCTATCAATAAAGGTCATTAATTCTTCGGTGAGTTCTTTAGTACCCATCTTGGTAAAAGCAGAAATACTGAAAACTCTATCTTGCCAGTTTAATTCACTAACAATACGGTCAGTGATCTCTTTGGCTTCTTCATCAAGTAACAAATCTAGTTTATTTAACACCAACCAACGTGGTTTCTTCGCTATTTTGTCAGAATGTTGTTGAAGTTCTTTGATAATAGTTTTAGCATTTTCAACCGGATCGCTTTCATCTACCGGCATTACATCAACAATATGAAGTAATATGCGACAACGCTCTAAATGTTTTAGAAACTGTATACCTAAACCTGCACCTTCGGCAGCACCTTCAATTAAACCAGGAATATCAGCAATAACGAAACTACGTTGAGAATCTAAACGTACCACGCCCAAATTAGGTACTAAGGTGGTAAATGGATAATCGGCTACTTTCGGCTTAGCGGCTGATACACTGCGAATAAGCGTTGATTTACCAGCATTAGGTAAGCCAAGTAAGCCAACATCAGCAATAAGCAGTAATTCTAACTTTAAATTACGAATTTCGCCGGGGGTGCCATCAGTTTTTTGGCGAGGTGCGCGATTGGTACTACTTTTAAAGCGCGTGTTGCCTAAACCATGCCAGCCGCCTTTCGCCACTAATAAAGTTTGTTCGTGATCGGTTAAATCACCTAATTGTTCGCCCGTATCAACATCCATGACACGAGTACCTACAGGGACTTTAAGATATAAAGCATCAGACCCTTTACCGGTACAGTCTCTGCTTTGACCATTTTGACCACGTTTGGCGCGATGAAAACGTTCAAAACGGTAATCAATTAGCGTGTTCCAACTTTCATCAGCAATAAGGTAAACATCACCGCCGTCACCGCCGTCACCGCCATTAGGACCGCCATATTCGATGTATTTTTCTTTGCGAAAACTTACACAACCATTGCCGCCATCGCCTGCTTCAACGCGAATTTCAACTTCATCTACAAATTTCATGGTGTTACTTTAAACCTAACAAAAATAATTGCTTATTAATTATACGCTAAAATTTAGAAAAACAATTAGTTTAATCGTTTTAACTAATTAACAAAATAGGGTAAAAAAAAACCCTGCTTTTCAGCAGGGTTTTCATAAAGAATATAAATTCTTATTCTGCAACGATACTAACAAATTTACGGCTTTTAGGGCCTTTAATATCGAATTGAACCTTGCCATCGCTTAATGCAAACAAAGTATGATCTTTACCAATACCCATGTTTGTACCCGCGTGAAATTTAGTACCACGTTGACGAACAATAATGTTGCCTGCTAATACAGATTCGCCGCCAAAGCGTTTAACGCCTAAACGTTTACTTTCTGAATCACGACCATTTCGTGTACTACCTGCAGCTTTCTTATGTGCCATTTTAAAGCGCTCCTAATTAGCCGTTAATACCAGTAATCTTCACTTCAGTGAACCATTGACGATGGCCCGCTTGTTTGCGTGAATGTTTACGACGTTTGAATTTTACAATTTTAACTTTATCAGCGCGACCTTGTGTTACCACTTCAGCCACAACTTTTCCACCTTTAACATAAGGGGCACCAACGTTGATGTTATCACCGTCAGCAATCATTAAAACATTATCGAACTCAACTGATGCGCCTACTTCAAGCTCAAGCTTTTCAAGACGTACCGTTTGTCCTTCAGAAACACGATGCTGTTTACCACCGCTCTGGAATACCGCGTACATAGCTACTCCGTACTGCGTCACTTAGCTTCATTGAAGTTTTGTATGACGCTTTAAATTTAAAAATATAGGGCGCGAATTCTACGCGAAGAAAATAATAATCGCAAGTTAAATTAACAACCTTTTATACTTTTTTAGTTATTCTTTTATTCTCTTTAATACAGAGCTAGTTTCACACTTTTTTTCGTGTAAACTCAACAACAAATTTGATCCTAAATATTAGCTAAGTTTTACTCGATGGAATTTAAAAATATACAAGCATTAACGCATGATGACATGAAGCAAGTTAATGATTTGATCTACCAACAATTACAATCAGATGTGGCGCTTATTAACCAGTTAGGCGTTTATATTGTTAATTCTGGCGGCAAGCGTATGCGCCCAATGTTAACGGTGTTGGTAGCGCAAGCATTAAATTTTCAAAGTAGCGAACATCATAGTATCGCTGCAATAATTGAATTTATTCATACGGCAACCTTGTTACATGACGATGTTGTTGATGAATCTAATATGCGTCGTGGTAAAGAAACGGCTAATGCGCTGTTTGGTAATAGTGCGAGTGTGTTAGTCGGCGATTTTCTCTATACCCGCTCTTTTCAAATGATGGTAAAGCTTAACAATATGCGGGTAATGGATATACTCTCTGAAACCACCAATATTGTTGCTGAAGGTGAAGTGCTGCAATTAATGAATTGCAATGATGCTGACACCACCGAAGCGAGCTATATGCAGGTAATTTACTGTAAAACAGCTAAACTATTTGAAGCAGCTACGCGCTTACCTGCGGTACTTGCTAATAAAGACGCTGAGCTGGAAAATGCTTTAGCCGATTATGGAAAATATTTAGGTACCGCTTTTCAGTTAGTTGACGACATTATGGATTACACCGCAGATGCTAAAGAAATGGGCAAAAATGTCGGTGATGATCTTGCTGAAGGCAAACCCACACTACCTTTGCTCTATGCAATGAAACACGGTAATGAGGAACAAGCAAAACTTATTCGTGAAGCTATTGAACTTGGTAATGGTATGGAACACCTCGACGATATTTTAACCGTGATGGAGCAAACCGGCTCGTTAGTTTACACCCAAAAACAAGCCGAGATTGAAGCAGATAAAGCAATACAATGTTTAGTAATACTACCAGAAAGTGACGCTAAACAAGCGTTAATTAGTTTGGCGCATATTGCGGCGAACCGATCAGCCTAGCTTTTATTAGCAGCCATTTAAAAACACAGTAAATAGACGATATGAGTGAACAAAATAGTTATTTAAACAATCCATTACATGGTGTTGGTTTAGCGCAAGTATTAACTGAATTAGTTGAACACTATGGCTTTGAAATTTTACATGCCTACTTAGGGCTTAATTGTTTCAAAACTAAGCCTAGCATTGCGTCAAGTGTTAAGTTTTTGAAAAAAACCGATTGGGCAAGAGAAAAACTTGAAAGCTTTTATTTGTACCAATATAAGAACTTACCGAAAGCCGATGATATACAATTTGAATTGCCACCGCGCGAAAGAATAGTGCCGAAACATCAAACACCAAAAAAGCCTGCAGAACTTAGTTTTGAAGATGCTGAGCGTCTGCGTCAAAAGAAAGCGGAAAAAACCAGAGCGCGCAATGCCAATATCAATGATCCTTGGGGCTAATAAAAGCAAAAACCGATCAATTGATCGGTTTTTAATTACGCAATTAAAAAATTATAGATGTCGAGACAAATATCAATCTACAATTAAATTTTGAGCAATTTAAGCACGGAATTTTATTAACAGTTATTAACCGTTAATAAAATCAACACCTTCTTTAATATCAGCTTTTAACGTATCAAGCATGTCGTTTTTGGCTTTTTCTTCAAACGGGCTTAATTCGCCGTAAGCTAAGTATTCTTCAACACCATTTTTGCCTAAACGTACTGGTTGGGCAAAAAAATCAGCATCGCCAGTGTTACCTTGCACATAAGCATAGTCAACAACGTCTTCACCTTGCATGGCTTTAACTAGCGACATACAAAAACGTGCAGCTGCAGCGCCCATAGACAAAGTTGCACTACCGCCACCGGCTTTAGCATTAACCACTTCAGTTCCCGCATTTTGAATACGAGGCGTTAACGCAGCAACTTCTTCATCAGTAAAGCTAGTGCCTTTAATTTGTGAAAGTAAGGGTAAAATTGTAGTTCCTGAGTGACCGCCAATAACCGGCACTTTCACATCAGCTACATTTAAGCCTTTTAATTCAGCCACAAACGCTTCACTACGAATAACATCTAAGGTAGTAATACCGAAAACGCGATTTGCTTCAAATGTACCTGCTTTTTTGAATACTTCAGCAACAATGGGCACAGTACCGTTTACTGGGTTAGTAATAATACCCACTAATGCTTTTGGGCAATTAGCGACAATGCCTTCAGCCAATGTTTTGATAATACCAGCATTAACAGCAAATAAATCAGCTCTGTCCATACCAGGTTTGCGTGGCATTCCTGCTGGAATTAATACAATATCGGCACCTGTTAAAGCATCGCCTAAGGCATCAGCACCAAAACCAGCAACTTTAACATCAGTCGGGATGTGTGATAAATCTACGGCAACACCCGGAACAACAGGCGCTACGTCATAAAGCGATAACTCTGAACCGGCGGGTAATTGAGTTTTTAATAGTAAAGATAATGCTTGGCCAATACCGCCAGCCGCACCTAAAACAGCAACTTTCATGTGATGTCTCCGAATGTTTAAATGATAATTTAATTTCATATAAAATTAAATTTGAGTATTTACGTAATTTTCGCCGCAAAAGATATAGCAAATGCCGCAATAATTCAATGCTTATACTCATTCTACTTGAATATGCATAAACTCGCATCTTCAAGAAGAATGAGTATAGTTAGTCTATTATAGCGCGCTAATTTACCCTATAATAGTGTAATACCAATTCTACTAGTTTAGAAATTCGACATTAGTAGTATAGACATAAAAAACAGATACTAAGAAATTGGCAAGTAAGGTTAAAAATAAATTATGACCGCACCGCAAAAACAAGAAGCATTAGTTCATGCATTTAAAGAATTATTAAAACAAGAACAATTTGGTTCACAAAGCGATATTGTTGATGCATTAAAAGCACAAGGTTTTGACAATATCAGCCAGTCAAAAGTGTCACGCATGTTAAGCAAGTATGGTGCAGTGCGTACTCGTAATGCTCGTCAAGAAATGGTCTATTGTTTACCTGCCGAATTAGGTATGCCAACCGCAAAAAGCCCTCTTAAACAATTAGTCCTTGATATTGAACATAATGAAGTGATGATCATTATTCGTACTAGCCCCGGCGCGGCACAATTAATAGCACGTTTACTGGATAGTTTAAGTAAAACCGATGGCGTATTAGGTACTATTGCCGGCGATGATACTATTTTTATTGCCCCTGCTGATATCAAACAAATTAAGCATACTATTGCTAATTTAAAAGAGTTATTTCTTAAAAATATTGGTTAGTTTACGTTGTAAAGGAAATAGCGTTAACCATTAAGTTAACGCTAAACCGGCTAAAAAATTTAAACTAGGGGCAAAAAATGCGGCACCTGTTTCGGCTTGAGTAAATTCTAGTAGATGATCATAATTACCATCATCATCACCAAAAATCATACTGCGCAGTATTAATTCAAAGTTTTTTGGCGTATTACAATAAGAAACAAAAAATAGCCCCTGCATTTTCATTTCACCATAAGGCATACTTTGTCTTAATATTTCAATGATATTACCGTCTTCGTCTTTTAAATTAGCGCGTTTGGTGTGCGCGGTAGGCAGTTTTTTGTCATCATCAAATTCAATATTTTCAAATTTAGTGCGACCAAAAATTTCTTCTTGAGAATCTTGCTCTATCGCATTCCATAAATTCAAATTATGACGGTAGCGTTGAATATGCAAATAACTGCCACCGGCAAAATTATTGTCATCCTGCTGATTTATTAAGGCAATTTCGCGACGATGAAAGCCTTTCGGGTTTTCAGTGCCGTCGACAAAACCGGTTAGATCTCGTCCGTCTAAATAACGAAAACCATGTACTTGCTCGACGAGTTCCACACTATCACCTAATAATTGGCACACTTTATCGCTAACAATGTAATTAACATCAGCACGATCGCTACGTATTTCAATATATAAATCATAAGAACTTGCTGGTGCTATTCTATCGTCACAGGTTATGGCTGGAAAAGGCGCTAAATGTTTTGGTTTGCCTTCAGGACAAAACTCATCCCAGTAATTAGCACCAATGGCAATAACGCCCGATAAATTAGCTTCGGAGTACTGATCGGCATAATCATCCAATAACGCAGGTAAGCGTGATAATGCTTGGCGGATAAAGGAATTTTTATCATCTAAGGCATTAAATAATAAATAATAGCCGTGTAAGCTAGGTTCAGCGCAAATACCAAATTGTTCTCGTGCCATGAATTACTCTGTAAACTTGTTGATTATTCATTAATTTTACACAAAAAAAGCAGCTTTGCGCTGCTTTTTTTATAATTTATCAATTTAATAATTAACGAACAAACTCAGGGTAAGCCTCTATGCCACAGTCTGACATATCAACACCGTTATATTCCTCTTCTTCGCTAACACGAATGCCCATGGTTTTCTTTAAAATGGCCCAAACAATAAAGCTGGCAACAAATACCCAACCAAAGATAACAGCTGCACCGTATAACTGCGAACTAAAGTGAGTTTCAATATTTGTAAATGGCACTACCATTACACCGAACAAACCGACTACACCGTGAACCGATAAAGCACCGACAGGATCATCAATTTTTATTTTATCAAAGCCGATTATCGACAGAATTACAATGACGCCTGCAACGGCGCCAATTAATGTGGCAGCCAATGGTGATGGTGATAACGGATCAGCAGTAATTGCAACTAAGCCCGCTAATGCACCATTTAAAATCATCGTTAAATCAGCTTTACCCCAGACAATTTTATTAAATAATAATGCAGCGACTGCACCTGCGGCGGCTGAAGCATTGGTGTTTAAGAATATTTTACCTACAGCGGTAGCATTAGCAGCATCAGAGAGCATTAATTGTGAACCACCGTTAAAGCCAAACCAACCCATCCATAAAATGAACGTACCTAACGTTGCCATGGGCATATTAGCACCAGGAATAGGATGAACTTCGCCATTTTTACCGTATTTACCCTGACGAGCACCCAGCAATAATACGCCTGCTAACGCGGCGGCTGCACCGGCTAAATGGACAATACCCGAACCAGCAAAATCACTAAAACCTGCTTTAGATAAAAAACCGCCGCCCCAAGTCCAATAACCTTCTAACGGGTAAATAAAACCAGTTAACACTACTGAAAATGCTAAAAATGCCCATAATTTCATCCGTTCAACCACGGCACCAGAAACAATCGACATTGCTGTTGCCACAAACACTACTTGGAAAAAGAAATCAGACTCTAAAGAATGATCGGCATCACTTGCTTGGCTGCCAATTAATCCGGCAATGCTTGGGATAATACCGCCGGCGGTATTATCAACATACATAATGTTATAACCCACTAATAAAAATACCACGCAGGCTATTGCATAAAGGGCAATATTTTTGGTGAGTATTTCAGTGGTATTTTTAGAACGCACTAAACCGGCTTCTAACATCGCAAAGCCTGCTGCCATCCACATCACCAATGCGCCAGAAATTAAAAAATAAAAGGTATCTAAGGCGAACCGTAATTCGGTTACTGAACTTGATACTTTTGCTAAATCTTCCATCTTACACCTCTTTAAAATTAAATCGCTTCGCTATCAAGTTCGCCGGTTCTAATACGCACGGCTTGGCTCAAGTCATAAACAAATATTTTACCGTCACCAATTTTACCGGTATGGGCAGCTTTACAAATTGCTTCAACTAAACGCTCTACTACATCATCATTTACCGCTATTTCTAATTTTACTTTTGGTAAAAAATCAACTTGGTATTCAGCACCGCGATAAAGCTCGGTATGACCTTTTTGGCGACCAAAGCCTTTAACTTCACTTACGGTTAAGCCTTCGACACCAATTTCAGAAATGGCTTCGCGCACGTCATCAAGCTTAAAAGGTTTAATAATTGCGTTAACTAGTTTCATTGTTATTCCTCTCTCTAATTATTGTGTATTGTTATTCAAAGCTTGTGCCATTAAAAAATAGCTAATATTTACATGTAATTAGAGAGATTAATGTTTAATGTTTGATTTTTATGCACCAGTTTTGTGCATTGTTAATTAAGGTTAGCAACTTAGTAGTGCAATAGTTGATTAGTTCAGATGTGTTCGAAAATTATACTGATAAGTAAAAATTACTACTTTTTAGTGCTATTAATGTAAAAAAAGCTTAATAAAGCAGCGTTTTAATAGTAAGTTAAGGGGATAAAGAGTATTCACTTAAAGGAATGTAAACCTTGAAAAAAACTGATACCTCTACCTACAAGCATTTTTTAAAAGTAGTTGACTGCCAACAAGCTTGTCCAGCACATACTCCGGTTCCTGAATATATCCGTTTAATTGCGGAAAAACGTTATACCGATGCTTATATGCTCAATTGGGAATCAAATGTATTTCCCGGCATATTAGGCCGTGTTTGCGATAGGCCGTGCGAGCCAGCATGTCGACGCTCTCGTGTTGAAGATCAGCCAGTGGCTATTTGTCGACTAAAAAGAGTTGCTGCTGATAACAAGGAAGACATCAGTGCCTATTTACCAGTAGTACCCACGACAAAAAATGGTAAACGCATTGCTTTGATCGGCGCAGGCCCCGCTTCTTTAACCGTAGCCAGAGATTTATTACCCTTGGGGTATGAGGTGGTGTTGTTTGAACGCGACAGTAAAGCGGGCGGTATGATGCGTAGCCAAATACCTGCATTTCGTTTACCTGAAACGGTGTTAGATGAAGAGCTTAACTACATTATTAATATGGGGCTTGAATGTCATTTTGGTGAAGAAATTGCCAGTTTAGATCAGTTATTACAGAGTAATTTTGATGCGATTTTTGTCGGTACTGGTGCACCCAATGGGCGTTGGTTAAAAATACCGGGTCATGAGCAAGTGGGCGAGCAGGTAGAAACGGGCATTAATTGGTTATCTAATGTCACCTTTGCACACATCGACTCAGCGCCTAAACGAGTAGTGGTGTTAGGTGGCGGTAATACCGCGATGGATTGCTGCCGTACCGCAAAAAGATTAGGTGCCGTTGACGTTAAAGTACTGGTGCGCTCAAACTTTGAAGCAATGAAAGCTTCCCCTTGGGAAAAAGCCGATGCGGCTGCAGAGGGTATTGAAATAATGCCTAATTACACGCCGTTAGAGTATGTTTTTAAAGATGAAAAATTTATTGGGGTGAAATTTGAAAAAGTTAAATCTGTTTATGATAAATCAGGACGCCGTAGTTTAAAAGCTACCGGTAAAACATTGCTAGTCGAGTGTGATTTAGTGTTGGTTGCGGTTGGTCAAGATACTGCATTTCCGTGGATTGAACGCGATATCGGGCTTAAATTTAATGAATGGCAGCAACCTGTCGTTAATGAAACCTCATTACAATCGAGTGTAGATAATGTATTTTTTGGTGGTGATGCTGCCTTTGGTCCTAAAAATATTATAACGGCAGTTGCTAATGGTCATCAAGCGGCTATTTCGATGGATTTGTTTTGCAGTAATAAAGATGCGTTGAGTGATCGTCCTGACACACAGTTTAATTTAGTCAGTCAAAAAATGGGCATTCATGAATGGAGTTATCAAAGTGGTATTGATCACCAAAAACGCAATTTAGTTCCACATATCGATTGGGAGCAAGCAGTAAAAGAATTGAGCACAGAAGTTGAATTAGGTTTTGATGAAAAACTCGCCCTTGAAGAAGCTCACCGTTGTTTAAATTGTGATGTTCATACGGTGTTCACCGAAAGCACTTGTATAGAATGCTCGGCTTGTGAAGATGTTTGTCCGATGGATTGCATAAACTTTGTCGATGCTACTGAAAACTCAACTAAAAGTGATTTAGTGCAGCAATTTCATGTGCAAGATATTAATGATGACCAAGATTTATTGGTTTCAGATAAATTAAGAACAGGGCAAATAATGGTAAAAGATGAAGACGTTTGCCTACATTGCGGGCTTTGTGCGGAGCGCTGCCCAACAGGGGCTTGGGATATGAAAAAACTAGTGATAGAAAATATTGGAGCAACGATAAAATGAACAAGCATAACGAGAAATTACTCCACAATAAACCGCTAGCTCCAGCTTGCCAAGCCACTAATGAATTTGTTGTTCGTTTCGCCAACACTAATGGTACCGGCTCAGCCAGTGCTAATAATATGTTTGCCAAAGCCATTTTACGCATGGGTATTCCGGTAAGTGCAAAAAATATTTTTCCGTCAAACATTCAAGGTATGCCAACTTGGTACGAAGTACGTATTTCGGAAAAAAACTATCTTGGCCGTCGTGGTGGCGATTCAGAATTAGTTGTCGCGATGAACTCGCAAAGTATTGACGATGATATTTTAAGTGTAAAAACAGGCGGTTACTTACTTTATGATTCAAGCCGCAGTTTAAACGAAAAACAAATTCGTGACGACATTCATTATTTGGGCATTCCTATTTCGGCGATTTGTTTAAAAGAGTATTCAAATCCTCGGCAACGACAATTATTTAAAAATGTCATTTATGTAGGAGCTTTAGCTGCATTACTCAATATGGATTTCACCATCTTAAAAGGTTTGGTGCGCGATCAATTTAAAGGGAAGGAAAAGCTTATTACACCAAATATTTACGCCCTTGAGTTAGGATATCAGTACGCAAACCAACAGTTTATTTGTCCCTTGCCAATTAAAGTAGAAGCGCGTGATTTATTGAATAATCGTATCATGGTTGATGGCAATACCGGTTCAGGCCTTGGCGCAGTATATGGCGGAGCTACTGTAGTTGGCTGGTATCCGATAACACCATCAACGTCAGTAGTAGAAAAGTTTGCTAGTTATTGCAACCGCTTACGTATTGATCCGGCTACAGGTAAAAAGAATTATGCGATAGTGCAGGCAGAAGATGAGCTTGCTGCAATTGGTATGGCCATTGGCGGCGGCTGGAATGGCGCACGTGCTTTTACCGCAACCAGTGGTCCAGGTGTTTCATTAATGGCTGAATTTTTAGGTTTGGCTTATTTTACTGAAATACCGGTAGTGTTGGTTGATGTACAAAGAGCAGGACCGTCAACGGGCATGCCGACACGTACACAACAATCAGATGTACTTTGCTGTGCTTATGCTTCGCATGGCGATACCAAGCAAATATTGCTGTTTCCAGAAAACCCCACAGAGTGTTTTGAATTAACTGCACAAGCTTTTGATTTAGCAGATCAATTTCAAACACCGGTGATCATAATGAGCGATTTAGATTTGGGTATGAATGATCATTTAACCCCTGAGTTTGCTTGGGATGATAAAAATAAATATCAGTTAGGTAAAGTATTATCAGCACAACAGCTTGATGAATTAGAAGTCTATGGTCGTTATTTAGATACCGATGGTGATGGGGTTTGTTATCGCACTTTACCAGGTACTCACCCAGATAAAGGTGCCTATTTTAATCGTGGCACGTCACGGAATCACTTTGCTGGTTACACTGAAAAATCTGCTGAATATGTAGATAACATGGATCGCTTAACCAAAAAATTTATTACGGCCAGTCAATTTGTGCCTAAACCAGTAATCAAACAAGGTAAAAAAGTCGCCAAAATTGGACTGATTTATTATGGCACTACCAGTCATGCTATTACTGAAACCATTGATCATTTAAAAGATCACGGTTTATCGGCAGATACTTTGCGTATTAAAGCTTTTCCTTTTAATGAACAGCTTGAACAATTTATTGATGCTCATCAACAAGTGTTTTTGATTGAGCAAAACCGTGATGCGCAGATGAAAAGTATTATTGTTAATGAATGCCAGATAGATCCTAATAAGATCAATGCAGTACTACACTTTAATGGTTTACCGATCACCAGTCGCTTTATTGAACAACAAATTTTAGCTTGTTTAGCAACTCAATCTGCAAATAAACAAGCCAGTTAACTAAGCAGGAAGAAGAGTAAATATTATGAGTTTTGTAAAATCTAAATTTCATCATCCGCGCTTAAAAGTTAACGATTTAGGCTTAACCTATCGTGATTATGAAGGTGCTTTATCAACCTTATGTGCGGGGTGTGGACATGACGCTATTACCTCGGCATTGATCCAAGCGTGTTATGAATTATCAATCTCCCCGCATAAAGTGGCGAAAATGTCGGGTATAGGTTGTTCGTCAAAGGCACCTAATTATTTTATGAATAAAGCGCACGGTTTTAATTCTGTTCATGGGCGTATGCCCTCAGTTACTACTGGCGCAAATATGGCCAACCAAGACTTACTTTATTTAGCGATGTCGGGAGATGGTGATAGTGCCTCAATTGGTTTTGGCCAGTTTGCTCACGTAGTGCGTCGCCAACTTAATATGGTTTATATTGTCGCTAATAATGGTGTTTATGGTTTAACCAAAGGACAATTAGCGGCAACGGCAGACAAAGGCGTAAAAAACAAAGCAGGTGAATTAAGTCTATTTAAAGATATCGATTTATGCATAATGGCATTACAACTGGGTGCTAGTTTTGTCGCCCGTAGTTTTTCAGGTGATAAAAAACAATTAATTCCTCTGTTAAAAGCTGCGATGAGTCATCAAGGTTTTGCTTTTATTGATATTATTTCACCTTGCGTTACTTTTAATAATCATCCCGATTCAACGCGTTCTTATGATTATGTGCATGATCATATTACTACTGGCGCAGTGGCTGATTTTGTTCCTATTAAAACTGACATTACCACTGATTGTAATGAAGGTGATTGCGAAGATATTTGCTTACACGATGGTTCAATTATGCGTATTCACAAACTTGATAAAAATTATGATACCCATAATGCCAGTAATGCCATTATTGATATTGAAGCACATAAGAAAAAAGGTGAAATATTAACCGGTTTACTGCATTTAAAACCAACAGTGAGTCATTTTCATGAAATCAACAATACTTGTGATATACCTTTAAATCGACTTGAACAAGAAGTGTTATGCCCTGGTTCTCGTATTTTAGCGGGTATTAATGATAGTTTTAGGTAAAGTTTTAGATGATTTTATAATAGATATAATTATTAAATAATAAAAGCAGATCATCGATCCGCTTTTGCATTTAATACGATTACTTAGTGTTTTGTAACCTAGCTATTAGTGATCTGCGAGAAAGTATTCCTAACCCTAAAACAAAAATGATCAATGTACTAGGTTCTGGTACTGCCGCTGTTTTACTCTGATCAATAATACTACCGCTAGCATTTAAGGCAATAAAATCTGAAGCCGCTAATCCTTGCGATTGAAAAAATTCACCTGTGCTGTTAGCATTAATTGCATTACCACTTGGCTGTGATCGTATTAACCAAAAGAAATTAACGTACAAGTCATTACCAAATAGCGAAGAAAATGATCCCAATGCCGTTGTGACTATATCTCCACCCCATAACTGTAATATATTGTTACCACTATCCCAACTTTGCGCACTAAATTGTGATGCTGTCCATACCCCTATTCTGGTGGTAGATGCCCAAGTAGTTCCTGTACTGCTATTTGAAACCCCAAACGCATAAATAGCGAAATTTTGATCTGCCGTTAAAATACTGAGTTGATATTCTATTTCTCCACCTAGTGTAGCAACTTCGGTAATATCAACTATATTATTTACACCATTAAGAAGCACATTTGAGGTGATCAGTATTGCATTGCTATTAAAGCTAATAGTAAAAAGTAATAGTAAAATTGCTGAAATTTTCACGTTTAAAAATTTTTTCATCGTTATTTTTGTCATTGTCATTTTTGTCATTGTGTTAGTACCCTAAGATTCATGGATAGAGAAACTCTATTGAGCATAAATTGTACCGATAGTTGTTTTTTCTTGTTTTTCATGCGCTTAGGTTTCTTGAATATTTATCAATAAGGTAAAGTGTAAAAAATATCGACAGTAAAAGTAGCTGTGAACAATATGGTATGGTTCTGAGGTATCCCATTAAAGGAAGTGAATTATAAAAAACAGACAAAAAATGCCGTTTATTTAAAATTAAACGGCATTTTAGTGTTTAAGGGAAGTATAAAAGAGAGCGTGTTAAACAATAAATTCTTGTACAGATTGTTGTAACTCTTCTGCTAATTTAGCTACTTCACCACTGGATGCTGCGGTTTGTTGTGCGCCGGCAGTGGTTTGTTCAGCAATGGCAACAATTGATTCTAAATTTTCACTAATTTCATGGGCAACCACACTTTGTTCGTTAGCTGCAGAGGCAACTTGCGAGCTTTTATCAAAGGCTTGATGAACTGCCTCTGTAATTGTTTCCAGTGCTCGCACTGCTGCATCTGCTTGTGTTACACACTCTATTGCTTGATCTTTACCTTTATTCATTACCGCAACAGCCTCTCCCGAGCCAGTTTGCAGTACTTCAATCATGTTGTTAATTTCTTGGGTAGATTCTTGAGTTCTACTCGCTAAGGTTCTTACTTCATCAGCCACCACCGCAAAACCACGACCATGTTCACCAGCACGAGCTGCTTCAATAGCCGCGTTTAGTGCTAAGAGGTTAGTTTGGTCGGCAATACCACGAATTACATCTAAGATACCGCCAATGGAAGCACTGTCTTGTTGTAATTTATTAATAACCTGTGCAGCTGATTCAACTTCATTCGCCAGTAGTTCAATGGTTTGTTTGTTTTGTAATGAAATGTTTTTAACATGCTGTGCTTCCTCATCAGCATGTTTAATTTCGCCCAATGCGTCATTAACACTCGATAACATCCCTTGAGCAGTACTGCTCATTTCGGTAGTTGCGGTAGCTGCTTGTTCAACTTGGTTACGTTGTTCTTCAATTGCTGTGGTACTTTGTGCGGTAACGGCAGAGGTTTCTTCTGCAGCAGCGGCTAATTGGGTGGAACGACTAATAACACCTTGGATCAGATTTCTCAGACTCTCTATTACTCTATTGAGGTTTTTAGCGAGTTCAGCAAATTCATCACGACCACTTTCATCAAGATTTTTAGATAAATCACCCGAAGCAACAATATTAAGCATATTATTAACATCGGCTAACGGTTTAGTAATGCTGCGTAAAGTAAAGGTGGCAATAACAACGGCTGCGATAATTGAAAAAATAGCAATGCCAATCGTTTGATTATTACTATCTGATACTGATTCTGCCACCATTTCACTAGCGTGTTTAGTTTTACTGTCGGCAAGTTCTACCTGCTTGTTTAACAGCTTAGTGACTTTTTCTATGTCTCTTTCTGAATCGACTAAGTTTTTCTCTGCTGCAACATTCGCCTCTAGTTGGGTTTTTTTATGAAATAAAATACCTTCGCTTGCTGAAAGTAGGGCTTTAACTTCGGCAAAGGCGCTGGTTAAATCATCGGCTATATCGTTTACACCATTACTTTTTAGCTCATTAAGTTCATCATTTACACCATTTTCTAATTCAGTTAACGAAAATGACATTTCTTTTTCGATTAATTTGCTGGTTTGTAACGAAGTAACATCTTTATATTCCATTGCTGAGGCAACTAAGCTGTTAAATTGTGTTTCCATAGATTCACCTAAACTAATAGCACGTTGCAATTTAGTTTCAGCGAGATCGTGATCGGCTAAATCTAATAGTAGCGTTACCGCATCATCAGCTTTTTCTTCTAACGTACTTACTTTTTCGGTGAGTACATCAAGTTGTTCAATACTAATTTTTCGGTTGTCAAAAACGTCAAGTGAATGAGTAATAAAGGCATCACTTTGTTGTTGTACTTTGGTGAGTTCCTGTTCTACTTTTCTATTGTTTTTATCCACTGTTTTTAATTTTTTTAATTCTTTGATGAACCTATTCTTGCGCTCAAGGAAAATTTGTTTGTTTTCTGTTAAAGGAGGGGTTGTTGTTTGATAAAAGCCTTTTAAAATTAAATTGCCCATTTGCGTGAGCTCTAGCGATAAATTGTTACTTCCTTTTAACATTGGTATGGCGAGCTTGCTTACTTCGGTTGTAGAGTTATTTATTGTACTCAAATTCATTAACGAAGAAACACTACTCACTATTAACAGGATGCTGATAATCGCAAAGCCGCCAATAATTTTCATTGCCACAGTTAAATTCATATAGTCCACCACTTGCGGGTTAAAATTAAATTAAACATTCAGAAATAAATTATTTTATTTCCATTTTATTTTTATTCTTAATATATCTAGTATATCGGTAAAACGCTAAAATATTTAGTTCGCTATGTTGTTAATAGCTGTGTTGTTAATACATGGCTAATTTTAGTTGAAAATAATATAAGCGCACTTAATCATTATAACAAGCAATTTTAGTTTTACACTATTTGTATAACGCTTTATAGCAATTCTATTGTTTTTATTTACTGATCGGATGAGTTTAATGCTTATGATGGCGTGTGAGCGGGTTCAATAAAGAGTGTTTTGTCATGCCAACGTAATAGGGTGAGATGATTTCCCCACACACAACCGGTATCAAGTGCGAATACCTTTTTATTGCTGGTGTTACCCATTAAACTTGCCCAGTGACCAAAAACCCAGTGGTGTTTTTTGACCACAGGCGATAATTCATACCAAGGTTTTAAATGCGGTTCTACATTGTCAGGTGAAAATTTATGATCAAATTCAAGGCTTAAATCAGTAAAACAAAAGCGCATGCGAGTAAAAGCATTAATAGTATAACGAAACTTTTCAATCTCTGATTGTACATTATGCCAATTATTAGGCAGTTCGCCGTACATTTGCTTAAGCCAATAATCGCGCTTGGAACCCCTTAATTTTTTTTCTGCAAAGCGGGCTTGGGTTATGGCGTCTGCAATGCTCCATTGTGGAGAAATGCCAGCATGGCTTAGATAGGCTTCTTCGTTGGGTAATTTTATTAATAAAGGTTGTTGCGCTAACCAAGTTAATAATTCTGTGCAATCATGGGCTGATAATATAGCGGCAAGTTTGTCTGCTGGTTTTGGTTTTTTAATGCCCGCATGAATAGATAATAAATGTAAATCGTGATTGCCAAGCACCATTTTGGCGCTATTTTTCAATGATTTTACAAAACGTAACGTTGCTAACGAATCTTCGCCACGAGCAACAATATCACCTGCAAGATATAAGGTGTCGGTAGCGGAGCTAAAATTAACTTGTTTAAGTAAGGCTTTAAGCTCACTCAAGCAACCTTGCACATCGCCAACAAAATAATCTGCCATAAAATTAATCCGGTAAGTGATTGCTTAGTTTGTTTGCTGTTTCTTGTGCAGTTAAAAAATTGGCAATGTCAATATAATCATCAAGCGTTAAATTATCAGGGCGAATACCGTTATCTATCCCTATTGTTGCTAAGTCCTCTACCGTGAGTAATTTTTTAAAGCTATTGCGAATGGTTTTTCGGCGTTGATTAAATGCCGCCAAACACACTTTGTTGAGCATACTAATGTCTTTCACTGGATGCTTAATATTTTTATGTGGTATTAAGCGTACTATGGCTGAGTCTACCTTCGGTGCTGGTTTAAATGCTTCTGGGCCAATTTCCATCACTGGAATTACCTGACATTGATATTGGGTCATAATTGACAAACGCCCGTATGATTTACAATTAGGCGCCGATGCCATACGTTCAACAACTTCTTTTTGCAGCATAAAATGCATATCTTTTACTTGCTGATTAAAAGTTAGCAGGTGAAAAATAAGTGGTGTCGAAATGTTATAGGGTAAGTTACCAAAAATACGTAATGGATTTTCGTCTGTCGCCAGTTCAGCAAAATTAAACTTAAGCGCATCAGTTTCATAAATAGTTAAATGTGGTGCTAAAAATGGATGATGACGTAAGCGATGGGCTAAGTCTCGATCTAATTCTATCACTGAAAGTTTGCCCGCACGTTCAATCACAGGTTCAGTTAATGCGCCTAACCCAGGGCCAATTTCAACTAAGTTTTCACCGGGATCAGGATTAATTGCATCTACAATTTTACTAATTATGGCATCATCGTGGAGAAAATTTTGTCCAAAACGTTTTTTTGCCTGATGCCCTAAATGAGAGCCTTTACTCATAAAATACTCATTATTTTGAAATGTTTGCTAATTCAATGGCGGTTTTTATAGCTTCGATAAAGCTACCTTTGTCCGCTTGATTCTTTCCGGCAAGATCTAGTGCTGTGCCGTGATCTACTGAGGTGCGAATATAAGGTAAGCCTAAAGTGATATTTACTGAAGCGCCAAAACCTTTATATTTTAATACCGGTAAACCTTGATCATGGTACATGGTTAAGATGGCATCAGCCTTATTGAGGTATTTTTCTTGAAAAATAGTATCGGCTGGTAAAGGACCAATTAAGTTCATGCCCTCTTGACGTAATTCGTCAAGAGCTGGGATCATGGTGTCTATTTCTTCTTTACCTAAATGGCCATCTTCTCCTGCATGGGGATTAATGCCACACACATAAATAGTGGGAGATTTGATACCGAATTTTTCAATTAAATCTTGATACAAAATACGCGTTACTTTTTGTAAGCGTACTTTAGTAATAGCTTTTGACACATAGGCAAGAGGAATATGAGTGGTAACTAACGCAACGCGTAAACCTTTGGTCGCTAACATCATTACCACGTCAGAGCAATTGGCTTGATGGGCAAAATATTCGGTATGGCCACTAAATGCAATGCCTGCTTGGTTAATTAACCCTTTATGTACAGGGCCGGTAACTATGGCAGCAAACTCGCCAGACATGTTTTTTTCACCGGCAATTTTTAAAGTTTCTAAAACATAACCGCCATTATTTACATTTAATTCGCCAGCAACACAAGGTTCATTCAATGCTTGTGGCAGTATAGTTAAACTGCCAGCTTGCTGACTTTTTGCTGGCTTATCTTTATTATAAGCAATTAATATTAAAGGTAAATTTAATTGTTTGGCGCGCTCAGTTAATAATTCAGCTGAGGCGACCACCACTAATTCAACTGGCCAGCTTTGCTGGGCAATGGCAATAACTAAATCGGGGCCAATGCCAGCAGGCTCGCCAGGTGTAATTGCTATTCTTTTTACAGTATCCGCAGAGTTGTGCATTATTAGTTATCTTGCCCTAAAATTTCAATGTGCGCTTCGTCGCGTGTTTCTTTCATCCAACGGTAGTTTTCGGTAGTGAATTTACGGCGATAGAGCATTTGATAAGCACGTTTTTGATCCATTTGTTGCGTGGCATCTAGCATCCGTCGACCTTCTAATTGAGCAATATGCCAGCCAAATGATGATTTAAATGGTTCGCTATATTCGTCAATTTTTAATTTTGCCAGAGCATCTTTAAAAGCAGGATCGTAATTGTTGGGATCTGTCCAACCAAGCTCACCACCTTTTACCGAGGTTGGGCCTTCTGAGTATTCCTTGGCTAAATCAGCAAATTTGGCTTTACCTGCTTTAATGTCGTCTAAAAAGCCCTGTAGTTTTGCTTTTGCTTTGGCGTCACTTAAAATAATGGTGGGTTTTATTAAAATATGACGAGCATTAACTTCTTCAATTTCAACTACTTTTTTGCCACGTATGTCGATTACTTTAACTATGCTGTAACCTAAGCCCGTTCTTATTGGGCCAAGGATAGTGTCTTTTGCTTTACCATCAACTAATTCTGCGAATAATGTTGGCATTTCATTAATCGTTTTCCAACCAAAATCACCTCCTTTTAGTGCGTTAGCATCACTAGATGAGGCAATGGCAATTTTTGCAAAATTAGAGCCATTTTTTAATAACTCAATAACTTTATCAGCACGAGTTTTAGCATCAACAATATCTTTTTGTGTTGGATCAGCAGGAAATACAATTAAGATGTGACCAAGGTGATATTCAGTATTCATATTGGTTTGTTTTTTCATCACTTCAAGTAAATTTTTTATTTCTTGTGGAGGAATATAAATACGACGACTCAGCGAAGCTCGACGAACTTCACCTGAAATTATTTCACCACGAATATTTTCACGATATTTTTCATAATCAAGACCATCGTCAACTATGGTTTGGCGAAATTGTTCAATAGTTAAGTTGTTTTCTTTTGCCATATTGGTAATGGTTTCATCGAGTTGTGCATCACTTACTTGCACTCCCATGCGTTCACCCAATTGTAATAGTAAACTGTCGTTAATGAGTTTATCAGTTGCTTGAACACGTAATGCTTTGTCAGAGGGTAAGCTTTGGTTTTCTTTTTTTGCTTTAATTTTCACTGTTTTGACCAAGTCATTAATTTCAGACTCAAGCACTACGCCGTTATTTACCACCACAGCAACACGGTCAAGAGGAACTTCTTTAGCTATAAGTGAGCTTGATAATAGCAAAGAGCTGGTGATAATTAAGTTTAAAAATAAGGTTGTTTTTTTCATTTAGTTTTCTTTATCAATTATTGAGAAAATAAGGTTTTTTATAACCAAATATACTCGAGTTAAACATGTCTTCAATGCCAACTGAAGATTGTTGACCACCTAAACCTTTGATCACGAATTGTACCACAAAGCCTGAATCAAATTCATTATGGGTTTTGTTAAGCAAAAGCTGGTCATTTATTTTAGAATTAATATTACGATGATATGCCAAGCGAATTGCCCAACAGCAACTTTCGTACTGAATACCAGCATAACTTTCAATGTTACGTTTATTCACTAAATCTTGAGTTAAGCGGCCAACAAATTGCCAATCTTTGTTGATGGCACCGCTGGTTAGTAATGATATTTGTTCAATTTTATTGCCTGATACATTGCGTGTATAGCGATGACTCAGTTGCAGTAAATGATTTTGGGCATATTGATAATCAAATTTTGTCGCACTTTTAGTGGTAAAACCTTGCCTAGTATCGTATTGAATATTGCCACTTAACTCTAATTTTTTACTCATTTGGTAGAACACGTCGCCCGCTAAAACAGATTGGTTAGTTTTAATCGTTTGGGTATCGTTAAAAGCGGTATTGCTGTTATTTAAATATAATATTTTACCTATACTTACTCGTAAAATTTCTTGATTGGAACTGGTTAACACCCGACTAGTTAAGCCCCATGAAAATTGATTCGCTTGCGCTATTCTGTCTAAACCACTGAAGCGTCGTTCACGAAATAGGCCGTTATAATCGTCTTGTAAAGCGGTGGTATCGTATATACCTATATTGCTTTGATTTTTATTAGGAATATATAAATATTGTATTTGTGGTTCTAAAGTTTGCGATAAATTGTTACCAAAATATTTTATTGGACGATCTAGATTTAAACCGCCATGTATGCGTACTTTAGGTAAGGTACGGCTAACATTTTTAGCCAAAATTGAGGTGTTGCTAATACGCTCTTGTTGGTAATAAGTTTGTAATAATTTCAATTCAGAATTTAAAAACCAACCTGGATGCATTATTGGTAAGGTAAAGCCCGCTTCAACATGAAAACGATTGGCGCTTGGTTGGCTTTTATCAGGTGTTTCAAAGCGACTTAATTCAGAATACAACTCAAAATTAGTATTTAAAAGCGTTAAAGGATTAAAACTAGAAAATTCAATTTGTGGCACAGTGCGATAACTTTGTACGTGGTTACCAAGTACTTCAAAATCTTGTAATTTTATCGTTGCTCTCCAGTTTTCACTAAAGTAAGACAACTCGCCAATTTGATAAAGGTAAGCATCGTTTGAGCTATAGTGTTCACTTTCAAGATCAACTAAATAGTTATCGTCACTTATGGTGGTGTAATCAGTGTACAAACGATAGTTGTTCGAAAAAGTACCAATATGCTGAATTCGGGCTAAATAACGCGCATCACTATTATTTACATTGAGATCTTTGTTTAAATATTCAAGGTTAACTGATCCTGATTGCAAACCCGATAAATAACGAAATTCGGTTAACAGCTGTAAACCACGCTTAGACATATAACGAGGTGTTATGGTGGCATCTATATTTGGAGCGATGTTCCAATAATAGGGCGTTTCAATTTTAAAACCAGAACGATTAGATGAACCTAATTTAGGATATAAAAAGCCTGATTTTCGTTGATCTGTTACCGGAAATGAAAAATAAGGAATATAAAATACCGGTACACCAAAAAATTTTAATTTGGCATTATATGCTTCGCCGCGATTTTTACGCGTTGAAATATAAATTTTACTGGCTTCGAGTAACCAATCAGGTTGTGCTGATTGGCAGGTGGTAAAAGATGAGTTTTTTAAAGTTAAATCCCCCTGTTTACTGATAGATAGTTCACCTGCCTTACCATGAGCTGGATTGTTAGCCAGTTGATAAGCAGACTTTTTTAATATGGTTGCTTGGTGTTCTTTATTGGCACTAATGGATTGTGAAAATACATCAATATTATTCGCTTGAAAATGAATGTTACCTTGCGCGTTAAAGCTTTCTTGCAGACGATTAAATTCTAATTGTTCGGCACTAATGCGTTGTTCTTTGCTAACCATAACCACACCACCAGAAAATGTGGCAATAATGTTTTTATCTATGTTTGAATATTTGCTGACTATGGTGATGGCATTTTTGTCAGTTATTTCTTGGTTTAAGGTTATTTTTTCATAAGCGGTGATCGGGCAAGTAGCGTTGACATCAATTAAATTTTCAGCGATTGATTGTTCGGCAAATGCTTGGCGGGAAACAACACTTAACAGTAAAATAAAAAGAGTGAAAAATTTAAGGTGAAAATGCATTTACTGTCCGAAAAATAACTAAATATTAGCGTTTAGTTTTTAGAGAAAATTAGGTGAAAATTAAAACTTATTAATATTGCGCTAATAATATAGCAATTTTCATCTACTCGCTAATTGGTTATATTAATAATCACCTATTTTTACAATTCCAGTGTTTATTTGTGTACATTTATGCTGAAATCGCGCTTTTTATCGCAGACTTTCTGCTAAAGTGAGACCTTAAAAATAAAATAAGTTCAATCTTCTGTTTTAAATATCAACATTGGTTAAAAATAAATATGCGCATTTGGGGTAAAGTTTTAGGGTTTTTATTTGGTTTTATGCTCAGTAAAACCATTATTGGCGCTTTGTTAGGTTTGTGGTTAGGACACAAATTTGATCGCGGTATTGGCATGGATTTTAGTAATTTGTCAGGGAATGATCTCGATGATGATGCTCGCCAAGCAGCTTTTTTTTATACCACTTTTTCGGTTATGGGTTACGTTGCCAAAGCTAATGGTCATATCAGTCAAGATGAAATTGCCTTTGCACAAGCTACCATGGATAAACTTGGGCTAAACGCGCAATTAAAGCAACAAGCGCAAGATGCCTTTCGTGAAGGCAAAATGGCAGGTTTTCCTTTAAAAGATCGTTTAAAAACCTTTAAACGTAACTGTGGCAATCGTCACGATTTACTCTTAATGTTTTTAGAAATTCAAATACAATTGGCGTTTTCGGATGGTAATTTAGATAGTGATGAGCGCCAAGCATTGCACACTATTGCACAAACATTAGGTTTTTCTAGTCGAGATCTTGATAAGTTGCTGGAAATGATCATTGCCGGCGCGCAATTTAATCAACAATCAGCACATGGTGGCTTTAACCAAGCTACGTCGTCAATACAATTAGCTAATGCTTACAAAGTATTAGGTGTTGATGAAAATGTATCTGCAAGCGAGCTTAAAAAGGCTCATCGTAAATTAATGTCACAACATCACCCTGATAAATTAGTATCAAAAGGTTTGCCGCCTGAAATGATGGAAATGGCAAAACAAAAAACTCAAGATATTCAAGCGGCTTATGATTTAATTAACACCTTCAATAAAAAAGCGAGTTAATTTTTATTAACTCGCTTTTTAGCGGTTGCTATTTGGAAATTTATAAAATGGTTAAATCGTTAATGTTTTCTATATTTAACTGTGTTTGTATATATAGATCATGCTGTTGCCCAGGTAAGCAAATCATTTTAGCTCGACAATAATATTTAGGCTCGGCTACGCCTTTTACTTTGATGGTTACTCCTTCAAAGTCAGCGATATTTTTCATCTTGTATTTGCTTTTTACTTGCGCTACCACTTGGGTGGCAAGATAAACATTTAAGCTGTTTGATGAGTTATTACTCTTGCCTGAACTTAATATCCAAATCCCGGTTTCATTTTGATTATTAGCATCGAATGTTGTGGTACTTCTAACTGTAAATTCAGTAATTACCGATGAGTGCATTTTTTTTAATGAACGGTCGGTAATTTGTTTTACCGTTTTAGGTTTAAATTCAACGGTAGATGAACAAGCACTTAATGTCGCGATTAAAATGGCGAAAAGTACTTTTGAATTAATAAGTGATTTAGTAAACATTATTGGGTATTCCTTGTGGTGTTAGATGTTTTTTAAAAGCTATGTTCCCGTAAATTGTTGCTAGTCAAATAAATAGTCGCAAATACAATGTTTTGTAGGTCGGCATTTATGCCGTCAATATTGATGGGCTGAAGCCCAACCTACACAGGTTTTACGCGATAATTATTAGTTGAACAACAATCAAGTACAACATAGCCTTTTTAAATTGAATTAATAAATTGATAGTTAGATTAAAAACGATCGCAAAGAATTTTACTAATTTTATAACGGAATTTAACGGAATTCGCAGGAATATACCAATTTGATTCAGTGGAGTTGCTACTTTTGAGTGATTTCACCAACCGAGATGTTTTATCCACGCTTTAACTGCTTTGAGTAGCTCTTCATTAGGGTAATTGCCACTGGTGAAATTATCTAATTTTTGTTGACGATAATATACTTTTAATTGTTTTTTAGCTTCTATGGCACTTAGTGGTGCGATTTTTTGTACGTATAAATTATCAGCCCCTAAATATAAATCTAAAATCGGTACGTCAATATTGGCTAATGAATTTATAAAGTTTTGGTTGTCTTTTTCAGTCAGTAAGTGACCACTTAAAATTACCAGTATATCGGGTTGTTTACTTTCAGCCTGTTGGTAAGAATTTACCAAAATAGCGGCATTACTGCTCTCGGCGATCAATAAAAAAATGCCGGGATAATTAGCTGCTTTTTCCATTACTTTGTTCATCACTGCACTGAGATTATCTTGGTATGTGGCTAAAACTTCTTTATTTTCGTCTGCTTGAGCGCGAGGATCTATTTTTTTAGAGGGGTAGTTTGTTGGCTTTTCAGGTGATTGAACGGTAATGGTTGTCCAACCTAAATCAGGCAATGTTTTGCGAAAATAATTAAGTGCTGGCGAAGATACCGCCGATTGCTGCCAATTAGGCAATAAAATTGCCACCCCTTTTGCATTGCTAGTGGTTTGTTCTTGAATAAGAGTAATAAAATCTTTACTGCCATTAAGCAGTGTGGTGACGTTTTCTGTTTTTAGAAAATGTTTAATATCATCTTTAAATTGTTGATGCTGATTTACAGGTAAGGGTATTTTTAACGCTTTTTCTGTACTTTTATTTGTATTTTTTTTGTCAGTGGCTGTCGCGTTTTTTTCGCTAGGTTTTTTACTCGCTTTTTCGGTTGTTATTGCTGTTTTTTCTTGTGCGTAGCTAAGGTGGTGATAATTGCTAAATAACAAGATTAAAATTACTAAAAATATACGCACTTGTTTACCTTATTATTCAATTTTTTGCTAATAATACTCAGTTATCGGAATAATTACACTTTTCTTGAACCGATAACGAATAGATTTGTTATCAATGTAAAACAACAAGCAGATTAATTAAATGGGCACTCACTGGTAAATATTAATTCTTTTTCACTAACCGGATGAAATACAGTCAACATTTGCGCATGTAATTGTAAACGTGGACTCACCGTGAGTGCTTTATCATGTGCATATAAACGATCGCCTAAAATAGGGTGACCTAATGCTAACATGTGTACGCGTAGTTGATGTGAACGCCCAGTGATGGGGGTTAGTTCAACTAAGGTGCTATTTTCACTACGCTCAGTAACTCGATATAATGTTTGCGATTTTTTGCCATGTTCATGATCAACTTTTTGTTTGGGGCGGTTCGGCCAATCACAAATTAGCGGTAAATTTATATCACCAGCCTCTTCTGCTACTAAACCATAAACCCGAGCAATATATAATTTTTTAGTGACTCTTTGTTCAAACTGGCGACTAATATGCACATGAGCAGGCTTGTTTAGTGCCATTATTACGATGCCCGAGGTTGCCATATCTAAGCGATGCACAATAGTGGCACTGGGTAATACTTTATTCACGCGTGTTTGTAGGCAATCTTTATGCTCAGGCAAACGCCCTGGAACCGTTAATAAGCCACTACTTTTATTTAAAACCACAATATCATCATCCTGAAAAATAATGTCTAAATAAGGTGTCATTGGCGGTTGATAAATAAAATCTGGGTTTGCTGCCATAATTTTCCTATGCTTAATGGTTTTTTAATGTGTTACTACAATTAATCGCACTGCTTCAAATTTTAGTTGTGCATTGTCAATATAATGTGTCAACTCTTGTTGCTGAGTGCTAATAAAATCAATTTCTTCTTGGCGAACACTGGGGTTAATTGCGGCAAGTGCAATTAAGCGTTGCTGTTCATCATTTAAATTTTGTTTCATGGTAGCTAAAGCTTTGCTTTGAATGCTGGTCACTTTATTGTTGGCGTGTGCTTCAGCTTTTGTTACCAGTGGCGCTATTTGTGGGCTCAGTGCTTTAGTTAATTGTAACGCCATTTGCTTTTTCACTGGTGCGACTTGGCTGTCTAATACGTTTTCACTAATTTTACTTTCTAAATCGTTACCACTGGCATCAATTAATACACGCACTGGCGTAGTGGGTAAGTAGCGCCCTAGTTGTAACTTACTTGGCGCCATAGCTTCAAAAGTATATAAACATTCTAGAAAGAAAGTACCCACCGGTAGGGCGGGATTTTTCAATAAGCCAATACTGGCATTACCCATTTCTTCACTTAAAATCAGTTCAATTGACTCACGCACCATCGGATGATCCCAAGTCAATAATTGATAATTTTCGCAAGCAAGTGCCGTATCGCGATCAAAGGTTATGGTGGTGCCGTCTTCGGGTAAGCACGGAAAATTAGCGCTAAGCATATGCTCTGTTGAGTTAAGAGCTATGCCGTTATCCGCTTTGTCGTCTTGAGCAATACCAAATACATCAAACACTTGAAACATAAATTGTGGTAGATGAATTTGCTGGTCTTGCCTTGCTATTTCGTCAACAAGTGCGTTGGCGCGACCTTGCCCCGATGAATGAATTTCTAATAATTTATCACGACCATTTTCTAAATCAGCTTTGATGGTTAGATGTTTTTGTTTACTGTCGTTAATAAACTGTTGTGCTTGCTCGCTGTTTTCTTGCCCTTGCAGTGCTAAAAACATTAACTCGCGCCCATAACTTTCAAAGACACTTCTGCCGGTTATACAAGTATGTTCAAAAGCGTTTAAACTGTGCTGATACCAATTAAACAACAAGGCTTGTGCTGAATTGTCAAAATAAGGCACGTGTAAATTAATAATTTCTTTTTGGCCAATGCGATCAAGGCGACCAATGCGTTGTTCCAGTAAATCAGGATTTGCTGGTAAATCAAATAACACTAAATGATGGGCAAATTGAAAATTGCGACCTTCGCTACCAATTTCAGAGCACAGTAAAATTTGTGCGCTGTCTTCACCTTGGGCAAAGTAAGCGGCAGCTTTATCACGTTCGAAAATACTTAAACCCTCATGAAATACTGCGGCGCGTATGCCTTCTTTAACCCGTAAAGCTGTTTCTAAATCAATCGCGGTTTGTGCATGGGCGCAAATAACTAAAAGTTTTTCTTTGCCATGATTATTATCTACGGCACTTTTATTGAGTGTTTGTAATAATTCAATTAAATAATCAATGCGGGGATCAAAATCAGTCCATGGAGTTAAGTGACTATCGAGTGAAAATAATATTTCAGGCGTAAATAAAAACTTTGCGCGTTTCGATTGTGCGAGTAGATCAATATCGTTGCTATTAATAAAATCATTAATTTGTGCTTGATAAAGCTCAGGTAATACTAACTTTGTGGCGTGTAATTTTCTTGCAGGGAAACCTTTAATGGTATTACGACTATTTCTAAATAAAATGCGGCCAGTGCCGTGTCGATCTAATAATTGTTTAAGCAGTTGTTGACCCGCAATATTAGTAGTACCATTTTCGACTGCATTATCAGCATTCATGGCATAATTATTAAAAGCGCTTATTAGTGCACTGATCTCACTTTCTTTTAATAATTTGGTCAGAGTTTGTTGTTGGGTGTTATTTAAAATATCTCCGGTGATAATGGCATTTGCGGCATCGGCAACTTGTTGATAATTGCTTTCTTCATCAATAAATTTTTGGTAGTTAAAAAAACGATCATCGTCGAGTAATTTCAACCGTGCAAAATGGCCTTCATGGCCCAATTGGTCTGGGGTTGCAGTAAGTAATAATACCCCAGGTATTTTTTGTGCTAGTTGTTCAACACATTGATATTCTTTACTAATATTGTCTACTTGCCAAGCTAAATGATGGGCTTCATCAACCACCATCAAATCCCAACTTTCGTCTAATAGTGCCTTATACCACTGTGGGTTTTTAGTGATAAAGTCTAAATTCACCAGTACTAACTGTTCACTTGAAAAGGGGTTGATTTGCTCATTTTCGCCACTGGACTCAACGCAACGATCATTGTCAAAAATGCTAAAGTGTAAGTTAAAACGGCGCAGCATTTCCACTAACCATTGATGCATTAACGGCTCAGGCACAATAATTAATACCCGTTGCGCGCGTCCAGTAACTAATTGTTGATGTATAATTAAACCCGCTTCAATGGTTTTTCCTAAACCTACTTCATCGGCAAGTAAAACTCGTGGTGCAAAACGTTGGCCTACTTCTTCGGCAATATAAAGTTGATGAGGAATTAAACTAACACGTCCACCGGTTAATCCCGTAAGCGAAGATTGTTGTTGAATAAATTGGTGTTTGATGGTGTCACGGCGTAGACGAAACCAGTCTAAACGATCGGTTTGACCATTCATTAAACGATCGTGCGGATTGTTAAATTTAATAAAATGATCAACCATCACTTCTTTTAAAGAAGATTCTTCGCCAGTATCGGTACGCATACCTAAATAAGTAATTAAGCCGTTAACTTCATTTAATGATGATACTTTTAAATGCCAACCTTCATGGCTAGGAATGGTATCGCCATGGTTAAATTTTATGCGAGTTAATGGTGCGTCTTTAATGGCATATTTACGCGAGTCACCGGTAGCGGTATATAAAATGGTAACAAAGCGCGCTTCAACCATTATTACCGTACCTAAACCTTGGGCTGATTCACCGTCACTGATCCAACGTTGACCCGGACAAAATAGCATAAAAATCTCCAAAAAATGATCACAACAAATTTATTACCAAAAGCTAAAGTAAAAAATGATTAGTTTTTAAAAATAGCGGATAAATAAAGCGGGCGTTATGTTAACGCTAACCCAAGATTAATCATAGCTTGCTTAGTTAAAAAAACCTTAATATAGAGACTTTTCTTGCTTGTCAGCGGTCTTATTAAATGCCATGCTAAGATCGTACGGTTTAGCAATGTTGGATGCTGAACAGTAGATTTTCTTTTCATTGATGCTGGAGAAGCCCTTATGAGTAGAGAAAAAAGTCAAGCCAATGTAACGTCTGTCGACGAACACATTATATATATCCTCGATACCAATATTTTACTCCACGAACCTTTTGCTTTTTTATCCTTTCAAGAACATGATGTTGTTGTGCCTATGACAGTGTTAGAAGAGCTTGATTCAATTAAAGACCGCCGTAAAGATGTTAGCCGTGATGCCCGCGTGGCGATCAGAGCATTAGAAGAAGTTTTAAAAGATGCCAGCCCAGAAGAAATTTTAGCAGGTGTACCTCTATCGGGAAGTGGCGAACAAAAACCCACAGGTAGGCTTTCAATTTTTAATGATTACACCTTAAAACAAACCGCCCACATTTTATCTTTTAATGAAAATGATAACCGCATTATTAATGCAGCACTGCATATTCAACACCAAAAATCTCCCGAAAAAGTCGTTTTAGTCACTAAAGATATTAATATGCGCCTTAAAGCCAAAGGGGCAGGGCTAAATAATGTTGAAGATTACCGTACTGATCAATTAGTTGATGATATTAAATTYTTAACTAAAGGTWATCATCAGTTTACAGGTGATTTTTGGCAACAAATTAAAAACTGTGAAAGCATTACTGAAGGTAGAAATACCACTCATTATGTTGAGGGCGCAGAGTTACCGAGTAGTTTTATCAATGAATATTTGCTTGATGAAACAGAAGAGTTTGCTGGCAAAATTATTGGTAAAACAGAAGATAAATTAGCGATACTCGATTTAGGGCGTGAACGGTTACTCAGCAAAACAGCTTGGGGGATTCACCCTAAAAACATTTATCAAGGTATGGCGTTAGACTCTTTATTAGATCCGACCATGGATTTAGTTATTTTAACGGGGCCAGCAGGTTGTGGTAAAACTTTGTTGGCGTTGGCAAGTGCGCTTGAACAAGTAATAGAACGCGGTATTTATGATAAATTAATTGTTACTCGTAGCACGCCAGAAATAGCTGAATCTATTGGTTTTTTACCCGGCACCGAAGAAGAAAAAATGGCACCGTGGTTATCGGCAATAACCGACTCGTTAGAGGTATTGCACAAACAAGATGAAAATATGAATGGCAGCTTAAATTACATTATGGAAAAAGCCAATATTCAGTTTAAATCGGTGAACTTTATGCGTGGGCGTAGCATTCAAAATGCCATTGTTTTGTTGGACGAATGCCAAAACTTAACTGCTTCACAATTAAAAACAATTATTACTCGTTGCGGTGAAGGTACTAAACTTATTTGCAGTGGCAACTTAGCACAAATAGACAGTAATTATTTAACCGCATTAACCTCTGGGTTAACTTATATAGTGGAACGTTTTAAAGATTTTCCGGGCAGTAGCACGATTAACTTAAATGGCGTGGTGCGCAGTCGTTTAGCCTCTTTTGCGGAAGAGAATTTGTAGATTTTTCATCATTTATAAAAAAGCTGGCCTTGAAAATATGAGGAAGCAAAGCCAGCAAGCAGTTTTAAAACTTATCTTGGAGTTAAGCTTTGTGCTTAATATTCGTTTTAAAAAGACGTATTGTAAAAAACAATAAAGCGAGTAATAAAATACTTAGCGTTGATGGCTCTGGTACCGCAACATTTTTAGCTAAAGGATCAAAGCCTTTGTACCAGTTGTTAATAATATTAGCGCTTTTAGAATTTACCGTGTAGCCTGTTGGTAACATAAACACAGGGGAACCACCAAGTCGTAAAGCCATACTACCCTGTCCGAAATGTCGACCATTACCTAAAACATTATCTAACGTTGGCTCAGTAAATTGAGAAACGACTTGCAGTATTTTTGCCGTATTAATATTAAATCTAAAAGGATGTGTTTCTAATACTGATTGAACACCAAACTGTAGGCGGTGATTATTTATTATATTGGCAAAATCCCCATCACTCGCAAAAAATGTTGAAATGCTTAGGTCGGCATTTCCAAAAATAGGATGACTAAAAGATGAGGCAAAATAAGTAATATGTATGGCAGCCGTTATCATATTGGGTAAACTTTCGTAGCCAGGTAATTTTGAAAAAACCAAATCGTTAATAGTAAAACTGTTTGATATCTGGCCACCACCTTGATAGCAAGTAGATATTGTATTTACCGTTGTAAAACCTAGCCCTGTTATTGAATTCAATTCAGCACAACCACTTTTTAGATTATTATATACGGGTCTATCTTCAAGGTGATCGCGGATGATTTGTCGTTTATATTTTATTTGTGAATACGTATCTATTAATCCTGCGGATGATGGTGTCGAGATAATAAAAAGTATTAAAAATATACCGTTGTAAATAAGCGTTTTTTTCATTTGCCTTCCTTGATTTTTAAAGATTAAGTATGTGACATTGTTGTTTTCTACTAGGTTACCTAGTTATCTGTAATGTTCATCTAAAAATAATGTGATCATATTTGATTTAATTTGAAAGTTATATATATCAATAAGTTAATGGGAGTCTAAACAATGTCTTTTAACTTAATTAGAATGTGTTAATGTAGCTTTATATAAAATATAGAGAGATGTGCGGGTGAATAGATCTATTTTAGGTTATCAAATTGGACAATATAAACTTGATTTAATAACTAAAACATTATCAATTAAGAGCACTAACACTAACATGACCATTTCTGAGCGTGGCTTTTTATTTTTATGTGAATTAGCAAAAGCCAGTCCTGAGTTTGTTACAAAAGAATATTTACATAAGGTGCTATGGCCAGACCGCCATGTGAGTGATTGGGCGCTTGCACGTATAGTTTCAGATACGCGTTTATTATTAGCTGATAATGGTGGGCAGCAAGAGTTGATCAAAACAGCTCGTGGTATTGGTTATAGTCTATGCCATTGCACACCGTTATATGAAAACCCTGAACGTACTGTAAAAATTCAAACATCAACATCATTTAGTTTTAAAAAAATATTAATGGGGGTTGGTGGTATTAGTTTCTTTATTGTGGCAGCAATTAGTATTTATGGCGCATATTCACAATTTCGACTCATTACTGCAGTCGATAATATCGAAAAATATCAAACATACTCTTTTAAGGCGTTTCAGGCACAATCTAAACGGCGCGATGAATTAGTAAAACAATTAGAGAAGCGTTTAAATGTAAAGCGGGATCGTCAGTTCGAAAAATTTTTTGTCCATTATTACCCTCAGATGAATGAAGATGAAAAGTTTGTTTTTTCACAAATTAGAGGTATAACCGAGTCTGGTTTATATTTAAATAATTTAGCCGTTTTTGAAACACTTGAAAAAAATAGAGAAATTTATACTATTATTCCTAAAACCAAAGCCCTTGCTAATCATTTACAGTTTTGGCTTAATAAATATCGCTCAGTGTTTCTTAAGCGTCAAGACATGAGTTTGCTTTATGTTGGCGTTGAAGATGGCGTTCCTTATCCTAGTAATGTTGATCAACAGATAAAAAATTGGCTAAAAAAGTATAAATAGAGTTATTATTGTGATAATAAATTAATACAAAATTTTATATGCCTGCACAAATAACTCAGGTAGTTATAATATAAAGGTTTCCCTTGCTTCGTAAATCATCATCGATCAAAGTTTTTAGTCGCTTTAACCGCACTGTGGTATTGGTTTTTACCTTAGTTATTGTCGTTGCTTTAAGTTTGGCCGCGACACGTTATTTTCGTGAGTTTGATGCTTTTAAGAAGCAGGCTGAGCACACCATGAATCAACGAGCTCAGATCTTGAATGACAAGCTTGATCATAGCGTTAAAGCACTTACTGGCTTAATTGAATTTGCTAATTATTGTTTAAAACACCCCTCTAATACCATTAGATTACTGCCCAATTTAGCTCAAGATGGTGAAAATTATTATTTAAAACATCCACAACGAGATGTTATTAATCAACGTACACAGCTTAGTGGTAATATTACCGGTATCGGTGATATTAATCACTTTGATCCACTATTAAAGCAAGAGTTGGCCATGGCAAACTTGTTAACGCCAGCCTTTATTACCGCAAGACACACCAATCCAGAAGTTACGTGGTTTTACTATTTGTCAAAAAAACGTTTTGTTAATTTGTACCCATGGGTGTCACGAAAAGTTTGGCGTTATAGAGATCGATTAATTGAACGTGAGTATTTCGCTGGCATTCAAAAGCTACAAAAAACACATGAATTTTATTGGTCACCACCCTATAAAGATTCAGCGGGTAAAGGTTTAACTGCTTCCTTAGCAGGAGGAGTTATTCAAGCGAATAAATTTGTTGGCGCGTTAATTTTAGATATTAATTTAAATAAGTTAAGTAAGTCACTGCCGCAAGTGCAAGTACCACAACAAGGTTATGTGTTATTAGATAAAAATTACCATGTATTGTTTTATAATTCACTAAACAATARARAKAYCAYAGGTNNMWMTMWRYRKYKMKWRGTARKWYMTSAGSAANNCKAKMRYWAMWWKMWRATAANCAANWAASMGCTTTAGGGCGATCACAAAAAGTAGCCGATTGGTTTGTGCAAAAACAAATATTGCCGGTAAATGGTTGGACATTGATTAAATATCAGCCATATAAGGAGTTTATTGCCCCTTTATCGGGGGAATTTTTATTTTGGTTTATCGTGCTTTTTTCAGGATTAGTGGCTTTTATTGTGTTAATTTATTGGCTAACCAACCGAACATTTATTAATCCTGCTACTGAATTTATTCAACATATCGAGAATTGTGCACAAGGTGATTCTGGGAAAATTAAACCGACTGAAGATTGGCGGCATTGGTTTCATGTAGTTGAAGATATTTTTAGTCAAAACCGTAGCTTAATGCAGCAATTAAAAGATAAAAATGCTGATTTAGATAAGCTTGTTAAAGAAAAAACGCAAGATTTAGTAGAAACCAGTGAAAAGCATCAGCGCGATTATGCTTTATTACGATCGGTAATGAATGCGATGCAAGAGTTGATAATTTTCAGCGATAGTGAGGGTAAACTTATTGGTTGTAATTTGGCCTTAGAAAAATTTGTTCAACAAAAAGAACAAAATATTTTAGGCCTTAAAGCCTGTGAATTGCTACCACAACCTATGTGTGCCTCATTACATGAATTGTCGCAACAGGCATGTAATGATAGCCAACAAAAAGCCTACCAAAGAGTATTAAAAACCAGTACACAAACCTTTGAGTTATTTAGCCGGCAGTTTTTTAATGAATCAGATACTTTATTAGGCACAATAAATATTTTCCGTGATGTTTCCGAAGCTTATGCTATTCAAAACGCACTAGAAAAAGCTAAAAATCAAGCTGAACATGCTAACCAAGCTAAAGGCCAATTTTTGGCAAACATGAGTCATGAAATTCGTACACCATTAAATGCCATTCAAGGGATGATGTATTTATTAGCTAAAACGAGTTTAAATAAAGCACAGGATCAGTATTTAAGTAATGCCGAAACAGCATCTAAATCGTTGCTGAATTTAATTGATGAGTTGTTAGATCTCGCTAAAATTGAAGCAGGTAAATTACCGCTATTTAAAACCGATGTGGTGTTAGATCAAGTAATTGATAAAGCGTTGAAATTAAATGTAGGCAAAGCATTAGAAAAAAATCTGCCCGTAAATATTTGTATCGCAGAAGATGTTCCTCAAATTATCTACAGTGATGAAGTTCGCTTATTACAAGTACTGACCAACCTGTTAAATAACGCGATTAAATTTACTCATCAGGGTGAGGTAATGTTAACGGTTGAAATGTTATCCATTGCAAATGAAGCACATATTCAGTTTAGTGTTGTTGATTCAGGTATTGGTATTGCTCAAGAAAAACAAGCCAGTTTATTTAATGCTTTTACCCAAGCTGATGAGTCGATGACACGTAAATATGGTGGTTCAGGTTTAGGTTTATCTATTTGTTTACAAATTGTTAAGTTGCTTGGTGGTGAAATGAAATTAACCAGTGAGCATACACAAGGCAGTACCTTTAGCTTCTCATTGCCTTTAGCGAATGTGATCGCGGATAAAGACGCGACCATCAGTTTTCAATTGATTTCAGTTGATACACATTTATCATCGTCTTTAGTTGCTACTATGGCAAAACATAACTGCACTTATATGCCTTTGGCTAATCTGTCTGAACTAGAGTCAGTCATTTGTTCAACTCATGATAATGATGTGTTGTTACTCAATGTTGAACAAGTAGAAAAGCTTGCTCAACAAGCAATAAATATCTCAGATAAATTTAAGTTAATAGTATTAGCTATTCCGATGTTAAGTGAAATATCGGACAATATTAGTCTGATTTTAGAAAAATCAGACATCAACTGGATCATCGCTGAAGCGCCAATTTATCGAGTTATACTTACTCAAATAGAACAAGCACTAAATTTTGAGGAGGGTGATAAACACGCTATTGAAGGCGGTGAAAGTGAGCAATTAAATCAACCTAATTTATTACTCGTAGAAGATAACTTAGTAAATCAAATGGTGGCACAAGAGTTATTGCAAAGCATGAATGCAAACGTGATTATTGCCAATAATGGTCAAGAAGCTTTAGATTTGCTCGCAGAAAATAACATTGATTTAGTGTTAATGGATATTCAGATGCCGGTAATGGATGGTTTAACGGCAACGCGTGAAATTCGTAAAATAGCTGAATTTGAAGTGTTACCTATTATTGCGATGACCGCCCATGCACGCGAAGAAGATCGGCAACATAGCCTAGACGCGGGAATGAACTTACATATAGCTAAACCCGTTACTTATGAAAAATTACTGAGCAGTATTAAATCGTTGCTAGTGGAAAAATAAGGCGGTTATTTGAATTTTTCTGCACTGAACAAACCGGCAAGTACAGCTTGTTTTGAAAACGGCGCTATTTTTCCTAAAGCAAAAACAGCAGGCCCCGTTGGCTCAGCTAGCACATAAGTAACGCCATCTTGAACTATTGTTGTATCGTTACCTTCAGCTAATAGATCAATGCCGAACAAAGCATGTTGGTCAATATAAATAATCACCATATTAATACGCGGCATTAAAGCACGTAAAATCGCTGCGGTTAAAGTAACTTTACTATCGCAGTCGCCTTTATTTTGATAAAGCAACGTTAATGGTGGATTAAAACCAGAGCCCGAAGAGGTAATTCTCGATGCTAGTTTTTCATAAGGAATACTTTGCACAAAACCGAGGACGAAATTCGTTACTTTACGAATGTTTTTCACATTTACGTCGTCTAAAACTAATTCTTTAAATATTTTTAAATCGTGAACTGATTGCTCTGCAATAGCGACATGATTGGGTTTTATTGCATTAATACCGCTATAGGTAATAAAGTGCTGATAATTACTTTTAGCTAGAAATTCATCACCATATTTTTTCTCTAACTTAGTTAGTTCTTGATAAGCGTTATTAACATCAATAGTGTTTTTTCCACTGATATTTATTTTAGTTTGTCCGTCTTCTTTAACAAATTTTACTTGCACATTTACTAAGGGTTTTTCTTGTAAGCACGCTTGAATTGCTTTGTGTACATAAGCATTACTAAATTCATTTTTGAAGGTTCTAAATTGCCGAAAGCGGTTAAAAATAATTTTTTTGGGTAAAGAAAATTTTAATGACTTTTCACGTTTTAAATGATCGTGCCATTTATAGGAAAACTGTATTTTGTCGCCTAGATCTCGTTTAGAAAAATTGATCTGTTCAGCTTGAGCCTTTTCGAATAAAAATAAACTACTCGCAAATAAAGATATCAATACTAGTAAGTGGCTAAACTTCATTATTGCACCCATAATTCTAATGGTTAATTGAAAATAATCGTTGATCTAGTGGATACCAAGTCTATTAAGTATAACCCTAGCGCAATTTTGGCGCCAACAACAACTTAGTCTTTACATTTAAATCAAATAAGTTATATTTAAACACTTGTTTGAATTGGTTGTTTAAATTTTATTTTTTAGTGGAGTATATACGCATGGCAGATTATCGAGTTCCTTTAAAAGACATGAGCTTTTTATTGTTTGATGTTTTTAAAGCTGACGATATGTGGGCGCAGTTACCGAAATTGGCAGAAAGTGTTGATAAAGAAACCGCTGAAGCCATTTTGCAAGAATGCGCCAAAATTGCTGAGCAAGAAATAGCTCCCATTTCACAACAAGGACATGAAACTGGTGTTAGCTTTGAAAATGGTAATGTGAGTACCGCACCTGGTTTTAAGGCAGCATTTGACACTTACGTTGCTGGTGGCTGGACAGCTTTAGGTGGCGACCCTGAATATGGTGGTATGGGTATGCCAAAAATATTAACTGCTCAACATGAAGAAATGCTGTGCTCTGCTGACATCTCCTTTACTTTATATCCGGTACTCACCGCAGGTGCGGCGCTGTCATTAGCAAAACATGGTAGTGAAGAACTTAAACAACGTTATTTAACTCGCATGTATGCAGGCGATTGGTCGGCATCTATGTGTTTAACTGAGGCTCATGCTGGTTCTGATCTTGGTATTATTCGCACGAAAGCTGTTCCACAAGATGATGGTAGCTACAGTATTACCGGTAGCAAAATTTTCATCACTGGTGGTGAACACGACTTAACCGATAACATTATTCATTTAGTGCTAGCAAAACTACCTGATGCTCCGGCTGGTCCTCGTGGAATTTCGTTGTTTTTAGTACCTAAGTTCAACGTTAATAATGACGAAAGTTTAGGTGAACGCAATAAGGTTAGCTGTGGTTCCATTGAACATAAAATGGGTATCAATGCTTCAGCAACTTGTGTAATGAACTTTGATGGTGCGCAAGGTTATTTAATCGGTGAACTTAATAAAGGTTTAACTTGTATGTTCACCATGATGAATTTTGAACGCATTGGTGTTGGCATTCAAGGTTTAGGTGCAGCAGTGCGCTCTTATCAAAATGCCTTAGAATATGCTCAAGATCGACTTCAAGGTAAAGCTGCTGCTCGTGATAAGAGCGGTTTAAAAAATACCGGAAAAGAAGCCGATTCAATCATGGTGCATGGCGATGTTCGTCGGATGTTATTAAATATGAAAGCATTAAATGAAGGCAGTCGAGCGTTATCAACCTATATTGCTATGCAACTTGATTACGCCACTTATGGTGAAGGCGACAAACAAGTTAAAGGTGAGGCGTTAGCCACTTTGATGACCCCGTTAGCGAAAGCTTTTTTTACAGATTTAGGTTTTGAAAACACCGTAACTGGGCAGCAAGTGTTTGGTGGTCATGGTTTTATTCGTGAATGGGGACAAGAGCAGTTAGTACGCGATGCTCGTATTACGCAAATTTATGAAGGCACGAATGGCATTCAAGCAATGGACTTATTAGTGCGTAAAGTCGCTGGTTCAAACGGTAAATTAATGCAAGTGTTCATTGATGAAATGCGTACATTTACCCAAGAACATCAATCAACTGAAATGCAAGAATTTATTGCTCCTTTAACCACTGCAGTTGATGAATTAATTGCACTAACTGACTTTTTGTTAGTAAGATCACAAGATAATATTAACGAGCTAGGCAGCGCCGCTAATGATTATTTACACGTATTTGGTTATACCGCTATGGCATTTATTTGGGCTAAAATGGCCGCTGTAGCATTGGATAAACAAGCAAGTGGCGATAATTTCTATCAAAGCAAACTCAAAACCGCACGTTATTATTTTATCCGCTTATTGCCACGAAGAATTTCATTAATTGCCGCCGCTAGATCTGGTTGCGAAGTGTTGTTTGATTTTGAAGATGAGTTGTTTTAATAATGGTGTAACTTAAAAATAAAATCAGAGCTGAGTCCTGCAACCATTAATCTCTGGTAATTCAAAATCAGGTAGAGGGCTACATATACTACTAAATAGGCGGCTAAAGCTGCGTTAGTAAATTGGTAAAATGAAACGGATAGCAATGGTTATGTCTTTAAAGGCTTAAATGATCAACCACTGAAATATATTAGGCGACAATTAACTGGAACRGTCGTATTGACTCAATAAAAGATCTAACATCCAACCATCTAAATTCGTTTAATTGCTATTTTATAAACCTGATTACGATCACGTTTACCCACGGCAACCACTGATACTAATATTTCACTATCGCGCACTTGATAAACTAATCTATAACCAGCGCTACGTAATTTGATTTTATAACAATCTTTCATACCACTTAATCGAGAAGATTCAATACGCGGATTATCTAATCTTTCGATAAGTTTTTTCTTAAACTGAGCTTTAATAGTAGAGTCTAACTTATCCCACTCTTTTTTAGCATCTTGTTTAAAAACAAGCTTAAAGGTCATTTATACTAACCTCTATTTCAGGTTGATTTTGGCGCTCTTTAACTAAGGCAGCTAACTCAACATCTTCGAGCTTATCCATCATAATTTCATAAGCATCAGCAGGAACACAATAAAAGACTGGTTGATTTCTATTTAATACAGCTACAGGAAAACCATCGCCTTGCTCAACAACTGCCATTGGATTTTTTTTTAACTCACTTATGCTGGTAGAGTTATCAGCTAATATTGGTCTAACTGTTTGCATATATAAAACCTTATGACTTACTAAGGGTGCTGATTATCGGTCTCGTTTGTATCAAAGTCAAATAAAAAGACCTTTTAAATGGTCTCTTTTTATTCATTCCAACTAAGTTAATCTTTATGTGTAAGCGCCGATGCAGAACCGACGCTACTTCCCAATGCCCTTTAACCTCTTTCAATTTTATTTATTTGGATGCACTTGTTATGTTTTTTACCCTGCGCTAATGTGCTTAACTGATAAAATAACCGCTTGTTGTTCATAGCTACCGAGTAGTTGACGGTAATGATACAAAACAACATAACCATTATCGCCAAAATTAATTGGCCACTCTCTAAATTCTACCGCCATTTCGGCAACAGGACGGCCTACTTCAGGTTGTTTAGCGAGAATGTTGACGCTTTCACGAATAACGGCCACCGCACGTTTAGCTGCATCACGGTTCTTCTTGCTAAAAATTGGTAAAGGCGTTGGGTGTCTTGTAATGCTTGTGGTGTCCAAATTACCGTTGGTATTGACTTTTGATCTGCTGATGACGCTACTGTTGGCACTATTGATGACACTCTGGCGGCTCCACATCTTCACCTGATGCTAGTTTGGCTAGCTATGCGTCTGCTTCTTGATGTGAAATATGTAAGCCGGTATTCTTCTTATGCATTAAAGGTGTCTTCTCGAAAAGCAGCTTGTTTTTATTCACTATCAAGCCATTATTTTTACATTGGTTATAAATTAAGCTAACCTTAACGATAATAAGAATTATTAATAGCTTGGAAGCAATAGATAATAACATGGGTTTATTTCAAGA
>NVTW01000046.1 GCA_002401725.1 Gammaproteobacteria bacterium
ATGCCTTCAAGCAATACATCGTCTTTTAAACGCTCACGAATAGTACGACTGTCATATTTAATGAGTTTTGATAACTCTGCTGTGGTTAAAAATGTTTGTGTCATAGCAATAATCCTCTATAATAAAAAACCAATAGTAGGAGGTTTAAATAACCTTCTGTAGAACAATATAACTCACTAAATAACTTTTAGCAAGTCTTTTTGTTCTTCTGTAGATGAAAAAAGGTCTCTGTAGATGATTAAGTGCCATTTATCCCGTATTATGGGAGAGAAAAAATTAAAGATTTCTGATGTAGCTAAAGAGATAGATGTTAACCGAGGTACGATTACACGCTTGTATCAAGAAACAGCAATAAGAGTTGAGTTTGAAGTTTTAGAAAAACTATGTATTTACCTTAATTGTGAGATAGGGGAATTATTGGAAGTTAAAAGTAATAAATAAAAAGGTTATAAATTGTGATTGATAATTTAGATAAGCTTTGCGATTATTTTGATTGTAAAATTGAAGATTTAGTTGTTCGTATCCCAGATGAATAGTTACCATGGTAGCGGCTGATAAAATAATAAAAAATAAGAGATATAATTGTCAAAAACTAAGTGATTTATTTTATTGTGCGGAATAGGTAGGTAGGTCAAAAAAAATTGAAAAATTTAAAGCGTAATTTTATAGATGTCACAGATGTGTCACAGTTTTGTCACAGGCCAAAAATAATTTTCTGTGACAATAAAAAAGACAAGTCAGAAAATATCTGATAAATATTTTCACTACAATGTAAATTATTTGTTTTAATTCATGTAATTACAAAAAAAACATTTCAAGCTAAAATCCATATAAACATAATTTAACTTGAAATATATTGTACAATTTGACCTGTTCCCCTAATAACAAGAAATTTGTTACTGATCACCTAGTTTGTGAGATTGGTATTAGTTGTTCACCACGACAAATCTTGTGGATCAATATCAAGCGACCAACGTACCTTATTGTGCCATGGGTTTTGTTTAATATTTGCTAGCAACTGTTTAATTCCTTTATGTAAATCACGTCGTTGCTTGGCTTGCACAATTAAATGAAAACGATACTTTCCCGCCTTTTTCTCCATTGCAGCAGGAATAGGGCCAGCAAATTCACAACCATTTAATGGTTGCGCAGTTAAAGCACGCAAAAATTTATCGGGATAGCTAGGATAATTAGCTTCTGCACGAAATAATGTTTGATAATAGTAAGGTGGTAAATGGGCGAGTTTACGTTCCGTTAGTGCTTGCACAGCGAAATGATGATAGCCGTTATTGACTAAATCTTGCAATAACGGATGCTGCGGATAATGGGTTTGCACTAGCACTTTACCCGGTTTACTCGCCCGCCCCGCACGCCCTCCTACTTGCGTTAATAGTTGTGCCATTTGTTCAGCAGCACGAAAGTCGTAACTAAATAACGCGCCATCAACATCTAAAACCGCCACTAAAGTAACATCAGGAAAATGATGACCTTTCGCTAACATTTGTGTGCCAATTAGTAATTGATGCTTCTTGTCACTCACTTGTTGTAATAATTTTGCTAACTCCCCTTTACGGCGAGTGCTATCACGATCAATTCGTACAGCACTGTAATCACTGAACATTTCAGCCAAGCGTTGTTCAAGTTGTTCTGTGCCTTGCCCTAATGGTAACAAACGCACACTACCACATTGACCACACTGTTTAGGTACGCGCTTTTGACTACCACAATGATGACAAATTAATAATCGTTGTTCTTGATGTAAGGTGTAAGGTTTATTGCAGCGTAAACAATGAATAATATCATGACATTCTTGGCAACTAACCGCTGGTGCAAAACCACGGCGATTTAAAAATATTAACACTTGCTCGCCACGCGCTAAGGTCTGGGTAATTTCATCAATTAAGCTGGCTGATAGTCCTTGCTCAACTTGTTGCACCGCCATATCAATTAACTCAATTTTGGCTTCAACACTTTTGCCCGGACGTTTTAATAACTGATGATGGTGATATTTACCCATTAACGCATTATGAAAACTTTCTAAGCTCGGCGTTGCACTACCCAACACAATAGGAATATTATGTTGTCGTGCCCGCAAAATCGCAATATCGCGACCATGATAGCGAAAACCATCTTGCTGCTTTAACGAGCTGTCGTGTTCTTCATCAACAATGATCATGCCGGCATTGATCAGTGGTGAAAATATTGCCGAGCGAGTGCCAATAATAATAGCGGCACTACCTTGTTTAGCGGCTAGCCAAGTTTGTAGGCGTTCATTATTATTCAAGCCGGAATGATGTAAAAAAATAGGTAAGTTAAAACGCTGTTCAAACCGACTTAACGTTTGCGGCGTTAAACCAATTTCGGGCACTAGCACTAATACTTGCTTACTTTGCGCTAATACCGCTTCGATTATCTGTAAATAAACTTCGGTTTTGCCACTACCCGTTATACCTTCAAGTAAGTGACACGAAAACGCATTTAATTTTTGTGTAACACTGCTCACCACCAATGCTTGCTCAACCGTTAAGGCTAATTTATTGTCTTGATTTAATTGCTTGTCGTGCCAAGTAAAAGCTTGTGGTTGCACGGCTTTAGCGACAATTAAATTTTTATCAACTAACGCATTTAAAGGGGTTTTAGTAAAGCCTAAAATGCGCAATTCTGCCCAAGTAATACCTTGATGTTGTTGAATGATTTTATAAAGCTGTGCTTGTTTCGGCGATCTTTTACTCAATAAAGCTAAAGTATCGACTAAGCTAGGCTCATCACTCTCGTCAGTATTATTTTCAACACAGGCTTGCCAAAGCTTAACCTTTTTAATATCAACACTCTCTACTTGGCGTAATAATACCGGTAGCGCTTGGCTAATTACATCGCCAATGGGATGATGATAATAATGAGCACATTGGTGTAAAAAATTAAGCTGCGAGTCAGTAAAAATATATTCATCTTGCTGTCTTGAAGTAATCGCTTTAACTTTATTTTCATCAAACTCACAACAAACACTCATGGTAATAACCACAGCCACTAACTGACGTCCAGCAAATGGCACTACTACGCGCTCGCCCAATTTAATACTGGGCGTTTGTAGGTTAAGCGGTACTTTATAAGTAAAAAGTTGCCGCATAGGTACCGGCACGGCAACTTGTAGGTAAAGGCTTGGTTTACTTAAATTAGTGTGTTCTAAATTACTGATAATAGCTAACTGCTTTGAATAAAATGTTGATAACACTTATTTTGACCTTTTATTTTGCTCGCCTCAAGGATGAATTCAATGCATGGTTAATATCGTTTGTTTTTTAAACTTAACTGTTGCAGTTTTATTGGCGATCCATTAGAATTCGGCTCCATTAATTTTTAAATCGTATGGTGCTTGGTTGAATAGCTATAAAAAATTAGCTAAAAATTCAGATCAAGTGGCGATGCGCCTTTATACAGAGGTTCCCATGAAAGAAGGTATTCATCCAGCTTATGCAGAGATCAAGGCAACTTGTTCTTGCGGTAATGTTATAACAACTCGCTCAACAGTAAAAAAAGATCTTCACTTAGACGTATGTTCAGAGTGTCACCCTTTTTATACTGGTAAGCAAAAAGCGGCCGAGTCAGGTGGTCGTGTTGATAAATTCAACAAACGTTTCGGAGCATTGGGTAAGAAGTAATACTAACCAATTGAAACGACTAAAGCGCCTTAATGGCGCTTTTTTTATGTTCAGGACGAACGGTATGTCGTGATGCCATGGATGGCAAAGAACGACGATGGCTATACTCCGTCTAAAATATTTTTATTTTTTCTTTAAACCCTTTTCATCCATACTGCATCTAATCTTATATCTTTCGCTATTGCACATTAATTTAGAGTAATTTTTTTGACAAATAGTAACGTGATTAAAGCAACTAACTTTGAAGAGAAAAGTGCCTTTAATGAAACGCAACAACAAAACTGGATAAGTTTAGCGCAACAAGGCGATCAAAGCGCGTTTCATCAACTTTACTTACTGCATCATAAACGTGTGTACGCTTTATGCTGGCGCATGCTAGCAGATAAAGACAGTGCTGAAGATGTTTGCCAAGAAGTGTTTGTACAGCTTTGGCAAAAAATAGCGAATTTTCGTGGTGACAGTAAATTTAGCACTTGGTTACATAGCGTTACCGCCAATATAGTTTTAGGACATGTGCGTAAAAACAAAAACTGGTTACAACGAGTATTCTCAATTGAAGATCAATTAGTTGAAGAAGGTGTTAGCGATACCACTGCAAATGATGATAGCGCCGATTTATCAACACTTGATCGACACATCAAACAATTACCCGAACGAGCCAGAATTGTTTTTGTATTATTTGCCGTTGAAGGTTATCGCCATGAAGAAATTGCTCAAATGATGCACATGGCGGTAGGTTCGAGCAAATCGCAATATCACCGTGCTCGTCAGTTATTAAAGCACAGTTTGCAAAGTGAATTAGGTTAAAGGTAGCAGAGGTTAATATGAAAAACTCATTAATAGATGATGAAAAATTAGCAAGTCACATTACCAAAATTCCTAAAGAAATAACGCCAAAACGTGATTTATGGGCGGGCATTGAACATGCGATCAGTAATTCAACTCAACCAGAAAATGTTCAAGGCAACAAGAATAAAAAGAAAAGCTTTCATTTTAATACGCCATTAGCTTGGGCAGCATCAGTGATAATTGCGGTGTTAGTTTCTTGGCAGTTAAATCAATCATTTTCTACACAAAACACAGCCAACGTTGTCCAACAAAATTCTACTACACCAATGCTTGGTTTTAATGCGGTTAATTTTATTCAAACCAATTTTCAGCAACAAAAACAAAGTTTGTTAACAAGTTATGGTAAACCTGACCTAACGCAACTGCCGCTAAAAATGCAGCAAGAATTACAGCAATTAGCGAAGGCTCAACAAAGTATTGTTAAAGCGTTAGCCAAAGAAAAAAACAATCAAAATTTATTAAATTTATTGCAATGGACACAACAACAAGAGCTTAGGCTTATTGAACAATTATATCGCCCGCGGTGGCAGTCGATTTAACTTTACATGCCTATGCGGATCACTCAGGTATTTATTATAATCGTCATCTTCAAGACGTTTTAATCGAAGATCTTATACTTTTTGTACATGGATTCAGGACAATATGCTCCATGCATTGTCTTAATAAGCTGCATCCATGCAGCGTCCGCTTAAAAGACTGCGGGAAAGACGATCATGAGCCAAGTGTATAGGCATGTAACCTTATGACTTAACTTGAAAAATTTAACTCTATTTATTATTAAAAGACAAAGGAACAACATTATGAATCATATTATAAAAATCGCCAAACCAAGCCTTGCCGTTATCGGCAGCCTACTTGCCTTGTCTGTTTTTGCCGGTGAAAAAGTAGATCAAAAGCTAACTGTTGCTGCTAACACCAATATCACTATTGAAAACGTACGTGGTGAAGTAGTAATTCATGGTTGGAATAAAAATGAAATTGCCGTAACAGGTGAATTAGACGACAAAACTGAGAAGTTTATTTTTGAAAAAACTGACAATGGTGTCTTAATCAAAGTAGTGACGCCGCGTAATACTAATTATGGTAGTTATAGTATTGTTGATGAAGACGGTTCTAATTTAATTATTAATTTACCCAAAAATGCTAGGGTAAATTTTGATGGCGTATCGACTAATGTAATAGCTAATAATTTACAGCATGGCAGTACAATTCAAACCGTTAGTGGCAACATTGATCTAACTAATTTAGCTGACCATATTGAAATTTCGACGGTAAGTGGCGACATAAAAAGCAAAGCATTATCAGGAAAAATATCATTAAGTTCAGTCAGCGGTGAAATTGATGATAAAAATTCTCAAGGTCGTTTACGCATTGAAGCGGTTAGTGGCAACATAGATTCAAGCTCCGCAGCCACCATTGTTACCGCCCATAATGTTAGCGGCGAAATAAAATTGAGTTTACAACAAGTCGACGAGTTAGAGTTAAATACCGTTAGCGACGATGCTACGGTAACATTACATTTAAATAATGATGGTGTTATTAAAGCCTCAAGTGTTAGTGGTGATATTGAGTTATATTTTCAAAATAATGTTCAAGCAAGCTTTCGTTTAAACAGCAGCGTTAACGACGATATTGTTAATAAATTAACCAATAAAAAAGCCAAAAAAGCCAAATATGGCCCCGGTGCAAGTTTAAATTTTGAAACAGGAAATGGTAACGGTGCTGTACGTATTAATACTGTTTCAGGAGACATAAAAGTCGCTAAAAAGTAGATCCTGTATATGGCTTGCTACAAAATAATTTACCTTCGTAGCAAGCCATAATTTTCAGATAATTCACGTAAATCTCATCAACAAGATCAAATTTCGCCATACCCATTAAGTCGATAATCTGCTACATTACCCACAATAAAATTTTAGGATTTATAGGTAAGTAAATGGCCGCGCAGCAATCGCCACAATTTACAAAAAATGCAACTAAAGGCTTCAACAAAAACTTTAGTAAAAGCAATAAAAAAGTAGATGACCAACAAGTAAACGACATTAAAATCCCCCCACACTCTCTTGAAGCGGAGCAATCAGTTTTAGGTGGTTTATTACTGGATAACCAAATGTGGGATCGCGTTAGCGAAGCCGTGGTTGCGCAAGACTTTTATACTCGTTCACATCGCTTAATTTTTGAAAGCATTGGCGCATTAATAGAAAGTGGCGATCCGGTTGATTTGATCACACTCTCAGAAACCCTTGAAAACGAACAAAAACTCGATGATGCCGGCGGTTTTGTCTATCTTGCTGAAATGATGAAAAACACGCCTAGTGCCGCAAACATTGCTGCCTATGCTGATATTGTTCGCGAACGTGCAGTAACCCGTGAAATGATCGCTGTTGCCCATGAAATTGCTGAAGCGGGTTTTGATCCGCAAGGTCGTGACAGCGCAGAATTATTAGATTTTGCCGAAACACTGATCTTTAAAATTGCCGAACAGCGCGCGAGTAAATCCGAAGGGCCTGAAAATATTCATAGTGTATTAGAAAAAACTATCGACAGAATTGAAAAACTTTATCAGCAACCTCACGACGGTATTACCGGTGTTTCAACAGGCTTTACCGATATAGATAAACTCACCGCTGGCTTGCAACCATCTGACTTAATTATAGTTGCAGCTCGTCCGTCAATGGGTAAAACCACTTTCGCAATGAACATAGCCGAAAATGCAGCGATGATGGAAGACAAGCCTGCACTTATTTTCAGCCTAGAAATGCCCGCTGATCAAATTATGATGAGAATGCTGGCATCTCTGGGTCGCATTGATCAAACTAAAATTAGAACCGGACAACTAGACGATGAAGATTGGGCACGATTATCATCTACTATGGGGTTATTAATTGATAAAGGCAAAATGTTTGTGGATGATGCGGCGGGGTTAACCCCCACCGAAGTACGTTCACGGGCGCGTCGTGTTTATCGTGACAACGGTGGTTTAAGTCTGATCATGATTGATTATTTACAGTTGATGCGCGTACCGGCACTCAGTGAAAACCGCACCTTGGAAATTTCAGAGATATCACGCTCGTTAAAAGCATTAGCTAAAGAATTAAAAGTACCTGTGGTTGCGCTTTCTCAACTTAACCGTGGTGTAGAAAGTCGCTCAGATAAACGTCCGATGAACGCAGATTTACGTGACTCGGGTGCGATTGAACAAGATGCCGATTTGATCATGTTTATTTATCGCGATGAAGTCTATAACGAAAATTCTGAAGATAAAGGCACCGCTGAAATTATTATAGGTAAACAACGTAATGGTCCTATTGGTCGCGCACGTTTAACCTTTCAAGGGCAATATTCACGTTTTGACAATTACGCCGGTCCAAAAGTATTTGAAGAAGATTAACCGCGTATGAGTGCTAAAAATGAAACGCAGATAATAACCGCCACGGCTGTAATTGACAGCCAAGCGTTACTCAATAATTATCAACAAATAAAAAAACAAGTACCACAAAGTAAAATTTTAGCGGTACTTAAAGCCAACGGCTATGGTCATGGTTTAGAACGCATTGCAAAATTATTATCCAAAAACACTAATACAGATGCTTTCGGTGTTGCCCGTTTAGACGAAGCTTTATTATTGCGAGCAGCAGGCATAGTACAGCCAATAGTGCTGCTTGAAGGCGTTTTTAATCAAGCTGATTTACCGATAGTAGCAGTGAACGATTTACAAATAGTGATACATAATAAAGCACAACTTGATGCTCTAATTAAAATCACGCCAAAAAAACTGTTAAACAAACAAATTAAAGTCTGGTTAAAAATAGATACCGGCATGCATCGATTAGGTATTGCGAGCAACGATTTTGATTATTTTTACCAACAATTACAAACCTCAAACAATGTACAAACACCCATTACTTTAATGAGTCATTTAGCCTGCGCTGATGATCAAAATAATAACTTGACCAACATCCAATTAGCGCTATTTGAGCAATTAACCAGTCATTTAAACGAACCTAAATCTTGTGCTAATTCTGCCGGTATTTGTGCTTGGCAACAAAGCCATTACGACTGGTTGCGCCCTGGTTTAATGCTTTACGGTGTTTCTCCTTTACTTAATGCTGATCATGATAGAAAAAATGATGCAAAAGCATTAGCCATCAAACCTGTCATGACACTACAAGCCAGTTTAATTGCACTGCGACAAGTAAATGCTGGCGAAAGTGTTGGTTATGGTGCAAATTGGACAAGTAAGCAACATACGACTATCGGCATAATTGCTATTGGTTATGGTGATGGTTATCCGCGTCACGCCGAAAATGGCACACCCGTATTAATAAACGACCGCATAGTGCCTTTAGTTGGCCGTGTTGCTATGGATATGATCACCGTAGATTTAGGGCATAAAAGTATCGATAGAATTGGCGATATTGCCACCCTTTGGGGTAAAGGTTTACCCGTAGAAGTTATCGCCAAACACGCCAGTACAATTGCTTATGAATTACTGTGCAATATCAAGCCTAGAGTACAAATAACAGTTCATTAAGCTGATTAAAATCAATTTTATTGCTCATTTTACGTTATAATTAGCTGTTGGTTAGTAGGTGCGTAAGTTAAGCAGTATGATCGATATAAATTTCAGATTAACTCGGGATGCTGTTAATGAAAAATTTGATAATGAAGCACAAAAATAATCCTTACGTCGTTGGCATAGGTGCTTCTGCTGGTGGTGTTAGTGCCATACAGTCATTTTTTTCAAGTGTCACCAATACAAAAGATATTTGCTATATAGTATTTCTTCATTCTGATCCTACGCAAAAAAACCTGCTTACTGAGCTTATTAGTCAAAAAACCATAGTACCTGTTGTAACAATAACGCCAAATACAACCATTCAAGCGGGTTATATTTATATAGCTCCTGAAAATTGTGATATAAAAATCACCAAGCAACATTTTAAACTCAGCAGTGCTAATTTTGAAAGTAGTTTGCGAAACCCTATTGATAACCTGTTTATCGAAATAGCAAATGCTTATGGTGATAAAGCAATAGCCGTTGTTTTATCAGGGAGCGGTGATGATGGTAGCCAAGGCTGTTTACATATCAAGCAATGTAATGGTCTTGTCGCTATTCAAGAATTTGACGAAGCAAACTTTACTGATATGCCACGCAATGCATCCTTATCAATTTCTGCTGATATTATGGCACCAGCTTCCGTGATTAATACTGCAATACAGGCTTTTATCAATCAAACGGTTAAATCAATATTACAGTTAGATAATGAGCCAGAATTACAAACGACACTAAATTGTATTTTTGCTTTATTAAAACTTACCACATCACATGATTTTTCTTCTTATAAAAAAAATACCCTATTGCGTCGTATAAAACGAAGAATGCTAACCACTAACACAGTAAAAGTTGAAGATTATGCAACCTTTTTAGTACGGAACGAACCCGAGCAATTTAAGTTAATGGCTGAACTACTTATTGGTGTAACGCAGTTTTTTCGTGATCAAGAAGTTTGGCAACTACTACACAAAAATCTATTACCAATGCTGCTAAACAAGCGTATTAAAAGCCAATCATTTCGAGCTTGGGTAGCCGGTTGTGCAAGCGGTGAAGAGGTCTATAGTTTAGCTTTTTTATTATTTGATCTGAAAAATAGTAATACAAAATTTAGTAAATTACGCCTGCAATTGTTTGCCACTGACTTAAACCAATTTGCGATTGAGTTTGCAAGAAAAGGCGCTTACCCTAAAAAAATAGCCAAACAATTCACCGCAGAACAACTAAACCGTTACTTCGATTTTATTGATAACCATTATATAGTTAAACAAAGAGTTAGAGAACTCATTGTTTTTGCGCCACATAATTTATTAAGTGACCCGCCATTTACCAAACTCGATTTGATTTGCTGTCGTAATGTGATGATTTATATGACCCAAGATATACATCAGCAACTATTTAAAAAGTTTAATTATTGCTTAAATCAGCAAGGTTTTTTGTTATTAGGTACTGCTGAATCAATTGATAATTTCAACCCATATTTCACAATAGCTAAAAACAATGTATCGTTATATAAAAAACAAACACTAATAAATAATGAAAATGATGGTTATTTCCCATCTGATTTGCATTCCTTTGAAAAACTATCCGCAGCACAGAAGGTAACCATGACTCGACAGCAACCTATAGAATTACAACAACATTTTGCTGATCATATTCAACAAAATTTATCTCCTGCGGCCATCTTAGTTAATGCTCAAGGTAAAATTCTTAACATTTATGGTGATACTTCTGATTATTTAACGCCAATGCCAGGCAAAGCCGATTTAACCATTCATTCAATGGCAAAAAATAGTCTTAATAGCGCATTACAAGAGGCTTTTCACAAGGCGCAAGAATCTGGAGTAGTTATTGAAGCTATAATAGCTCTAAAACCAGGGGATAAGAATAAACATCATTATTTACGTATTAAAGTGGCGCCTTTTACTCATCAAAAAATTAAACATTTATGGTTAATCGCTTTTGAAAATTTTAGTTCCGAAATTATACTACCGACACTTTCCCCTAATAAATTAGATGAGCAGCATCAACAACGTTTACGTTTTTTAGAAAAAAATTTATTACAGTCTCAAAATGAAACACAAGTTGCCAAAGAAGAAATGCAAACTTCTCGCGAAGAGTTAATGTCAACGAATGAAGAATTACAATCCACCAACGAAGAATTAACCACTTCCACCGAAGAATTACGTACCATGAACGAGCAATTACTCCAGGCTCGACAACAAGCAGAACAAAGCCTAGTACGTTACACCGATTTATTTGAATCTGCGCCAGTAGGCTACTTTACCTTAAACAGAAAAGGAAAAATTCTCAGTGTTAATAATGCTGGCAAAGAGTTATTAGCTGAATCAATAGATGAGCAAGTAGGTAGCCGTTTAAATTTATATATTGTCGAACAACATCGCAGTATATTTTTAACCATACTTGATGACGCATTTAATGAAAATAGAGCAACAAGTTGCGATGTTTCTTTATGGCGAGATGGTATTCATTTACGTTATGTAACGATCAATATTTCAGCCCCTAAAGACAGTCAACACTGCCGCGTTATCATTACGGATATTACCGAAAAAACAATTCAACAACACCAAGCAGAGAACAAAAATAGAGTATTAGAATTAACATCACAAAATGCCCCATTAAATGACATATTACACGCCATTATTACGTTATTAGAACAAGATAATCCTCAAATGATTTGTTCTATTTTACTGCTCGACGAATCGGGAAAACACCTTCATAACGGTATCAGCGATAAATTACCTAATTTTTATCGTCAAGCTATAGAGGGTGTTGCAATAGGAGAAGGCGTAGGATCTTGTGGCACGGCAGCATTTCGCAAAAAACAGGTTATTGTAAAAAACATTCAAACCGATCCTCTCTGGCAAAATTTTAAAGAACTTGCCGCGCAAGCAAATTTAGGCGCTTGTTGGTCACAACCCATTATTGATGGTGATAATCAAGTGTTAGGTACTTTTTCTATTTACCATAATCATCCTGCGAGTCCTTCGAACGATGACATTGACTTGATCAATCATCATGCAATATTAGCTGAGATAGCCATTAATCATTTTAAAACGACAAAACAACTGAAAATGGCATCATTAGTCTTTGAAAACAGTAGTGAAGCCAGYATGGTATTTGACCGTAATGACATAATCATKGCAATAAATCCCGCCTTTTCAAAAATTACCGGTTACAGCAAAAACGAAATTATTGGCCAAAGTCGTTTTGTCTTACATTCAAGCAAACATGAAGCAAAATTCTACCAAATGAAAATGCAAACTATCAATAAGATAGGCCGCTGGCAAGGTGAATTGTGGGGGAAACATAAAGATGGTCATTTTTATGCACAGTGGATGGCCATAAACACCATTTATGATGATAATGGTCAGATTGAAAAACGCATTGCGTTATTTTTTGATATTACCGAAAAGAAAAAATCAGAGAAGATTATATGGCAGCAAGCCAATTTTGATGGTCTAACAAACTTACCAAACCGCCGTATGTTTTTCGATCGCTTAAAGCAAGAGATCAAACGTGCGCATCGCGATCAGCAAAAATTAGCCGTTATGTTAATTGATTTGGATAATTTTAAAGAGATAAACGATGTTTATGGACACGACCAAGGTGACTTACTACTTATTGAAGTAACAAAACGTATTCAACAATGTATTCGTCAATCAGATACACTTGCCCGTTTAGGCGGTGATGAATTCACCATTGTAGTAACGGAAGTTAAAAATGAACGCTCGTTAGAGCAAATAGCTCAACAAATTATTGAGCATTTACAACCTCCTATATCGTTAAATAATCATCTAGCTTATGTTACCGCTAGCATTGGAATTACCGTTTTTCCTGATGATAGTGATAACGTTGCGGTATTACTGAAACATGCTGATCAAGCAATGTATCAAGCAAAAGAAAACGGTAAAAATAGTTTCTGTTACTTTACCTCTGCGATGCAAAATGCCGCTGAAAATCGCTTAGCTTTAATTAATGACTTACGCACAGCGATCAAAGAACAACAATTCTGTCTTTATTTTCAACCTATTGTTAACCATAAAAATAATGTCATTAACAAAGCTGAAGTATTAGTTCGCTGGTTGCACCCAACAAAAGGCATCATCTCGCCAGATCAGTTTATTCCTTTAGCTGAGGAAACTGGCTTAATGATTGAATTGGGTGATTGGATTTTTAAAACGGCTGTACGGCAAATGCAACAATGGCAAAAAACAATTAATGCCGACTTTGCGCTTTCTATTAATGTTTCTCCCGTTCAGTTTCTTCATAAAGATAACATTATTAAACAGTGGCTAACCTTTTTGAAAGAAAATCACATTAGCAGCCAGAATATCAATATAGAAATTACCGAAGGCTTATTATTAGACGCCAATAACATCGTTAATGAGCAATTACAGTTATTGGTTGAACATGACATTAAGGTGTCGCTGGATGATTTTGGTACGGGCTATTCATCTTTGTCTTACTTGAAAAAATTTGACATCGATTATTTAAAAATTGATAAATCTTTTGTTGATAACTTAGCGACGGATAAAAATGATCAGGCACTTTGCCAAGCAATCATAGTAATGGCACATCAACTGGGTATGAAGGTGATTGCCGAAGGGGTAGAAACTAAAGAACAGAGTAACTTATTAATACAAGCCGGTTGTGATTTTATTCAAGGTTATTATTTTGCCAAGCCTATGCCATCACTAGAATTTGAACAATATACTGCAACTTTTAAACAACCGGCCTAAAATTTATAACAAATTAAATTGCGCGGTGTCACCTGTGCCGACCGCCAATGAAAAACTATTACCGTTATCTAGCTCAAATGTTAGCCCTGCCGAAACTTTATACGCGGTAATTCGGCTCTGAACATCACTATCAATATTATTAAAGTACTCACCTTGGTGATCAAGATTAATACTACCCACACTCATTTCAACAAAAGGTGAAAAATCAGTAAATAAAAGACTAATAAGCTATTACGGTTTAGTCAGGCGTTGACCATAAACCAAGCACATAGACACGTAACCTTTAGACAAACATTTACACTTTAACATTATCAATGTTAATAAATTGATACTAATATGACCCTGAATAATTTTACTAAACGATTAAAGGACATCGAGATGAAATTTTTTACCTCCCTAATACTTTGTTCCACATTATTGGTTACCGGAATTGCTTATGCTGGTATCAGCCACGCCAAACAAGTTGATGATAATTACACCTTAGTTGGCAGTAATTCAACACCAGTAAACAACGCCGTAGCTTTATACCAACAAGGTGAATTTAGCAAAGCCAAAAACTTATTTAAAAAGGCGCTTAAAACRGATAAAAAATCACTCGACAGCCTAGTTTATCTAGCCCGTATTAACGCAAAACTAAAAGAATGGGATGATGCTGAAGATCACATCAAAGCAGCTCTAAAACTTGCGCCTAAAAATGCTTACGTACAAAATTTAAGTGGTAAAATTTATGGTGCTATCGCGCAAAACGCCAGCATTTTTAGTGCCTTAGGTTATGCAAAAAAATGTTTAAAAGGTTTTCGTAAATCCGTTGAATTAACACCACAAAATATAGAATATCGCCAAGCTTTAATGAGCTTTTATCTTGGCGCACCGAGCATTGCTGGTGGTGACGAAGATCTAGCGATGGAAAATGCTCAAGCCATTAATAAACTCGATAGTAAACAAGGTTATATTGCTATTGGCGAAGTATTGAGTGCTACCGAAGATAATAAAGCATTAACACAACATCTTGCTAATACGCCTGATTCCATTCAAAACGATAGTGAGGTTTTACTGGGTAAAGGCTTTATTTATCAACAGCAAAAAGATTACCACCAAGCGTTATCAAATTTTAAACTCGCCGCTGAAAATGCAAAAAATATTGCCGATGAAGAAATACTCACGATTAAATACCAAGCGCTATATCAACTCGGCAAAACCAGCGATTTAAGTAAACAACAACTAGCCCAAGGTATTACTGCGTTAACTCAGTTTATTGAAAAAGCGCCGATTAATAAAAGACTCGCGAGTAAAGAATGGGCGCAATTTCGTTTAGCTAACTTAATTGCAAAACAAGGCGACAAAAGCAAAGCTAAATCTTTATATCAGTTGGTTGCTAAAAATACCGATGACAAGCAATTAAGAAAAAAAGTAAAAGCGCAACTTTAACTTCAGGAGTAAAAAAACATCAAGTTGTTGATAATTTACCAACAACCTGATACTCATGGTGGAAAAGCTACAACTAAATAGTTATTCTCCCATCGGTGCATGTTCCATACGTTGTTCATGCATAGTATTCCATTTATCTTTTTGCTCTTGCGTTAGTAAAGCATACATATCGTAACGACTTTTTGCTTTAATCATGGCAAGTTGATCAAAGGTAGGTTTATAGCTCGTTTTTAATGTCAAAATTGCTTGTTCATCAAAGCTTGAAGCGGTTAATAACTCTTTCATCGCTTGATGAAATGCTGCCATAGTCGGTTTAAAAGCCACTTTTTGTTCGCGAGCATTTTTAAATATGTCTTTTACTTGGCTGCGTTGTTCTTTGCTTAAGCCTAACGCGTGCGCCATACGTTTAAAGCGTTTATGCATCATGTTTTTATGCATTTTGGCCGTAGGCATTCCTTGATGAGCTTGGCTAAATTCATGTTTGCCAACGTGTGCTGCGGTGTTAGCTTGTGCTGTTACGGTTAAAGTACTTAAGGCCATTACCACTAAAGCTGTTTTGGTCATTTTTAATAATTTCATCATTAATTCCTTCACTAATTAATTTTTTGATTGAGTTCACTGACTAAGTTCGAGACTAACTATAGCGAGCCTAATGCAAAGAAACGCAAAGCCAATGTAAAGATTGTGTAAAGGTTGACGCTTTGTTTTTAGTTTAGTGCGTCAATACGCTATGCTAGCTATATCAATTACTCGCAAGACAATTAACTATGACTTCGTTTGAGCAACCACAACATATTTTACTTATTGATGATGATCAAGAACTTGCCGAGTTATTAAGTGAATATCTTGCCAGTGAAGGCTTTAAATTAAGTTGTTGCTTTGACGGCACTTCGGGTTTAGCTAAAGCCTTTGACGATGACATAGATTTAATTTTACTCGATGTGATGATGCCAAAGTTAAACGGTTTTGAAGTATTAAAAGCCTTGGGCAGCCAACATAAAACCCCTATTTTAATGTTAACGGCTAAAGGTGACGAAGCCGATCGGGTGTTAGGGTTAGAACTTGGTGCGGATGATTATTTAGCAAAACCGTATAACCACAGAGAATTGCTTGCGCGTATCAAAGCGATATTGCGGCGCATTGATATAGCTAAAAACAGCAATACTCATAGCAGTATAGAAACGATTAATAACGTCACCCTAAATCATGGCACTCGCACGGTAAGTTGCCATCAACAAGAAGTAATATTAACCGGTACTGAATATCAAATATTGCATTATTTAATGCAACATCACGGACAAATTGTTAGTAAAGAGAGTTTATCGGAAACGGTACTCGGGCGACGATTAACCTCTTTTGATCGCAGTATAGACATGCATGTTAGTAATATTAGACGTAAGTTACTTAGCAATAGCCCAATTGACAAATTAAAAACTGTCCGCGGCGCCGGCTATATTTTTCTATCGGGTGAAACTCAATGATCCACTCTATACGACAAATGTTTTCCTCGATTGGTGCAAAACTCTTTTTTTGGTTTTGGTTAGTTGCCATCGTATCGGTGGTGTCTACTCACCTCATTTCATCACAACTAACCGATCAACATATCATTAAAAATAATGTTGTGTTACCGATACATCATCCAGATATGCGCCAACTGGACAAAATTGTCCGTTATCATAACTTTCATCAAAGTGAATCAGTTAATTCATTTTTAAACAAGTTCCGTAAAAGCAAGCGTAAAAATCGCAATATATGGTTGAAAGATCCACAAAAACAGCAAGTGTTTTCAGTAAAAAAGAAAGCCAATAAGCAAATTAAAAAATACTTGCTTGAAAACAACATTAAACAACCTTTAAGTGTAAAATTTCAGCAAGTGATGCTTACCGGACCAGTAAAAATAAGTATTAACGATCATAATTATCAGTTATTCATTACCATGACAAGAAGACATGAACCGCCACTATTTTTTGTTCCGCTGTGGTTGCGTATTAGTATTCCACTGGTGATCAGTTTTATTTTATTATGGCTATTAGCACGTTCGTTAAGTAAACCTATTTTAAAAATTCAACAAGCGGCCAATAAATTAGGCAATGGCGATTTAACTACTCGCGTTACTCAACTTGATCAACGTAACGATGAACTTGGTCAACTGGCAAGCAGTTTTAATCATATGGCGGAAAAACTCTCTAATTCAATAAGTGCTCAACAGCGTTTATTAGCCGATGTATCACATGAATTACGTTCACCGATGACCCGCTTACAACTCGCTGTAGCCCTAGCCCATAAATCGGCAAAATCGCCAGAAGAACTCGAAAAATATTTATTGCGTTGCGAAACTGAAATTGGCCGTTTAGATGACATGCTCGGCAATGTTATTACCCTTTCACGTTTAGAAAACACGCTACCTAATTTCAATTCCAGCAGTATTAATATCAATAAACTAATTGATGATTTAGTGGCTGATGCACAATTTATTGCCAATGAAAAAGACATAAAAATAACCTTTGCAGACCAGCATAAAATTATTACTAATGGTGATGAACAATTACTAGCAAGTGCCTTAGGTAACATATTAACCAATGCCGTAAAATACAGTCCAGAAAATAGTGAAGTTAAAGTTAACATTACGTCTGATCAAGAATGGCTAAAAGTTGAAATTAGCGATAGTGGTGCTGGCGTACCAGAGCAAGCGTTGGCTAAATTATTCCAACCGTTTTATCGTGTACAAGACGATCGCGCCCGCAAAACAGGCGGTTCAGGTTTAGGGCTAGCCATTGCCAAACAAGCTATTTTAGCGCACCATGGCAGTATTGAAGCTTATAATAATACTCAAGGTTTAACAGTGGTTATAAAATTACCTAATGGATAACTTAAACTGCTTATGCAGATAACTCAGTTATTTATTATAACCGTCATCTTTTTACACTAGCCGCCATATTCTTATACTAGCCGTCATCTTCGAGGTCTTTTAATCGAAGATCTCATGTTTTTTGATGACTATCCTGAACCAAGTGCATAGGCATGTAATTTAATGATAAAACTATTTTTATTGAGTATTTTTATGTTCACACAAGGAGTTTTAGCTGTGTCGAATAACGTTGTTTTCACCCAAGAAAATCAACTAGAACAAAAACAATCTGTCATCAATGATTTTTGGCAACAGGGTGATTTCAGCCATTTCAATGGCGTAAAAAACAAACAGATTTACTACGCAAGCTTTTCAAATACTGATCATAAAAAGTGCTTATTCATTGTCTCTGGTCGCAGTGAAACCTATCTAAAATTTAAAGAACTCGCTTATGATTTTTTCCAGCAGGGCTTTAATATTTATCTCCTTGACCATCGCGGTCAAGGTTTATCAGAACGTTTATTGAGTAATAAATATAAAGGCTATGTAGCAGATTTTGATGATTATGCCGATGATCTACATACCTTTGTTAGTAAAATTACCCAGACTAACTGCCAAAACAAATCGCTACCAAGCTATTTATTAGCCCATTCAATGGGCGGTGCCATTGCGGTACGTTACCTACAAAAATATCCGAATGTTCTAACCGCAGTAGTATTATCTTCACCGATGATCGCCTTTAATGATGGTGGTTTACCAAATTGGTTAAGTCATACAGTAATTAAAACGGTTAACCAACTGAATCAATGGTTTGCGAAACCATCATGGTATTTTTTTGGACAGGGCGATTTTCAATTAGCTGAATTTGCAAACAACCCACTGAGTCATAGTGAAGTTCGTTTTGGCTATTTTACTGATCTTTATAAAAATACCGCTAAAATACAATTAGGTGGTGTAACTGTGCATTGGTTACAACAGGCAATAAAAACCACTCAGGCTATTTTTGCAGATATTGATAAAATAACCACGCCAACATTAGTGATCCAATCAGGCAGTGATACTATTGTTGACAACAATGCCCAAAATGAATTTTGTGCTCAATTACACAAATTGCAGCCGCAATCGTGTCCTAGTGGCAAAGTGGTCGTTATTGCAGGTGCAAAGCATGAATTATTTCTTGAAAGTGATCGCTACCGCAATATCGCTTTATCTAAAGTATTAACCTGGTTTAATCAGCATCATTAACGTTGCGTTCAACATCATCGCCAACAGTACTCACCGGATCATGATGAATAAATACTTCGCATGGTGCTAAAGCTTGGGTGATATTTGTTTCTATTTCTTCACCAATGGCATGGGCATTAAATAGTGATAAATTATCATCAAGCTCTAAATGAAATTGAATAAATCTATATTGTCCTGCTTGTCGGGTACGTAAATCATGTACACCTAATGCTTGTGAATGTTGGAGTGCTATTGATAATATTTGCTGTTGCTCTTCTTCAGTAAGTTGATGATCCATTAAATGCTGAACACTTAACCAAATAATTTTTCCAGCACCCCATAATAAATACAACCCCACTAAAATGGTAAACAAACCATCTGCGCGCAGCCAAAGACCTTGGCCTAAATAGAGTGCTATTAACACCCCAATATTTAACCATAAATCAGACTGATAATGCATAGCATCAGCAGAAATAGCTACAGACGCAGTACGTTTAATGACTTGTTTTTGCAGTAATACCAAAGCTAAGGTAGCAATAATGGCAATAATGGTAACAATAATACCAACATTACTTTGCACCAAAATTTTAGGATTAATAAAACGATCTATACCGTTAATTAATAACAAAATAGCCGAACCTAAAACAAAGGCAGATTGGGTTAACCCTGCCAAACTTTCAGCTTTACCATGACCAAATTTATGCTCTTCATCAGCGGGTGCCAAGGCAAAACGTAAAATAATCACATTCATTAATGAAGCGAATAAATCTAACATTGAATCGGTTGTTGATGCTAACATCGCACTTGCACCGGTTTCAAACCACGCAAATAATTTAATCACCACTAAAAACAATGCCGTTGAAGTTGCCACAATAGCGGCTAAGCGCACCCAAAAATTATAATCTTGGCTCGTTGTATTATCGTTTTTATCCACAAAAACTCTCAATATTAGCGTAAGTATTTTTCAATTAACAAATGAGTCTGAAATAGTAGGCTCGTTTATTTTGTTCAAAGATCTGGTGAAATAATTTATCATGCCTATGCACTTGACTCAGGATCGTCTTTCTCGCAGTTTTTTAAGCGGACGCTGCATGGATGCAGCTTATTAAGACAATGCATGGAGCATATTGTCCTGAATCTACGTCAAAAAGTACGAGATCTTCGATAAAAGCG
>NVTW01000008.1 GCA_002401725.1 Gammaproteobacteria bacterium
CTAAAAAGTACCCCGCCGCAACATGCCGCTTGCCGTGAATTTTTGAGCCAACCCACGGAAAAAATAGTAAGGATAAAAATGGCAGTCATTTACCAATAAATACCGCGTTAAAACTACCATTAGCACCTAAAATGATTTGGCGAAAAAACTGTGTTGCCAAAAACTAAAACCAATTTTACTGCACTAAAGTCACCACAAAAAAGAAACGACGCAAGCGCAAAACTTTTAGGTTAAATGCCGAAAACGAGCAATACAAACATTAAAATGCGTTGCGGCAACTAACGCCGCATTAAGCGGACTAAAATTGTGGGTTATAATGTGTAGCGAAGCGAAACGTAACCCACTGTTTTAGTTCCGTTTAAATGCCTTGTTAGATTTTTGGCCATAATTCCGCACTGCCGAACTAATTGCTTTCTTCATATCGGCTTTTAATTCCGTAAACATCTCTTTTAGTGGGTTACCGAGCCAAGTAAGTTCAAGTTCTCTTTTCGTAGCTTCTTGTAGCAAAGGTTGATATTGAGTCAGCATATAAATATAAAATTTTTCACACCTATCAGCTCTCAATTTTAATCTTAACACGACGTCTCTTTCATCCAAAATTTGCTGTGAAATAGATTTCAAATCCCCCCAGATTGTCTTGTCAGCAATAAAAGTATCCATTAAAATATTTTCTATAAAGGTAAAGTCTGAAAGTAAATTTCTTATAATATGCCCACCCAATCTACTTGCAAAATAACTACTATTAATCTCAGCTTTACCATGTGATTTTGTATGAATAAACCGCTTTTCACACAAGTCTGACAATACATCCATAGTGTCAGACTCTGAGAAACCGATCGCTTTCAAATTATCTCTAATATTTGGACCATCTATAGAACCTGTACCGTTGCTACTTCCCTGCTTAACCAATGCATTTAATACAAACATACGAAGTAATTCACCATTTGATCTTCCTAATCTAGAATCAAATGGATTTCCTATAATAGAGTACTCTTCACTATAAACTGACTGGTTACCTAGTAATATAGATCTAAATGCTTCTTGCTTAGGTAATGTATACTTTCTAGTGGCTCCGAATGTTTGAAGTGCTTTTGCGGGATCAGTATATCCTCTAGCTAAAAATTCACGTGTCATTCTGAGGGCAAGCCGAACATCATGATTAGATAAAACATCAATTCTTTCGCCTATTTCTGTACCGAGTACAGAGCTTTTAACTATATCTATAAAGATTGATAGATCATCGACTTTAAACTCAGCGCCATTTAATGCTGTAAAACTCCCTTTTTTGTTCGCCAGCATCTGACCTGTTAAGAAAAAACGTCTTGATAAAACGGATGGGATTTCTGGTGGTTCAATATGAATAGGATCAAAATCAAATGCATCAAATGTTGGAGAGCTTCGATGTTCGACATACGTCGACTCCCTCATAGCCATAATTAGATTAATATTGAGTCTACCAGCTAACGCTATTGCATCAGAAAATATTTCGGACTGGGTATCATCATCCTCAAATTGATCAATATTATCAATAACTAAAAAGACAGGGGTTTGTGTTGCTCCATAACTTATTATTTTGTCTACATACGGGTTGATTTTATTGTAATCCCCCATTATCACTTCAGTAATTTTTTCATCAAACTCAGCTTCATTTTTTGAAAGTAGAAACATTGGTCCACTTTTCAATGCTGCAATGTCACTGGCATAAGCATTTTTTATCGATCTGTTATAATCGTTAAAATAATCATCAGATTTAATGTACTCATAAAGAGCTTTATATATAAACTCAATAGGTGACTCATTTTGAGAGAAATTTCTAAAATCAATATCAATCCAGTGCGGATAAGTTTCGCTTGTTGATTTCTCAAAATATTTTGCAGACGCAACTCGCCTAGTATATTGCAAAAAAGTAGTTTTCCCTGTCCCAACAGTTCCAAGGATTAGAATTGCCAATGGCCTAGCATTTGAAGAGGCAGTAGAAATAGAATCAGTTAATGATGAAGCCTCTCTTTTTCGCATTGGACGTTTAGGCTGTGATGAAAATAGCGGTTCCCTTTTTTGCAAGTGCATTTGAATTCTATTATCAAATTTTTGTCGATCTGCATTTTTTACATAACATTTTTCAAGCAAGCTTTTATCAGCATTTATTATTGAATCAGAAAATGCACTTATCACTTCATTCTCAATCAGAGGGTAGATCGGGTTTGCTGATCTTGTTCCTGCGCCTTTGAAAAAACGATTGAGCCTTCTTTCTTCAAACTGATCTGTATTTCTCCCGATTAATTCTATAGCAAGGTTGCCGTCTATTACACCATCCCTAGACAAAAGGCTTTTAAAATAATCTGACTCTTCACCTAAGATCCTCTCCAATGAATCAAATATTATTGCCGAAGAGGACGAAAAACTCACTTGATCTGTACGTACAGCTGGAAATAATATCCATTGATAACCATTTGTAATAACAGCAAAAGGAATTGACTTCTTTCGACAATAATTACGAGCCTGCTTAATAGCCTCTCCAGTTTTCCCTTCCATAATCGACCCTGAAAGTTTTACTTTTTTTTGCCCTGGGATTGTGTTGAAAGTGACACCAATTCTTTTAGCTTCAATAAGAATAGAAGTGTCAGCAGTTCTAATTATATAATCGGCAAAAGTAGTATTTCTATCTTCAGATACTCTTTCTTCGTACGCTATATCTAAGTCATTCCAGCCTAGAACATCTTCAATAATACGATCAATTAATTTTTTTCTGGTCTCAGCTTCATTTGCACCATGAAGCGTAAGACTAGAACTTCGATCTAATAATTCTTTGATAAAATCAGTCATTGATCAACTCTATAATGTTCCATGAAAAATCTAACGCCGTTTTAAGCGGCTAAGAAAAGCTGGCTATAATGCGCGAGGGACGAGCCGCAGCCAGCTTTTTGTGTCCACTTGAAAACACTTGTTAGTTGCGAATTAAAGCGCAAGTGTTTATTTTTGCATTTTAAACCAATAAGTGATTCATTTTACTGTGCGCGCAATAACAAACCAAAAGCACAAAACTTAACTGTTACTTTTGATAATTAACTTTTCTATTGCTGCACCCAAGAATACCACAATAAATTAATGCGCCATTTTGACATAATTAAGGCGGTTATTTAACTTACAACATTTACAAAACTTAATAAAAAGTAAAACACATATCATTGAGCCACTAACGCCGTTTTAAGCGGCTAAGAAAAGTTGGCTATAATGCGCGAGGGACGAGCCGCAGCCAGCTTTTTGTGTCCACTTGAAAACACTTGTTAGTTGGCATTGCCTTGATGCGGCTTGACCGCCAAACACCAAAATAACAACAACGATTTACTATTGATTTTAACTGGTTATTTACAACAACCACAAGCAGAATTTAAAACACAACATTGTTAAGGAATGAGCCGAATAAATTAAAATGCACTTTCCGTGTTGCTTGGTATTCTTAATTTTGACGCTAAAATTTTCACTTGATGTCACATTAACTTAAAGCTAATTTTGATATCTCGATTGTCAACTAACAGCTTATTAGACAGAATTATTCCACATTTTAGTTGTAAATAATTCTGTTTGTAAAATTACAATTAAGTTACTTTACATTTTTATAATCACTCCATCAATAGATTACAAGATCAATTCCATGTTTAAATTCTAAATGAGGAATTTATTTCCATATTTTTGGCATTTATACAGAAAACCACTATACTGTATAAGTATACAGTATAGCAATCATAGTTTAATTTAAAGGAAATATCTTCATGACATCACCTTTTTTACAATTAATACACGAACAAATGCGAATGAAACGTTATGCAAAACGCACTATTGATAGTTATTGTTATTGGATCAAAAATTTTATTACTTTTAATGATAATAAACACCCTTCGGTTTGTCATGATCGCGAAGTTGAACTGTATTTATCTTATTTATCAAACAAATGTTTAGTCGCTCCTAAAACCCAAGCACTGGCGCTAAATGCCTTAGTATTTTTATATCGCGAAATTATGGCAACACCACTAACACTAAAGCTAAACTTCAATCATACTAATGTGCAACCTAAATTGCCTGTGGTATTAACAACAAACGAAATAGCTCAATTATTAAAAAACTTACCTGCTCAAGTCGCTCTACCCTGCCAACTACTTTATGGCAGTGGTTTACGTTTAATGGAAGCAGTTAGGTTAAGAGTGCACGATATTGATTTTGATTACTTATCTATACAAATTTGGCATGCAAAAGGCGGTAAAAATCGGCGAGTTACACTCGCAAAGGAGTTAGTACAGCCACTTAAAAATCAAATAGCCAAAGCGAAATTATATTACCAACAAGATATGTTAAATGAAAAATATCAAGGTGTTTGGTTACCTTACGCACTTGCTCGTAAATTTAAAAAAGCCCCACAAGAGTTTAATTGGCATTACGTGTTTCCATCTATCCAACTAAGCACAGATCCAGAATCTAAACTCTTTCGTCGTCACCATATTAATGAAACGAGTCTACAAAAAGCGATTAAAGCAACCAGCAAGCAATTAGCTTTTGAAAAGAATGTAACCTGTCACACTTTGCGCCACTCGTTCGCCACTCATTTATTGCAACGCGGTGCAGATATTCGCACCGTGCAAGAGCAGCTCGGACATACTGATTTACGCACCACGCAAATTTATACTCATGTGCTTGAATCTGGTGCCAATGCGGTACGTAGCCCACTTTCAGATATTCTTTAGTTTAAAAAATATCAAATACAAAAAAACTGAGCAACCTCTATTGCAAAACAAGGCGCTCAGGTTTTTATATAAACGAAAGGCAAAAACGACTAACTATTTTTCAAAATAAAACGGTTTACGTTTATGATCATAGTTGCCAATTTCATCCATGCTTGTGGCATCATACAAACGTCCGTTAATCATGGTATAAACCACTTTGTCGCTTAGGCGAATGTCTTTACTTACATCGCCATCAACCACCATAATATCAGCAAGTTTACCTACTTTTAATGAGCCAATATTTTTATCTAACCCCAAGGTTTTTGCCGGATTTATAGTAGCGGTGCGAATAGCTTCAAGTGGCGACATACCGCCTTGCGCCATCATCCACATTTCCCAATGCATCGCTAAACCTTCACGTTGCCCATGCCCACCCGCATTTACTATTACACCCGCATCACTCATTACTTTCGCTGCTTTAGCAACATTTATATGATTGTAATGACTTTTCGGCGCTTTAATGCGGCGCATTGCACGTGGCGCTAATATTTCCATCGGCACATATTTGCTTAAGCGTGGGTGCTTCCATACTTCAGTAGTATCGTACCAATAATTTTCGCCTGAAATACCGCCATAAGCAACGCCTAGTGTGGGTGTATAAGCGGTTTTGCTTTGCGACCATAGCTGCGTAATATCGTCATAAACTTTTTCGGTGGAAATTGAATGTTCAAGCGTGGTATGCCCGTCAACCACCATGGTTAAATTATGCTCTAATAATGAGCCACCTTCTGGCACTACCATCATTTTTAACTCGCGCCCTGCCCCTATAATTTGTTGGCGCTGATCACGACGAGGCTGATTATAACTTTTAACACTAAACGCACCTGCGGCTTGCATACGTTCAAGATGAAATTTAGCATCGTCTAAACTATCAACATGCGAAGTGTAACCAGCAACCGTTGCACCATATAAAATAGTACCTGTTGAAAACAACCGTGCGGCAACAATTTTGCCGGCTTTTTGCATTTCGCTAGCATCAAAAAACTCGGTGGTATCATTCGACGGATCGTGGATCGTGGTTACGCCAAAAGTGAGCCCTGCGTAGTTTTTCCAATTTTGTTGAGGAATAATTTCACTGCTGCCTTGTGGTCCATGTGCATGCTCGTCCACTAACCCCGGCATTACAGTTTTACCACTTGTATCAACAATATAAGCATCGTTGGGAATATTTACTTCACCTTGTTTGCCTAGAGCAACAATTTTATTACTTTCAACCAACACAACGCCATTATCAATAATAGTATCTCCTTCCATAGTGATCACTTTGCCACCAACAAACGCTACCGTACCGCTAGGTTTGTCGGCTTTTTGTTTAAAGCCAAGGTAGGTAACTTTTGCCTTCTCTTTTACAGCAGCTTGCCCTTTTTTATCATCACCTTTTTTATCTTCTTTTTTATTTTTAATAGCAAATAAATGTTTAACTGAAGATCGATATAAATTAGCGCCTAAGCTCCAATAAAGTTCATTCGACTTAGCGTTCCAGCTGATGTTTTCGCCAGCACGAGTTGAAAGCTGTTTAACGGGTAAGTTTCCTCCTTTAGGACCAATGTCAATTACCTCTCCGCGTTCAACCATAGGGGTTACAAATACTTTAAAGCGTTCAGCAAAGGCTAAATATTGTCCATTAGGCGACACATGATATTCAGTCGAAAACTTACCTTGATATAACATTTTTTCATGCTGACCATCAAGATCAATACGAGTTAAGTTAGGTTTTTCACCATCACGGACAAAGTAAATTCTGTCATTTTTATCCGCAAAGTGAGGTTGTACGCCATGTTCGGTCACTAATTTAGCTTTACCTCCTTTGCTTGAAACCACATAAATGCCCGCATTTAATCCCCACACTGGGTCGGTAATATAACCGCCAGCTATTTTGCGAAATACCACAGTTTTACCATCGGGAGAAAAGCTTGGTTCTATATATTTCCCTTTTTCTTTACTCTTAACATTAAGTAGTGCTTTGCCTTTACCGCCACGAGCCGACACCACGCGAATTTGTCCTTGTTGTTCATCATCCCATGTGGCAAATACTATTTTTTTACCATCGCGAGAATAACTGGGATTCAATTCAAAATGATTACTTTGTCGAGTTAAACGCTTGGTTTTACCTTTCGACACACCATTAACTAGGCTGCGTGTGTAAATATGCCCCATCGCTTCAAATACAACTTGCTTACCGCTAGGTGAAATTTCGACATCGCGGAGCATTTTCACATCAAAATTATCAATATCGATATTTTGCTGAAAACGTAAGGCGGTTTGAATTTTTTTGCTGGTTTTTACGTGAAATTCAATGTTTTTGGCTTTATGTTGAACATTTTTTGCGGTTAAATCCAATTGCTTAATTTTACCGCCTGCCCAAAAAATAATATTTTTACTGTCAGGCGTCCAAGTCATCGTTGGATAAACCCCATGTATCGCCCACGTTTCTTGCATATCGCGTTCTAACTTGTCGTAAACTAGTGTTTCTTTACCGCTGGCTAAATCGTATAAATATAATTTAGATTGAAAGTCTTCACGGCTGATAAACGCTAATGTTTTACCATCGGGTGACGGTGTTGGCCTAATAGCGCCACCACGCCCTGAAATAATCACTTTAATTTCGCCGGTTTCACGATCAAGACGTTTTATTTTATAAATGCCTTTTTCAGAATCTTTGCTGTACTCAAAATATTTGCCAGGTGTGGCATCTTGCGAAAAATACACATATTTACCATCGGGAGAAAACGCGGGTTCGCCTAGATCTTTTTGCTCATTTGGGCGTTTAGTTAACTTTATGCCGCTACCACCAGTTTTGTGATACATCCATACTTCACCAGCCCCTAAAGAGCGCGAGCCAGTAAAATGTTTACGAGCAATAATATAATTGCTGTCGGGCGACCATGCTGGGCTATTTAATAAACGAAAGGTTTCTGTGGTAATCGCATGACGATTAGAACCATCAACATTCATTACCCAAATATTATCACCACCATCTTCGTCTGAAGTAAACGCAATATACTTACCGTCAGGACTAAATTGTGGTTGCATTTGCCATGCAATATCGGTCATCAGCGCTTTGGCTTCACCACCTGTTACCGGAATAGTATAAATATCGCCAAGCAAATCAAAGGCGATAGTTTTGCCGTCTGGACTTAAATCAACATTCATCCATGTACCAGAGCGTACATCAATGTTAGCCTGAGTAAACTCACCTTTGGGCGAGTTTACCGACCATTTTGCTTTATTGTCTGTTTCTTTATTTTCATTAGTTTTTTTACTATTAGATGCAAATGCATTAATACTACTAATAACAATTAAGCACCCTAAAGTCAGTGTTGTGAGCATTTTTTTGCGTTGAAAAAAAGCCATATTGAGATCCCTTTTTTAATTTTAATCTACTGTATACAAGCTGGCTAAAAAATATAAGGGGAAATACGATAATTGACGATAAATGTACGGTAAAAGTTGTTTCGGGAGAGTTGTTGAACATTTCATTGTTGGGTTTCGCTACAAGATCCCCGATAAAAACATTCGGGGATGACGTAGACGAACTCGGGATGACAGGGACGAACATTCGGAAATACCACCCCGTCATTCCGGTAGTCTTTTTAAGCCGGAATCTAAACACTAACGAATATAGCCCCAACGTGGCATAATTGATTGCTCAATACCTATATGATCTAACATCCGCCCCACCATAAAGTCGATTAGATCTTCAATGGACTTAGGATTATGATAAAAGCCGGGGGCTGCGGGCATTATGGTTACACCCATTTGCGACAAGGTGAGCATATTCTGTAAATGTATGGTAGAAAATGGCGTTTCGCGCGGTACTAAAATTAATTGDCCDCGCTCTTTTATVACCACRTCAGCVGCACGTTCRATTAAATTATCACTCATGCCTTGGCTAATCGCCGCTAAYGWSCCMGTTGARCAMGGRCAAACSAYCATTTGYTTAGGCGCMGCCGARCCMGAAGCMACYGGYGARAACCATTGCTCTTTACCAAAAACAGTAATTTGTTCAGCTTTAGCATTAAATTTTTCCATTAATACTTTACTCGCCGCATCGGGCGCAGCAGGTAATTTTAAAGCGACTTCAGTATCAAACACCACCCGCGCGGCACTAGAGCACAACACATATATTTGATAATTTGCCGTCACTAAACATTCTAACAAACGCAGCGCATAAGCAGAGCCAGACGCGCCAGTAATAGCTAAGGTGATTTTTTTATCAAAGGTTGGCGTAGTGGTCATGAGTTATTTACTGCTTGTTGCGTTAATTTTTCTAACAGTTTAGCGTGAAAACCACCAAAGCCGCCATTACTCATTACCAAAATGTGATCGCCAGCTTGGGCAATGTTGGCAACTTTGCTAACTAACTCATTAACATTATTGCTTACTTCACAAGGTTTCTGGCATTGATTAATTAACTCATTTACCGACCATTTAACTTGCTCGCCCTGAAACAAAAACACCTGATCAGCCAAAGCTAATGACGGTGCTAAAGTGTCTTTATGGACACCCGATTTCATGGTATTTGATCTTGGCTCTAACACCGCAATAATACGTTGCGCGCCTACTTTTTCTGGTGGGTAAAGGGCTATATCATCAACATGGGCGCGTAGCCCTGTTAGTGTTTTGGCAATAGCGGTAGGATGATGGGCAAAATCGTCATAGACTTTCACGCCAGCAACTTCACCGCGTAATTCTAAACGGCGCTTGGTGTTAATAAACTCTGCCAAAGCTTCAATAGCAACATAGCTGGGTACGCCAGCATGGCGTGCCGCGGCAATCGCCATTAAACCATTGTCGATATTAAAATCGCCGATTAATTGCCAGTTAACGGTGCCTTGATAATCGTTATGAATAAACACTTTAAATTCGCTACCATCAGCGATTAGCTTTTCTGCTCGCCAGCCAGTTTTACTGTTTTCAGTGCCAAAATAAAACTCACTTGGCGTCCAACAACCTTGCGCTAAAGTGTCATTAATAGCTTGCTCACTTTTAGGCGATAATATTAAGCCGTTACTCGGCACCATGCGAATTAAATGATGAAACTGACGTTGAATATCCGCCAAATTATTAAAAATATCACCATGATCAAATTCTAAATTATTAATCACTAAGGTGCGCGGGCGATAATGAACAAACTTAGAGCGCTTATCAAAAAAAGCAGTATCGTATTCATCAGCTTCAATCACAAAAAACGGCGCATTACCTAACCGTGCTGAACAAGCAAAGTTTTGTGGTACACCGCCAATTAGAAAACCAGGGGTGAGTTTGGCATAATCTAAAATCCACGCCAGCATACTGCTAGTCGTGGTTTTGCCATGTGTACCCGAAACTGCTAATACCCATTTGTCTTTTAATACGTTTTCTAATAACCATTGTGGCCCCGAAGTATAATCAATACCGCGATCCAGAATATATTCAACCATGACGTTGCCGCGCGATAGCGCATTACCAATAATCACTAGATCCGGTTCATCATCTAAATGACTAACCTTATAACCCGACATTAGTTCGATACCAAGTTGCTCAAGCTGGGTACTCATTGGCGGATAAACATTGGCATCACAACCCGACACCTGATAACCAAGCTCTTTAGCAATGGCAGCAATACCGCCCATAAAAGTACCGCAAATACCTAAAATATGAATGTGTTTCATTAAATATGCTCTTATCTATAATGCGGATAAATTTAACATATCGCTATTACAACCTCTACGATTTAACCGTTAACTTATCATTATAAAATACGCTTTGTTACAAAATTGTTAGTGATTATAAAGAGACATTGTTTAAAATTGTCGACATTCGGAATAATCTCTATTAGCGTAGACGCATAAAAATACAAATTAACGCAAGGAATAATAATGTTAACAATAAAAAATTTATCAAAAACATACGATAATGGTGTAAAAGCACTCGATAATGTCTCGTTAGAAATCCCCAAAGGTATGTATGGTTTACTTGGACCCAATGGTGCCGGAAAATCATCATTAATGCGCACCATTGCCACCTTACAAGATGCCGATTCAGGTTCAATAATGTTTGATGGCATTGATGTATTTGCCAACCCACAAGCCTTACGCCAACGCTTAGGTTATTTACCACAAGACTTTGGTGTTTATCCACGCATTAGTGCTTACGAGTTATTAGATCATTTAGCAATATTAAAAGGTTTGAAAAATAACGCCGAGAGAAAAGAAGCAGTAGAAGGTTTGTTAGCACAAACTAACCTATATCAACATCGTAAAAATTCTGTGCATGGTTTTTCAGGTGGCATGCGCCAACGTTTTGGTATTGCGCAAGCGTTATTGGGCGATCCTGACTTATTAATTGTGGATGAACCCACCGCAGGATTAGATCCTGAAGAACGTAATCGCTTTCATAATTTATTGGTCGGTTTGGGCGAAGATAAAGCGATTATTCTATCTACCCATATTGTTGATGATGTGTCAGAGCTGTGCCCTCAAATGGCGGTATTAGCGTCAGGAAAAATTATCCTCCAAGGTGATCCACAAGCATTAACCGAGCAACTCAAAGGGCAAATTTGGCGTAAAGCAGTAACAGCCAATGAGATAACTGAAATTGAAGAAAACTTTCAAGTTATTTCTAAGCGTTTGTTTGCTGGTAAAACAGTTGTGCATGTCATTAATGACCATTCACCGGACGGTTTTGAAGCTGCACCAACTGACTTAGAAGATGTTTATTTTTCGAGTCTTAATAATCATCGTAACTTAGCCAATATAGCTTAACTCACTAATTTAAAGGAATTATCATGTTATTAAAAATGTTCACCTTTGAGTGGCGCTATTTTACACGACAACCTTCATTTTATGTCACTAGCGGTATTTTTTTCTTACTGACCTTTTTTGCGACAGTAAGTGACAACGTACAAATTGGCGGTGGTGGTAATGTATTGTACAACGGCCCTTTTTCAATAGCACAAACGTTATTGATCATGGGCATATTTGCGATGTTCTTAGTGGTCAACTTTGTTGCTAGTACTGCAATTCGTAATGATGTTAGTAAAATGTCAGAGTTACTTTATAGCAAACCAATTAACCCTTTAAGTTATCAATTAGGCCGATTTTTAGGCGCTTTTGCGGTAGTTGCTACAGTATTTGCTTTTGTACCTTTGGCGATTTTTATTGGTACTGTATTAGGTGGCGCTATCGGTTGGGTTGATCCAGAGCGCTTAGGTACTACTCATTTAAGTTATTATTTTACTGCCTATTTTTACCTATCGTTACCGACATTGTTTGTGTTGTCTTGCTTCTTTTATGCTGTTGCTATTCGCTTTAGAACAATGATGGCAGTGTATTTATCAGCCGTTGGTTTATTCATTTTATATTCAATTTCTGGTCAACTTTTAAATGAGCCTGAATATCGCACCATGGCGGCATTGCTTGATCCTTTTGCTTTAAATACTTTTGGCGAAGTCGCTCGTTATTGGACGATGTTCGATAAAAACAATACCGTGATCGCCTTTAACGGCATGCTGTTAGAAAACCGTTTATTATGGATGACGGTAGGTGTATTGATCATGACCTTTTTCGCAGGTTTTAGATCGAAAATACGTTTACCACAAAACAAGGTAAGTGCTAAAAAGAAAGCAAAAGCACAAAAAAAGATGGCATTGCAAAATAGCGAACAACAAAACAACGACTATTCCTCCTTATTAAACAATAATATTTTGATCAAAAGTGCCGGCATTCAAACCGCTGCGCATTTACGTTTGCGTATCGCTTTTGAAATTAAACAAGTTATTTTTAGTGCGCCTTTTATGGTGCTAGGTGCCTTAACTATATTTATGCTAATTGCGCCATTAATTGATCCTAGCGACATGTATGGCACCCCAAATTGGCCACTAACGCAAACTATGGTGTCGTTAATTGCGGGTTCTACCGGTCTATTAATGATGATAGTACTGGCTTATTACAGTGCCGAAATAGTCTGGCGCGAACGTAACTCAGGCATGGGTGATATTGTTGATGCTATGCCAGTAAACAACATTACTTTTTGGTTATCTAAAATTATCGCCATTAGTTTAGTGCTAATTTTACTGTATGTTTTTGGCATGATCGTCACCATTGTTAATCAGTATCTACAGGGCTATAACCACATCGAATTATCTCAATACATAATTCGATTATTCTATGTAAACATGCTGCCTTTAATATTAACCGCGGTATTAGCGTTTTTCCTACAAGTGATCAGCCCGAATAAATATTTTGGTATGTTGCTGTTTGTGTTATTTATTATCAGCACCTTAGTATTAAGTAACTTTGGCTTTAGCCATAACATGTTTCAGTTTTCTTCCGCTCCACGGGTATTTTATTCTGATATTAACGGTTATGGCACTTTCTTAACTAGCCAAAACTGGTATATGTTGTATTGGAGTGGTTTAACCATTATTTTTGCCAGTTTAGGTTTTGCTTTATGGCATCGCGGCCCAGCACAACCACTAAAAGCGCGTTTTGCTAAAGCGGGATATTACCTAGGAAAATCAGGAAAAATAGCAATTGCCTTAGGCTTGGTAATATTTATCGGCGCTGGTAGTGTTATTCATTACAATACTCGCGTACTTAACGAATACATGATCGCTGATGATCGTGAAGACATACAAGCCGACTACGAGCATAAGTATGTTGAATACTTAAATGCTGAAATTCCAACCATTACTAAAACTCATGCAAAAGTTGATATTTATCCGAGCGAACGGCGTATAAAAGCAGTTGCCGAGATCACTTTAACCAACACATCTGATCAACCGATAACGCGATTTTTAGTCTCAAAACCACGTTTTACCAAAAATTGGGGCGTTGAAATTAGTGGTGGTAGTTTAGGTAAAATTGATGATAAATATCGAACCGCTTGGTTTACTTTTGCACAACCTTTGCAGCCGGGAGAAGTTCGTCAAGGTAAATTACTTGCCGAACGTGTTCATCAAGGCTTTTCTGACGGGAGTAATGATTTTGCTTTAGTTCACAATGGCACCTTTATCGATAATTACAGTCTATTTCCTACTTTTGGTTACCGTGCAGATTGGCAATTAAGCGATCGCCATAAACGTCGCCAGCACGATTTAAAACCATTAAAACGAGCTAATAAACTTGAAGATAAACGTTTCTACAATGACAACTTCTTTGGTAAAGGCGTTGGCTTTATTGACTTTGAAGCAACAGTGTCAACATCAGCAGATCAATTTGCCATTGCGCCGGGTTATTTACAAAGTGAAAAAATCGAAAATGGTCGCCACATCTTCCATTACAAAATGGATGCGCCGATGGTGAACTTTTACTCTTTTTTATCCGCAAAATTAGCCGCAAAAAAAGAGCGTTACAAAGGTATCAATATCGAAGTTTATTATCATAAAAATCATGGTATGAATGTCGATAGCATGATGGCGTCGGTGCGTGATTCAATTGATTATTACACGCAAAACTTTGGCCCTTATCAGCATAAACAACTGCGTATTATTGAATTTCCGGGKTATCGCWCTTTTGCACAAAGCTTTGCTAATACCGTGCCTTATTCTGAAAACATCGGCTTTATTAGTGATTTGCGCGATGCTGAAAATATTGATCCCGCCTATTACGTTACTGCCCACGAGGTTGCACATCAATGGTGGGGACATCAAGTTGGCGCCGCTAATGTGCAAGGTAGTGCCATTATTTCAGAAACGTTATCGCAATATAGCGCGCTAATGGTGATGGAGAAAAAATACGGAAAAACTAAAATTCGTAAATTTTTAAAATATGAATTAGATCGTTATTTACGCGGTCGCAGTGTTGAAATTATAGAAGAAATGCCACTTTACCGTAGTGAAAACCAACAGTATATTCATTACCGTAAAGGCTCAGTTATTATGATGGCACTAAAAGATAGACTCGGCGAACAACGCTTAAATAAAGCACTGCACGATTTTTTAGTTAAGTATAAATATCAAAGCACACCGTACCCTACCACCTTAGATTTAATGGCTTTTATCAACCAAGATACTGATCAGCAAGAGCACGACTTTGTTGATAACTTGTTTAAATACATTAGTTTATATGATTTAAAAACCACAGATGTAAAAGTTCAAGCGGTTGCTGATAAAAGTGACCTGTATGACGTTACTTTAACGATTGAAGCGGCGTTAAAACGTGCTGATGGTCAAGGTAAAGAAACTGATGTACCCTTTGATGACTTAGTTGATATTGGCTTGTTTTCTGCCGATCCGGAAGATTTATCCGCTAAAGATTTTGTTTTATATTTAGCGAAACATCAGCTAAAAACCGGTACTAATACCATTACGGTGCGGGTTAAAGGCAAACCAAAATATGCGGGAGTTGATCCTTTTGTAAAATTGGTTGACCGTGACAGTGCCGATAATATTTATCGTTTATAACCCATAACAACGGTTATCCCAAAATGCCGATAGGTGAACACCTGTCGGCATTTTTATTTACACCTTTTACAGTAGCTGTAAATTAGTCTTCACGACTAAACTAGAGTAACTTAGCGATGATAAACTCAAAAACTGATCKTGATCAGATTATGAAAAATTAAGCTGGTTAAACTAACGCTATTAGTCATATTTTATGGAAAAACAGTTATGCCTAGCAATAACGATAATAACAGTAATTTTGAAACAAATTTTGGTGAAAAATATAACCAATCATTACCTTCATTGGGCGATGTGATCGGCGATGTAATGCAGCTTTTTACCGAGTCCAACGATACTAAGAATGCTAACACCAATAACATTGCAGAAGCAAAAAAACAAAAAATTTACGGTGTCGGTGGTGATTTTGCTGCTAATTTAATTTCAGCATTAGAACACAAAGTAGCTATCTGCCCTTCCAGTAATGAAATGCATGCGGCGTTTTCTGCCTGTGCCCATGCTGAACTTACCGGCATGGGTTTTGCCTTAACTACTTATATGGTCGGTAGTTTACCTTGTACTTCAGCCGCCGCAATGGCAATGACCGAAAGTTTACCGGTAATATTTATTTCAGGTGCGCCTGCTGAAGCAGAAGTAAACCACGTTGCGCTGCATCACACCATTCATCCTAATTCATCATGGAAGGCTGATTATGACAATGCCCTTAAAGCTTTTTCTGCTTTAGGAATGAAAGTTGAACGCTTACAAGGGCAGCGTGTTAACGGTCAACCCAATATTGCTGGCGAACGCTTTTATCAATTAGTTTGCGAAGCTTATAAAACGAAGCAACCGGTATTTATTGAAATACCACGCGACTTAGTTTTTGCCAAAACACAACCCTTGAAACTGCCAACTTCTGTCGATAATATTTGCTGTGGCAGCAATATTATTGCGGGTACACAATTAATTGTTGACAGCATTATTGAAAAATTAGCCCAAGCCCAGAAACCTGTGCTTTTTGTGGGTGACAAGCTTAAGCATAATGCAAAATTAAAACGCTTAATTATTGATTTTGCCTACACTTATAATATTCCCTACGCCACTACATGGTTTGCTAAAGGCTTATTTGATGAATACGCACCACTGTGCTTAGGTGCCTACAATGGCATTTTTACGCAAACTCTCGGCAAAGACTATATCGACCAACAAATGGATTACGCCATTGATGTGGCCAGCAGTATTTTTGCCCAAGACACCAATTCAGCCTTTGGCACTGGCACCCATACCATTGATGGTTTTAGCAATAAAACGGTATTAAAAGGCTCATCTTTACTAGAAAAAGACTTAATCGAAGTATTTGAATTGCTGTTGTCAGCATCTGCCAAAAAACAAATTAAACGATTTACTTATAAAAGTGATGATGATCTTCCTCTTGAAGTTGAAAATAAACAGCCCATTGATTTTAACAACCTTGCACATACCTTAAATGAACTGCAATTTGAAGATGAAAGTGCTTATGTTTACTTGCCTGAAGTCGGCAACTCTTATTTTGCTAGTTACGGTTTAAAAGTAAATAAATCGAGTATCGGTCGCGGTTGGCTAACCAATCCTTGGTACGGCGCTATGGGTTCATCGTTGCCTTATGCTCGGGTTGCCAGCCAACTTATTAAAGAAAATGGCGATGTAGATCGTGCCGTAGTTATTACCGGTGATGGTGGCTTTCATTTTCAGCTCAATGAATTAATTCACTTTTTAAAAGACGACACCAATGTCACTATTATTTATATGCGCAATAATGTGTATCATTTAGGTAAAAGTAGCGACGCTGATATTTATCGCTGTAATGATGATAAATTTGATGTCCATAGCATTATTAAAGCTTATCAAGGACAGTCTAAAACTTGCGTCACCGTGGGTGAATTTAAAACTTATTTTAAAGACTGTGTTAAACCTAATGCGGGTATTCGCTTAATTGAAGTACCGGCCAAACCCATTGAGTCACGACAATGTCATGAATTAACCTTACTTAACTTATATATTAAAGCGCAAAATGGGCTGCCTAAAGCGATAGAGAAATGGCAAGCGCTCACGCAGTAACATTGTTGTAAAAAGTGCTTAATATCATTTAAGTGTCGTGTAATAGTGCTATGATAAATTGCGACCAGTAAAATAGTCGCAACAATTTAACTCATTATTTTTAAACACAAATTTATTATGAACCAAAAACGGTGATCCCATGCAACCATTGTCTATATTTAAACATTATTTACAGGAAAAAATGCCGCCAGCGATCCGTCATTTACATATCACCATAATGTTATTGATTATTGCGCAAATTATTATTAGCAACTTTATTGAAGTGGAGCGAAATGGCGAAATTGGCACATCAGGCATTGAATTTTATGCTACTTGGACACATTTCATCACCGGTTTAACACTCGTACCATTGATCATAATGTTTGTTGTACTAGAGTTTAAACGTCACGGCTTTAGTTATTTTTATCCTTACTTAAGCGGAAATTTCAAGCAAATAACACCAGACATTAAACAGCTTTTATCGTTTAAATTACCCGAAGCTCAACCTTATGGTTTAGCTGCTATTATTCAAGGTTTAGGTTTAGGTGCGATACTCTTAGTTGTGGGTTCCGGTCTAACTTGGTTTATTGGTTGGAATATCGGTGCTGCATGGGAACATGATCTTAAAGAATTACACGAATTTTTAACCAGTTTTGTTGAAGCGTATCTCATTGGTCATGGTTTAGTGGGCTTGTTACATGTTTTTTTGTTAAATAAAGAAAAAAGTATTAATTAAAAACTCGACAATTATCAATGAAAACTATAGCGTAAACGTCTAACTAAGCTTTTGATGTTTACCTATTTACTTATGAAAAAAAATGATGCTAATACCTTTCTTAGTCAAATTAACATCTACCCAATTAAATCTTCAGCCGGTATTTCATTGCCAACAAGTATGGTTGAAAATGCAGGGCTAGCGCTTGATCGCCGTTTTGTGATCACCGACATGACAGGTAATTTTATTACCGGACGAACCCACCCAAAAATAACCCTTATTCACTGCAAACTCACCATGCAAGGCTTGCAACTTAATGCACCAAATATGGCTGAGTTAACCATTAATTATCAAGACTTTTCTCGCCATTATGAAAATGTACAAGTGTGGAATGACACCATTAGCGCGCAATATTGCTCGGTATTAATCGATGTGTGGTTTAGTGAATATTTAGACATGCCTTGCCAGTTATTGTATTTTGGCGAAAATTCTCAGCGCAGTGTTAAACACTATGAAGAAAATACTAATATAAAACTGAGCTTTGCTGATGGTTATCCATTATTACTTATTTCGCACGCAAGTCTCGATGATTTAAATAACCGTTTAGCACTTAACACCGCGAGTAAAACTGAAGTTACTATGGCGCAATTTCGTCCTAATTTAGTGATTAATAACAGCTTGGCTTTTGCTGAAGACAGTTGGCAACGAATTCGTATTGGCGAGGTGGAATTTGAAATAACCAAACCTTGTTCACGTTGTATTTTTACGACGGTTGATCCACAAACAGCACAAAAAAATAGTCAGCAAGAGCCATTGAATACTCTGAAAAAATACCGTTTCGATACAGATAAAAAAGAAATAATGTTTGGGCAAAACTTAGTCGCACTTAACCAAGGCATGATCCGTATGGGTGACAAAATTGAAGTGTTAGCGACACAAACGGCTAAAGTGTATGTTGATAAAGCTCCTTTAGTTGTTTTCGCGGCTAAAACAGCAGTACCTTCTCCTAAAACGGGCTCTGTAAAAGTAGCCACTAAAAAACAGCACCCTAAAAAAATACTCGCTACAAAAATAGCAACACAAACAACAACCCTCAAAAAAGTAACAATATTATTCGACTCGTGGGATAAATATATCAGCGGTAATAATCAACAAACCTTATTAGAACAAGGCGAAAAAGCAGGTTTAATTTTAGCTCACTCATGTCGGGCAGGCATGTGTGGGCGTTGTAAAGTTAAGCTTGAAAGTGGTGAAGTAGAGCAACTGGCTAAAGATGGATTAACTGATGAAGAACACCAACAGGGCTATATTTTAGCTTGTAGTTGTGTGCCTAAAACTGATGTGGTGATCCAAAAAAATTAAATGGCAAATATTTTTTATCTGATTTTACTTACTAGCATTTAGATTAATAATATATTTGGCGCCTCAAGAAAACTAATCGTTCAACAAAGCCTGCACAATTAAGGTGCAAATTGCTCTTTGGTTAGTGCAATAATTCTAACCAAAACCAAACCAACCAAGGTAACCCATTGATATAAAAATAAATAAACCTATGGCACTCACTTTGCTCTATTGTCACTAATATTGATTTTTGGAGAGTAATGATGCGTTCCCCCTCAGGTATTAAGCTATTTTCTTTTACTGGCAAAATGAAAGTGCTGCATTTAAGTTGGATGGCATTTTTTATCACTTTTTTGGTTTGGTTTAACCATGCCCCCTTACTCGGTGTTATTGGTGCAAGCCTTGGACTTAGTGCTAGCGAAATTAAAACATTACTCATTCTCAATGTGGCGTTAACTATTCCTGCTCGCCTTATTATCGGTATATTAACCGATAAATATGGTCCTAAATTAACCTTTGCGGTATTGCTGTTTTTATCAAGCATTCCTTGTTTTATGTTTGCCCTTGCTGACAATTTTGAGCAAGCTGCCCTCGCGCGTTTTTTATTAGGTTTTATTGGTGCTGGTTTTGTGATTGGTATTCGACTGGTTAGTGAGTGGTTTCCTGCTAACGAATTGGGCACAGCCGAAGGTATTTACGGCGGTTGGGGTAACTTTGGTTCGGCTGCCGCGGCAATGTCTTTACCGGTAATTGCTTTGTTTTTTGGTGGTGTCCATGGCTGGCGCTACGCCATTGCCATTACAGGTTTACTCAGCTTAGCGTTTAGTTTTATATGGTACTTTAACGTAAGCGACACACCCGCAGGATCAACCTACTTTAAACCAAAAAAATCGGGCGCTATGGAAGTAACTTCCATTGGCGATTTGGTTTTATTGGTACTGATGAAACTGCCGATGTATGGCGCTTTAGCATTATTAACATGGAAGCTGTCATCTAATGGCGTAAACTTGCTCAGTGCAAATAATGAATTAATTGCTTATTTGGCTTTAACGCTATTGTTTGTTGTGGAGTTAAAGCAAACATGGAAAATAAACGGTCATTTATTTTCAAAGCCAGTGCCCGAGATTCACCGCTACCAATTCAAACAAGTGGCGGTATTAAATATTTTGTATTTCGCTACTTTTGGTTCAGAGCTAGCGGTAGTGTCAATGCTGCCATTATTTTTTGCTGACGTATTTCATTTAGACATGATTTATGCCGGTATTTTAGCCTCTACTTATGCTTTTATGAATTTAATGTCGCGTCCTAGCGGCGGCTGGCTTAGTGATAAATTTGGTCGTAAAAAAACCTTACTAATTTTAACTGCCGGTTTAGCGCTTGGTTATTTTGCTATGTCTAATATTGACAGTAGTTGGCCGTTAGCCTTAGCGGTTATAACAGCAATGGTATGCTCGTTTTTTGTGCAAGCTGGCGAAGGGGCTGTTTTTGCTGCCGTACCATTAATAAAACGTCGTTTAACTGGACAAATTGCTGGCATGACAGGCGCTTACGGCAACGTGGGTGCGGTAGTTTATTTAACCGTATTGTCGATAATGAGCTATCAAGAATTCTTTTTAGTGATCACCGCCACTGCAATACTAGGCTTTGTGGTGCTGTTATTTATGAAAGAGCCGCAAGGCACAATAACTGAAGTTCACGCAGACGGTACAATCGAATTAATTAGTGTGAATTAAGCAATGAATAGCAAAGCAAAACTCTGCTTAGCCATTGGTGGCTACTCTTGTGCTGGCAATAAAGCAGAAAACCAAGATGCGTTTGCCGCTCATACACCAATCAATCATGAATTAGTCACTAAAGGCGCAGTCGCGGTACTAGCTGATGGTGTTTCTAGTGCTAGTAAAGCAGCAGAAGCGGCGCAAATGGCAGTCACTCAATTTATTAGTGAGTATTACGCCACGCCTGAAATGTGGTCTACTAAAAAATCAGCGGGCAAGGTATTAAATAGCTTAAATCAATGGTTATATTCGCAAGCTAGTGTGTTAGAAACTAATACGGCTGGTGAATTAAATAATCTAGATCCTGACCTGCGTCCGGATGACCGTAGCAATACTGAACGTCATGCTGAACTTGTTTCAGCATCTCAACAAAGCGGTGCTTATGACTATAACGCTGAACAATACCAACAATGGTTAACCACTTTTACTGCCTTGATCATAAAATCAACCACGGGCTTTGTTTTTCATGTTGGCGATTCTCGCTTAAGCTTATTTCAACAACAAAAGCTTACCCCTATCACTAAAGATCATAATCAAAAACAAGGGCGCAATAATATTGTTTTAACTCGTGCTTTAGGCGCAGACTCACGTTTAAAAGTAGATGTTCATCAACTCGATTTACAAGAAAATGATCTTTATATGCTCAGTTGTGATGGCGTACACGATTTTATTAGCAAAAAAGCATTACACGATATATTGCTAACGTTACCGAGCAAACCTGATAATCGAGCGCTTGAAAAAATAAGTAAAGTTATTATTGAACAAGCACTAGCTGTGGGTAGCGATGATAATGTCAGTTGCTTATTAATCAGCGTAAATCAATTACCTACCAAACAGTTAGAAGAAATAGAGCGAGAGTTATTAAGCAAAACTATTCCTCCAGCCCTAAAAATTGGGCAAAAAATCGATGGTTACAAGGTATTAAAAGTTTTACACGCCAGCACTCGTTCTCATTTATATTTAGTACAACATCAAAATAGAGAGCAAGAGCCACCGTTAGTGTTAAAAACACCCTCGGTAAATTTTGCTGACGATAGTATCTATTTACAAGGTTTTATTCGTGAAGCTTGGGTAGGCGAACGTATTGACCACGCTAATATTATGCGCATAAAAACGCCACAGCATAATAGTCAGTTCCTTTATCATTTATGTGAACATATTGATGGGCAAACCTTAAGCGACTGGATGCACGACAATCCTAAGCCAAGTATTGAACAGGTCAGAGATATTGTTAAACAGCTGGTTTGTGCACTGCGTGCATTTCAACGACTTGAATTAGTACATCGAGATTTTCATCCCGACAATATAATGATCAACGCCAACGGACAAGTTAAACTCATTGATTATGGCACCGTTTGGGTAGCTGCTTTGGCTGAAAAACAAGATACTTTGATAGAAACAATGCCACAAGGCAGCTTAGATTATATCGCCCCTGAAACACTCCATACATTAAAAGCAACTTATCAAAGTGACTTGTTTTCATTGGGTATTATTTGCTATCAATTATTGTGCGGCGAACTCCCCTTTAAACCGTTTTCTTATAAAAACATGCAGCAAGTTATCGGGCGAAGTCAGCAACAACAAAACTTTGCTTTATGGCAATATCGCAGCATTAAACAATTTCGCCCCGAATTACCACTATGGCTTGATTTAATGTTGGCGCACGCCACCGCACCCGATGTTACTAACCGTTATGACGCTTATTCTGAACTGTTGACAGACTTAACCACGCCCAACATTGCTGCCGTAGAAGCTTATCAGCAACAACCTTTATTACAGCGCAATCCAGTTAAATTTTGGCAAACCACTTCGCTATTATTATTTATCGCTTTAATTGCTGCTTTACTGCATTAAACAAAGAGACGCACAAAACAATATTTTAACTAAAAATTAGCTTTTTAGTTATAATTTACTATACTGTGTCAATAATGATCACAGCATCAACATTTCAATTTTGTGCTGTATCTATATTCATGATACTTCAAAATGTCGGTTTTAGGATTTTGAGGTGGCATGAGTATATACCCACAATCATTCGAACTGTAGGTTACAGGTTTCAAGGAAGTTATTTACTAAAAAGGACGTTATATTTATGCTCTGCAAATATCAATTAATACTTATCGCAAAACTTTTAACACTCACTATTTTATTGTTAATACCAATACGACAAAGTCACGCAACTTTGATCACTTTTATTAATGAAATTCACTATGACAATGCCGGAACTGACCAAAATGAATTTATTGAGTTAGCGGCTATTGCTGATACTAGTTTAGATGGTTGGACACTCGCCTTATACAACGGTAATAATGGCAAAGTCTATAAAAACATTTCATTAAACGGTTTTACTTTTTCTGACCAAATAAATGGCTTTGGTTTTATTACGGTAAATTTTGCCCGCAATGGCATCCAAAATGGTGCTGCCGATGGTATTGCTTTAGCAAATGCGGCCAATCAATTAATACAATTTATTTCTTACGAAGGAACTCTTACGGCACTTAACGGTATTGCACAAGGATTTACCAGCAATGATATTGGTGTTAGTGAGTTAACTACCACCCCAATTGGATTTTCTTTACAATTAGGTGGCGCTGGCAACAATTACGAAGATTTTATCTGGCAAGCTGCGCAAGTAAATAGTGCGGGTTTATTAAATAAACAACAAAGTTTTATTTCTTTAAATTCAAACAGCTCCTTAAACAATAAGAGCGCTCAGCAAGTTAGCCAAGTTGCTGAGCCTAGTAATATTACTTTGTTATTAACGAGCTTATGTTTACTACTATTGTTTAAATCAAGAAAAGTATTGGTATTTAAAAAAACGCAATAAACTAGAAATTATTAACCTCTCGCGTTTAATAAATCATTACCGAACTAGGTTTAAGCAAAGCTAGTATCGAAAATCTTTCTAAATCAACATATTCGCGTGCGTGTTGAATAATTTCATTAGTTAAATTTAATTCTGCAAGCTGTTCTTCAGGTAGTAATTTATGAATGTCTGAATCTGGATATAAGTTATTGTTTAGCATTACTCTTTTCGCGACATATAATAATTTACTTTCTTCACTTAAAAACTCAAAATCATCTTCATCTTGTGATGAAATAGGTTCAATAAGACAATAAGGTAACCGCCAAAAACGTAATAATTCAGCTGAGCATTGACCAAAACTAAAACTTAATACTGACTGCTGTTTTTTCCAAGGTAATTCACTAAGGCTATGACTTTGACATTCAGGTATTTTTTCAGGACTTAGTTGCTGCACTACCAATTCACCTAAGTTATGCAATAACCCTAACACGAACAAACGCTCCACTTTGGGAATTTGCGTAAATGCGCCTAAATACTTAACTAACAAAGCGCAATCTACACTGCGCTCCCAAAAGCTATCTAGAAACTTAGCATCGGCTTTAAGTTTACTAAAAGCTTTGGTGGTAAAATAAGCGATCACTAGGTTATAAACCTCAGTGATACCAAGCACTAACATCGCTTTTGAAATAGTGTCAATTTTACCGGGATAATTAAAAAAAGAACTATTAGAAAGCTTTAAAATAGCGGCAGTTAACGCCGGATCTAATAAAATAACATCGGCTATATCATCAATTGTTGCGGTATCGTCATCAAGCAATTCTTTTATTCTAATAAAAGAATCTGATAAAACAAAAATATCACTTGCTTGCTCAGCATAGTCTCTGGCATTCATAAACTTAAACCTAAATAAGAGTTCATCGTTAAGGTAAATAGACCCAATATTTTCATGCCTGTGTACTTGGCTCAGGATCGTCATTCACGCAGCCTTTTAAGCGGGGATCTGTGTCAAAAAAAGATGAGATCTTCGATAAAAGTGTCGCGATGATGACAATTAGTATAAATACCTGAGTTATTTGCATAGCCATGATATTTTTTAATTATAGTCAACACTGACATTATATGAGGTAAATTTTCTAATATTTATAACACCATGCTCAAAAATCAAATATTGGCCTTTAATTCCGAGCAATAATCCTGAAAGTATTGGATTTTTATCTAAATTAAAGGAGTTGATTTTAGTTAAAAATTTAGTCACAGGATAACTAATATGGGTGATTTGTTCCTGTAAAGCGGTAATTGCTTCTGCACCATATTTTAATTTAATATTTTCAAGTGAACTTTCTATTTGTGGAATTAGTTCTGCCGCTATCTTTTTTAAGTCAATGTCTTGGGCATTTTCTTTTAACATAGTACGCCAATTTGTTTTGTCATTGATAAATTCAGTTAGCGCAATTTCTACTAATCCTGATTGTAAGCGCGTGTTCACTTTAAAAATGGGTAATGCTTGAGTTGCGCCCTGATCTATCCAACGAGTCGGTAATTGGGTATGACGTGTAATACCCACTTTTACCCCTGAGGTGTTTGCTAAATAAACAAAATGTGAGGTAAAACAATGTTGTTCCCCCCATTGAGGTTCACGACAAGTACCCTGTTCATAATGACAAGTTTCTGGCTTTAAAATACACATATCACATTGCGCCAATTTTTGCATACATGGGAAACAAAAGCCTTGTGAATAACTTTTTTTAGTACGTTTGCCACAATGTTGGCAATTGATCACGCCATTAAAATTCAAGGTAATGGATGACCCAATTAAGTCGTTCAATGGTAATAAAAAATCACCCAGCGGTAATTGGTACTGAACGGTTCCTGAATCATCTAACGCGGTGATCATTTTACGCAAGGCGCCAATTTCTGTGGTCGGCATAATTTTCCTAAAAAACTTATAAGTATTAAGCCCATATTAACGAATAAATAACCACAAAGCTGTTAAAAATAGTCTATGATTAAAATAATTTTATTGTCAATTTGTACTAATTTTACATAGAAAATAAAAAATGACCGTAAATCACGAATAAGGCTCAACAAGGACGAAAATAAAACAATGAAAATGTCACCCAATTATATCGCAAGATTTTTATTCTGCTTTTTTAGTGCTACGTTACTTTTTGCTTGTAGCGGTGATAACAACAACAAAGCAGCTGAATTGTCTGAAAAAAAAGTCGCCATGGCATTTTTTGATGCGCTTTATAATCAAAAAGATATCAAACAAGTTATTGCTCATAGCTCTAGTAAACTAAAAAAAGAAGTCCAACGTTATAAAACAGCTAAAAACTTTGCTCGTCGTTTACTTAATTTACAATTTAATTCAGTAAAAATGACCACCGCAGCGCAAAAAACACAAATTATTGACGAATATAATACCCAAGTTACTATGACGGTAGTTTTTACAGGTCAACGTGACAACGGCACCTTTAAAGATTTCAAAAGAATTCGTTTAATTAAAGAAAATAATGCTTGGGTTGTTGATAAAATATTAAAAGATACTTAGCATAAATACGATTATTAATTTAAAACAAATAAAAATGTCATCAACTTGGTTTACCTATTTTTTACGTTGTGCCGACAACTCCCTATACGCTGGCGTGACTACTGACTTAAAGCGTCGACTTTTGGAGCATAATGAAAACAACAAACTTGGCGCAAAATATACACGTGTGCGCCGACCAGTAAACTTGGTTTACGCCGAAATAAATGCTGATAGAAAAACTGCCTGTCAAAGAGAATATCTACTGCGTAATCTAAAAAAAGTACAAAAAGAAACATTAATTAAACAATTCGACCTCAACACTTTTAAGATGAATTAAATACACCTGTACACTTAACCTGTAAATATTGCTGGTCTGCTTAGTATGAATTTCTTCGATATTTAGCTAAACACTTGTTAGAATGTCGCGTTTTTAATGCTAATTCCATTAATATTATTGTGGATTTTTTTACTAAGTAGTAACTTTTTATGTTTATCGAAAAATATTTCAATGAATCTTCAACGGGTCAAATTAATTTCACTCGCCAGCAAGCAAGCGATTTCGCTAAAAAAGTAGCTGATGATTTCAATCCTTTGCATAACCTTGATGCAAAGCGCTTTTGTGTTCCCGGAGATTTATTATTTTCAGTGATCATGGCAAAATCAGGTTTACACAAACAAATGAGCTTTACCTTTTCAGGTATGGTGACTGATAGCTTATCATTAAATTTCCCCGAAAAAATTACTGATAAAGCAGCCATAGTGGATGAAAATAACAAAGAATATTTACAGATAGAAGTCAGTGGTGAATATTCAAATAATAATGTACTCATTGATTCGCTTACCAAAGCTTATGTTGAGTTTTCAGGACACACTTTTCCGCACATTTTAGTGAAATTAATGTCTGAGCATCAGGTAATGATCAATCCTGCACGTCCGATGATCATGTACCAAAATATGTCTATTGATATGTTCAAGCTTGATGTGGAAAATATTAGCCTGCGTTTAGCTAAAACCAGCTTGTCTATTGAAGGTAAACGCGGTGATGCATGGTTAGAATTTGATATTTTATCCTCTGGCAAAGTGATTGGACACGGTAAAAAACACATGTTACTGAGCGGCTTACGAGAATATTGTCAAGAGACTATAGACCTTGTAGTTAAAGGATATAACCAAAGTAAAAGTGAATACGCGACTCATTCAGAATAAAGTAATTAACGTCGATATTGTTGATCAAATAAATTTTGTTGATTAGTTTTATCTTCCATACAAAACGCAAACACTTTTGTCGACTTTACACGATGACATTTTTTAGGCTTTTGATAATAACTTAACCATGCCAACTGTTTTTTACCTTTAAAGCGGTTACGAACAACAATAGCTTTATTAGTATAAAATGGTGTTATATGCTGTTTTTTATTGGCTAGAATATTAGCGTTAATTGGGTTTCGTCGCTTTTTTTTAGCCTGCCGCTTGTTCTTCGTTAATGACTTTTTATTTCTTGAGCTTTTTGCTGTTTTTTTAGCTACTTTTTTAGCTAAATGGTAATTTACTGAATTTTCACATTGCCACCATGTATCACGCGCCCTATCCGCTTTTTTTTGTAAACTGATGCCTTTTTTCGCGGAATAACCATGGCGTTGCTGCGCTTGGATATTATGTATTTTAGCCAAAAATGATTTACACCGTTCTTTACCTGCAGCGCAACTTTGACTAAAAAGCAATAAAAGTAAAGCTATTGTAAATATATTTATCTTCATCCTTGAAAAAACCTCAAAAAAAATTAGCAGAATCTAAATAGTAGTCTACAATTTTAACTGTGAAGTAAATTTATTCATTTTCTCCAAAATTAATAAACGATTAGAACAAGGATGTTCTCATGAACCTCAAACAAATCTATTCATTCATTTTTGCTAGTTTCTGCCTGCTTTTTAGCTTACTGATCGTCGCTGAAGAAAAACCTCCCATACAAAAAGGTTCAATTTATCATACTGTAGAAAATATAAAAAATTATTGGGTTAGTGAAAAACTCGATGGTGTACGTGGCTATTGGAATGGCAAGCACTTATTAACTCGTCAAGGCAATAATATAAACGCCCCAAAATGGTTTACTCAGAACTGGCCTAATACCGTGATGGATGGTGAATTATGGATTGCTCGTGGGCAATTCGAGCAAACCTCGGGGATCATTCGCCAGAAAAGCGCTGCCGATAATAGCTGGCAAAAGATACGTTTTATGATCTTTGATTTACCAAAAACTTCAGGTGATTTTTCACAACGCATTGCAGTGATGAAAAATATAACTAAACAAACTAACTCTTCTTATCTCAACATGATCACACAACAAAAATTTAGATCGGTTAGTTCATTGTTCGCCCATTTAGATAGCATAGTTGAATTAGGTGGCGAAGGTTTAATGTTACATCATCAAAATGCCCTTTATAAAGTTGGCAGAGTGCAACATTTAATGAAATTGAAAAAATATCAAGATGATGAAGCTGAGGTAATTGCCCACATTCAAGGCAAAGGAAAATTTATCAATATGTTAGGTGCTTTAAAAGTTAAAACCAAAAGCGGTATTATCTTTAAAATTGGCAGTGGTTTTAGTAATGAAGAACGTAAAAACCCCCCAGCTATTGGCACACAAATCACCTATAAATTTTTCGGTAAAACCAAAAACGGCGTGCCAAGATTTGCTAGTTTTATACGTATAAGAACTGAACTATAAAATTATTTAGCTTTGCATTTTATCAACAAAAGTTACAGAACATACTTAAACAGCAGTACTTTTAAACCTTTACCTTGATGTGCTTCTTTAAAGACTGCTGGCGGCGCGATTTCACCTTGATATTGGCACTGTGGACAATGATCTAAAACATTATTCAATAAAAATTCGCGATCTAAATCAGGTGAATTTAAACACAACATAATATCAGCCTGTGGTTTCGCCCATTGAGGAATGCGGCGAATAAGTTTAGCGTAATCGCGTTCAATATTAATAGATCCTTTTTGAAACGAAGGCGGATCGCAAATAATTAAATCATACAAACCATGTCTTTTTATACGACCATTAGATTTAAATATATCAACACCTTCAAAAATCACTTTTTTAGTATTGTGAGCGTTTAAACGGTGGTTTTCTCGACCCTTAGTAAGTGATGCTTTGCTCATGTCAAAATTAACCACTTTTTCAGCATCACCGGCAATGGCGGCAACCGAAAAAGCACAAGTATAAGCAAATAAATTTAATACTGTTTTATTCTGGCTATTTTCTAATACCCATTGACGACCATTGCGCATATCTAAAAATAGGCCGGTGTTTTGCGCTTTACCAAATTCAAGATGATACTTTAAACAGTGTTCGCTAACTTGTGTGTGTGCTTTTTGCTCACCTAAAAGTAGCTCTGTTGGTGCTTTTGCACGACAGCGATATTGCACCTGTACTGATTTGCAGCTAGTGAGTTTGTTGTATAACCACTGTGCTTGTGTGGTTAGCCAATCTTGCTCAACTTCTTGGTACAAGGTAATTAATACCACTGGCAGCAACCAATCCACATTAACATGTGCCAAACCATCATAAGCATGCCCTCTACCATGAAATAAGCGCTGGCATTCAGACAAATCGTTTATTGCTATATGTTCAATCATTTGCAGCTTAAGTTAAAGTGTATAAGTGTAGATAAATTAGGTTATGTCGTACCGAAGTGTTTTTTATATCAGACTCATTTTCAACAGACTGGCTTTATAGCCGATGGTCTATATTAGTCATCCCCATGAATAGTCATCCCCACGAAGGTGGGGATCCAATTAAATCACAAGATACCCGTTTTCACGGGCATGACACTGCTGGTTAATTTAATGTATAGGCATTAACCAAAAATATTAACACCAAAATATATTCTTGCCACTGTGGTGATAAAAATAACCGCAACAATAACCGGAATAAAAGTACCTAAAGAAAAATCAACATATTTAGCTAAAATTGATTTACCAAACGTTGGATTACCTTCACTGAGTTCTTTGTTTAAATTTTCTTTTTTCCAGCGATAGCTAACAAATAAGCAAATAAGTAAACCATTTAGCGGTAAAATTGTGTCGTAAAACATATCGGTGATCAAATCAAATAATGATTTGCTTTTACCGCCATAACTGGTTAATGAAGTTAAAAAGTCAACCATACCAAATGATAACGCCGCTAATGCAGCAAATAATCCACCCCAAATAAAGACACTATTTAAGGCTTTTTTACGATCTTTTGCTTTTTCATCCATCAGATAAGCAACAGGTACTTCAATAATAGAAACCAATGAAGTTAAGGCTGCGAAAAACACTAATAAAAAGAAAATAGAGGCAACCGCACTTGCTAAGAAATAACCAACCGTAGCTTGTAACGCTAAGAATATTTTTGGTAAAAAGATAAAAATCATTGAAACTGAACTGTCACTTAGTTCATTAGGATTAATATCTGGATTAAATGAAAAAATAGCCGGTAGCACTAATAAGCCCGCAATAAAGGCAACTGATGTATCCGTAATTGCCACTAAAATTGCAGAACTTTCAATATTAGTTTCCTTAGAAATATAAGAGCCATAAGTAACCAGAATACCCATACCTAAAGATAATGAGAAAAATGCTTGTGCTAGCGCACCGCTTATTACTGAAGGAGTTATTTTATCAATTTCGGGCACTATAAAAAACTTCACTCCAGCCATAGCATTATCGAGTGTTAATACAAAAATAACGAGTAAAATCAGCATTACAAACAATGCTGGCATCATAATTTTAGCACCTTTTTCGATACCATCTTTAACACCCGCAACTAAAATAAAATATACTAAAGCGCCTACAGCAACCATGGCAATATATAAATAAGGGCTATTAATTATTTCACTAAAGGCTTTAGGATCAGCAAGATAAGACAATTCACCGGTTAGCGCGGCGCCGAAATAAATCAATATCCATACGGTTAAAACAGTATAAAAAACGGCGATCATAAATGGAGTAATGATGCTAAGCAAGCCAGCAAAACGCCATTTACTGTCATTATTGCTCAGTAAACCATAAGCACCGACAGGATTTTTGGCTGCTTTTCTGCCTACTGCCATTTCTGCCATCATTACTGGTAGGCAAATCATTACCACAAAAACTGCATACATTAATAAAAATGCGCCACCACCATTTTTTGCGGCATTYACAGGAAAGCCAACAATGTTACCAATACCAACAGCAGAGCCTGCCGCAGCTAAAATAAATCCGAGTTTAGAGCCGAAATGCTCTCTTTGTGCGCTCATGTTTATCTACTTCTCTCTATTATTATAATTTTAATGCGCTTGATGCTATCAAGGATCTTTGCGGATGTCTTGTTATTATCAAGTAGTTAAATAACAACTACGATAAAAAGTGTATAAGTTTCTATACCCATCTCTTGGAAGGCTAAAAACTAAAACATATTCGCATTCATGATGGTTAGAATATTTTGTGCCTCACTACTGGCAAATTCACGCGCTTGTTCTAAATCGTCGTTAGTGAGTGAAAGGCGTTTAAATAATGCGCCATCAGCTAAGCTATCAAAGGTAAAGCGATCAGGAAAGCTATCAATTAGCGCTAAACGTGAAGCTAAGTATAAGGTGTGAACGTCTTTATTAATTTGTATGTTCTGTGCCTCATTAAAATGACGAATAGGTAATATTACGCGCTCGGGTATTTGCCAAATTTTTAATAACTCAGCGGAAACATCAGTATAAGTAAAACCTAACAAGTGATCTTGTACTTGCCACGGTAAGCGTTTACCTGAATAGTGATCTATTTTTTTAGCTAAGTCAGGATTGATTTTAGCAACTAAAAGTTCGCCAAAATTTTCCAATAAACCCGCAACAAATAAACGCTCAATATCAGGAATTCCGGTTTGAATTGCTAAATTTTTAGCGGCTAACCCCGTAAACACACTCATTCGCCAAAAACGTTTTAAATCAACTGCTTGATTTGAAAAATGTTTAAAAGCACTCGCCGCAACATCAATCAGCATCATATTGTAAATTGCCGCAGTACCAATAATGGTAATAGCGCGAGAAATAGTACTTATTTCACCAGGAAAATTATAAATGGCACTGTTAGCTATTTGTAATAAACGTGAAGTCATTGAGGGATCTATGCTGATCACATTAGCAAAATCTTCAATAGTTGAAGACTCTTGTGCAATTAATTCTTTTACTTTAAAGCAAGCATCAGGCAAAGCGAAAGATCCGTTCGCTTGAATAGCATAATCATGTGCATTCATCATCAATAAATTCCGTTGTAAATAGTGAACTAAGTGTAACTGCCGTTTGTTTTTTTCACAAACATTTCACAACCAAAAGAACAATAGGGTGAATAGTTACAATATAGGAACGCCCATATCTTCTTTTATATGTTCGGTAACCATGTAGGTATGAGTTTGCGCGACTGCGGGTAAGGAAACTATTTTTTCTAAAACTTCGCGATAGCAAGAAATATCTTTAAAACGAATTTTTAATAAATAATCATAACCACCGGCAACAAGATGGCATTCTGCCACTTCTTTAATTTTAACAATACCGTGCTTGAAGTTTTCAAAGACATCGGCGGTGGTTCGGTCTAACGTCACTTGAATAAAAGCCGACATGCCAAAGTTCAGCATACTGGCATTTAAAAACGCACCATAACGACGAATATAGCCGTCTTGTTCTAAGCGTTTTACTCTGTCTAAACAAGGGCTAGCACTTAAATTAACTTGTTGGGCAAGCTCTACATTAGAAATTCGACCATTTTGTTGTAAAGTATTTAGTATTGCCAGATCGATGCGATCTAATACTTTTGGCTGTTTTTTAACTGATGACATTATTTTGCTTTATTAAATAATTACTTGCTTGCTCGGCGGTCATCGGTTTTGCAAAAAAGTAACCTTGACCATAATTACATTCCATTTGATGTAGTAACGTGGCATCTTCCATATTTTCAATACCTTCGCCAATCGTTGACATATTTAAATTAGTTGCCAAATCAATAATAGTTTTAATAATAGCGCGATGGCTAGCAGAGTCATGGACATTATTAATAAATGAACGATCAATTTTAAGGACATCAATAGGAAAACGGTGTAAATAACTCAAACTTGAGTAACCCGTACCAAAGTCATCAAGTAATATTTTAATACCGAGTTGCTTTAAACCTTGCATGTTGGTTAACACTATTTCGGTATGTTCTAGCAGGGCGCGCTCGGTTAATTCTACGCGAATTTGCTCGGGTTTGACGCCAACCCGTTTTAAAATTTTGCTAATATCTTCAGGTAAAGTATTACTGAAAAAATGCTTACAAAACAAATTACAACTTATATAAAGATCATCACGATTAAGTTTTTCTTGCCAATGTTTTAGCTGTACACATGATTTTTCTAAAATTTGTAAATCTATCGCCATAACCAAATTAGTTTCTTCGGCTAAAGGAATAAAATTATCAGGATAAACAAAGCCACGTTTATGACTTTGCCAACGCGCTAGCGCTTCAAAACCAGCAACTTGCCCGGTAGATAACTTGATAATCGGCTGGAAAAAAGGTTCAAACTCTTCAAGTTCTATGGCTTCGCGTAAATCAGCTTCAAGCATTAATGAGTTTTGCACTTTGTCATGCATACTCGCATCAAATACTTCATAACGTCCTTTTCCATTATATTTTGCATGATACATTGCGGTATCGGCATCACGAAGCATGGTATTGGCATTATCATAACGATCATCACTGAATAAAACACCGATACTGGTGCCAATAAAGACCGGCTGATTATCAATATTGAAAGGTGTAGTTAATAAATCAGTGATACGCTCAGCAATATCGATTACTTCATCATCGGCAACCAAGTCTTCAACCAAAATAACAAACTCATCACCGCCTAAACGCGCAACTGTGTCCATATTTCTTGTTGCTGCACAAAGTTCCTTGGCGATAACTTGCAGTAATAAGTCGCCAGCGTGATGACCCAAGCTGTCATTAACCACTTTAAAGCGATCTAAATCTAAAAACAAAATCGCAAATTTATACTCTTTATGACGCTTTCGATAAGCAATGGCATGATCAAGTAAATCAATAAAAACCATACGATTAGGTAGTTCTGTTAAACTATCATGCGAGGCGGCATATTTCAGTTGTTGTTCAACTTGTTTACGTTGTTTAATTTCATCTTCAAGTGCTGCAGTTCTTAATTTTACTTGTTGTTCAAGTAATTCATGAGCTCGGCGTTCATAATCAATTAATTCACGGCGTTTAATCGCCGTTGAAACATGTTGAGAAACAAAATTTAATAACTCAGCGTCTTGTTGAGCATATACTGTTACATTTTGGTAACTATGCACCACCATAGCTCCGATAGTGATACCTGCGCTTTTTAACGGCACCCCCAGCCAAGACTTAACATCACTTGTACAATTTTCAATTTCGCCCGCTAAGTGCAATTCTTGAATATCATCTTGAGTTAATAACACCGTATTAGCACGTTTTATAACTAATTCAGTGAAACCTTTACCAAATTGTCTGGGGATATAATTTTTATCAGCATTTTCACTACTTTGATCCGAAAAATAGACAAACGAAATGACATTACTTTCCACGTCATATTTTGCAATAAAAAAGTTTTCTGCATTAAGTAGTTGTCCAACAATGTTATGTACTTGTTTGTAAAATTTTTCAATATCGATATTAGCATCGGTGGTTAGTTCTGAAATTCTAAAGAGCGACTCTTGCAATAATTCCGATTTTTCACGCTCTCGAATTTGCTGCATTAATTCATGGGTACGCGCACTTACCGCTGCATGCAATCGTTCGTGATCTTGTAATCGTGTCATTACATTAACAATATGCTGCGCTGCATAACTGAGTAATTCTAAATCGGGCTCTTCATAACGAATTGTTTGATTATAACTTTGCACCGCCATCACACCAATAACAAAACCATCATTGATCAGCGGTACACCAAGCCAATCAGTACCACTAACACCAATAGATTTTACTAAACCAGAATTTTCTAGTACTTTTATTTTTTCTTCATCAACCAATAAAGGTTTAGCTGTTTCAATAATATAGCGAGTTAAAGAGCCTTTAAATTCATCATAAGAAAAAGCGCCTTGTGGCCAACTGTCTTGCTCATCTTGGTGATAAACAAATTCAAGTGTTTCTAAGGTTTGATCATAAAGGACAATATAAAAATTTTTGGCTATCATCAACGAGGCAATAACTTGGTGAACTTCATGATAAAATTTATCTAAATGTTCACATTCGTGGGAAAGTTGATTTAATTTAAATAGCGCAGTATGGCGAGCATGTAAATTTTGATACTCAAGTTTTATCGACGATAACTCTTTGAGTATCTTTTGTTGTGATAGCAACGTTTCATTTTCTTTAACATCACTTTCATTATTTTGATTTTTAATAACTATTTCTTTCATACTGCTTAGCTATAATTGCGTTAAAAATAAATTGAATGCGGCATAATGGCTCGTTTTAAGCAAAAATTCCAGTGATCTTAAGCAAGTTTATTAATTAATTATTATCACCATGTTATAAAAACACATACACTAGCTTGAGTTTTTATTGACAAGTTATTTACTTTTACCATCAATCGCTTTCTTATTAGCACAAATAGCAGGTTGTTTATCATCACGATAATAACGCATGTCGATACAATCTTTTTGATAACGACGTTCTAATTCGGTACGAATTAATGGTTTGCCTTTAGCATTGGTGATTTTTCGTTGTAATACTTGGCATTGCTGTGCTTGTTCACTTGCTAACGTTATGTCTTCACATGCATTTTCTGACAACGCACAACCTGATAATGCCAAGGTAGCGACAATTACTAATAGCCCTATTTTTTTCATGCTTTTTCTTCTTTTATCTACAACAAATTATAGTATAGACATAAATAACTATTCACCATAGCGAAAACTATTGCTGACAACTAAAATAAGGGTAAAATCCTCAGCCTATTTTACTAACAAAACTTATTATTGAGAATATTATGCCTGTTGAAGTTATTGATTATACCTCGCCAGATGCTGCCAAACGCTTCGTAGCAAGCTTACATAATACTGGATTTGGGGTGTTAATAAATCATCCGATTAAGCAAGAGTTAGTCAACTCTATTTACCAACAATGGTTTGATTTTTTTCATAGTGAGGAAAGACACCAATTTGCTTTTGATCCGAAAAAACAAGATGGTTATTTTTCAGCTGATATTTCAGAAACCGCTAAAGGTCATAAAGAGAAAGACATCAAAGAATATTTTCATGTTTATCCGTGGGGCAGAATTCCTGAACAACTTAAAGCTGAAATTTTAAGTTATTATCAGCTAACATCAGCACTAGCTGCTCAATTACTTGATTGGGTTGAACAGTATAGTCCAGCCGATATTGCTCAACATTATTCTGAGCCGTTATCACAAATGATCAAAAACACACCTAACACTTTATTGCGGGTACTACATTATCCACCTTTTACTGGTAACGAAAAACCTGGCGCTATTCGCGCCGCAGCACACGAAGATATTAATTTGCTAACTATTCTACCCGCCGCTAATGAAACTGGCTTACAAGTGCAAACTAAAACGGGTGACTGGCTCGATATTCCCGCCAACTTTGGTAATTTAATTATTAATATTGGTGATATGTTACAAGAAGCTTCACAAGGTTATTTTCCGTCAACTAGTCACCGAGTGATAAACCCTGATGGTAAAAACAGCGGCAAATCGCGTATTTCGCTGCCGCTATTTTTACATCCGCGTAGTGAAGTAAAATTGTCGACACGTCATACGCAAGAGAGTTACTTACTCGAACGATTGCGAGAATTAGGGGTTAAATCTTAGATATTAAAAAGCCATAACAGTGAGTGCAGTTATGGCTTTTCTACTTTTACATTGAATTACTCAATGATGATTGACTTAACTTCTTTTTCACCAAAGCCAAATACCACACGTTTGATCCAACGATAAGCGCCGCCAAAAGCATTGCGAATATCTGCGAAAATAATATATAAACAGGGCATTAGTACCAAGGTAACCACAGTGGCAAACAATACGCCAAAAGCCAGTGATACCGCCATCGGAATAACAATTAACGCTTGCGCACTGGTTTCACTCATAATAGGTACTAAACCAATAAACGTGGTTAACGAAGTTAACATAATCGCGCGAAAACGATTACAACCTGCGCCGATAACCGCATCTTTAGTACGAGCTCCCGCTTTACGCGCTTGGTTAACATAATCAACCATTACTAACGAATCGTTAACCACCACCCCTGCTGCGGCAATAATACCAAACATTGAGAATAGGTTAAGATCCATACCTAACAGCAAATGTCCAAATATTGCACCAACAATACCAAACGGGATCACGGTCATGATCATTAATGGTTGGGTGTACGATTTTAAAGGTATAGCAAGTAAAGAAAATATAACTAAAAGCGAAATAACTAAATCACGAACTTGATCAGCAAAACCTTGCATTTCTTGTTGAATTTTACCTGACAATTCACTTTTAACTAAGGGATATTTTCGCAGTAGTTTGGGTACAAAATTATCACGAATATCTTTGGCTAGTTTAAACGGTTCGGCTTGCTCAGCATCAATGCTTGCCCAAATATTAATAGTACGATTACCATTTTCTCGACGTACGCGAGTAACACCATCGGTGACAATAATATCGGCTAATTCAGATAAAGGTAATTCGGCACCATTAGGCGCTTTGATCATTACATCATCAACTTGACCAATAGAGTTACGTTGATCATGCGGATAGCGCACCATAACCTTAACTTCTTCACCGTCGCGTAAAATGCGTTGCGCTTCTAAGCCATAAAAACTATTCCCTACTTGTGAGGCAATGTTAGCCAGCGTTAAGTTCATGCTATAAGCCAGAGGTTTTAGCGTAAATTGCACTTCTTTGGCGCTAGTTTGGCGACTGTCATTAACATCACCTACCCCTTTAAGGGTCTTAAGTTTTGCTTTTAGCTCTTTAGCCGCGAGTAACAATTGCTCGTCGTTTTTACTTTCTAAACGAAAACTAATATCACCATCTTCACGGCCACCACCAAATAAATTATCTGAAATATTAATCGCCTTAACACCCGGCATTGTCGGAATAGCCTTACGCCATAAATCCGCTAACTCAAAGGTATTAATTACACGATCTTTAGGAATAACTAATTTAACCATAATTTGCGCATTAGTGCGGCTACGCATATCTACCTGCATGTCGGCGATCATAGTTTTGCCATAATCAGCGACTATTTTTTTATCAACCTGATAAATAATTTTTTCGACTTTTTTCAATACCGTTAATGTTGATTTTTCAGAGCTATCGACATTCATTTCAATGCTAATACGCGGAAAATCATGAGGTATTTTAGGTTGACCGAGGTAGCGGATCAAACCACCGCCAAACAACCCTGCACTAAGCAGTAAAATACTAATAAAAAACATCAATACAGCCCAACGATATTCGATGAACTTAATCAATGCTGGGCGATAAATATTTTCGATAAAATGACGTAAGCCATTATCGATAGCACGTCTTAATCTATCAATAGGGTTACGTGGATTAAATACTTTAGGTTTCATGTGCGCGATATGCGCCGGTAAAATCAATTTTGATTCTATCAGTGAAAATAACAGACAAAATACCACCACATAACCAATGGCGTGACCAAAAGCAGAAGCTTGGCCGTCAGCAAGCACCATCGGCATAAACGCAGCAATAGTGGTTAACACGCCAAAAGTTGCCGGCATTGCGACACGTTTAACGCCAACAATAACATTCTCAAGGGTATGACCTTTTGCTTCTATTTCAGCATGAGCACTTTCGCCAATAACAATGGCATCGTCCACCACAATACCGAGCACCATAATAAAGGCAAATAAGCTGGTGATATTAATGGTTACATTAACAAACTCCATTGGCATCATTAGCAATGTACCTAAAAATGCTACCGGTAAGCCCATCATTACCCAAAAAGCTAAACGTACGCGTAAAAATAACGCCAACATTAATAAGACTAATAAGCCACCACTCACCATATTACCTAGCATCATGTCTAAACGACCTTGCAAGTAATAAGTCATATCAACCCATGTTTCTAACTTAACATTTTTAGGTAATACCTTTTGCTTGTCGTTAACAAACTTATCAATAACTTTAGCAACATCAGTAATACTCTGGTTATTAGCCGCGCCAACAAATAAAGTAACGGAATTTTCACCATTAAATTTTGAATATTGTAGCCCTTCGGTAAAACCATCGTTAATAGTCGCAATATCACCTAATAAAACTTTACTGCCATCTTCTAAAGTAATAACAGGAATGCTTTCAAATTCAAAACCACGATAAGCTTGGTTTTCTACCCGTAAATTAATGTAACCATTTTCAGCTCGAATTTGACCTGCTGACATATTACGAGAAGAACTACGTACTGCATTAGCAACATCTTGAAAACTTAAACCATATTCACGTAATTTATCTTTACTGACTTCAATAGAAATTTCATAAGATAAACCACTGAAAAAGTCAGAAACATTAATTAATGGCAATTGCTGAATTTCATTATGTATTTTTCGGCCGAGATCTTTAAGTTCTCGATGGCTCATATCACCATAAAGACTGATGTACATTACTTCTTGACGAAATTTTTCTCGTTGCACAACGGGGCGTTCAATGCCTGCGGGAAAACTAGAAATGGAATCTATTTGGCCTTTTACTTCTTCTAATACAACTTGAGGATCGTAGTTTTCATCAACTTCTATCCAACCATTAGAAAAATTACGGCTCGAATAGGTAATAACTCGCTTAAGTCCTTGTACAGATTTTAGTGCTTCTTCAATTTTAATAGTAATGCCTTCTTCCACTTCTTGTGGAGCGGCACCGGGATATGCAACGTTATAAGAAAGCCAATTAATTTCAAATTGTGGAAACATTTGTTTGTTAATGGTTAATGCGGTTAACGCACCACCAATTAAAATAAAGATCATTAATAAATTAGCGGCAACACTATTGCGCGCAAACCACGCAATAATGCCTTTTTTAGTCTCGAAATGACTCGTATCAACAAGATCTTGGCTCGGTTGTTGATTTAAGTCGTTATTTGAGCTTTGATTCGGTTCAGTGCTAGATTGTGTCATTACTTAGTCCTCTACACTGGCTACTTGAGTAGACGATTCTGCTACTTCATCGTTACTATTTTCTTCTGTTGCAGGTTCTTTTTCTGTTATTGACTCTTTTTCGTCACTTAACAACGCGAGTTTCATCCCGTCAACAGGATAATCTAGCGCAGAAACAATCAGTCTATCACCTTCAAACAATCCTTTAGAAACCACAACATTTGCACCTTCTTGACGGACAATATTTACCGCAACATAATGCAATTTAGAGTCATGATCTAACGTCGGTACCTTACCTTCTACCACTAAATAACGCGGGATCAATGTCGCACTGGTTAAACTTTTACCATCGATTTGAGCGTTAACATAAGAGCCAAAACGTAAGGGTTTTATTGTTTGATTATTTTTCGCTGAAGCTTTTAAAAGGTATGGATCATCAATTTGCGCCACTAAATAACTCATCCGGCTAGTGCTATCTATAACACCTTCTCCACGCGCAATATTAGCTTGCCATTGCACTTTTTCGCCGGCGAAATTACCCACTAAAGTTACTTGCGCATTGTTACCTTGATTGGTTAAAAACTGTAATTGATTATCGGCAACAGGCAAACGTACTTCAGCAACGGCGGTGCCTAATAATTTACCAATTGGGCTGCCCATAGAAACAAACGAACCTAAACCAATTTTTCTACTGTCTAACATCGCATCATAAGGAGCTTTTATTTCGGTGCGCTCTAAGTTACGTTTGGCGCGCAATACTGAGGCTTGAGCCGCTTTAACTCTGGCTAACTCTTGTGCTAATTGAGGCTTGCGTAAACTTAATTCAGTGGGTGCAACATTGGTAATACGCTGCCATTCTGTTTCGGCAACTTTACCTTGCGCTAATTCGGTTTTAAAAGCAGCTCGTGCAGAAGCTAAATTGGCTTGAGCATCCATTAATGCCGCTTGATAATCACTCGGGTCAATTCGAGCCAGAAGCTGTCCTTTTTTAACAAAACCACCACGGACAAAGGCTTCGGCAAGTTCGACAACTTGACCAGTAACTTGCGCAACCAATTCAGTTTCATATTTTGGTTTAACTATACCGTACGAGCTTACGTTTAAGGTCATTGGCGATAAGGTAACCGTTTCAACAGCCACGATAGGTGTGTTATCAACTTTTTCTTTTTCTTCGGGCGGCTTTTTCATACTACTGAGCCCGTACATGATTAGAACACCACTAATGATAATAACGAATGGTGCTATAATTTGTCTTTTGCTAGCCACGATTTTCCCCTTTACTTCTTAAAACAGATGCAGCAATAGTTACTAGAGCTGCAATATTTGTGATCAACGGATGCAATACTTATTTATTGCGGCTAATAATAACCAACAATGAGTAAACAGCCTTGTTGAAATATGTAAGCGTCTATTACAAATTCTGTTCCAAGAAAAACAACTAGCGATAAAAAACAAAAAATCATCATAAATACAATTACTTATGATGACTTGATAAGTTCATTTTGTAAATGTTACTAATGATGTGTTTATTAATAAATGATTAAGTTAGTCAATTTCACTAAAAAGTTATACTTTTATAAATATTTTTCGTTGATACAACCAATACAACACTAACCACTTAATCAACAAACCGGCACAAACCATTAACAAGCCATGCCAAGCAAGGGGTGTGGCGGATATAAAACCGCCAAATAAGCTTTTAGTAGTGTAATACCAAGTCATCAAACTAGTTGATAGGTAAATAAGGATTGAATTCATGCCTATTACGGCAAAAAATGTTGCCCAGCGTTGCCATTTAAGTACATCAATAAAAAAATAAAACAGCGCTAATAACAGCGTACTATAACCGCAGGTAACCAGTACAAATGAGCTTGTCCATAAATTTTTATTAATCGGGAAAAAGCGACTCCAAGCAAAACCAATAACCAACATAACGACACCAGCAAGCACTAAATAGTTGAGCAGTTTTTTGGGTTGCCCTGCTAGTTGCTTCATTGCACGTCCGGCAAATACACCTATTAGTGCATTGATAATAGAACTCACATTAGAGAGTATTCCTTCTGGATCTAATAATTTATTGCGATAAATAGCCCCCGGTAACATGTGTTGGTCAAACCAAACATTTAATGCTCCTGTCGCGGTATAATTACCACTACCATAACCACCTAAAGAAACAAATGTTAACAGCAACCAATAACCAATTAAGGTACCCACAACAATAAGTGCTTGGGTACGTATACTGGTATGCCAAACCAGCATAGCTGCTACAAACCATGCGATACCAATGCGCCCTAACACACTGGCATACCTAATTTCATCTAAAGCAAAAGGAGCACCTGTGCCCCAACCATGGTTATAGATCACGCCTAAAAACAATAATAACAATAGGCGTTTAATCGCATGACGATATTTTTGTTTTTGCACTGCTACACTGAACGTTTTTATCGGTTTTGCCGCTAAACCTAAACTGACACCGGATAAAAAAATAAATAACGGAAAAATACCATCGTACACAGTAATACCATGCCAGCTAGAATGCTCCATTTGCGCCGCTAGCGTTTGCCATATTCCCCAGCCAGTTAAGGTAAATAATGCAGCAAAAATACCTTCTGCACCTAAAATCCAAAACATATCAAAACCGCGTAATGCATCAACAGAAAGTAAGCGTACTTTTTTGATCGGCTCTTGTTGCAGGTTTGTTTTTTGGTTCATGATTTTACCTTTATTTTTTATGTATTTAATGATCACTTGTGATGCCAAAACCAAAATGATAGCGCTGTCATTTTAGCAAAAATATAGTATAAACTAATTATTAAATTGATTGTTGATAAATAATTTATACTTGCTTATAACAATAATCACCAAAATCAAGCTCAGCGCTAAATTCATCTGCAGTGATGTTAACCTTGAACAACCAAGATTGTTGGCTGCAAATTTTATCAACCAAATAAAGTCCTAACCCAAAACCATACATTTGCTCTTGATTAGCCATCTTATCTTGCAATTTTTGCTCACTACTATACTGATTACTAATAAATAATTTCTGCTTATTAATATTAATGGCAACTTCCGCAGTGTTGCTATATTGGCATGCATTGCGGATCAAATTATCAATAACAATCATCGCTAAATCTTCCAAACCGACACAACTTTCATTTGCCATTACCACAACATTAAAGTTAATTTTTTGTTCATTAAAGCGTTGCTGGCATTCAGTAATTGTTTGTTCAACGAGCACTGGCAAGTAAAAGTTATCGGTTTTTTGCGATGAGGGTTGTTGACGCCAAAGTTGCAATAAGGTTTGCGTTAACTGTTGCATTTTTTTGGTTGCCTTCGCTAACTTAGTTAGTGCTTGCTGGTCTTTTTCAGTTAATTCATTACGTTTTATCATTAATGAGGTGGCAGCAGAAATAATGGCAAGGGGGGTTTTTAATTCATGACTTAAACTACTTAAAAAATAGTGTTCTTTTTGTAATAGTTCACGCTCGGTTTGTTGTAATAGCTGTTGTTTTTTTAAACTGTCTTGAACAATATTTGCGGTATCAACTAACTCAATAAATTTAACCTGCGTAGGTAGTGTACTTGCAACGTGCTGTTCATCAGTGATCTTTTTTAGCCACCGATGAAAAGTTTGTATCTGTGTAGTTAGCTGACGATTGGTTATGATCATAAAACTTAAAATTGCCACTAGAAAAATAACCAAAACCACGGTAAAAATATTTTTTAATTGATTAACAATAAAAATTTGATCTCGGTCATCAAAAAGATGAATGACATAAAAACGCTCTGCTTTAGCTTTATTCCAATAAGGTAAAATATAAATGTCTTGCCCATTCACATGATAAAGGCCAAGTTCATTGTTACTCAATGGTGAATCTTTTAATAAATCTTTATATTTTTTCGGTAGTGTTTTATTCCCCCAAAAATACTCTTTATGGTTTACATCAAATTCAGCAATAGCAGCTGTCGGTTGATAAAACTCTGATAAAATTTCCCCCTCATAAAACATATAATATTCGGTGGTATCATCCATTCCCCATAAGTGCATGTAAACAATTAACAGACTAAATATAACCACAAGTAACGTTAAAACACTAAAATAGCGACGATTAAGAAAGTGTAACATTGAAAGATCATTCATTATTGTCGACTCGTAGGGCAACACCAGTACCACGCACGGTATGAAGCAAAGTTGTTTCACCGTCAAAATCTAACAGCTTACGAAGCCGAAACAGTAAGGTTTTTAACATCGCTTTGCTGGGCTGTTGATCAGGCCAAATTTCATCTTCAATAGTGATTTTATCTACCACATTAGGGCTATGTTTAACTAATAAATTAAGCAGTTGCCATTGTGTTTTTGATAAGGATAAACGGCGCTGCGAACGGCTGATCAAACATTGTTTAAAATCAACGCTAAGTGTATCTAACTGAAAGCTAGTTGGCATGTTAACTTTTCTTTTTGCTAACACCTTAATACGCGCGGTAAGTTCTTCCAAATCAAAAGGTTTACTTAAGTAGTCATCGGCGCCTAAAGCAAACCCCTTTAATTTATCTTGTAAATTATCACGCGCAGTTAAAAAAATAATCGGTGTAGTATTGCCTTGATTTTTTAATTTTTGACACACTTTAAAGCCATCAAGCTTTGGCATATTAACGTCTAAAACGATAACTTCGTAATGATTATTGGCAATTAAATTAACGGCCATCGCCCCATCTGAAGCATAATCGCATTCAATATTTTCACTGGCCAAATAATCAATTGTTAATTCAGCTAAATCACGTTCATCTTCAGCAAGTAGTATTAACATCGTAACGTTTCATTTTATCTATAATAACTAAAGTTAATAACATTTGGTGTAATTATGCCAGCGCTTATTTTGAGTACGTTACCTTTTGGTAACCTTCTGTTGTTTATACTCACCGTAATAATTAGTAATAAACACCAATAAAGGTATAAATGATGAAATTTTCATACCGTAATATTTATCGAAACAGTCAGATCAAATTAGTTTTGTCAGTGCTAGTTAGTGGATTATTAATCGCTAGCTGTTCAAATTCAGATAGTAAAACCACTACTACTGATAGTTCACCAATAGTGACTCCCGTAACCACCATAGCAACACAAGTTTTTAAAAACGGCGCAATTTACACCGTAAACGAACAACAACCATGGGCAACGGCTATCGCAATAAAAGACAACAAAATTATTTATGTCGGTAACAACGACAATATTAATAACTATATTGGTAATGCTACGAAAGTGACCGATTTAAACGGTAAAATGATGATGCCGGGCTTTCATGATGTACACATTCATCCTATTGAATCTGGCTCAGATAACACCAGCTTCCTCTTAAATACCGATGAAAATAATGCTGAAAATTTTATTGATGTTATTGCTGATGCGGCGCAATCAAATCCCAATGCAGAGTGGTTAATTGGTTACGGTCATTCAATTTTTACACTACTAGATGCCAACCGCTCACCTTTAGCCATTATTGATCAAGCTGTAGCCGATAGACCGGTAATTATTATGGAGCAGACCTCACATTCTATGTGGGTAAATTCTGCTGCTTTGGCGCGTGCAGGCATTGACAAAAACACACCTGATCCCCTTGGCGGCATTATTGGCCATGATCCACAAACAGGGGAATTAAATGGTTTATTAATTGATAATGCAGGAAATATTGTCATGGATTTAGCAATGCAGCCAACCACGATGAGTATGCAGCGCGACTATGATGGTTTAGTACAATATACCCTGCCAGAACTCGCCAAAAATGGTATTACTTCAATTGTTGACGCACGTAGTTTTTGGCAACGTGATGATCATTTAACTTGGCTAAAAGCAAACGAAAATAATGCATTAACCGTACGTGTAGACGTTGGTTTATGGCTTTATCCCAATGACGATGATGATGTTCAAATTGCTCAACTAAAGCAACTTTATAGTAATAATGACAACAGTTTACTGCATTTTAATCAAATAAAATTATATGCCGATGGTATCTTAATTAACACTACAGCGGCGATGAAAGACGCTTATAATTTTGACTTGTTGGGAATAGCAGGTAACAAAGGGCTAAATTATTTTACTCAACAACGTATTGAAAAATATATTAGTGCATTAGAACCGCAAGGCTTTGATTTTCATATTCACGCCATTGGCGACAGAGGTATTCATGAAGCACTAAATGCCATTGAAAATGCAGGTAGCGAGCAAGGTCGGCATCGTATTACTCACGTAGAAATTGTTGATCCTATTGATATACCTCGTTTTGCACAATTAAATGTCACGGCAGATGCGCAAGTGGCAGGTGATTTTACTCAGCCTGAATTTTGGCATGACAATGATGAATTTATCGGCGCAGTTAGAGCTGATAATTTAATACCAATCAAATCGTTACATAATGCCGGCGCTCGCATAACGCTAAGCAGCGATTGGAGCGTTAGCCCATTCAATCCTTTTATTGGTTTGCAAAATGCCGTAACGCGTGCGCCACAAGAGTTAACCTTAGCACAAGCCATACAAGCCTATACGATTAACAGTGCGTATGTGATGCGCCAAGAAGACAAAGTAGGTAGCATTGAAGTAGGTAAATTAGCCGATTTAGTGATATTAGATCGTAATATATTTGATATTGACGTCAACACCATTAAACAAACAAAAATAATGATGACCCTGCTCGATGGTAAAATTATTTACCAGCGTTAGTTAGTAACATTAGCTAAAATAACATTAACAATAGCGTGTTACTTTAGTTAGCGGTATATATCTCTATTATGTTTTTCGATAATACGTTTTAACTCACCACTTTGTTGTAATTGAACAATATGATTATCGATAATGTTTTTTTCTGCGATAAACTCGGGCCTTAAAATAATATTTAACGGGACACTGCTCATAGGATCTGGCGATCGATAAATTTTCTTATCGATAAATGCTGGTGCCTGCATTAACCCTAAAGCACTGTATTCATTTAATATGGTGTAATCACAACGTTTTTTAAATAAAACTCTCAGCATGCCGCGATGACTCGACAAATCCAAACGGATTAACTGCTCACTATTAAAGTAAGGCTGTAAGCTAGGATAACTAAATCCTTTTCTCGTACAAATAATTTTATGATCTATTGCTGCTAAAGAAAATTGTCTTGAAAATTTTTCCGTCTGGTATAAATAACTACGATGTTGATCTATTGCCTTGGTTGCAATTAACTTCTCAGGATGTTGCAACCAAGACTTACTGAGCATCATTAAATCTGCCTTTTCTAGATACAAATATTCTTCACTGCGTCTACGACTATTTGAAATAAATTTAATATTAAGCTGATGGTTAGCCCTAATGCCTTGCAAAACATCGGGGATCACCCCCATATACAACCCTGTCTCAGCATCAACATATAAATAAGGTGCTGAACCGGGGTAGTTAACAATAAAAACCAACGGTTGTTGTGCGAAAATAGCGATACTAGTAAAATAGCTGAGTAGTAGTATTTTGCTGACTCGAACCCTTTTTAAATAATAAACAAAAAACGATTTACACATCGACAATTTATTCTCCATCTCTTTTTCTCTCTAGTTCAATAATAGTCAATTTATTACAAAATAAATCTCTTCTTTTTATTATTCTATCTAATTTGTTTGCACTTTAGTTGTGCAACTTGAACCCATGCGCACATTTTTACAGCATTTTTTTAAATATATAAAACCATATTAATATTTAAATCAATAATTTCAATACATTAGAAAGACAGCATCCTTGGTATACAATTTGCGATAGTCATCAGCATACGCACAACCTTAATGTTAGCTGTAGCAAAAAGTGATCAAATATGAGTACAAAAATTAAATTAGTGGTAATTGGAAACGGCCCTGTTGGTCATAAATTTTTAGAATCGTTAGTGATAAGTGGCAAGGCAGATAACTATCAAGTCACGGTTTTTGGTGAAGAACCGTTGCCCGCTTACGATCGCGTGCATTTAACTAGCTGGTTTAAAACCCAAGATGTTAAATACATTAATATGGTCAGCGATGGCTTTTATGCTAACCACAACATCACCCTACACACGGGCGATAAAGTTACGCAAATAGACCGCTTTAAAAAAATAGTAATTTCAGCAAACGGCGTTGAAGTTAACTACGACAAAATTATCCTCGCCACCGGTTCATTCCCATTTGTGCCACCCGTGCAAGGACATCAGCGCGACAATATTTTTGTTTATCGCACTATTGAAGATTTAGAAAAAATCACTGTTGCAGCCAAAACAGCTAAAATTGGCGCGGTTATCGGTGGCGGTTTACTCGGTTTAGAAGCAGCTAAAGCTTTAAAAGATTTAGGTTTAGAAACTCACGTTATTGAATTTGCACCACGATTAATGGCGGTACAAATTGACGATGGCGGCGGTCAAATGCTGCGTAAAAAAATTCAAGACTTAGGTGTCAGCGTACATACACAAAAAAACACCCAGAATATTGGTGATGGTGACAATACTGTCCATAAAATGAGTTTTGCCGATGGCGAAGCATTAGCAACTGATATTATTGTTTTTTCAGCCGGTATTCGCCCTCGTGATGAATTAGCTCGCCAAGCGGGTTTAGGCATGGGCGCGCGTGGTGGTGTGGTTATTAACAACAACTGTTTAACGTCAGATACCGATGTTTATGCCATTGGTGAAGTCGCGCTTTGGGATAATAAAATTTACGGTTTAATCGCTCCTGGTAATGCCATGGCACAAGCAGCGGTTGATCATTTAACCCAAACCGGTGAAAGTGAATTTACTGGTGCAGATATGAGTACCAAACTTAAATTAATGGGCGTTGATGTTGCCTCCATTGGTGATGCACACGGCACCACGGCAAATTGTCGTAGTTATACTTATGTGAACGATCGTGAAGAAGTCTATAAAAAAATAGTCGTAAGCTCTGATGATAAATATCTGCTTGGCGCGGTATTAATCGGCGATGCGGCTGAATATGGTTCATTACTGCAATTTATGCTCAATAAAATGGAATTACCAAGTGAGCCAGAAGGGTTGATTTTACCTAGTGTTGATGGTTCTTCTACCGGTATTGGTGTTGATGCGCTGCCCGATTCAGCCGTGTTATGTTCGTGCATGAATGTTAGCAAAGCCGATGTAATTGAGGCAGTGCAAGCAGGTGCTGGTGATATAGCCGCAATAAAGTCTTGCAGCAAAGCAACAACAGGTTGTGGTGGTTGTACCGCATTGGTAACACAAGTATTAAATAATGAACTTGAAAAACAAGGTGTTGCAGTAAATACCGATCTTTGTCAGCATTTTGTGCACACTCGCCAAGATTTATACAACATTATTCGTGTTGAAAAAATCACCACGTTTGGAGATCTATTACGTAAGCATGGTAGTGGTTTAGGCTGTGATATTTGTAAACCGACTGCGGCTTCTATCTTTGCCTCATGTTGGAATGAACATGTTATCGACAACAAATTACATGGCTTACAAGATACTAACGATTATTACATGGGCAACATACAAAAAGATGGTACTTATTCGGTGGTTCCTCGCGTTGCTGGTGGTGAAATCACTCCTGAAAAACTCATAGTCTTAGGTGAAGTTGCGAAAGAATTTAATCTTTATACCAAAATTACCGGCGGTCAGAGAGTCGATTTATTTGGTGCACGCTGTGAACAATTACCGGCGATTTGGAAAACCYTAGTTGCAGCTGGTTTTGAAACAGGACACGCTTACGGTAAATCACTGCGCACGGTTAAATCGTGTGTTGGTTCAACATGGTGTCGTTACGGTGTGCAAGATTCGATGGCAATGGCGATATTGCTTGAAAATCGTTACAAAGGTTTACGCTCGCCACATAAATTAAAAATGGCCGTTTCCGGCTGTACCCGTGAATGTGCAGAAGCACAAAGTAAAGATGTTGGCATAATTGCCACCGAAAATGGTTGGAATATGTATGTTTGCGGCAACGGTGGCATGAAGCCTCGTCATGGCGACTTATTCGCCTCAGATCTCGATGATGTTACCTTGATCAAATATATTGATCGATTATTCATGTTTTACATTCGCACCGCTGATCGCCTCCAGCGCACCTCGGTATGGATGGATAACATGGCCGGCGGTTTAGAATATTTAAAAGCGGTGATCATTGACGACAAACTCAAACTTGCCAGTGAACTTGAAAACGAAATGGCTAACGTTATTGATACTTATCAATGTGAATGGAAAACGACTATTGAAGATCCAGAAAAATTAAAACGTTTTACTCATTTTGTTAACAGTAAAGCGCAAGACGACAATATTATTTTTACCACCGAACGCCAGCAAATTCGCCCCGCGTTTGCCAGTGAAAAACTTAGCTTAGAGGTTAATTAAATGACACAATTTACCACCAATATAACCACGAACACCTCGACAACTAACACGGCAAAAATAAGCTGGTTAAGTATATGCCAAATAGACGATATATTACCTAACATGGGCTGTTGTGCTTTAGTGACCACCGCAAGTAACCAAGCACAGCAAATTGCTATTTTTCGCATTAATTCGCTAACAAGCGAAGAACAACTTTTTGCGCTCGATAATTATTGCCCATTTAGCCAAGCCAATGTTATTTCTCGCGGTATAGTAGGTGATTTAGACGATAAAATAGTGGTGGCATCACCACTATATAAACAGCATTTTGAACTGAGTTCAGGGCAATGCCTTGAAGACGAAACCATGTTCCTCAACACTTATGCCGTACGCTTAAATGGCAGCACTGTTGAACTTGCCCTCTCGCCATTAACAGCAGCACCACTAGCAAAAAAAGCATAAGGAATAACAGTATGAATGCAAAGATAAACACACACATAAATAACAAGACTAAAAGAACTTATCATTATTACACTGCCGATGTTTTTACTGAACAAGCCTTTAATGGCGTGCCAATTCCGGTATTTGTAGATGCTAGCGGTTTAAGCGCTGAGCAAATGCAACAACTTGCGGGCGAATTAAGTACTTCAAGCACAGTATTTTTATTTCCCTGTGATCAAGCTATAAACGATAGAGAAAATACGCAGCAAGTAACAACTCAGGCACAAAAAATCATCCGAATATTTTCGCCACAAAAAGAGCTACCGGCAGGCATACATACCATTTTAGCGGCAAGTTTTATTTTAGCTGAAACAGGCTTTGTACCTTTAAACAATAAACACACTCCCATTGCTTTTGTTGATGGCTTTACTGGCAATAAAGAAATTAAAGATCAACAAATACAAACTTACGTCAGTAAAAAAACCACTGATAAAGTAGCCAACAGCAAAGCAGGTTTAGTGCAACAAACTTATAACACCCATGCCGCTATCGATTATTACACACCAACCAATGAAGAATTAGCCGCAATGTTATCATTAAGCCCTGCAGATATTGGCTTTGATCATTACAAACCGTTAATTGTTTCGTGTGGTGTGCCTTATTTAATTGTGCCGATCATGTCATATAACGCCATTCGTGAAGCAAAATTTAATGAAGCAGCATGGAGTAATTCTTCTGCACCAAGTTCACTCGCACAAGAAATTTTACTTTTTGCTAATAATACTGATGATAATCCGGCTGATTTTCACGCGCGTTTATTAGGACCATCAATTGCTCATCATGAAGATCCGCCGATTGGTGGTGCCATTGCCGCTTTTGCCAATCACATTTGTAGCCACGAACATATTCAAGTGGGTACACACGTATTTGGTATTCAACGGGGTGCTAATGATGCCCGTAAAAGCTTCTTTTTTGTCGAAATGGACAATAACAAAAGTCATGATTTAACCATACGTGTTGGTGGTTATGCCGTATTAATGAGTACAGCAAATATTAACCTTTAATTTCATACGTCTTTATTACTTAAGATTATGGTAGATACGCACTTGCAAAATAGAGTGCGTTTGCTATGCTTTTTTAGCAACACACACTCCTTTGATGAAATTCAATAAAAAATTAAATAAAAAATATTTGCAGCTTTATCTTTTGACTCAGATCAAGTTACGCTCGCCTGCTAGCTCACTAGCTTGATATACATCAATTATCTTTATTGTAGTTAATTTAAAATAAGCTCATTAGAAAAACAAATATATCACAGATTAATTAACTCAAAAGACTCTATTGAAATAGAATCGCTAAGGAAAAACCAATGAAAAATTTCTCAAGCAAAACCCTCATCCCTTTACTTGCGGCTGCCGCTTTAGCACCTAATGCATTCGCTGATAATGCCGTTGCCTCGGGTGTTTCACACGCACTTTCAAAAAGCAAAGTAAATATTACTTTTCGTGGTCGCTACGAAGGTGTAAGCCAAGACGGTAAAGACAATGCCGATGCCTTAACGTTAAGAAGCCGTTTAACGGTAAACTCTGGCGCTTATAATGGTTTATCTGTAGGCGTTGAAGTGGATAACGTAACCGCTGTAGTTGACAACTATAATGACTTAACTACAGGCTATGTTGGCAATGAAGCAGTTGTTGCCGATGCTGAATACACTGAAGTTAACCAAGCGTTTGTAAAGTATACTAATAACAAATTTTCATTAAAAGCAGGTCGTCAACGTATTAACCATGACGGACAACGTTTTATTGGTGGTGTTGGCTGGCGTCAAAATGAACAAACTTATGACGGCTATCGCTTTCAATTTAAAGCAACCGAAAAATTAAACTTTGATTACACTTATGTTTACAATGTTAATCGTATTTTTGGGCCTGACAGCAAAAAAGCGGGTGATTTAGGTGGTGCCTTACATTTAGCTAATGTTGCCTTTAAATTAAACAAACAACATAAATTATCTGGCTTTGCTTATATTTTAGATTTTGATACCGCCGCTGCAATATCTTCAAGTACTTATGGTATAGCCTATAACGGTAATTTTGGTGCCGTTAAAATTAATGCTAGCTATGCAACACAAACAGACAATGGCAGCAACCCTAATAATTACAGCGCAGACTATTACAATTTAGAAGCAGTAACTAAAGTAGGCTCTGTTACCTTAAAAGGTGGTATAGAAGTATTAGGCAGTGATAATGGTATTGGCTTTGCTACGCCATTAGCTACTTTGCATAAATGGAATGGTTTTGCCGATAAATTTTTAGGTACACCAGGTAATGGCCTTGAAGATATTTATGTTGCTGCAATAACTAAAGTTAAAGGCGTTAAATTAGTCGCTGTTTACCATGATTTTTCATCTGATGTTAATAACATCAACTACGGTACAGAGCTTGATTTAGTGGCGGCTTATAAAGTAAATAAAAACTACAGTTTATTAGCAAAATACGCTAACTACAGTGCTGATAGTTTCTCAGTAGATACTGACAAATTATGGTTAATGGTTACCGCTAAATTTTAAGCCATAAGTTTTATTAATAGCTTACTCAGAATTGATTAATACTCCCCCAAAGCAAAAGACTGGAACACACGCTGGTCTTTTGCTTTTTCTTTTCTTTCTTATCTCACTTTTTAATATTCCAGCGCAATAGAATTGCTCGTTTGCTTGAAAACCTTTAGAATAGCCGCCGATTTATTCAAATTCTAATCAGGTTATTGCTTTGCTATTAATGATCGACAATTACGATTCTTTTACTTTTAACTTAGTGCATTATTTTCAAGCATTGGGGCAAGAGGTATTGGTGAAGCGTAACGATCAAATAACGCTTACCGAAATAACTGAGCTAGCACCACAATATATCGTGATTTCACCCGGCCCTTGCGATCCTAGTAGTGCCGGCTTATCGCTTAATATTATTAAAAAATTTAAGGGATTAATTCCTATTTTAGGGGTCTGTTTAGGTCATCAATGCATTGGGCAAGTGTTTGGCGCAAAGATAAAAAAAGCCGCAAAAGTAATGCATGGTAAAACCAGCCTAGTTACTCATAATAACCGTGGTATTTTTTTAGGGTTAAAGAATCCGTTAAAAGTAACTCGTTATCATTCTTTAATAGTTGACAAAAAAACAATTTCAGATCAATTTGACATTAACGCCTGGACAACCACCGTAGATAAAAAATTCGTTGAAATAATGGCTATGAGCCATAAAACCTTACCTTTAGTGGGCGTACAATTTCACCCTGAATCAATACTTACCGAGCAAGGTCATCAGTTACTTGATAATTTTTTACAACAGTATAAAAACGCTGCCCGAGCCACTTGCAGGTAAAAGAGAGTAATACCTGTTTCAAGTGATTCGGGCACAATAAAATATTTTATTGTAATTTTTTATCGTTACATATCGCGAATATTATGTGATTAAAATTCAACGCAAACTGGTATTTTAATCGACGATTTTCCCTATCCTCATCATTTTTCAGCACGTCGCCGGTATTTTTCATCAGCTTGATACCACAACGTTGGCTAATTTCATTGACATTTTGCCTCTCAAAACCGGGTAAAGTGATGCGCCGCCCTTTCATTGCTAGCAAACGATAATCTTTTTTTTCTTTTGCTTTTTGAACCGCATAGACTAATTGATCGATGTTAGCCGCAGCAACGACATCCTGATCAATGAGTCTTTTTTGCTCACTGCATGCCGTGAGCAGCATCATTAAAATTATTATCAACAACTTCATTTTACTTCCTTGTCATTACACGTTTACTCGCCAAAAATACGAACATTAATAAATAAATCATAGTGCCGCCCGAAGATTTTTTGGGTTCAACCGGAGCCGCTTTTGCGATCACGGTGATTGTTACGCTAGCGCTTGCTTCACCACCATTACCGTCACTCACAATATAAGTAAGCGTTTCTTTACCACTAAAACCACTCGCTGGCGTATAAATTAGCTGATTATTTTTAATAACAACACTACCAGAGCCGGAATAATCGACCGTTGTTAATAATAAGTTGTCATTATCGATGTCGCTATCATTAGCAAGCACGGCAATACTATTACTTGCAGAGCCTTGTTTAACACTAATCACATCGTTTTCAGCTTGCGGAATATCATTTACTGAAACCACGGTAACTTTTAAAATAAATTGATCACTGATCAAATCACCTTTTGTTGCGGTTGCTAACACAGATAATTCGCCATTAAAATTCACACTGGGTGTTACCATTAAGCCATTTACTTGATAATTTTCACCATTAACTAACGTCACCGTATCAACTAACTGATTATTTAAAAAATGTAGATCAGTTAGTTGTAATGTTAAAGCTTGATCTTCATTGGTAATTAACGCTTGTTGACCACTAAATTCAGGTTTTACCGGCTCCGCAACACCGTCAGTAATAATATTGATATCACCGCTATTAATAGCAAAAAAGATATTATTATTACAACTGATTTTTATTCTTGCTTGTTCACTGTTAGTGGCGGGCAATTCTATTTCTTGATCACCATCATTTTCAGTATTGGCAAGAATTGTTTGAGGAAAATTTTTTCCTGAATCGGTTGATAATAAAATATCAACACGCGGACATAACACTGGCGCTAGTTCGGTATTTGCCGTTTGCCACACAATCATTTGTTTTGTGCCTAACCAACGGCTCCCCACACTTGGTTCAATAATACTAAAACCTTGCTCATTACCAATAATCGCAAGTTTTACCGCATCATTTACTACGCTGCCTTTACCATCGCGAACCACTAAACGAAAATTAAGATCTCGCGTTTTCGTTGGTAATATTTCTCCATAGTTGCTACTCCCCGACAATATTGTTGCCATTTGCGGAAATACTCGTTGCCCTGCGTTTTTAGGGGGAAACACACGAAATAAAGGTTTCTTACCATCATCCGTTTGATCATCTAATTGACTCGCTGTTCTTTCACCGAGATCGAATTCTTCCCAGCTATAACTCAACACATCATTGTCACTATCGTTAGCTGTTCCAGTTAACACAAATGCAGTGCGTGCCGGAATAACGTAATCTTCTCCAGCATTTACAGTAGGTGCATTATTCGCAGAACTTATTTTAATACTACAGCTATTACCTTGCTGTTCTTGTGTATAACGCGTTATTTGCTCAATTGAATGAAGATGAAAATACGGATCTGAGTTGTTTTGTAAATTTTGATCATCACAAATACCAGCATAGCCCATAATTGTTGAAGCACTACCCGGTTCATAGGCACTGTCTTGCGATCGGTTTTCTTCACAAGCCCCCGAAAAACCGTTAAAAGTATGCTCTGCACCAAATTGATGCCCTATTTCATGGGCGACATAATCAATATGAAAAGCATCGCCGGTTGGTCTATCACTGCCGGTTATCCCTTCTCCTTTATATTCACTACATACCACGCCAAAACCAGCAAGACCACCACCACCAGTGCCAACGACATGACCAATGTCGTAATTATCAATGCCAATAGCGTTATTAATCACTTCAGTACTAACATCAATATCTTCATCGGTATTGTTAAATGGATCTGTCTCCGCATCAGTAAATAAAATTTTATCATTATCAGCAACCAACTCTAGTTTAATGCCTAAATCTCGTTGATAAACATCATTGACTCTATTTAACAGCGTAACGACAGCGGCTAAAGTTTGTTCTTTAGTACCACCATGAAAATTACTGTATTCACCCGTTGTTGCCACGGCAATTCGGTAACTAAGTAATTGCTGTGTTTTTGAGTTTTTTGCGCTAGTTAAGGATGGAGTGAGTGAAGCTAAATGTCGTTTTACTGGCGATAACCTTCTACCTAATGCTGCTTGGCTCAAAGGTAGGGCATCTTTACGAAAGTAACTTTGATATTGGCGATTATTGTTTCTAGCAATGGGATCAATATAAACCTTATTATTTTGATAAGTAAATACGCCATGAAAACCATGAGGCGTTATATCAAAACGTCCGGAATTTGCTGGTTTATTTAACTGAAAACCATCAAAGGTTTTAATGCTAGGATATTTATTTGCCAATTCTTTTGCCATAATTGGCGATGACGTTAGTTGAAAAGGCACAAAACGACCATCAGGTAATGGCAAATTAACGACAATAACATCATTGTGTAGAAGCAGTTGTTCAAGCTCAGCTATATTTAAAACAAAAGTCTTTGCTTTGCTCACTCGGCTATTTAATAAAAAATCAGCCGGCGGTGTTGTCTGCACAAATGGCAACCAATTACTCACAGAAAATTCTCTACTATTTTTTGCTGTACTTTGACTTGCTGTACTTTGACTTGCTGTACTTTGACTTGCTCTATTTTGAGCATTTGTCACTGCTGCAAACAACATCATGCCAATAATAAATATTTTTTTCATCATTACTCCACCCTTTAGAATTGTATACAATATCACCTTACAATTTATTAACAATAAAGGTCAGTATCCATTCGTTTACTTTTTGTATCTAAATCGATACAAGTATTTAACAAATAACTTTTTATTAAAATAACGGTAGAAAATTAACAATTTACCAAGGCATGTCGATATAATGTTTAACACTCGAAAATAAAAACACTCAAAATGATTACTCTTTAATGCGATTTTTTTTAGAACAAGAACAAATAGCCAGTCTTTACCAGCGCATGTTGTGTTTACATATTAGTAAAGACTTTGCTGCTCAGCATAATGGCGCAATATTCACGACCTACAAGCAAGATAGCGAACAAGAAAACCGCCGTAGAGAATTATTAGAAGTAGAACAACAAGCACAAAAAAATAAAATTATTGCCGAACATGGCGAACAACATTTTCGCGCACAAATTAGCAATCAACTTTATAGTAAAGTTAACACAAAAATTAACAACGATTTTGATAACAAAGAAAAATTATTCCATCAAATTTTACAAATTGAAGATGCAATTCCGGCTATTTTAGACATTTTGTCAGTAAAAGCCGCTTCTATTCGTCGTATTAAACCTTTAGTTGAATCTCTACCTTGGCTTAGTGATGATTTGATTAATTTAGTAAACAAACCACAATATCGTAAGCGTGCCGATGTACAAATTAATAATGCCCAAGTCGCACTGAGTTATATCGGGCTTACTAATTTAAAATTAGTGATGCCGACCTTTATTTTAAAGCACTATTTACCCCGCAATACCGCCCCCTTTTCATTAATGAAACGTAAATTGTGGAACGATAGTATTTCAATAGGTTTAGCGGCCAGTGTTTTAGCCAAAGCACAGAATTTAGATGAGTTTTCTATTTTTACGACCGCCTTACTGAGCAATTTAGGTCGACTAACTGTATGTAAAAACTATATAACTGTATTCCATGCAGTACACGGAGAAGAAATTCGTAAAGCTTATCATAACAAAGACAAACGCTTGCACGACATTTTATTAGCGATCAAATTATCACCAGAAACATTACTCAGTCAGTTAGTAGAGCACAGCGCTAAAATTGCAGCCGAAATGGTAGAATTAATGAATTTTGAACGCATAATGTTGACAGAACCCTTATTTGATCTTGCTTACACCGCAAAATATAAAGATATGCATCCCGTCGCACAATTGATCATCAAAGCTCAAGCCTATGTCGCTTTTAGAAATTTAGCCAAAGAAAGTTTGATCACTAGTGATGAAGCAAAACTATTATTGGCTAAAGCTCATTTATCTGCTGAAGAAATATCATTATTGAAAAAAAGTGATGTTGATCATTTAAGATTAAAGTTCAGTTAATTTAGCGTCTGTTAAATTTTAGTATTTATTTTTTAACTAAACTTTTGCCTAAATATTAACTTTTTACAATAAGGTTATTTTCCGTTCAACAAGCTAGGTCGTTGTTAGCTTATTATAAAGTGTAAATCATCACCCTCAAATAGTTATGCAACTTAACTGCATAAAACCAGCAACCCCTACATATTTAAAGACTTGTAGAGCAGTCAAGCAAGACAAAAGGATTTTCTTCTGCCATACTATATGCTTATTTTTGAAACGGTAAAGCTTTTTGCTTTCCTCTAAAAGGGCTAAACAATGACAACACAAATCCAAGCAAACCGTGCATTATTCGATGAAGTAATGGTGCCTAACTATGCTCCTTCAGCCGTTATTCCTGTGCGTGGTCAAGGCTCTCATGTATGGGATCAAAACGAGAAGCAATACATCGATTTTGCTGGTGGTATTGCGGTGAACTGTTTAGGCCATTGTCATCCTAATTTAGTGGCTGCGCTAAAAGAGCAAGGTGAAAAAATCTGGCATCTATCAAACGTAATGACTAATGAACCAGCCTTACGGTTAGCTAAAAAACTTGTCGATAATACCTTTGCCGAAAAAGTTTATTTTGCCAACTCAGGTGGCGAAGCCAACGAAGCGGCTTTTAAACTAGCACGTCGTTGGGCATTAGACGTTCATGGCGCTGAAAAAACACAAATTATTTCCTTTAAACAGGCTTTTCACGGTCGTACTTTCTTTACGGTAACGGTGGGTGGTCAAGAAGCTTATTCTGACGGTTTTGGTCCAAAACCCGGTGATATTGTTCACGCAGAATACAACAACCTCGACAGTGTTAAAGCACTTATCTCAGCTAAAACCTGTGCGGTAGTGATGGAGCCCTTACAAGGTGAAGGCGGCATTATTTCGCCAACTGATGCATTTGTAAAAGGTGTGCGTGAATTATGTAATGAGCATAATGCGTTATTAGTGTTTGATGAAGTACAAACCGGCGTTGGTCGTTTAGGTGCTTTATATGCATATATGGAGTTAGGCGTAACGCCTGATATTTTAACCACCGCAAAAGCGTTAGGTGGCGGTTTCCCTATCGGCGCAATGATAACCACAACCGCCATTGCTAAACATTTAAAAATTGGTACACATGGCAGCACGTATGGTGGTAACCCATTAGCATGTGCGGTCGGTGAAGCCGCCTTTGATACCGTGAATACACCCGAAGTTTTAAATGGTGTAAAAGCCAAAGCTGAACTTTACAAAGCGGGCTTAAACGAAATTAATGAAAAATACCACGTATTTGCTGAAATTCGCGGTAAAGGTTTATTAATTGGCGCGGTATTAACCGAAAAATATCAAGGTCAAGCCAAAGCCTTTTTAATGAAGGCGATGGACGAAGGCGTTATGGTATTAGTGGCTGGGGCTAACATCATTCGTTTTGCCCCCAGTTTAGTTATTCCTGATGAAGACATCGAAGAAGGCTTAGCACGCTTTGAAAAAGCGGTTGCGAGCATGGTTAATACCTAACCTTAAATCTGACAATAGTAATAATTTAACAATATGTGCCGGGTTAAAACCCGACCTACTGTGGACAACTTATGATCATAATACGCCCTATTCAAATAACTGACTACGATGCATTGCACCGCATGGCCATTGAATCAGGACACGGTTTTACTTCATTACCGGTCAACGAAACATTGCTAAAAAAACGTATTGGCCATTCCGAAGAGTCCTTTAAAAAATCGGTAACACAACCGGGCAGCGAAGGTTACCTGTTTGTCATGGAAGATACAGAAACTGGTGAAGTAGTTGGCACTAGTGGTATCGAAGCGGCGGTCGGTTTAGATGATGCCTTTTATACTTATCGTTTAGGTAAAGTTGTTCATAATTCTCGTGAATTGAATATTTATAATACCGTTGAAACTTTAACGCTTTCTAATGATTACACCGGAGTTACTGAAATTTGTACCTTGTTTTTAGGTGAAAATCATCGTAAAAACAATAACGGTCGTTTCTTATCACGTTTTCGTTTTTTATTTATTGCCGAACATACTGAACGCTTTGATGACACGGTTATTGCTGAAATGCGTGGTGTTTCAGACGAACATGGTAATTCTCCTTTTTGGGCTTGGCTTGAAGAACATTTTTTCTCGATGGATTTTCCAACTGCGGATTACTTAACCGGCATTGGCAAAAAAGTATTTATTGCTGAACTTATGCCTAAATACCCTATTTATGTGAATTTACTTAATAAAGAAGCTCAACAGGTGATCAACAAAGTGCACACTAACACAGTGCCAGCTTTACGCTTACTTGAAGCCGAAGGTTTTGCTCGTCGTGGCTATGTTGATATCTTTGATGCAGGACCAACGGTTGAAGTTGAACGCGATCAGATAAAAACAGTAAAATACAGTAAAAAATGCCAAGTGTTAATAAACGACAGCGACGATAATGTATTTAGTGAAGGTAAATACATTATTTGCAACACTCGTATCGAAAGTTTTAGAGCAACGCAAGCACCATTATTATTACGGAAAACAGCACAACAGGTAGTACTAAGTTCTGCTGTTGCCGAAGCATTACAAGTAGTAGAAGGTGATTGGGTTCGTATCGTCAAGAATTAATACACCACCATGTTAGAAGAATAATTTACTCATTTATAATTTAGCGATTAACTTGAAAATATTCTTTAAGTGGTTACTATGCAGGCAATAAACAGCGAGAGCTTAAAGGCTAGCGGTAAAAAGTAACCTATTTTATAAACAAGTGAACATGGTTGAAAATTTATATTCAACCTCTGAGGAATGATTAATGTCTCAAAATATTCAGTTAATTAACGGTCAATGGCAAGCAGGCTTAGGTCATAACGTAAGTTCAGTAAACCCAGCGCGCAACCAAGTAATTTGGCAAGGCAAAAGTGCCACTGACAAACAAGTTGATACTGCGGTAACCAGTTCGCGTCAAGCATTTGAAAGCTGGGCAAACATGCCACTTGCAGAACGTATTGCCATTATTACTCGTTTTGGTGAGTTATTAGGTGAAAATAAAGAAGCACTAGCCACCACTATTGCACAAGAAACAGGCAAACCATTGTGGGAAACACGTACTGAAATCGGCGCGATGATCGGCAAAGTTAATATTTCAATTAATGCTCACCACGAACGCACCGGCACGGTTGAAAACCCAATACCGGGTGCTAAAGCATTTATTCGTCACAAACCTCATGGTGTCGTGGCAGTATTTGGCCCTTATAATTTTCCGGGGCACCTACCTAATGGCCACATTGTTCCTGCTTTAATTGCCGGTAATACGGTAATTTTTAAACCCAGTGAACTAACCCCAAAAGTTGCCGAAGAAACACTAAAAATTTGGCTACAAGCGGGTTTACCAAACGGTGTTATTAACATGGTTCAGGGTGAAGTAGAAACAGGTAAAGCGCTCGCTAGCCACAAAGGTATAGACGGTTTATTTTTCACTGGTAGCTCTAACACTGGGCATTTGTTACATCAGCAATATGGCGGTCAACCAGGCAAAATTTTAGCACTAGAAATGGGCGGTAATAACCCTTTAATCGTTAAAGGTGTTAGTGATATCGATGCCGTTGTTCATGACATTGTGCAATCAGCCTTTGTTACTACCGGACAACGCTGTACTTGTGCTCGTCGTTTATTTATTGAAACCGGCACACAAGGTGATGCTATTTTAGCGCGCTTAGTTGAAGTGACTAATAATTTAACACTTGGTTATTTTGATGCCGAAGAGCAACCATTTATGGGTTCAATGATCTCAGAAAAAGCCGCCTTAGGTTTGGTCGCAGCGCAGCAACAATTACTTGATATGGGCGCAACTTCATTAGTGATGATGGAACACAAAGAAGCTGGCACAGGTTTTATTTCTCCAGGTATTGTTGATGTAACCGCCCTTGACAGCATTGGTGACGAAGAACATTTTGGTCCGTTATTAAAAGTGTACCGTTACAGTGATTTTGATGCGGCAATTGATGAAGCCAACAATACTAGTTTTGGTTTATCTGCTGGTTTATTAGGTGACAATAAAGACGATTACGATCATTTTTTCCGCCGCATTCGTGCTGGTATCGTTAATTGGAATCGCCCAATCACCGGCGCGAGCAGTGCAGCTCCATTTGGTGGCATTGGCGCAAGTGGTAATCACCGAGCTAGTGCCTATTATGCCGCTGATTATTGTGCCTACCCTGTTGCTTCAGTAGAACTTGAAAAAGTAGCTATGCCAGCAACATTAAGCCCTGGCATTAAGTTTTAACATCCCTTTGCACTTGGCTCAGGATCGTCATTCCTGAGCCAAGTACATAAGCACATTAACTTAAATAACCTAATTTATATTTACGCTTATGTTTAATAATAACTAACAACAAAAAGGCGACTGATGTCGCCTTTCAATTCTACAATATCTTTTTACTTAAAAAGCATATACTCATGTTACCTCGAAATACTCGTTTCAGACATTTTGAAGTATCATGAGTATACTAACCCGTTACAAAAGGTAAACTTAAATAAAGTTGTAATACCAACGCATTGGTTATATCAATAAAAAATGCACCGACTAATGGCACCACTAAAAAGGCTTGTGGTGAAGGCCCGTAACGAGAAACCAGCGATTCCATATTGGCCACCGCGGTAGGTGTTGCGCCTAAACCAAAACCACAATGTCCGCCAGCTATAATGGCGGCATTATAATTTTTACCCATTACTCTAAAAGTAACAAAATAGGCAAACAACATCAGCATAAATGCCTGAATAATTATAAGAAAAAACATTGGCCCCGCTAAATTAGCAAGCTCCCAAATTTTCAGTGACATGAGTGCCATCGCTAAAAATATTGACAGTGCCATAGTACCCCATAAATCAATACACGCTTTACTGACAAAATATTTTTTAGAGTATTCGCCTAAATTCGTCGCTGCTACACCACATAACAAAGGTAATAAAAAGCTCGGTAACACCAAACCCATTGTTTTTAAACTAACGTGAAAAAATGCCCCCAACGTCATACAGCCTAGTAAAATAAATAATGTTTCCATCATCTTTTTCGGTGTAACTAAATCATGATCTTCGGGATCAAAAGTAACGGTATCATCTAATTCTTCATGAAATTCATCAGCTTTTAAATTATATTTATTAATTAAACGCTTACTTACTGGGCCACCAATTAAACCGCCGAGCACTAATCCTAAGGTAGCGGCAGCCATAGCTAGTTCAAGCGTGCCTGAGCCCATGCCATATTCATTCATAAATAAATCAGCGTATGTTGCTCCGGTACCATGACCACCAGAAAGCGTAACCGAACCACCAATTAAGCCCATTAAAGGTTCCATTCCCGTGGCCATAGCTATGGAAACACCAACAGCATTTTGTACCAGTAAATAAACAGTGGCGACACCTAAAAATAATACGACTTTAGGACCACCTTTGACTAACAGAGAAAAACTCGCACCTAAACCAACGGTGGTAAAAAACATGATCATCAAGGGGTTTTTTAAACTCATATCAAAGTTAAAATTGAGATCAAAATAAGCATGTAAAAATGCTGCAAGTAATGAAAATGCAATACCGCCAACCACAGGCTCTGGAATATTGTTATTTTTAAGAAATGAAATTTTACTATTTAAAAGATAGCCAAAAAACAAAATAATCAATGCCACTAATAATGTTTCTGTTACGCCAACATCAATATTCATAATAGAGTGTTTACCTTTATCGTTATTATTTTAATAAAAAAAGCCGTCAAATAAAGACAGTTAGGATCTAAAAATCCACTATCAACATAGTGCTTTGTCTTGAACAAAATAAACGATAAATAGTAAGTTCTTGAGAAATAAAAACAAAAAAATAGCCTACTTTTATAAAATCAGGCTATTAACATTTTAAATACCATCGCCGTCAGTATGCAAACCACATTCTCGTTGCAAGCCATTAAAACGCGTATCGCTCTCATCCATGCCCAGCGTTAAAGGTTTAGTACTATGAATGTCACCTACCGAAACATAACCTTGTTCCCATAAAGGATGGTATGGCAAATCATGCTTAGTTAAATATTGATAAACATCGCGGTTACTCCAATCAATAATGGGATGTACTTTAAAGCGCCCGCGCAAAGTGCTGATCACCGCTAAACTTTCTCGATGTTGAGATTGTTGACGACGCACACCTGAAAACCAAGTACCTGCATTTAACTCTGACAAGCCTCGTTCGAGCGGCTCTACTTTATTCATGCGGTTATATTGCTTTAGTTGATCAACGCCTTGTTCCCATAAATTACCAAAACGGGCTTGTTGCCATGACGCACTTTGCGTAGCACTAAAAACATGCAAATTAAGCTTTAAGCGCTCGGCCATTTCATCAATAAAACGATAGGTTTCTGGAAATAAATGCCCGGTATCGGTTAATAACACCGGAATATTGGCATCTATTTGCGTCATCATGTGTAACATTACCGCCGATTGAATACCAAAGCTTGATGACAACACAAAGTTACTTGGCAAGTTTTCCATTGCCCATTCGACCCTTTCGAGCGGCGTTTTATTTTCCAGCAAAACATTCCATTCTGCTAACCAAGAAGATTTTGCTAACGCTGCAGGAAAGTTATTTTTAATCACTTTACCACTTGGTTGCAGATCAAAATTGCTTGTTTGAATAGCAGGTAGCTGGCTAGAAAGTACCGTATTAGTCATAAAAATCTCGCTTACTTACTTTAACTTCACTGACAATACCAACGCGAATAACAAAATCACCAAAGGCTTCTTTCTCACCATTAACAGTGGCTTCACGCTCAGTTGACCAACGCGCAATTAAACTATCAAGTTCAGTTAAGATAGCGGCACTGGTTAAGTTTTCCTGATAAATTTTAGGAATACGTGTACCACCTTTATTGCCACCCAAATATAAGTTGTAACGATCAGGTCCTTTGCCGACTAAACCCACCTCGGCAAGCATGGCGCGACCACAGCCGTTAGGGCAGCCAGTAACTCGTAAAATTATGGCTTCATCACTGAGATTGTTTTTTGTTAATAACCCCTCAACTTGAGTAACAAAACTAGGTAAAAAGCGCTCAGCTTCTGCCATCGCCAATGGGCAAGTAGGAAATGCTACACACGCCATCGAGCTAGTGCGCTGTAAACTTACATCATCTTTTAATAAACCATATTGACGTGCTAGCGTTTCAATTTTCGCTTTATCTTGTTCGGCAACGCCCGCAATGATCAAGTTTTGATTAGCGGTCATGCGAAAATCGCCATGATGAATTTTAGCTATTTGTGCCACACCGGTTTTCAATTGCTTAGCATGGTCATTTTCTGAATAATCCAGCAAACGACCATTTTCAATAAATAATGTTAAGTGATATTTACCGTCAATACCTGCAACCCAGCCGATACGGTCACCACGTTCAGTAAATTCATACGGTTTAGATTCAGCAAAAGTAACACCTGCGCGTTTTTCAACTTCAGTTTTAAAAGCGTCAATACCGACACGATCAAGGGTATATTTAGTTTTAGCATTTTTTCGGTTAACACGATTACCCCAATCACGTTGCGTCGTTACTACCGCCTCAGCAATAGCTATGGTGTCATCGACTTTAATAAAACCAAAATCATCAGCACGACGCGGATAAGTCAATTGATCACCATGAGTCATCGCCAAACCACCACCAACAAGCACATTAAAGCCAACTAACTGTCCATTTTTACTAATGGCAACAAAGTTTAAATCGTTAGCATGTACGTCAATATCATTTTGCGGTGGCACAACCACGGTAGTTTTAAATTTACGCGGCAAATAACTTGCCCCTAAAATAGGCTCTACACTGTCTTTGCTAGCTTCGGTTGTTTCAAGCTTTTCTTCATCCAACCAAATTTCAGCATAAGCACGCGATTGTGGCAGTAAATGTTCACTTATTTTTTTTGCCCACGCATAAGCTTGCTGATGAATTTCTGATTCAATCGGATTTGGCGTACACAGCACATTACGGTTAACATCACCTGCTGTAGCTAACGAATCTAAACCAACACTGTGTAGCGTTTGGTGCATCAATTTAATGTCAGGTTTTAACACGCCATGAAACTGAAAAGTTTGTCGGGTAGTTAAACGAATACTGCCGTAAGAGGTATGCTCTTGGGCAAATTTATCTATCGCCAACCACTGTTTAGGGGTAATAACACCACCCGGCATACGCGCACGTAACATCACGTTATGCAATGGTTCTAATTTTTGCTTTTGCCGTTCAGCGCGAATATCGCGATCGTCTTGCTGATACATGCCATGCACACGAATTAACTGAAAGTTATCAGGCGTAAATCCCCCTGTAATACGGTCATTTAAATCATCTGCGATAGTGCCGCGCAAAAAATCACTTTCAATTTTTAAGCGCTCGTTATCAGCATGTTTACCTTGTACGACCATCGCCGGATCAATAGGGTAGGTTGTTGCTGTTTTGCTGGTTTCTTTTTCAACGATTTCTTTGTCAATTAAAAGAGTCATTAGTAAACGTCCTTCTGATAACGCTTGTTAATACGTAAGTTTTTCAAGTAATTTTCTGCCTGTTCAACGGTTTTAGCACCTTGTTCGACGACAATATCAATTAAAGTTTGATGAACATCTTTTGCCATTCGGTTAGCATCGCCACAAATATAGAGATGAGCACCCTGTTCTAACCATTGATAAACCTCAGCAGCATTTTCTTGTAAACGGTCTTGTACATAAATTTTTTCAGCTTGATCACGAGAAAAGGCAACATCTAATTTACTCAACAAGCCCGATTTTAAATAATTTTGCCATTCAACTTGGTATAAAAAATCTTGAGTGAAAGTTTGCTCACCGAAAAATAACCAACTGTTACCTAATTCAGCACCATTGTCGCTAAGTGCTTCACGCTCTTGCATAAAAGCGCGAAATGGCGCAACTCCAGTACCAGGACCGATCATAATAACGGGCGTTTCGACTTTTTCGGGTAGACTGAAGTTGTTGTTATGCTCAACAAAGACTTTAACTTTACCGCCTTGTTCAAGACGTTTACCTAAAAAGCTTGATGCACCACCAGCACGAGTTTTATCGCCTTGTTGATATTCAACTAAGCCCAGCGTTAAATGTACTTCGTCTTCAACCTCACTTTGGCTTGAAGCAATAGAATATAAACGTGGTGTAAGGCGTCTTAAAGCATCGACAAAGCGTTGAGCCGTAACATTCGCACTTGCACTTTTTACCACATCAACAACTTGATGTGAGTTGGCAAATTCACGCAGTGCATTTTTATCATCAAGTAAAGATAAAAGTATTTTATCCGCGCTAAGTTTTGCCCAAAACTCAACAAAGCTTGGCGCTGTTTGAGTTATTTCTAATTCATGGGTTAATGCTTGCGCTAAAGTGACTGGTTTATTATTGACACTAATCTGTTCATCCGACGACAAGCCAAGTGCGGTAATCAATTCAGCAACTAAAGCACCATCATTTTCAAAATAAACCCCTAACGCATCACCCACTTGATAAGTTAAACCCGAATCGCCCAAATCAATTTCGATATGACGAACATCTTTATTAGAATCACGACCGGTAATTTTTTGGCTAACCGATAATTCTGCTAAGTAAGGATTTTCTTTATCATACTGACTAGCTGTAACGCCAGCAGAGACAGGCAAAGTAACCACATCAGCTAAATTATTAACTGCTATTAATTGATCTTTTAAATTTTTAATTATTGAGGTTGACCAAGCACTTGCTTGTTGTTGGTAATCAAGATCACAATCTACACGCGGCGCAACTTGCTTAGCACCTAAAGATTTTAAACGCTCATCAAAATCTTTACCCGTTTGGCAGAAAAACTCATAACTACTATCACCTAAAGCAAGTACGCTGTAGTTTAAATTAGGTAGTTTTGGCGCTTTTTTCGACAATAAAAACTCATGGAAAGATAACGCATCATCGGGCGCTTCACCTTCACCATTAGTACTGGTAACAATCAATAAATGCGATTCAGCTTTAAGCCCTTTGGCTTTATAGTCAGCGACATTTTTTAGATGAACTGCAATACCAGCCTCAGTAGCGGTTGTTGCCAGTTTAGTTGCCACACCTTTAGCATTACCTGTTTGCGAAGCATATAAAATGGTTAAAGTACTTGCCGTTTGGCTTTGAGACTGAATAACTAAAGCATTAGCCGCTATTGCTGTTGATGGTTGCTCACTCTTAGCTGCTAAATAACCACTACTCCACGCTAATTGCAAAGGTGAAAAGTTTGTAGTTAACCGCTGTAACAAAGCTAGCTGATCCGCATCTAACGAGACTTGAGCTAAACTTTTTTGATTTTCATCATTCAGAGTGTTTTGATTAAATTTTTGCTGCTYTGGCAACATAGTGTTCTCTTCGCATAAATTAAACAGTTAAATTTGTAATGCGTAGGATAGACAATAATAAGTAAAACAAAAAAGAATAGATAAAGCTTTTTTATTCCAAAAAGAAATAAGCAATAAAAAGAAAGCGTTAAATTAACTATGAAAATAGCTATAAAGTAAATAAAAAAACTGTCGATATAAAGTAGAGAAAATTATTTCTCTATAAGACGGAGTTACTATGAATCTAAGCAGTGTCGGTGCAGCGGTTGGACGCCAAACACAACAACAAACATTGGACGCAGTGAATGTTAGTTTGTTAAAACAATCGCAAGATCAGCAGGCAAGTATCACCAATCAGCTTTTGCAATCGGTGGCACCTGTACAGGCATCAAGCCCAGAGTCAGCTTTGGGTCAACACGTAGATGTTAGGGTTTAGTTCTTTTATTTTAGTAGATCAAGCTAAACCTTAATTCTCCATAATAGTAAAATGGCCCATTGCGGGCTATTTTTTTATATCAAGATCACTGAATTTAGCCAATAAACCAAGGGCAATAAAACAAACGCGGCAAACAAACCAAACCCCACCATCGCACTCGCCAATTTTGGCGCTAAATTAGCTTGCATTGCCATAACACCGGCAGTAACCATAGGTGGCATGGCTGATTCAAATACTGACACTTTAGCAATATCTCCCGCAACAGGTGCGCCCCAAGCAACCAATAAAATAACTAACGGTGTTATCAGCATTTTAATAGCTAAACCAACCATTAACGGTTGGCGATAATGAGGGTCAAGCTGTAATTGAAACTGCAAACCAACGATAAACATGGTTAAGGGTACCATCGCCAGCGCACACCACGATAACAGCAATATAATACTTGAAGGAATGGAACCTTCGCTAATAAAAAAGGCAACAATTAACGCAATAAACGGCGGAAACCGAAAAACTCGCGCTATTATTGTAATAGCCGTTAACTGATGAGTGTTTTCTCCGTATAAGGAAATGATCAGCGTGCCGTATACCGCCAAGGCAATAAAATTACCAAGTTGGTCAAAAATAATCGCATACGGTAATGCGGCTTCACCATAAAACATTTTTACCATCGGAAAACCTAAATAGGAGGTGTTTCCGAGCACCGCCGTCATCATTAACGCGCCAATAACAGCTTTCGACCAAGCCAGTTTTTTACCCATAAAATGGACACAAAAAGCAGCAATAATCACCGTGAGCCAAGCAGCAAAGATGGGAAAGAGTATTGCAGATGAAAGCTGTAATGGTGGAATACGCAATAAAATAACGGCTGGAATGGCGATATTAATCACCAATTGATTTAGTGTTACGGGCAACTTTTTTGGCAATGTTAGCTTGCGTTGAGCTAACAAGCCCAAACTAAAAAAGCTGAAGATTATCACAAAATTAATCATCTATTACCTTTTGAATTCAGCTCTTAGTCTTAAAAATTAACATGCCTATGCAGATAACTCAGGTATTTATTATAATCGTCATCTTCGAGACGTTTTTATCGAAGATCTCTTGTTTTTTGACGTAGAACCCCGCTTAAAAGACTGCGGGGATGACGATCCTGAGTCAAGTGCATAGGCATGAAAATTAATATCACATTCAAGTTAATGGTGCCATTAATGCTTCAAGCACATCATTAGTAAGCGTTAACTTACCTTCGCTGACTTCTTCAGATAATAACGAATTAGCCAGTTCTGCTTTGGTTTGTTGAATTTGTTGTATTTTTTCTTCAATAGAATTTTCAATAATGAGTTTATAAACAAACACCGGTTTGTCTTGACCAATACGAYGGGCGCGATCAGTAGCTTGATTTTCTACCGCAGGATTCCACCACGGATCAAAATGGATCACCGTATCGGCAGCGGTTAAATTTAAACCCACACCACCGGCTTTTAAGCTAATTAAAAATACCGGAATATTGCCTGTTTGAAATTTTTCAACTATTTGTTGGCGGTTTCTACTCGCCCCCGTAAGTTTAACAAAATCGATATTTTCTTTTACCAACTCAGCTTCAATTAACGCTAACATACTGGTAAATTGTGAAAATATTAATATTTTTCGCCCTTCATCTATTAACTCAGGTAAAGTTTCCATTAAAAATTCTAATTTTGCCGATTGTTTAATTTGTTTCGCACTCGCCATCGGCAATAATTGCGGGTGATTACACACTTGCCGTAATTTTAATAACGCGTCGAGTATTTCTATTTGACTGCGTTGTAAGCCTTTTTTAGCAATAATGTCTTTTAAGCGATCATCCATGGCTAAACGAACCGATTCATACAGTTGCGCTTGTTTTCCCTCAATACGCAGCATTTGCACAATTTCGGTTTTTTTCGGTAATTCAGTGGCAATTTTGTCTTTAGTGCGACGTAAAATAAACGGTTTAATACGCTGGTTTAAAATAATTTTACGCTGATGATCACTGTGTTTTTCAATCGGATTTCTAAACAGCTTGTTAAATTGTTTTTGCCCTCCTAAAAAGCCCGGTAATAAAAAGTTAAATTGTGCCCAAAATTCGCCTAAATGATTTTCCATTGGCGTACCAGTTACACATAATTTATGCTCAGATTTTAAGCTAATAACCGCTTGATACAATTTGGTTTTCGGATTTTTAATGTATTGTGCTTCATCTAAAATTAAATAATAAAAGTTTAATTCTTTATAAATATCAGTATCTTTCGCAATTAAGGCATAGCTAGTGATCACCACATCATAGTTAGTTAAATTGTCGAAATGTTGTTTTCTGTCGCTACCATGAACCACCACATAAGAAAGATCAGGCGTAAATTTTGTGATCTCCTGCGCCCAGTTAAATACCACACTGGTGGGCGCAATAATTAAGCACGGTTTGGTTAGCCGTTTTTGCTGTTTTTCAACTTGTAAATGCGCCAGCGATTGAATAGTTTTACCTAAGCCCATATCGTCTGCCAAAATACCGCTTAATTGATATTCACGCAGAAACTGCAACCAGTTTAGCCCCTGCTGTTGGTAGACTCTTAATTCAGCATTCAGTTTTTTAGGTACCGGTACGGTCTTTATTTGCTTAAAATTTTTCAATTTTTCAGCCAATTTACGTAAACGCTCTGCACCTTGGGTCATTAAGCCTTGATCATCAAGCATGCTTAGTGTTTGATGACCTTGAAAACGCGAGAGCTTCAAGCTGCCATCGTCTTGCAACGCATTAGGCATAAACAGTTCAACAAACTGTATTAATAATGGTTTAATACTTTGATAATCAAGAACAATAAACTCTCCGTTATCAAGAGTAATAAACACTTTTGCATACTCTTGTGCAAAAGTTTCTTTTAGTTCAGGGCTAAGCCCATCACTCAATTCATTACTGAGTAACTTGCTCGGCAACTGCTCAATAGCGCTCAGTAATATTGGAAAAGCCGGCATTTGTTTGCCATTAATGTCTATATTTAACGCCAACGAGAAAAAATCATGACTGTCACTTTCATCTTCCATTATGGCAGCAGAAAATACATTGTCGGTCGCTAACTGCTGATAATAAAAATTATCCTCTTGGGTTATTAACCAGCCCTGCTTTTTTAGTGCTGGCACGGTGTTATGTAAAAAACGATGCCAAAAAGATGAACCTTGCAAGGTTAACTGATAGTCTTTTTCACGGTGATAATAGTTACGCTCATACTCACTAAAATGTGTGTCTTTTAATGTCGTTAATACTTGTTCTTCAAAAGCCAAATCGCGATAAATACGTATAGTTTGGTTGTTTTCATCCTTCGTTATTACCGCATTATTGTTGGCAGGGGAAATTAAATTTCCTTGATAATTAAAGGCGATCTTGGCTAATGATAATTCAGGATCATGAGTATACGGTGAGCTTAAGATTAATTGCACTATCGGCTTAGTTAATTCAATAGCTTGTTTTAATTTAGGTTTAGGCAGTTTTTTAGCTACTTCACCGAGCGACAAGGCGAGCTTGCTCATTACCCAAGGTAATTGCTCTTCACTAAACGTAGGACTGGCTAATAATTGCTCTTCAAAGTCACATTGGGTATTCGTGTTAACTAAACCAATGGCATTGTTTTGAGTATGATAATAGGTGATCGGTTGCGATTTGATAAAACGAATATCAGCACAAGGTTCCGCTAATACTAACCGTAGCTTTTGTAAGTCGTTTTCTAATGGTGTCCATTGCCAACTAGCGCTTATCGGCTGAGCTAGCATTATCGGTTTATCTAAATCATAATGGTTTAACCAAAAACAACGTCCTGTGGTAATTAATTTTGCAAATAAATCATGATTTTTTATCTCATGGCGATAATTATTTCCTTTACTTATTTGCGCAATAATATCGCCATCATCATCCGTGACGTATTCAAGGTTAGTTAAATAACTAGAAACTTGCTCGTTTCCTAACGATTTACTCCAACCACCGCGCGTTTTTTGGCGTGAACTTTTAACGGTTAGTTGTAAATAATCACTGCTGTCATAACTATTTTCATGTAAAAAATAGAGTAATGCTTTCGCTGACGATGATTTTTCACTCGTCGTAAAGCCACTTAGCCATTGTTCAATTTTAGCTTTCGATGCACCATGTGATCCTTCCTTTTCTAAATAGTATTGCGCAAGTGCCGCACCATGTTTACATTCATAAGCCACATAACAATTACAAAAAGACTCTATTTGCTGATCGTCTTCATCATAAACTAAACGAGTAGCATAATGCTCAGTCCAATAAGACTCACTACCCACCGTACCACGAACAATGTTGCCATCACGCACGGCGTTTTTAACTAATTTTTTATTAAATAAACGACGTCCTTTTTGCCACTCGTTAGCCGGAAAAACGGCTTTTAAACTTTTTTCAGAAAACATAAATAAATGGGTACTTGTTAGTTAGAACAGTTAAATGTTGGGGTTTGTTGCTCAACCACAACCTAGATGATTTTTTGCGATCATAATAATAATTCATTTTCAATCGCATAAAATTGGCTCGCTGCTTTTATTAATGAATTGGCGGTGAGCATTTTAACACCATACACTTGCGTTGAAAGCTGATATTTAGTATTGATTTTATCGAGCAAAAGATCAAAATCGCCATCACCCGATAATAAAATAACGGTATCAACTTCTTGCGCAGCTTCTAACACATCAATAGCAATACCCACGTCCCAGTCTCCTTTGGCTGAACCATCACTGCGTTGAATATAAGGTTTAAGTTTAACATTAAAGCCAATATGTTTAAGGGCATCTTGAAACTTGATTTGTTGATCATCACCTTTATCAATGGCATAAGCATTAGCGAGTACAATTTTACCTTGCTGGCTGATTAATTGCCAAAACTTACGGTAGTTAAATTGACGTTTATAAGCCTGGCGAGTGGTGTAATAAATATTTTGAACATCAACAAAAATGGCGATTTTTTTCATGTAATACCAATCAGTAATAATTTTATTCTGTTATAATAATAACGAATTTTCTGACCACATCACAGGCAATCTATAGTGCAAAACACCTCTATTTCATCATTATTTTCATCCTTAGCACTAAATAAAGCATTAATCGATAATTTAGCCACGATGGACTATAACGAGATGACGCCGATTCAAGCACAAAGCTTACCGTTAATGATCGCCGGAAAAGATGTTATTGCGCAAGCAAAAACGGGTTCGGGTAAAACGGCGGCTTTTGGTTTGGCCTTATTAAACAAACTTGAGGTGAAAAAATTTCGTGTACAAACTTTAGTTTTATGCCCGACGCGAGAGTTGGCCGATCAAGTCGCCAAAGAAATTCGTAAACTTGCTCGCGCTATTCATAACATTAAAGTATTAACCCTTTGTGGTGGCACTCCCATGGGACCACAAATTGGTTCGCTTGAGCATGGCGCCCACATTATTGTGGGTACACCGGGGCGTATTGAAGATCATTTAAAAAAAGGCCGTTTAAATCTCGATAACTTAACCACTTTAGTACTGGATGAAGCCGATAGAATACTCGAAATGGGGTTTCAAGATGCGTTAGATTTAATTTTTTCTTTATGCCCCAAACACAAACAAACGTTATTATTTAGCGCTACTTTCCCCGAACAAATACAACCGTTAACTGAACGTTTTATGAATTCGCCAGTCACAGTAAAGGTTGAGTCAACACATCAAGAAAGCACCATTAATCAACATTTTTATCAGGTAAACGACAATAGTGAGCGTTTACTTGCAGTACGTTTATTATTGCAACAATTTCAACGTGAATCTAGCGTGATTTTTTGCAATACCAAATTAGAGTGTCAGCAACTTGCCGACGAGTTAACTAATTATGGTTTTAGCGCAGTAGCTTTACATGGTGATTTAGAACAAAAAGATCGCGATCAAACGCTGGTACGTTTTGCCAATAAAAGCGTCGCTATTTTGGTGGCAACCGATGTTGCTGCTCGCGGTTTAGATATTGATGCGCTTGATGCAGTGATCAATTATCATATTGCCCATGATCCTGAAATACACGTACATCGTATTGGTAGAACCGGACGCGCAGGTGCGACAGGTGTCGCTTTATCATTGATCAGCCACAAAGAAGCGCACAAAGTAATTCGCCTTGAAGACTATATAGAACAAAGCATTGTGGTTGAAGATTTACCCGACGAAATAGTGCTAAACCACGATATTGTAAAACCCAACATGATAACGCTACAAATTGACGGTGGAAAGAAGCAAAAACTTCGCCCCGGTGATATTTTAGGTGCACTTACCTCAGACAAAAACTCTCAGCAAAAAATCAGCGCTGATCAAGTAGGAAAAATCGCCATGTTCCCCATTCGCGCTTATGTGGCCGTTGATCATAAAGTAGCCAATATTGCCCTGAAAAAAATCAGCGAAGGCAAAATGAAAGGACGTAATTTTAGAGTGCGAAAGTTGTAGTTAATCGGTATTAGTTTCTCTTAAAATAAATTATTACATGGATAATAATTTTTATTTTTAGAAAGTAATACCGCTTCTTTATTAAGGGCTTTGCTTGCCGCCGTTTCACCTTTATTTTTAAAGGTATTTAGCCAATGTTCATGGAGTTTTTCATCAAAAATCATTAAATTATACGCCGCTTTACTATAGTTTTTTATAAAAGATGAGTTTTCTTTTCTTATTTGCAGTGCAGCAAGTGCTTTTTCATCTTTGTTTTTTTGATAAACATTTTCTTGCATAGCAAAGCCGATCAAATTGAAAAGTGCTAACTTACTGCTATTTTCTAATGTTTTACCAATATCTAAACACAAATATGCCGAGGCTAAATCTTCAGCACTGATAGTTTTACAAAATTGAGTTAAGGCTGAAAATGATGGTGATTTTCGCGCTGCAGCCATGCCGAATACCATGATAGATCTTAATGAACTTGGGGCAATATTGTAGCCACCACTTATATTCATAAAATTATCGATATAATCAGCAAACATTTCATCAAAATAAGGAGCGCTGATCATTTTATTAAAAGCAGAAATAGCACCCGCTTTATCTTGTAACTTAATACGTTTATTACCAATTAAAAACCACAAATAACCGTTATCATTATGATGTTGAATAGCTAGTTTTTCTATGTTTTGATCACAAAGTGCATTTTCTAAATCAGCACATTCTTGCAATAAACTCGTCATCGCTAGCGCATTAGTCGGCTCTGCCATAAACACACGCTTAAGTAGCTCAATATTTTTTGTATTATTTTCTGCAAAGCTTTCTTTGGAATACAGTGCATAAGCTAATTGAGAATCTAAATTTTTAGCCTGTTGTAAATCCGCCATCATATTTGTGAACTTTTCCTCCATTGCTTTTTGCGGATACATGGAATTGAGCTTATCTTCATCAAGTTCACATTTAACAATATAGTTTTCATCTGCTGACCGGTTTTCGTCAGCGATTGTCATTTGAGATTGTTGAGTATTAATCTCAGTATTGACAGCATTTAACGCTTTGGGGGGCGAACTAATAACTTGGGGAGTTTCTTTACCATGAAACAATAAATTTAGCGCCTGTGACTCTTTAAAAATATAGCCAAAAAGAGCAAGTAATAACACTAGTATTACAAAATGTTTTTTATTCATTATTTTCCTCAACCCACGCTTTAACTTCACTAAAACGGTAGTTTTCAAGCACAGCAAAACCTTTAAATTTACGCACCCGTAATTTAGTAAAAATTGGCGTGGTTAAGCCACAAAAAAAGCGACTAATTAGCGTAGCGCTGCTTTTTTCTGCCAATTTTTCATTTATTTTCATACTTAAATCGGCGAAGTTATAACTTGATAATGGTGCTAATTGCGCTTGCGGTGGCAGTTGGGCAATATTTCCTCTACATACTGAACAATTACCACACCCCTGTGACAGTTGGTGATCAGAAAAATATTCTGCTAATTGCTTACTCAAACATTGACTACTGGTAAAAAAAGCTAATAATTGTTGAATTCTTGTTATTTCACTGGTCTCTTTTCCACTAAAACGCTGATAAAGTTTATCGCTTAGTTTGTCTATATCCATTGCTGAGTTTAGGTTGATTAAATTTACTTGATACACTTGCGTCATTTGCGTACTTTGTAGTTCGATACAATTTTTTTCGTGCAAATAATCTAGTGCTTTTAATGCTCGTTCGCGTTCGTTTGGATGAGTTTGCTGTAAACGTTCAAAATTAACCGTTGACCAAATTTTCGCAGTATCCGAAGAATTAAAAATTGCCTTTAAAAAAGCTTGTCTGTTTTCATCAAAATGAGCCAATACTTGCGTTTGTGACTGTAAAAATTTGTATTTATATTCGGCAAAATAGCTATAAGCAGGTTTAATCACTTGAAGTAATTCTAAATACACCAACAGTGTTTTTAAGCTTAATAAGCGTATATTTGAATCACTCGATAAGCTATTAAGCAGCACTTCCCATTGATTCATTTTTTGTGAGGAAACTTGCTCGGTTTGTTCGGCTATTTGTGTGAGTACATAACGAATTGCCGACAATTCTGGGGTGTCGCCATAAACAAAATTTTCAAGTACATTTAAATTATCTTGATTGGCTAACACTAAACATTGCGATACTTGACCATCGCGCCCTGCACGACCAATTTCTTGTGCGTAGTTTTCAATAGATTTAGGTAAATCATAATGCACTACATAGCGAATATCACTTTTATCAATGCCCATGCCAAAAGCAATGGTGGCGACAATGATATTAATATGACTATTCATAAATTGTTGTTGAATGTGTTGGCGTTGATCGCTTTTCATGCCTGCATGATAAGCTTGCGCATTAAAACCATATTGTTGTAATTGTTGTGCTACCTGCTCCGCTGTTTGTTGCAAAGTGACATAAACAATGCCGGCTTGCTGAACCTTATCTTGTAGCCAAGCACCTAACACGGTAATTTTTTCACTGCTGTTCACGCCTTGCACCGCTAAATGTAAGTTTTCCCGATAAAAGCCAGTTAAAGTAATATCTTCTTGGTTAATGGCGAACTTAGCGCCCATATCAGCCACAACTTTAGTGGTTGCGGTAGCGGTAAGTAGTAACGTTTGTGGAATATTAAAATCGCGTTGATATTGTGGTAATTTTAAATAATCAGGGCGAAAATTATGCCCCCATTCTGAAATACAATGKGCYTCATCMACCACTAATAAAGAGATGCGCACTTGTGCTAAAAATTGACGAAAGCGTTCATTGTTTAAACGCTCTACCGAAATCATCAAAATTTTGATCTCGCCACTGCGTACGCCGTTCATAACCGCGGTACTTTGTTCGCGCGTTTGCATTGAATCAATACTCGCCGCGCTTATATGCTTACTTGCCAAAAAAGCGAGTTGATCTTGCATTAACGCCAGCAACGGCGAAACCACTAACGTTAAATGCGGTAGTTGTGTGGCGGGTAATTGGTAGCATAACGATTTACCCGACCCAGTAGGAAATATAGCCGCCGCACTTCGACCCGCTAAAACCGTATCAACGACTTGTTGTTGRCCAGTATTAAAGCACTCAAAACCGAAAATTTGTTGTAATAGCTGTGCTGAATTCACTACCATGTGGTTTATTTCCTCAATTTATCTACTGGCTCTCGTGGCGTTAATTCTACGTGATATAATTGTATTTTTCACTAGATTAAAGGTTGCTTATGCTCAGTATTATTTCTCCCGATCAATTTAAACAAATCCCTTGGAAAAACGGTAAAGGTGTTACTACCGAATTAGCTATTAATGACGGCGGTACTTTAACTAATTTTGAGTGGCGCTTAAGCATCGCTAGCGTAGTTTCAGACGGTGAATTTTCTGACTTTAGGGGCTATTGGCGCAATTTAGTGTTGATTTCAGGCGAAGGAATTTCGCTGCAACATACATTTAAGGGTGAAACTAATACAGATCATTTAACGCAGTTATTACAGCTATCGAACTTTGATGGTGGCAGTAAAACTCAAGGAAAGCTCATCTCAGGTGATATTAATGATTTGAATATTATGACTAAAACAGGAAAATACCGAGCAAAAGTAAGCACTTACACCGAGCAAAAGAGTATACTGATAAAGCCTTGTGATTTATGCTTTGTTTATAGTATTACTGATAAACTAACGGTTAAGTCAGCAACGGAAAAGACACAAAAACTGCCAGCAAAGCATTTATTGAAAATAAGCTCGCCGAGATTAAACGCCATTGCAATAAGTGGTGCCATGATGATAGTGATTCATTTATTTAAAAATTAATTTGTTGCGCTTCGCTCCGCGAAAGGCAACCTACTGCTATTAGTCTCAATAAAATAAAACCCAACAAAATTGCTGGGTTTTTATTAATTAAAACATTAATCATGTTCTCAAAGATAATCAGCGTTTAGACAAGGCGGAAGCACGGAGTTTGCGCATGCAAATGAGTACTTCCAACGCGGTATAAACGTTGAATAACAAAGAGAACGAGGTTAATTACATTCTTTCGAAGACAGTCGCGATACCTTGTCCTAGTCCTATACACATGGTGGCTAGGCCGATGTTTACATCTTGCCCTTCCATCAAGTTAATTAACGTGCCTGAAATACGAGTACCTGAACACCCTAACGGATGACCTAGTGCAATAGCACCGCCATTTAAGTTGATGCGATCCATTTTGTCTTCTAAACCCAGCACTTTAATACAAGATAATGCTTGCGCTGCGAATGCTTCGTTGAATTCAGAAAGCTCAATGTCGTTAATAGTTAAACCTGCACGTTTTAACGCTTTTTGTGTGGCCGGAACGGGACCATAACCCATAGTAGCAGGATCGCAACCAGCAACACCCATACCGCGAATTTTAACACGCGGGGTTAAGCCTAATTCTTTTGCTTTGTCAGCAGACATTAATAACATTGCAGAAGCGCCATCTGATAACGCTGAAGAAGTACCTGCGGTTACAGTACCATTGACTGGATCAAACACGGGGCGTAAACCAGCTAATGTTTCAGGGGTTGTGTCGGGGCGAATAACTTCATCATGTTTAATTAATGATAGCGCGCCAGTAGCGTCATGACCTTCGGTGGCAACAATTTCATTATCCCAACGACCTTCAAGCATTGCTTGATGAGCTAGTTGATGCGATCGCGCACCAAAAGCGTCTTGCATCTCACGAGTAATACCATTTTGTTTACCCAGTAACTCAGCAGTTAAGCCCATATTACCTGATGCACGAGCGATGTGATGACTTAAACGTGGATCAAAATCAATATCGTACATCATAGGTACATGGCCCATATGTTCAACACCACCGACTAAATAAACATCACCTTGTCCAGCCATAATATTTACCGTAGCGTCATGCATTGCTTGCATAGATGAGCCACATAAACGGTTTACGGTTACTGCACCCACTGATTTTGGAATATCAGTAAGTAATTGCGCATTACGAGCAATGTTAAAACCTTGTTCTTTAGTTTGTTTTACACAACCCCAAATAATATCTTCAATTTCATTGGGATCTAATTTCGGGTTACGTACTAAAATTTGTTGCATTAAATGCGCAGATAAAGCTTCGGCACGGGTATGACGGAAAACACCGGCTTTTGAACGCCCCATTGGCGTACGAATACAATCGATAACGACAACTTCTTTCATAATATTCTCCTAAGCTTTAGCTTCATTGCTGGTAACATTGTTAGCAACATTGGTTTTAAAATAAGACTTACCTGCACTTGCCATTTCACGCAAACCATCGGTAACTTGATAAATTTCACCTAAGTGCGCATATTTATCAGCCATTTCAATAAAGTTAACTAAACCTAATGTTTCTAAATAACGAATTGGACCCCCTCTAAATGGTGGGAAACCTAAACCATAAATTAAGCCCATATCAGCTTCTGCAGCACTAGCAACTACGCCTTCTTCTAAACAACGTACTACTTCATTCACTAATGGGATCATTAAACGAGTAATGATTTCTTCGCTGCTAAAGTCTTGTTTGTCAGCACAGCTTGCTGCCAATAATTCTAAAGCGCGATCAGCGGGTACTTTGCTTGGACGACCACGTTTATCTTTACCATGATCATAAAAGCCTTTGCCATTTTTCTGACCCAAACGATTATCATTATAAAGCGCGCTAACCGGATCATTATCAATTTTTTGCATACGGGTAGGAAAACCAGCCGACATTACATCGGTACAATGATCGGCGGTATCAATACCCACCACATCAAGTAAAAATGCAGGCCCCATCGGCCAACCAAATTGTTTTTCCATTACTTTATCAACAGCAACAAAGTCAGCGCCTTCAAGCATTAATTGACTAAAACCAGCAAAGTACGGAAATAAAACGCGATTTACATAAAAACCCGGACAATCGTTAACTACAATAGGTGATTTACCCATTTTAGCCGCATAAGCAACCACAGCAGCAACGGTTTCATCAGAAGTGTCTTTACCGCGAATAACTTCAACCAATGGCATTTTATTTACAGGATTAAAGAAATGCATACCACAGAAGTTTTGTGGGCGCTTAACGCTTTGTGCTAATAAATCAATTGAAATAGTTGAGGTGTTGGAGGTTAAAATAGCATCTTCACTAATATGCTGTTCAACCTCAGCTAAAACCATGCCTTTAACTTTAGGGTTTTCAACAACCGCTTCAACCACAATATCAACGTCTTTAACACTGTCATAAGTTAGGCTTGGGGTAATAGCATTTAGCACGCCAGCCATTTTTTTAGGCTGCATACGACCGCGTTCAACTTGTTTGGTTAAAATACTTGCTGCGGTTGATAAACCTAAATCAAGCGCTTTATCATTAATATCTTTCATTACAATCGGCGTGCCTTTATAGGCTGATTGATAAGCAATACCACCGCCCATAATACCAGCACCTAAAACAGCCGCTTTGTTTACTGCTTTTGTTGCTTGTTTAGCCGCTTTTTTCGCTTTAGCCTTTATAACTTGATCAGCCATAAATAAACCAGTTTGTGCCGTTGCAGCATCGGTTTTAGCCAATTTTGCAAAACCTGCATTTTCTGCTGCCATAGCGCCAGCTCTGTCTAACGTCGCGGCTGCTTCAATAGCATTTACCATCACCATAGGTGCAGGATAATGTTTACCTGCTTTAGCAGCGATCATGCCTTTACAGGTTGAAAAGGTCATAATATTTTCTAACTTGCTTAATTTTAGAGGATCTAATTTAGGCTGACGTTTTGCTTGCCAATTTAAATCACCGGCAATCGCTTGCGTTAACATGCTAATAGCTGCACTGCGTAAGTTTTCAGGCTCAACTACCGCATCAACAGCGCCAACAGCTAGTGCTTGTGCCGCTTTATGAATTTTACCTGTTGAGATCCATTCAATAGCATTGTCTGCGCCAATAACACGTGGTAAACGTACAGTGCCACCAAAACCTGGCATTAAACCTAACTTAACTTCAGGTAGCCCAATGCTTGCCGTAGTATCGGCAACACGATAATCACAAGCCAAAATCATTTCACAACCGCCGCCTAAGGCAAAACCATTAATAGCGGCTATTGTGGGTAGTTTAATGTCTTCAAAAGCATCAAAAATATCGGTGGCATTTTTGATCCACGGAATTAATTCTGCTTCAGGTTGTTTGAATGTTTCTTCAAATTCAGTAATGTCTGCGCCAACAATAAACGTTGATTTAGCTGAGGTAACCATAACGCCTTTAGCTGCACTGCAATTATTAATTGCATCAATAGCGTTGCGAAATTCGTTAAACGTTTGTTGGTCAAATTTATTAACTGAACCTTGCGCATCGTAGCTAAATTCTACAATACCATTGTTCAATAATTGAACTGAAAGGCTGCTGCCTTGATATATCATGCCGACTCTCCTTCACTGTGATCTGGTGTCGATTGATGGGAAAATACTCAGCTAAAATCAGCAAATAAAACGGTTTACAAAAGATTTCAACTGAATTTCGTAATTTTGATACTCAAAAAATTTGAATATATATTATTGTGATTATCTAATAATAGACTACGGAGTGTGCTTTAAAAAAATTAATAATGCAACTTTTTTTAAACGCCTGTTTGAATTGTTTGTTTGAAGTTTGATTTAGATATTAAAATAGGTATTAAAAAGCACAGCTAACCTATTTCTGAAGTTAATTTATGACAAGCTTTGTTGGGTTTCGCTACGCTCTACCACAATCTACAAAGACATGCAGATTGCAATGAAGAAACGGCTCTCAACAACTAACTCTATTTACTACAATGCTACGTAGGTTGTGGTTGAGGAACGAAACCCAACAAAAGCGTTTATACAAATACTACGCAAAAACAGCTTGTAACTGAGGTACAATTTGCTTTTTGCGACTAAGCACACCATCAAGCCAAGCCTTACCTGCAACAGCTTTAATATCCCAAGCCTTTTCAGTTAATGAATCATCATCACTAACAAGCAATAATTCAGAGCCTTCTTTCATAATGTCGGTTAATAATAATAAAACACTATGACGCCCACCTTCGGCTTTTAATGCTACTAAATCAGCGGCAAGATCAGCTTTAATATCATCAAATACTGACAAATCAACCACTTCTAATTGACCAATACCCACTTTATTACCGTTCATATTAAAGTCTTTAAAATCGCGTTTAACAAGATCACGAATAGGTGTACCTGCAACCGCTGATTTCACCAAAAACATTTCCATGCCTAAGCCTTTAGGATCGTCAATATTGGCAATTTCGGCTAATGCTTCAACACATTTGATGTCAGCAGTAGTACAAGTAGGCGATTTAAAAATAACGGTATCACTCATGATCGCACATAGCATCATACCGGCGATGTTTTTAGGAATATCAATGTGATGAAAATCGTACATCATTTTAATCACGGTATTGGTACAACCAACAGGGCGTATCCAGCATTCAAGTGGGGTTGAAGAAGTTAAATCACCTAATTTATGATGATCAATAATACCCAGCAAAGTTGCTTGGTCGATATCATCGGGTGCTAGTTCAATATCTGAATGATCAACAATATAAACACCATCGCCAGCATAACTGGTTTTATATAATGGTGCTTCAAAACCAAATTTGTCTAAAATAAATTGAGTTTCTGGCGAAGGATCGCCTAAGCGCGCTGCAATTACTGGTTCGCCAATAGCGTTTTTTAAATACGCAAAAGCAATCGCACCCACAATTGAGTCTGAATCGGGAATTTTGTGCCCGACAACATAATTAGTCATAAAAATAATCTCCTAGAATTTGGTGTTATTCTAACAAATTTTATAAGTCATTTGCACAAGTTAGCGTACAATAATGACTATAAAAATAATCTATTGTAGAAGCACATGAATTCTATTAAAAAGCATTTAAATTCATATAACAAACCTGAGCACTTACTACTAAGCATGGCTTTTATTATGCCGATAGTGTTTTCAGTATGGATGGTATTGCTCAATAATTTTGTGATAGAAAAAGCAGCCTTTACGGGTAAAGAAATTGGCATTTTACAAAGCTTACGTGAAATTCCCGGCTTTTTAGCCTTTACTGCCATTTATGTATTATTATTTTTAAAAGAACAAACCTTTGCTTTAATCGCCCTTGCACTCACTTGTATTGGTGTTGCTATTACCGGCTATTTCCCTTCTGTTATCGGCTTGTATTTAACCACTATGTTGATGTCTACTGGTTTTCATTATTTTGAAACCATGAGTCAATCTCTCACTTTACAATGGATTGATAAAGAACGAACACCGCACTTTTTAGGAAAAATGCTTTCAGTAAAATCGGTTGCCTCGCTATTAGCCTACAGCACTATTTGGTTATTAATGGAAAAACTGACTTGGTCTTACCAAGCAACTTACTTATTATTTGGCACACTCGGCTTGATCTGCACCTCGTTCATTGCCATCAAATTTAAACAATTTAAAACACCGCACGAACAAACTAAAAAATTAGTGTTACGTAAACGCTATTGGTTATTTTACGCGCTCACTTTTTTTAGTGGCGCACGTCGACAAATATTCGTCGTTTTTGCTGGTTTTTTAATGGTTGAAAAATTTAATTATAGTGTTGCTGATATCAGTGCGCTATTTTTAATTAACTATGTATTTAACTGGTTATTTGCTGCCAAAATTGGCAAGTTAATTGGTGTACTAGGTGAACGCATTGTTTTACACATTGAATATATTGGCTTAATTTTACTATTTATTGGTTATGCCTTAGTTGAAAATGCTCATATTGCGGCGGGTTTGTACGTTGTCGATCATTTGTTTTTTGCTTTAGCGATTGCGGTAAAATCTTATTTCCAAAAAATTGCCTTACCCGAAGATATTGCTGCCAGTGCAGGAGTTAGCTTTTCCATCAATCATATTGCTGCGGTAGTAATTCCGGTATTATTGGGTATGGTGTGGATAGTTCATCCATCTTGGGTGTTTTACATTGGAGCAGGGGTTGCTTGTTGTTCATTAATATTGGCCGGGTTTGTACCAAGTAAAGAAAGCTGGAGCAGAGCCTGATCTTCGTCGAGGTGACGCATATCAGGTTTTAACTCGCATGAATTTATTTTTATTGTCGGACTAAAGTCCGTACCTACAATTAACCTATGATGAAGTGTTAATTATTATCTTTTAAATATTGCACAAATTCATCAGCAGGCATTGGTTTAGCGTAGAAAAATCCTTGTACGTCATGACAACCTTGTGCTTTTAAATGCTCTTGCTGAGCCATTTCTTCAATGCCCTCAGCAATAACATTTAAGTTCATTTGTTTGCCTAAATTAATAATAGTATTCGCGATAATTGATTGCCCTTCTTCGGCAATGTGAGTTACAAAAGCGCGATCTACTTTTAATCTATCTAATGGAAGTTGCTGCAAATAACTTAACGAAGAATAGCCTGTACCAAAATCATCAAGGGCTATACGTAAACCTTCCGCTTTTAAACGCACCAAGGCATCAATAACCATTTGTGGATCATCCATCAAAATATTTTCAGTTATCTCTAATTCGAATTTACTTGGCTCTACTTGATACTGATGAACTTTCTCAATAATACTTTCAACAAAATTGCCTTGTCTGAATTGTGGAATAGAAACATTCACCGAAATGGTAATTTCATTAAAGTTTTGCTGTTCAAGTAGCTTTATTTGCTTACAAGCTTGTTCGATAACCCAATCGCCAATTTCGATAATTAACCCTGAATATTCAGCTAGGGGTATAAATACAGCAGGGGAGATAAATTTACCCTCAGCAGTGCGCCATCGTAGTAAAGCCTCAGCACCATTTACCTTGCCGGTAGTTAAACTTAATTGTGGCTGATACCACAATTCTAAACGATTATCGGCAAAATCGGTGCGTAATTGGCGGATCATACCTAAACGCCACAACGTTTTATCTTCCATTTCTTGTTCATAAAAAACAGCATGATTTTGACGATCTTTTTTGGCTAAGTTAAGTGCGATATTAATTTGATTTAATACTTTTTTACCTTCCCCTCGAGCTTGCTCTTTTGCACACAAACCAAAACAGGCATTAAGCGGTAAACTTTGCTCGCCGGCTTTGAATGGAAAATCAAACAGTGCAATTAAATTTTTCGGGTTAACAATATCACTTTCACCAATAACCCCAAAAACATCGGCACCAATGCGTGCAACGGTAAAGCAACTATTGGTTTTATCGGTGCATAATTGATTGATCCGTTGAGCAACAGCCACTAAAAGCTGATTACCAATATCTTGTCCTAAGCCATCATTTATATCGCTAAAGTGATTAATATCAATAAGTGCGGCGACTATATCTTGATCGTGATAATTCGAAAACTGCTCCAAAGACTGTAAAAAAGCTAAACGATTAGGTAAATCTGTTAAAACATCTTTATATGCTGCATCTCTTAATTTATGAAAAAGATGCACATTTTCATAGCCAACAGAAACATTTGTTAGAAATACTTCAACTAATTTTTGCGTGATGGATGAAAGTTCGGCAGTTAACTCAATAAAAATAACCGCTCGATAGCTGCCATTTGCAAGGTAAAGAGTTATATTTTCAGAGGAGAAATCATTTTTTTTACGTGAATAGCAAGTATTGACCATTTGGCTAGTTAGCTCATTTTTTAATGTACTAACCTTTTGATTGATTAAAATAGATGAAAGACCGGTTTGCCCTAAAATATAAAAACTTAAATCATCGATATCATCAAGAATACCTTGACCGCGCGCGCAAAAAACACTGTTTACAGTATCACCAAGCAAATGATTCAACTGCTCTAATACACCTTTAGCAAAACCATGAATTGTTTGCTGTTCAAGTAATTCAGCTGCAGAAGAAATAATGCGCTCTAAGCCTGTTCGGCTTTGATTAACCGTTTCAATTTGCTGATAAGATCTTATTGCGGCAAAAACGGTAGTAACAAGTTTGCGGCGGGTTAACTCAGTTTTAGTTTTATAGTCATTAATATCATAATCTTTAATAACGCTTTCTTCAGGAGCGTAACCGGGTTGGCCTGTTCTGAGTACAATTCTGACGTCTTGCCTGTCTAAATCTTCACGGATGTATTTAACTACTTTTAAACCGGCATCGTCGGTTTCCATCACTACATCGAGCAAAACAACAACAATGTCACGATTTTGTTCAATAATTTTACAAGCATCTGCACCTGAATAGGCATGAAGATATTCTAAGTGGCGACCTAGAACCACTAAATCGGAAAGCGCGAGTTGGGTAACTGAATGTATCTCAGGATCATCATCAACGATTAATACTTTCCATGTGCCCGCACTAGCGTTACTAAGGATTTCATCCTCGTCGCTGTCATCAATAAAGAGAAWGTYAWMWYWCKRWYKTTCARWMSSYKSCMWWMKRYYSWCRRKWMMRRCSMAWCRMMAWRMYMMWKYKTKMTGCTGTTATTTAACGGATAGTTAGTTACGCTTTATAAATACTCATATAAATAAGAGTAACTTTACATTTATCTACATAATAAAAGCCAATATCGAATTATGCAATGTTATCTCGATATAAATTCATAAACTAATTATAGCCAGCAATGTAAAAAGTGTCAGAAATATTATCTGCTTGCTAATATGAAGCAGCTAAAAACAACTCAAAATTAAAAAGCCAGCAACGTTCCTACAACCATAACAAAAAAAATCTGAATATTGCAGTATTTTTATCAATCAAGTATCGTCTATACTCTAAGCAATTTATTAACCATGGTGGGGATTTGAAATGCCGAAAAATACAAACGTAAAATCAACCCCAGTGATCATTAATAATGATGATTGCTTAGATGATAAAAGCGCTCTAACTGCGGCATCTAATACCACAAAAAAAATCACCCATGAAACCTCAACCCAACAGCAATTATTGAATTTAGCTAAGCAGTTTGCACTAGCAGATGGATTAAAGCCCGCAGACCAGCAACTTCCGATCATGGAAAGAGCTAAAAGACACCAACAAACCTGTAAAATTAGACAGCAAAAAAACCTTGAAGCTATTATTCAGCAAGCGCTTGAATACAGTTCATTAGAGGAAATTACTGACCGAGCGGATGCTGATTGGTTTAATAGTTTTATTTTGCTCGCCGAAAATATCAGTAACCAAACCATGCAAGCATTATGGTCTAAAATTTTAGCTGGAGAAATAGCGCGACCGGGTTCTTTTTCATTAAAAGCACTAAAAGTGTTCAAAGATATGAGTATCAGTGATGCTAAATTGCTTTCCAAAGCACGATCTCTTTCTGTGAAAGACACTCATAACAATACCATGAGAATTATTTCGGGGGTATATCAAAAACCTAATTTACTCTCGGTATTTTTTGGGAACAAACAATATAGGCTAAACCTTGCTGAATTTGGTTTAAACTACAGTGATTTACTTGCCTTAGAAGTCAACAATTTAATTTTTACTCAAGAAGCAGAAACTCGACCGCTGCAAAAAAATGAAACGCTTATCTTTGACTACAATGGCACACCTCTATCATTGGGCTATAAAACTAACAATGTTTGTTTAAATTTTTATAAATTTACGGCGATAGGTAATGAATTATCACAATTGATTGCCAACACACCGAATAGTCAGTACCAGCATGTTTTGCAAACCCACTTAGCTGAATTACTCTTGATAAATTAACAATTTTGCAATATTTATTTACACTTTATAACTGTTCTAATCTATCCTATTCAATTATATTTAACATGCACACACTTACATTATAGATAGAGGCTATCATGAAAAAAATACTAGGATGTTCTTTCGCGCTACTGACCGTACTTACCTTTACATCATCTACTTTTGCTGCAAATGTTGAGGTTGAATGGAAAAACCCTGAAAATTATCGCGATATTGTTGCGGGTAATACCGAAGGAAAAAATAAATTTCAGCAAACATTATTCACTGAGTTAGAAGCAACTTTCAGTAAAAGTGCAAAAAAATTACCTGAAAATTACCATATGAAAGTAGTGATGATAGATGTGGATTTAGCAGGTCAAGTGCAGCAAGGTAGAGCCATTTCTATGCGTACAGTTAACGATTATGATTTTCCGCGCTTAAAATTTTATATGTATTTGTATGATCAAAATAACAACATTGTTTTGCAAGGTACACAAAATTTAAAAGAAAGAAAAGACAAGCATAATGCTTTTAGAATGAAAGGTTCACAAACTCGTTTTTATCTTGAAAAAGATTTGATTAAGAAATGGTTTGATATTGCGTTAATACCAGGCGTTGCAAAACTTTAAGTCATTTTAAATTATTCTCTAGTTGCCCTTACACATTAAAAAAACCAGCAAGATTGCTGGTTTTTTGTTTTCTACAAAATATATACCTGCGATACGTCAAGATACTGTTTCAGGAACATAGAACAACGGATGAGCGTGGTGTTTCTTTGCCTTATAACAACCTGTATAAGTATTTGCTCACCCTTGCTAGTTAACATCAACAATAGCTCTGTTGCTTTCAATCACAATAGCCCATTATTACCCTATCAAGCGCCTTGCTCTTGAAAATTTCTCCTCATTAATATTCATGCCTATGCGCGTGGCTCAGGGGGAATCGTCTTTCCCGCAGTCTTTTAAGCGTGAATCTACGTCAAAAAGTACGAGATCGATTAAAACGTCTCGAAGAGGACGATTATTGTAAACACCTGAGTGATCTACATAGGCACGTTAATATTTGATCACTTACTCACTAGTATTAGTATTAACAAAAGAACCCAAAACGATATCTGCCAATAAAAATAAAATATTGCTAGTAAAACCATCAGTAAAAACAATGCAAAAAAAAACCTCGCTAGGCGAGGTTTTTTTAATCAGGGAGGACAGATCCCGTTTTTAGAAACGTACCGAAGCGCTTAATTGTACGTAACGTGGTGTTTGATAAGTATTTGGAGTTAAAAACTCATTACTTGCACCACCATTTTCTGCATTTTCTTCAAAGCGAGTTACAGATTGTGCATTAAATACGTTGAAGATATCGGCTTGGAAAGTTACATCAGTATCAGAAATAACCATGTTATATTTCAGAGTTAAATCTAATTGTACTATCCAAGGAGTACGTCCAAAGCTACCACGTGGTACAAATTGGTCACCAATAAAATAAGTTTGACCATAAGCATATACTTCGTTATTTGCATTGGCAAAATCTGTTGGAATATTTTCACCAAAACCGTTAATTGGACGACCTGATTGAATTAATAAGTTTGCACCTACTAAGAAATCTTCAGTTACCGCATAAGAACCAAATGCTTTAAAAGTATGGCGGCGATCATTTGGTAAGTTACCATTTGCGCCATGCATTAAGTATGGGAAATCCCAATCGGTAGTTAAGCCAGCATCGTCTTGACCGTTATCTGATTTAACATAACCTTCAGCATTACCAAAGCTATGTGCCCATGTATAAGTTGCACTTAGTGACCAGACGTCATCCCACGCTTTATCTAATGAGAACTCCCAAGAAACATACTTACGTTTTGGATCTGGGTAACCTAAGTCAGCACCATTAATGTTCACAACTTCAAGCGTGCCATCACCATCGGTATCGTAAGATACTGTGATATCTGAGCCAGGATTAGTTAACACATAGATGTTTGATCCATTCCAGTCCCAACCATTAGCACGAATTGCTTTATCAATGGTAATATCATCGATAATGCTTTTAAGGTCACGATAAGTCACTTTAACACCTACYGACCAATCATCGTTTAATAATGTTTGATAACCTAAAATATATTCATCTTGAAACATAGGTTTAGTTGAGGTATCTAATACTTCTGCTGGATCTGGTACTGTACCGTCACCAAAGATACTACCACCTAATTTAGCACCAATTACTGGTGTATCATCAGAGTTAACACCCTCTAATATAAACCAATCTTGCGTAAATAACTCAGCACCCGCCATGCGAATATTAGTATTTGCAGCAATGGGTAAATGATAACGACCAAAGTTAGCAAATATTTTAGACTCACCATCGCCGTTTACATCCCAAGAAATACCTAAACGCGGTGCCCATTGGTTGTCTACTTTGATGAAAGAGGCACCTGCAGCATTTTTATTATCAAAAGATTCGTTACGAATACCGATAGTCGCGGTAATATCGTCGGTTACATACCAAGTATCTTCTAAGTAGAAAGCATTTGATTCAGTATCAAAAGATCCGCCACGTTCTAATACACGATGGCGAACAACTTCAGTAGCCTCTGTAAAGGTATGACCAATTGAACCAATTCTATCGCCTGCATCAAAGGCAAAATAACGGTAATAGTTATGACCAGAATAGAAAGTTAAATCAATGGAAGTATTTTTTTCGTTATCCATACCAAAACGTAAATTATGATCGCCCAAGGTCCACTCACCATCAATACGGAAAGCTTCACGAGTATCTTCGCCTGCTGATGGTGCAAAAGTGCTCCAACAACCTAACGAAGTAAAACCACCTTGACGGCTATCACCAATGGCAGGACAGTCTAAATCATTTGGACTTGAATCAGTTAAATCAGCTTTGTTTTTACCCCATAAGGCAGAAATAGTAAAATCATCAGTAATATAACCAGTATATTTAACTGAGATATTTTCACCACCACGGTTAGCTAAAGAAGCACCGGGGTTTAATGTTTTTTGACCGGTTTTAAAGTCATAATCAAAAGTAGTTGTGGTCGTGGTACGTTGATCAGAAAAGGCAGTCACTTCTAACAAGTGATCTTCCATAATGTTCCAATCAATTTTACCGCCCCAAAATGCATCATTAGAAGAAGATGAATTAAATTGACTACCACCGCCAGTAACATATTCTTGATCAATGTTACGCGGGTTATATAATACATAGAAGAATAAAGTATCTTTAATAATAGGACCAGAAAGGTAAACGTTACCGTCTACTTTATTATAGGTATCTTTCTCATTAAAAGTTTTCATGGTGCCATCTAAACGCAAACTGTTTGGATTTGATTCTCTTAAACTTTTAGGCGAATAATAAACATTAGCACCGTATTTCCATTCGTTAGAACCAGATTTAGTTACCGCATTGATAACACCACCAGTTGAACGACCAAACTCAGCAGAATAACCACCAGTTTTTACTTGAAATTCTTTATAGAATTCGAATGGGATAGTTGAACCACCTAAACCGTTACGGAAGTTAGTAACGTTTAAGCCATTTACAAAGTAAGCATTTTCAGCAACTGATGAACCACCAAATGAGGCTAAGTTACCAAAACGACTATCACCGCGACTTGTACCTGGAGCTAATAAAGCAACTGAAGTAATATCACGCGCAACGGGTAAACGTGCTAATTCAACATCACCAATGTTTAAAGCTGATTCAGAAGAAGTTACATCGATAGTTGCAACAGTAGAACCACGAACTTCGATTACTTCCATATCTTGACCAGAACGGTAGATAGGAGCGTCTAAGTTAGTTGTACCGATTTGAATACGAACATTTTTTTGTTCAAATGATTCAAAACCATCTTTAGTAATCGTTACGGTATAATAACCCACTGGTAATGCAGATAAACGGTAAGTACCGTCTTCTTTTACGGTTACCGAACGAGTAAAACCATTGCTTGCGTTTTTAACGGTAATAACAGCACCAACAACGGCGGTATTTTTACCATCAACGATAAGACCTTTCATGGCGCCATTATCGTTACCAGCGTATGAAGCACTACTCATAATTAGAGCAGCACCAATAGCACCAGCTAATAGTGATTTTTTGAGATTGTTTTTCATTTTGTTTCCCTGTTTAAAGATATTTTAATTATTAGATTTTTTGTATAATTATTGATCTTTATATAATTAGTTATTATATGCCTAGTAAAATAAACATAAGCCGTTCCATTGTACTAAAAAAAAGCTCGCGATCAAGTAATGTATACAATTAGTGTTAATAGCTTATATATTGAACGACATCATTCGTAACTAATTATTTACAAAAGAACTTTCGTGATAATGGCTGAGTGATAGTAACTCTATTCCTGCAACAATCCTGTATACTAAATAAAACTAGAAAATAGCCGAGAGTCGTTTATAGTTAATGATTATTGCTATAAATTATATGTCTATACAGATCACTCAGGTATTTACTATAATCGTCATCTTCGAGACGTTTAAATCAAAAATCTCGTGTTATTGACGTAGATCCAGGACAATATGCTCCATGCATTGCTAATATATAGCATCCATGCCATGACCGATTAAAAGACTTCGGGAATGACGATCCTGAGTCAAGTGCATAGGCATGTTAAATTATTAATTTATGAAGACTTGAAATGATTACCGATACAGATGGCTACATACATATTATTGAATATTTAACTGGGCACTTAAGCTTGTTCGAAGGTGCGTGTTCTAAAAGCCCTGACAGTGTCACTGTTATTGAAGTTATAGAAGAACAATTAAGTGAGCAAATTATTTCTGTTTGTAGCCAAAACGAAAACTTAACGTTCAACCAACGTAATGACATAATCCGCGAAGTTGATGCTATTTTGTATGATCTTGAAGAAATTCTTTCTGGCGTTATAAATAATGCAGTTACCATGGAGCAACTCGATTTTTTAGTGGAATTTGCAGGCCTCATTAAAAATTTATTTGATAGTGAAATACATACTCATTTTGATAATCAGTCATAACTATCACTTATTGATATAACACTCCTTCCTTCTTTTTATAATTATTGGTATTTCACTAGAGCTATAAAATTAACTTGGTTAGAATAGGTTTTTAAAATTTAATAGGTAGTAAAATGAAAGCTTGTGTTCAATGGATTTCAGACGAATTATTTTTAGGTACTTCAGAAAGTGGACACACTATAGTACTTGATGCCAATGGCGGGAAGCTCGCGCCTAGCCCACTTGAAAATGTGTTATTGTCATTAGGCGGTTGTTCTTCCGTTGATGTGGTGAGTATTTTACAAAAAGCTCGACAAAACATTAGTGCTTGCAAGGTTGATATTGAGGCAACTCGTGTAGATTCTGTTCCAAAATTATTTGACACCATTCATTTAACGTTTATTGTTTCTGGCACTGATATCAGTAAAAAACATGTTGAACGTGCCGTTAAATTATCAGCCGATAAATATTGCTCAGTTGCCATGATGCTCAACAAATCAGTCGCCATAACTCATGAATTTAAAATTATTGAAGCCTGATCTTAGATGACTTTAATCTCATCAAACCTGAATTCAACTAATAAATTGCAACTGCATGGTTTTAACAATCTAACTAAAAGTTTTGCCTGCTCTGCTTATATCATTAATTATGTGGATGCTGTTTTTCTATCACAATATCAACAATATATCGAAAAAAACTTTAGTGCCGAGCAACTAAGCCAACTGTTATTAAAACTTTGCGATACCATAGGCGCAACGGTACTTAATATTGCCAAACAAGATTATCAACCTCAAGGTAGTAGTGCTACCTTGCTTATTGCTGATAGTAAAAATTTTAGTGCGCCCGAAACACTGGTTGGACATTTAGATAAAAGTCACATTTGCGTACACACTTATCCTGAATATCACCCCAATAATGGCATGATGACCATTCGCCTCGATTTTGAAATATCAACCTGCGGAGTAATTTCTCCCCTTAATGCGTTAAATCAATTATTGTTATTTTGTAATGCTGACATTGTTACCTTAGATTATAGAGTACGTGGTTTCACCCGAAATAAATTAGGTGAAAAACTTTTTCAAGATCATGCCATCGTGTCAATTCAAGATTTCATTAACACCAACTATCATCAATATTATGAAATGATGGATGCAAATATGGCGGAAAACAATCTATTTAATACTAAATTAATGCGCAAAGAATTCTGCCTAGAAAACTATCTTTTTTTGCAATCTATAAAAGATATTAAGCATAACCAAGCACTGGTTTGTACTATCTTAAACAAAGAGCGCAAAGAAATATTTTATGGTAGGAATATTTAAAGCAAAGATAGCCGCTAACTGCTAGAGATCACTCATCCAATCTAGTTGTTTATTTGCTTCATTTTTTTTGTCTATTAAGGCTTGAATTAACGGCGTTAAAATTAACTCCATTGCCAACCCCATTTTCCCACCCGGCACAACCAAGGTATTAACGCGTGACATAAAGGCGCCATCAATCATGCTTAAATAATAGGGGAAATCTATATTTGAGGATTCCCTAAAACGAATAACCACAAAACTTTCATCTAACGTCGGAATAGCTTTTGCACTAAAGGGGTTAGAAGTATCAACCGTCGGTACGCGTTGAAAATTAACATGGGTGCGCGAAAACTGTGGGGTAATAAAGTTAATGTAATCATCCATACTACGGACAATACTTGTGGTTACCGCTTCACGAGAATGTCCACGTTGGTTAGTATCGCGAATAATTTTTTGGATCCACTCTAAATTAACAATTGGCACCATACCGATAAGTAAATCAACATGTTTAGCGACATCATTTTTTTCAGTTTTTACCCCACCATGTAATCCTTCATAAAATAAAAGATCTGTACCATCGCCTAACGACTCCCATGGCGTAAAGGTTCCTGGCATTTGATTATATGGAACGGCATCATCAAAGGTATGTAAATAACGACGGATTTTACCTTGCCCTGTTTCAGAGTAATCTTTAAATAAATGTTCAAGGGCATCAAAATCATTGGCGATATCACCAAAATAACTAATATTGCGGTTGTCTTCATCGGCTTTACGTTTTTCCAGATCCATTTCTTGGCGCGAAAAGCGGTGAAAACTGTCGCCCTCAACGTTAGCGGCAGTACATCCGAGTGTTCTGAAAATATGTTCAAACGCTTCAGTTGTTGTTGAAGTACCCGCACCAGAAGAACCGGTTACAGCAATAATAGGATAACGAGATGACATAGCTTTACCAAATAATAACAGAAGTTATTTTATACGGGGGTTTGTTAAACAGGTCAAGTTTATAGGAAAATCAGCTGTAATAAAAAATAAAATAAAAAAACGGAGCCGAGGCTCCGTTTTTAATCAATAACCTAAAGCAAATTATGCTTCAGCGCTGACTTCTTCAACTTCCGCAGCTTCTTCAACTACTGGACGGTCTACTAATTCAACGTAAGCCATGGGTGCTTTATCACCAGTACGGTAACCGCATTTTAAAATGCGAGTATAACCACCTGGGCGTTCTTGGTAACGAGGACCAAGTTCATTAAATAAAAGACCTACAACTTCTTGATCACGGGTGCGAGCAAATACTAAACGACGATTTGCTACGCTGTCGGTTTTAGCCATTGTAATTAATGGCTCTACAACGCGACGGAGTTCTTTAGCTTTAGCAACAGTAGTTTTAATAACACCGTGCTTAACCAAAGAGCTTGCCATATTGCGGAACATCGCCTGGCGATGACTGCTATTACGGTTTAACTGGCGACCGCTTTTACGATGACGCATAAGTTAATCCTTATCT
>NVTW01000009.1 GCA_002401725.1 Gammaproteobacteria bacterium
CCTCGAGCGTTGAAACAACGTCATCCCCGAATGTTTTTATCGGGGATCTGTTTTATTAGATTCCCGCCTTCGCGGGAATGACTAGGAGTGCGGGAATGACAGAAAGTACGGGAATGATGGGGAGTGCAGGAATGACAAAAAGTACGGGGACGGGGATCGCGTTAATGACGGAAGAGAAGTGCTTTATCATATGACTGTTACTTCATGATTTAAAAATACTTGTTTATAACTCAATTTTTGTTATATTTTGAGTTATAAAAATTAGGTTTTTGACTCATGAAATATAATTGGCAACACCCAAATTGGCCAGAATTTATTTATAACGCTAGCGATTATGACCATGTAGTAAGACAATTTCAAAATAAAGCATACGGCTTACAGGGGCGTTTAGAACAACTGAACATTGTCTCGCAACAAGAAGCTCATATTCTTTTAATGGTTGAAGAGGCGATTAATTCTAGTGAAATTGAAGGTGAAAACCTCAATAGAGAAGAGGTTCGTTCTTCTGTGGCTCGCTTTCTTGGTTTAACAGTAGAGCCTAGTTCTCTTTCTTTTTTAAAAGAAGAGGGTATGGCTGCGCTATTACTCAGTGTACGAGAAAGTTTGAGTCAAGGCTTATCAAAAGACAAACTATGTTACTGGCATAAATTATTACTTCAAGATGATGACAGTTCTAGAAAATCAATTCTCAAAGGTGATTATAGAAATGAAACAATAGATATAATTAAAGATGATTTATACGGAAATGTGGAAGTCGTTTATAAAGCCCCCGGCACTTCTCGAACAGAGGTTGCTCAAGAGATGGATCTGTTTTTTGCATGGTACAATGCTACTGATCCATCAAATGACAAAAAGAACTTTTTATCCGGCCCTGTTAGAGCGGCCGTTGCACATTTGTGGTTTGTATCTATTCACCCCTTTGAAGATGGAAATGGGCGTATTGGTAGGGCGGTAGCAGAACATGCACTTTATCAAGATTTTGATAATCCACCATTGTTTAGTATTTCTTTAGCTATTAACGACAATAAAAAGCAATATTACGAACAGCTTCAAGGTACTAATGAAAATTTAGACATTTCAAATTGGATTCAGTGGTTTGTTAGTATTGTACATAATGCACAAATATCAGCTGCTGTAAAAGTAGATTATATTCTAGAAAAGTCTAAATTTTGGGATAAGCATAAAGAAACCAAACTGAATGAAAGACAACGTAAAGCTATTTCAGCAATATTTGCCTCAGAACCCGATGGTTTTATCACGAATGGCATTAGTAATGAAAAATACCGAACGATAACAAAGTGCTCGCTTGCAACGGCAACAAGAGATTTAAAAGATCTTATCAATAAAGGCATTTTATACCTTGAAGGATCTGGTAAAAGAAATATTCGTTATCTACTTTGTTTGGTTGAAAAAAGTGTATTTAAAAAAAATAATGAGGCATTACAATCAGGAAGTAGAGATAAATTTATTGAAGATACGTTAGAAAAATTACTTGTAAATATCCAAAGAAATATTGGTTTTTACCAAGATAAATCTAACCCTAAACTTCTTGAAATGATTGAGCACTATGAGCAATTGGCTGATGATAATAATGAAGTACTTCGTAAATTAAATGTTGTTTTAAAAAAATAATGTACTTAATGTAAGTACATTCAGACATTTTTATAATCATAAATGACCAAACGCTATCTAAAATATTTTCTCCTGTTATCTTCGAAATGCAACAACTGTCATCCCCAATGTTTGCTCTCCCGTCATCCCCGAGTGTTCACTCCCGTCATCCCCGAGTGTTCACTCCCGTCATCCCCGAGTGTTCACTCCCGTCATCCCCGAGTGTTTTTGTCGGGGATCTGTTTTATTAGATTCCCGCCTTCGCGGGAATGACGATGAGCGCGGGAATGACTAGGAGCGCGGGAATGACTAGGAGCGCGGGAATACACGCAGGCGGGAATCTAAAAAATAACTGTTAAAAATTTTATAACAAGTTAAAATAATCTGCATATGTAGAATAATACTACTCAAACTCAGGATTCAAAATGAAAATAGGGATAGTCGTTGGCACCCGACCAGAAATCATTAAAATGGCACCAGTAATTCGTGAGTGTCAAAAAAGAAATATTCCATATTTTATTATCCATTCAAATCAGCATTACTCAGCTGAAATGGATAGTATCTTTTTTGATGAATTACATTTGCCAGCGCCGCATTATAATTTAGGTGTTGGTTCGGGTTTGCATAGTAATCAAACCGGTAACATTTTAATAAAAATGGAACCGATTCTGTTAGAAGAAAAACCTGATGTGGTGTTAGTGCAAGGTGATACTAATACTGTGCTTGCTGGTGCTTTGGCTGCTTCAAAGCTCAATATAAAAGTAGGTCACATTGAAGCAGGTTTGCGTAGTTACGACAGAACCATGCCAGAAGAAACCAATCGCATAATGACCGATCATATTAGTGAATATTTGTTTGCGGTTGGCCCTAATCAACAAGCAATATTAAAAAGTGAAGGCATAGGTGTCGAAAAAATTTACACTGTTGGTAATACGGTTTCAGACTCTCTTTTTCAGCATTTAGAAATATCTGCTGAAAAAAGTAATATTTTAGCCGATTTAAAATTAAAAAAGCGAGAATACTTTTTAGTAACCGCCCACCGAGCCTCTAATGTTGATGTTGCAGCAAATCTAATGGAGCTGTTGCACTTACTTGATGAAATGCATAAAAATTATACCGGCAACATTGTTTGGCCTATTCATCCTAGAACTCAAGCTAAATTAAAAGAATTTAACATTGAACTACCTAATTATTTGCAACTAATACCTCCTGTAGGTTATTTAGATTTTATTCAATTACAAAAACACGCTAAATTAATTTTAACTGACTCTGGCGGAATTCAAGAGGAAGCCTGTTTGCTGGGTGTACCAAGTTTAACCTTACGAGAAAACACTGAACGCCCAGAAGCAGTTGAAGTGGGCGCTAGTGAGCTTGTAGGGCGCAGTGCTGAAAAAGCCGTAAAAGCAGCAAAACAATGGTTAAGTCGCGACAGCTATTCTTGGGGGAATCCTTTTGGTGATGGTCATGTTGCCGAGGCTATTTTAGATATTGTTATTGCGGATAATACTGAATTTGTTGATCAAGCTATTGTTGCTAAAAATGAAACCCTTGCGGTTGTCGGCATGGGTTATATGGGCTTACCTATTTCAAGCTTATTGGCACAGGCGGGCTATGCCGTTACTGGCGTAGATTTAAACCAAGATAAAGTCGATTCAATTAATCGCGGCGAGTGTCCGTTTGATGAAGATGGTATGCCGGAATTAGTGAAAAAAGTTGTTGAACAAGGTTTTTTAAAAGCGTCAACCACTATTCCTTCAAGCGAAACTTATTTAGTTGCTGTACCCACACCACACAAAGGCTCTGATGAAGGTAAGAGCTGTGACAGATCTTATGTATTTGCTGCCGTTGATGCTATTAGTGAAGTTGCCAAAGACGGGCAAACCTTAATTGTGGAATCTACCATTTCGCCGCAAACTAGTTTAGAAGTAGAAAAACGTTTACAAGCTAAAGGGCTAAATTTAGATGTTGTGCATTGTCCTGAGCGTGCTATTCCTGGGCAAACATTGCACGAGTTAGTGCATAACGACCGTATTATTGGTGCCTCAAATGCTAATGCGCAGCAAAAAGTCAAAAACATTTATCAAAGCTTTGTTGACGGTGAAGTATTTTTAACCGATTTAACCACCGCAGAATGTGTGAAACTTGTAGAGAATACCTCGCGCGATGTGAGTATTGCTTTTGCCAATGAATTAGCGCAAGTGTGTGAAGAGCTTAATGTAGATGTGCATGAAGTAATTAAACTGGCTAACCGCCATCCTCGCGTTAATGTATTAAATCCTGGTCCTGGTGTTGGCGGACACTGTATTCCTATTGATCCGTGGTTTTTAGTTGAAAGTACTAAAACCGGTGATTTTATCCGTTTAGCGCGCAAAGTTAATGATAATCGCCCATTAATTATTGCTGATAAAGTCATTGCTAAAGCTCAAAAGGTGAAAGGTGATAGAGTTGCTATTTTAGGTGTGGCTTATAAACCGAATGTAGATGATTGTAGAGAAACACCCGCAGAGCCAATATTAAAAGCATTTTTAGGTAAAAGCTTAACGGTTAAATATCATGACCCACATGTACCTGTTTGGGTTTGCGAACGAGAAGAAAATATTGCTGAAATTATGAGTTGGGCTGATGTTGTGGTTATTGTAACAGGGCATGATTGTTATAAAGAGCTTACTGCAAGTGATAAAATAATTGATGTTTGTGGGGTGTTAAGATAGATTCCCGCCTTCGCGGGAATGACGGTAGCCTTCGCGGGAATGACGGTAGCCTTACACTAGTATCCCCGAATGTTCACAGCCGTCATCCCCGAACGTTCACAGCCGTCATCCCCGAATGTTTTTATCGGGGATCTCGTTTTATTAGATTCCCGCCTTCGCGAGAATGACGGTCGGGGATCTCGTTTTTATATTAACAAATATTCTCACTATTACAGGAGTTATTATGCCAACAGCAAAACAAGCCAATTTTATCACTGAGCAAGAATACCTTACAGGTGAAAAAATCAGTGAAGTAAAACATGAATATATTAATGGTGATGTTTATGCCATGGCAGGCACTAGCAAAAATCATGAACGAATTGCTCTAAATATGTCTAGAATTTTTGGAAACCACTTAATCAACTCCCCTTGCGAGCCTTTTGGCTCCGACGTAAAAGTGCGTGTGCCAACAGGTAATTACCGCTATCCTGATTGCATGGTAGTGTGTGATGATATAACCGAAAATGACTATTATACTGAATCGCCTACTATTTTAGTGGAAGTACTTTCGCGCTCTACTCGTAAAATTGAYGAAMRMGATAAACGTATKGAATATTTAAATATYCCTAGYCTAGAAGAATATATTTTAATTGAACAAGATTTTGTSGATATTGAAGTGGTGCGYCGTAAAGAGGGCTGGCGYTCACARCATTATTTTCTTGGTGATGAATTTACTCTTGAATCGATTGATTTAACTTTGTCGGTTGAAGAACTTTATCATCGCGTACAGAATGAAGATGTACTTGAATATATTGAACAACAGACGCAAGAACGTGAGAATAAAGAGTGATGGGTACCCGTTTTCACGGGTATGACGAAAAAGCTGGGTATGACGAAAAAGCTGGGTAGGAAGAAAGATTATATATGACATGACGAAAGGGTTGGTATGACGAAAGTTAGAAGTATTGCAAAAAATTTGAGGGGTGCTAAAAAGCAGGGCAGCGTCATCTCGCGAGATCCTCGTCATCCCCGCGAAACCTTCGTCATCCCGCGAAACCTTCGTCATCCCCGCGAAGGCGGGGATCTATTGTTTAACTGACTCTTTTTGTTGTATTCTAACGACGATGTCAAAAGCGATAAATCTTAATCGAGATCATTATGCCAACAACAAAACATGATAATTATATATCTGAAAAAGAATACCTAAAAGGTGAGTTAATTAGTAATGTAAAACATGAGTATGTGCAGGGGCAGGTTTATGCTATGGCTGGAGCAAGCCCTAATCATGGAAAAATCACGGGGAATATCGCTCGCCATTTAGGCAACTTCCTTGAGAATTCATCTTGTTTTCCTTATGCATCAGATATGAAAGTTAAAACTTCAACGGGAAGTTATCGTTATCCTGATGTTGTTGTAGTATGTGATGATAATTTTATTGAAGAAGGTTATGTTACAGAGTCTCCTGTTATTATTTTTGAAGTGTTATCTCGTACTACACGAAAGATTGATGAACAAGAAAAGTTGGTAGAGTATATTAATATTCCTACACTGCAATATTATGTGATCCTTGAGCAAAATGTTGTTGATGTAACGGTGTACAGTAAAGCGGATGATTGGCATTCGAAGCATTATTTTCTAGACCAAAAAATTCATTTTGAAAATATAAATATGTTTTTAACAGTAAGCGACATTTATCAGCGAGTACAAAATGAAGATATGGTTGAGTATTTAGCTTTAAAAAATAATAGATTCTCGCCTTCGCGGGAATGACGGTGGTAGATTCCGGCTTAAAAGCCTACCGGAATGACGGTGTTGCTAGTCTGCCGGAATGACAATTACGTTGTGTTGTCGTACGTCAGCCCCTAATACCCCACACGTTATCTCCGAATGTTCCATCCTGTCATCCCCGAACATTCACAACCGTCATCCCCGAACGTTCACAACCGTCATCCCCGAACGTTTTTATCGGGGATCTCGTTTTTTTAGATTCCCGCCTCCGCGGGAATGACGGTGATCTCCGCGGGAATAACGAAAGAGCTGCCAGTATACGGTTGTGGTATGTTGTATAGTAGTATGTGTACATTTAAAAAAGTAATAAATTTTATGTGAGGTTATTATGCCAACAGCAAAACAAGTCAATTTTATCACTGAGCAGGAATACCTTGATGGTGAAAAAATTAGTGAAGTAAAACATGAATATATTAATGGTGATGTTTATACCATGGCAGGCACCAGTAAAAACCATGAACGTATTTCTGTTAATATTTTATCTGAGTTTAGTCATCATTTAAAAAACTCCCCTTGCGAGCCTTTTGGCTCCGACGTAAAAGTGCGCGTACCAACAGGTAATTATCGTTACCCTGATTGTATGGTGGTGTGTAACGACCAAACAGCAGACGATTATTATACTGAAACCCCCACTATTTTAGTGGAAGTACTTTCGCGCTCTACTCGTAAAATTGACGAACGCGATAAACGTATTGAATATTTAAATATCCCTAGTCTAGAAGAATATATTTTAATTGAACAAGATTTTGTCGATATTGAAGTGGTGCGTCGTAAAGAGGGCTGGCGCTCACAACATTATTTTCTTGGTGATGAATTTACTCTTGAATCGATTGATTTAACTTTGTCGGTTGAAGAACTTTATCATCGCGTACAGAATGAAGATGTACTTGAATATATTGAGCAACAGACGCAAGAGCATGAGAATAAAGAGTGATGGATACTATATATTAGATAGTGCATGGAGCATATTGTGCAGGATCTATTTTTACATCAATATTAAGTCAGGTTTCGGAGTTCATTTTTACCGTATATAGTAAAAAAAGATGATTGGCATTCAAAACATTATTTTCTGAACCAAAAAATTCATTTTGAAAATATAGCAATTATTTTAACTGTAAACGATTTGTACCAACGTGTACAGAATGAAGATATGATTGAGTATTTAGCATCAAAAAATAATAGATTCCCGCCTTCGCGGGAATGACGGTGGTGATCTGGCTTAAAAGACTACCGGAATGACGGGGTTTAGGTTAGGCACAATGCTATCTCACGGGATATCATCGTTCCATAGGATATCATCATTCCATAGGATATCATCATTCCATAGGATATCATCATTCCATAGGATATCATCATTCCATGTGATATCGTCATCCTCACGAAGGTGGGGATCTAAAAATACAAATATAAAAACATACATTTTAAATAAAACTATCTAAAACAAAGTGATGGAGTACCAATGAGATTCTCAAATAATAAAATAGCCTTAGCTACTTTAGTGGCATTAAGCTTAACTGCTTGCTCACCAAATAAAACCGCCGAAGATTATATTAAAGATGCTAAAACATCTATAACAAAAAATAAAAATTCAGATGCAATTATTGAACTTAAGAATGCGATCAAGGTTGATTTACAAAATTCAGAGGCAAGGTTTATGCTTGGTTCTTTATATTTAAAATCAGGTCAAGCCGCAGTAGCAGAAAAAGAATTATTTCGATCGTTAGAATTAGGTAATGATAATACGAGAGTATTACCTAAGTTATTAAAAGCATTGAATCTTCAAGATAAAAGCGATGAAACCATAGAGTTAATTACAGAATCTGAAAATATTGCGCAACAAATACTGCCAGAAGTATTGCTTTATAAAGCGTTAGCTTATAGTCGGATGGGTAAAAAAGAAGCAGCAAAACAAGCGATTACTCAGGCTAATGATATTTCAACTGATTCGGTATATAGCCAGTTAGGTGATGCCTACCTTAAAGTTGATTCGTCAGATATAGATAGCGTTATACGCTTGGTAAATAAAATTATTATTCAAGAACCAGATTTTACTGAAGCTATTTTAGTACAAGGGCAATTGTATTTTGCGAAAAAAGATTATGAGAGAGCTATTAAATCTTTTGAAAAATATCATTTGTTATTACCTAAATATATTAACATCAGGCTGTTTTTGGCTAATACATATGTAAAGAACAATCAATTTGATAAAGCTCAAGATGAACTCGATGTATTACTAAAAATAATGCCTAACCATCCTTTTTCTAATCAGTTACAAGGGGTTATTGATTTCCAAAAAGAAAATTTTGAAAATGCATTGTTGCATACTGAAAAAGCATTACAAAATGGTTTAGGTACACCGTCCAACAGAGCAATAGCTGGTTTAAGCGCATTCCAATTACAAAAATATGAATTGGCAAATCAGTATTTGTCAACAATAAGCAAAGACTTGCCTAAAAATCACCCAATACAACGGGTGCTAGCAATGGTGCAATTAAAGCTTGGATATAATGACGATGCGAGTACTACTTTAGATAGTATAACTAACCTATCAGTTAATGATGCCAATATGTTAACGAATGCAAGTTTTGAATTGCTAAAAGAAGGTAAGCTAGGTCAAGCAAAAAAATTGATAAAAAAAGCATCAACGTTAGTATCAGAAAAGCCTTTGGATATTATGCGAATAGGTATACTTAAATTATCTATTAACGATTTAGATGGTATAACGGATTTAAAGAAAGCAATTAAAGTTGATCCTGACTTACCTATGGCAAAAATGGTGCTAGCACAAGCTTATTTAGATGTTAAGGAATATGATAAAGCCATGGATCTTGCTAAATTTTGGCAACATAGCAAGTCAAGCCAAGTAGATGGACATAATTTAGCTGCTAAAATTTACTTACTTCAAAACAAAGTATTATCGGCTGAACAAGAATTCAATCAAACGCTAGCAATAGATCATAATAATAGCTATGCATTGCAATACTTTATTGAACAAGATTTACAAGCTAAGAAATATAGCAAAGCGCAAGAGAAAGTTAACCGTATTCTTGCTAAAAATCCAGATAATATTATCGCGTTAATTACAAATTTTAGAGTACAAAAGTTATCGGGTGATCCCGATGATGCGATTGAAAAAATGAAAGTACTATTTAATAAAAATAAACAAAGTCTAAATATTCGTTTGATTTATACTAAAATGTTGTTTATCGAGCGTCATTATGAAGAAGTTGTTGGGTTGCTTTCTAAGGTGTCTGTTCCTGAAAATACTCCACCAATGTATTGGGCTCTGTTAGGTAATAGCTATGTTGCCACGGAAAAATATGAAAAAGCGATTGATGCATTTGATCATTGGGTAAATATAGAACCAAGCCAAATTAATGCTTGGATTGGTAAAATATCGAGTATGGAGCGATTAGGTGATAATTATGGAGCATTAATAACGGAAGAACTATGGATACATAAACAACCTGAAAACCAAACGGCTATCATGTTATATCCTTATTATTTAATTATAAATAATAAATTAGATGCTGCTATGGCTCAAATTGTAAAATTCACGCCTGAGCAGAAAAATACCGTTTATGTAAAAAGCCTATATGCCAGAATTGCATACAAGAAAGGTGATTTTAAAGCTGCGCTACCTGGTTTTATTGCGTTATACCAAAAGCAAGCATCCTCTGAAAATGTTAATTTTATTTACAATGCATTAATGCAACAACATAAAAATAAAGAAGCTCTAGAGTTTTTAAACGTCCATGTAGCGCAACACCCTAAAGATTACTTTTCAAAAGAGTTATTAGCACAATTAGCGGTGACAAAAGATAATAAATTAGCTCGGAAGATTTATCAGGATTTGCTTGCTAAATATCCTGAAAATTTACAATATTTAAATAACTTAGCTTGGATATTTTATAAAAATAGTGCCTATGATGATGGGTTTAAATTAATTTCTAAAGCGATGAAATTGCAACCGGAAAATCCTAATGTGCTCGATACTGCAGCATTAATTGAATTTAAGAGGGGAAATAAAAAGCAAGCAATATATTTCATAAAAAAAGCAAAACTATTAGCGCCAAATGATCCTGAGATAAATAGCCATTATTCAACAATATTAAATGACTAATATTTATTAAGGTATTATCTCTATTCTAACGTCATTTTATGTAATGCCAGTAATTTGATTTGCTGGTTTTTTGTTTTGGTACTCTTTTTTCATAAGCTAAATTAGACTTTTAATTGCATGCCTATGTACTTGAGTAATTCCTGCAGTCTTTTAAGCAGACATGGCATGGACGCTATATACCCAAGATCTTTGAAAATGCTTCTTATTTGAAAAATAACTTGTTTTTTTATTTTAAAAGATCAGAATAAAGGGCATGCAAATATCTTTAAGCCATCAAGAAAAATCGAGATTAGAATCACGCCATAAAAAGAGTCGTGATAAGCGGGAATGTGATCGAATTAAAGCGATTTTGTTATCCGATGAAGGTTGGTCTCCATTTTTGATCTCTTAGGCTTTACGCAAGCACCAAACAAGTATTATTCGGCATTTGCATGACTATGAAGAGAATAAAAGAAGCACATCAATTAATGGTGGTTCCACAGGTCATCTTGATGAAGAACAAAATGAATTACTGATCACTCATTTACGTGCCAAACTTACTTTCACAAACATGAAATTCGAGAATACATTAGAACCACATTTGATGTAGATTACTCCATTCCTGGATTGCAAAAATGGCTTCATCGTAACGGCTTTAGTTACAAGTATTAGGCGACAATTAACTTGACCGGTCAAAGGAGTTGACGTCTGATATACAAGCAATTTAAAGGTGTACCTCATAAGTATGAAGAGGAAAAACAAGAAGCTTTTGTTGCTGAATATGAAGTGCTAAAGTCAAACGCAGCAAGTGATGAACCTATTTTGTTTATGGATGCAACTCACCCGACACAAGCGACTAAAATCAGTTGTGGTTGGATACAAACAGGCATTGACAAGCCCATTAAAACGACAGGAAGTCGTACGCGGTTAAACATTGTTGGAGCTATAAGACTGGGCTGTTTACAAGACGCAGTAATTCAACAATATGATACCGTGAATGGTGAAAGTATTATTGATTTTTTCTCGTTAATAAAAGCGCAATATACCAGCAATAAACCGATCCATTTAATCCTTGATGGAGCAGGTTATCATCGCAGTGGGGTGGTGAAGGAAGCAGCAAAAGAACAAGGTATAGTGTTACACTATTTACCCCCTTATAGCCCTAATTTAAACCCCATAGAAAGACTATGGAAAGTAATGAATGAATAYGCTAGAAATAACCAATATTTTGCAACCGCAAAAGATTTTCGACGGCAAATAAACCTCTTTTTTGATACAACATTACCAGATATTGCTGTTACTTTAGACAGTAGAATTAATGACAACTTTCAAAGTTTTGATTTTGCATCTTGAAGTAGCTTGGGTATATATTGGACAATGCATGGAGAATATTGCTCTGATTCTGTGTCAAAAAACATGAGATCTTCGTATAAAAGCGTTTCGATGATGACGATTAAAATAAATACCTAAGTGATCTGAATAGCCACGTTTAATTATGTACCTTTAATTTTTCTTGTGTTTTCAAGCTTGATGAGTTGTACTTTGAAATAAAAAAGGCCTTCATGATGAAGGCCTTTTTTAATGTTTTTATTAACTACGTGTTATGAATTACGACGTCGCGCTGCGCCAGCTAAGCCAATTAAACCTAAACCTAAAATTGCAACAGAAGAAGGCTCTGGAACTGAGAATGTAACTGGACCGTTGAGTTGTGTAGAGCGTGTAGCACTGACCGTAGTACCACTATAAGGTACACTTGTATTGTTTGGAATATTAAAATTGAAATTCCAAAAAACATTTTGTGTTAAAGTATCACTCCAGATATCATAAAAATAAGTTTTCCCATTACTCGCAACACTAGATTGGAAAAAAGTCATCGCATCAACACCCGTATTGCTTGTATCGGTTGCAGTAGAATACCAGCTATAGTCTAAGGTTCCTCTTAAGGTAACATTGCCAGCCGTAACGCTTCCGCCACCTACCAATAAACTAGCCACTTGCTCTTTTAAACCCGTGATACCATTTTGATAGAAGATATTAATAGCACCTGTAGCATTGAACACAGGTGCTCCAAATGAATTGAAATATCCAGATACCCCAGTATAATCATAAGACATAAAATAAGCACTGTTTAGTCCTGCTGTGGGCACACCCCCAAAACCTGATGGTAATAAATTTATAATACCTCCAAACCCTGTTTCAGTAAAAGTGCTCGTAGGGGTAGGGCCGCATAAACCACCAGCACATGCGCCACCTACTAAAGTTGAAGTAGCTGAACCATCAGCTTGGAGTTGTGTAGCTGCACCTGAAGCCCCAAACTCTGTATTTAATATTACATTGGCGTTAGCAAATGTACCAACAGTCATCGCTGCTGCTACACATAATAACTTAGTCAATTTATTCATTTTTAATCCTTAATAAAGTTTAGCAACTTCATATTAATTTGTTAATCCATCCAACACTAAGCATGTAGTGTGCCAGTAATGTATACCGTTGTTTTTACTGTGTTTATTTTACTGTGTGGTTGGTAGCTTAATTGGAGTGTAAAAAAACATGACACTACATGTGCTTAAGGAAGTACAATTTTTTTGGCTATTTTAAACATTATTCTCGGAAATATCCCTCTATTACCAAAAGGTCGCCATGTTTTTTTGAGCTTATTACGATAAGCATCAAAATGTAAGCCATAAGGAGCACAGAGTATTTCTCCACGATTTAATAGTATTTTTAAAGCATAGGTTTCAGCAATACCAGCACAAAGGTTTACAGCCATGGGAGTTGACGGTCCGCGTTTTTCCAAAAAACTGACTCTAGATTCATCAACAAGATAAGCGCGTTGCAGCATTGCAGGCGAAAGACCGATCAAAAATTGAATTAATTGCTCGTTTTCTGTTTTTTTATCTTCAAAACGAAAATATTGCTCGTAAGTCATTTTACCGGGCATAAAACATAAAAATGCTGCGCCCATTCCTAACGGCGCAGCAGTGATCACAGGAATGTTTTTTTCATAACATTTTTTAAAAACAGTTTTACGTGCCGATAAAGCGAAAAAATCTAAGGCATCGACATATAAATCAATATTTTCTAAAAACTCGTCCACATTATGCTCAAAAATGCCTTCTGGAAATGATTTAATATCTGCAGATGGATTAATGTCTTTTACCATGCGCTCCATAACATCAACTTTTTGTTCTCCAAGTGTTGACATAAATGCGCCTGATTGGCGATTAAAGTTATGTACTTCAAAATCGTCAAAATCAGAGATGTTGAAATTTTCGACACCCAAGCGAGCAAGCGTTAATAAATGCACACCACCAACACCACCTGCACCAGCAATGGCAACCCGTTTATTTCGTAAAACTTGTTGTTCAGCCTCTGTAACCCAGCCGATATTTCGTGAAAATGCTTTGTTGTAGTCGAACATTTTTGTCACCTATATCGTTGTTGATATATCTAGTTTCCCACTTTCGCGGGATGACGTTATTTCCAAATTAGGGAAGGTGTTAGCTCGTGATTTGTAAAACCACCATTACATCAATTTTAAATCATCCAACTGGCTCTTAATATCACGAGAAATGGAATCATATAAACGCCTAAATCCAGGGGATAAATTTTCCATAAAAATTTGTGGGTTTATATAATAAGGTGCACGTAAACCGTGATATTCGATGGCTTCACCAAGTTGATGGAAATGGATACCTACAAATTTCATGCTGCGTGCTAGTCTTGGCTCCATCATTACATAAACGTGTTTCATACCGCCTTCTATAGCTAAAGTGGCTGCAGCCATATATAAACCAATTGCGATAAATGGAAAGCAGCGTAATTCGGTTTCAGAATAGGTGTTTTCTTCAATTGCGCCAGTTGCCGAGCCTTTAAATTGATCGGCTTTACGACGACGAAAATCGGCTTTGACGGCTAATCGGGATATTTCACAAATTTCTTCACGTTTAAAATTTCTTGGGTGTAGTTTTTCATCCGTTATAGACTCAATACAAAATTTTTCTATTGGCAATAATTCAGTGGCAGATGTTGATTTAACCAAACGAACACAACTGGTAAAGTTATTAGTCGGCTTGTGTTTGATCATCGCAAAAACAGATTGTGAATCAAATTCATCTGTTTCTTGTCCTTCTTTTTTTACATCTTCAAAGGCTAGCTCTTCACAATATACATTGTGTCGTATACGAAATACTTCATTACGTAGAGCAGAGGTGGCAGCAAACTGTGGTTGTAAGAATTGAGTAAAATGTTCAGCTATATTTTGTGCAGCACTATTGGCCTTTATCGAGATAACTTTTTTGGTTATCTCTCCGATAATGGGGGTGTTTAGTAATTTTTTACTCCAACTCATTTGTTGATAAATCCTTTGCGCTATTGCTATGATATTTTTTGAAGCAAGCTTCAACCTACCAATTTTGGTGTCTTACTGAAAGTATGAGTGAAAAAATAGTTATTGTTATAGCATAGCATAAGCATTTTGTTTTGCGATTAAGCTTTAGCTAACAGATAAATTTTTTTATTACTTTTTATAATATCCCAAATACCATTTAACAAATTGGCCAATACCTTCTTTTAATTCGGTTTTGGGGCGATAACCCACATCACTCACTAATTGCTCTACGTCGGCATAAGTATCGGGTACGTCACCGGGTTGTAGTGGTAATAATTCTTTGCTGGTGGTTTTACCGATAGCTTGTTCAATAGTTTCAATGTAATCGAGTAATTCAACGGGTTTTTGATTACCAATATTGTATATTCGCCATGGGGCTTTACTACTTCCTGCATCGGGTTTTAATCCCGACCATTGATCGTTACCCTCAGCAGTATTGTCTAAGGTTTTTACTATGCCATTAACAATGTCATCTATATAGGTAAAATCACGTTTGTGCTTACCGTAATTAAATACTTTTAAAGGTTTGTTATTTACAATAGCGTCAGCAAATAAAAATGGTGACATATCAGGACGCCCCCAAGGACCATAAACGGTGAAAAAACGCAGCCCTGTGGTGGGTAAATCATAGAGATGGCTGTAGGTATGTGCCATTAATTCATTCGCTTTTTTACTGGCAGCATATAAAGAAAGTGGATGATCAACATTATCGTGCACTGAAAATGGCATGGTTTCATTAGCGCCATACACCGAGCTTGAAGAGGCGTAAGTCAAATGTTGTACTTTATTGTGGCGACAACCTTCTAAAATATTGACAAAACCGACAATATTGCTATCAACATAAGCATGCGGATTTTCTAAAGAGTAACGAACACCCGCTTGCGCGGCTAAATGCACTACTTTATCAAATTTATGTTCATTAAAGAGTGCCTCAATAGCAGAACGATCGGCAACATCCATTTTAATAAAAGTGAAATTGCCTTTTTGATCGCTTTCTGGATAAGGAATTTTTTCATCGAGTTTGTTGGCAAGGTAGTCTTCAATGCGCGTTAAACGATCGTGCTTTAGGTTGATATCATAATAATCATTAATGTTATCTATGCCGATAACATTATCGCCACGGGCGAGTAAAAACAATGCTACATGAGAACCAATAAAGCCTGCAACGCCGGTAACTAAAACTTTCATCTTATTAATGTTCCTTTATAGATTCCGGCTTAAAAAGCTTGCCGGAATAACGAGGGTGATATCCTCGAATGTTTAGGTTTTTATCCCTGAATGCCTGAAACCGTCATCCCCGAATGTCCTCACCCGTCATCCCCGAATGTTTTTATCGGGGATCTAGTTTACATTATTAGATTCCCGCCTTCGCGGGAATGACAGAAAGAGCCGGAATGACGAAGCTGAGATCCCCACCTGCGTGGGAATGACGAAATTGATATTCCCGAATGCTCGTGCCCGTCATCCGCTCCTTTCATCTCCGAATGTCCACTCCTGTCATCCCCGAGTGTTCGCCCGCGTCATCCCCGAGTGTTTTTATCGGGGATCCAGTAAAAACCACCCGCAACTTTATGAACCTAATTATAGCCACAAGCTAATTGTTTTATAAGCTTTATTTTTCTTAATCAGTATTTTGTTTGACCTTGATTGGTACGACCTCTTTTGCGGTTTGATAACCTGTTTGAAAAAGCTGTTCTTTGTCTTCCATATCCATGGTGAAATCTACCGCTGAGCTAGTGCCAGTATTTACTACTATGGTATTGTGCCAAAAAGCCTCGTTAATATATTCACGGGAAATAGTGGTCATAAAAGTGCGAATTAACAAAGTGATATAATTAAATATTGGGAAAAATCCATTAGTTTTTATGTCGTCATATTCATGCTCACCACGTAATCTAAAACATAGCACTGGTGTGCCGTCTTGTGCCCAATCTCGATGAAGTGCGTCTTCAGATAAAATACTGCCATCAACCATTAAGTGATCGCCAAAAGTTTTAAAACTAAAAACTAAAGGTATCGACATTGAAAATCGTACCGCTAGTGAAACTTTTACATCGGGGGTATGTTCTTTATCAAAAATAACGGGGGTGCCTTTTCTTACATCGGTGGCCACTATATGTAAGTTTTTATCCATTTGGGCAAATGTTCGGCCATGTAATAAACGATCAACCCAGCGTTCAAAAACGTCTCCAGAGCTTAAACCGCCGTTGCGAATTAATTTTATCAGTGAAAATTCTCTAAATTGGTTGTAGTTGGTGTTTAGTGCGACATGTTTAATTTCAGGTATGCTTAAGCCCGCTGCATATAAACTACTGATTATACTGCCGCCTGACACACCAACAATGTGATCAAATTCAATATTAAATTCTTGTAACGCTTTTAAAATACCGACATGAGCTGGCAAGCGCGTGCCACCACCAGCAAAAATAGGAACAATTTTACGTGGAGTTTTTTCTGACATTAAATAGCCTATTTATTATATTATTATGATAATAATCTTAAATTTATTCGATAATTCAATCGAGTAACTCTATTATGGTTAACAATCACGAATTTAGCGACTTATTCGGTCAAAAAGTTTACCTTATACTTGTTCAATTCAATTTAAGGAATAATTGCCGGTGTATCATTATTTAATGAAGTTTTTTTTACTCTTTTTCTTTTTGACTGTAACTAGTGTACAAGCTAATTTGGCTGATACGGTGAAAAAAATTAAACCCGCTATTGTTGGCATTGGTATTCATACCCCAACAGGACGACCGCAAAACGTAATTCAAGGTAGTGGTTTTGCGGTTGGCAATGGTCAGTATGTGATCACTAATTATCATGTATTACCCAAAGAGTTAGATGAAGAAAAACTACAAGTTATGGCCGTATTTGTAGGCTCAGGGAAATCAGCAACAGTACGTTTAGCAAAAATTGTTGATTTTGATGATTACCATGATTTAGCGCTATTAAAAATTCAAGGTAAGCCTTTACCGGCAATGAAATTAGCAAAAGACAGCTTTCAGCGAGAAGGTAGTTATGTTGCCTTTACTGGCTTTCCTATTGGCTCTATTTTGGGCTTATATCCGGTAACCCATCGCGGAATTATTTCGGCAATAACTCCTACTATAGTGCCGGTTGTTGATGCAAGGCAAATAAGCATTAAAATGCTAAAACGCATGCGTAACCCTTATATGGTTTATCAATTAGACGCCACGGCATATCCCGGCAATAGTGGTAGCGCACTTTATAATATGGATAACGGTAAAATTATTGGGGTAATTAATAAAGTATTTGTGCAAGAGACTAAAGAAGCGGTTATTGAAAAACCTAGCGGTATTACTTATGCTATTCCGGTGAAGTATTTGCGTATTTTGTNAGATAAGAATCGTATTAAGTATTAGATCCCCGCCTGCGCGGGGATGACGAGGAGCGCGGGGATGACGAGGAGCGTGGGGATGACGAGGAGGCGGGGATGACAGTAGACGTGGGAATAACGCTCACAAGCTAATCACTAACAATACTGGCAAGCTTGTCTGTTGTCGGTAATGGTGCCGGCAATAATTGCGAAATAGGCACTAATTCAATATTTTCTTTCGCCAGTAAAGGAATTAACATCGTTAATGCTTTTACAGTTTCAGGGTGAGGGTGAGCAATGGCAATTGCTGTATTACTACGACTATTTTTGGCTTGGCGAATAAGCTGTAAAAATTGTTGAGTGATATATTGTTGATCAAGTTGATTGTCTAAAAACACTGAGCGGTTTAGTTCTGGTACATCAAAATAGCGGGCAACGCGTCCAGCTTTAGATTTTTGGCTAGTTAAACTGTCTAAAAACAACACATTTTTTTCTTTTAAATAGCGCATTGTCCACGCCATAGGTCGGTATAGTTGGGTTAATTTACTGCCCATGTGATTATTAATACCCACTGCAAAGGGGATTTCGTCAAACGAAGCAGCCAAACTGTCACGGATGTTTTGCTCACCCATATCAACCGTTAATGCCCCTGGGCCTAGTTTTTTACCGTTTTGAGCTTCCATCGGAATATGCAATAAAATATCATGATTGTTTAAATGGGCTTGTTCGGCTAATGTTTTACCATAAGGTGTATGGGGTAAAATTGAAAAAGTAAAATTACCGGGTAAATTTAGTGCAGCTTGGTCAGTTTTTCGGTAGCCTATGTCATCAATAACTATAGCAATGCGAGCTTTAATACGCACACTACTACTTTTGTTATGCGCAATACTTTTGGCTAACAATGCAGTAGAAAATTGTAGTAAAAAAACAATTAAGATAAAGCGCACAATGATTACAACTATAGTAGAAATTATTATTATTTTTGCCTAACGATCTCGTTGGAATAAATTCCAACCTACATTGCGACCAATGTTTAGTGTAGGTCGTACTTTAGTGCGACAAAACTATCATTAAAGCAGTTATTTTTATGCTATTAGATTACCAGAAATCGATCTTGAAACAAGCTTATCTTGAGTTATTTACTTGCACCAAGTTTTGGGGTTAACCGCTCTACCATCATGACGAATTTCAAAGTACAAGCCTGAACGGTTCTGACCACCACTTTGTCCAACTAACGCAATAGGTTCGCCAGTTTCAACACGCTCTCCTACATTTTTAAGTAACGCTTGGTTATGACCGTAAAGACTCATATAGCCATTGCCATGATCTATTACAATGACTAAACCATAACCATTTAACCAGTCAGAAAACAATACTTTACCATTGTGGATTGATTTAATATCTCGACCTACAGGCGCAGTAATTAACACACCTTTCCATCTTAAAGAGCCTTGTTTGTGGTTGCCAAAGCGTTTAAATAATCGCCCTTTAGTTGGCCAACTGAGTTTGTGTTTTAAGCGACTTAATCCTGCTAGTGTTACTTCTGCTTGTGCGATCTTTTGTAATTTCGCTAATTCGATGGCTAAATTTTGTTCTTCATTTTTAAGTTTTCGTAATTTTTGCTTGTCAGTTAGTAATTGCTTACTTAGTTTTTTTATTGTGTTTTTTCTGTTTTTATTTGAAGCCTTTAATTGATGTTGCTGAGTAACTTGTTGCTGTTTTAGTTGAGTTAGTTTAGCTAGTTCAACTGTTTGCTGCTCGCTAACTTTGTTTAATGCTTTTACGGTTTGTTCAACATTGGTAATTTCTTTAATGCGTGCTTGATTGAAATATTGATAGTAGCTCAGTGTTCTTTGCACGGTTGCTGGTTTTTCTTGATTCAGAATAAGCTTTAAGTAATCGTGATTACCGGTTGAATATGAAGCGCGTAATTGTTGAGCTAACAATGATTGTTGATGCTTTTTTTGCTTGTTTAATTGAAATTTTTGTTGCCTTAACTGGCCAATTTTTTGGTGAGTTTGTTGTATTTGTTTATTGGTTTGATTAACCGCTTTGGCTGCTTTAGCGATAGCCAGTTCATCATTTTTTAATCGTTTTTCTAAAACTGAGCGCTTTTTGTTTTTTAAGGATATGGTTTTTTGTTGAACATTAATTGCTTGTTGTACTTTGTCTAAATTTAAACTGGTTTTAGTATTTTTTTGTTGATCAGCTTTGTGAACAATTTGTTGAGTTGGCTTGGCGAAACTTGGAGTGTAAAAAAAGCTGACAAATGTATAAATACTGACAATAATTAGTGGTTTTATTATTTTGTAATACATTTGAGTTTAAGCATGGTTGGATAAAATTTTATTTTTAACCATGATGGAGTAGGTTGGTGATTTGTGCAAGAGTAAGAGCAATAAAATTGTGTTTTGTCATTCCGGCAGGCTTTTAAGCCGGAATCTTGAAAGTAAACGATTAGATTCCCACCTTCGTGGGAATGACGGTAATGCGGAATGACGGTAATGCGGAATGACGGTAATGCGAATGTTCGCTCCCGTCATCCCCGAATGTTTTTATCGGGGATCTTCAATGGATACTACTCTACAACATTCATTAATACTGAACCGGTCATTTCTGCGGGTTGCTCCATGTTCATTAATGCTAACAAGGTTGGTGAAATATCACTCAATGCGCCAGTTGTGGCAGGCAGTGCATTACGACCAACATAAATTAAGGGCACAGGTTCACAAGTGTGCGCCGTGTGTGCTTGCCCTGTTTGCGCATTGGTCATTTGTTCAGCGTTGCCATGATCTGCGGTGATCAAACATTCGCCATCAACTTTACTTAGTGCATCAACAACACGACCTATGGCTAAATCAACTGCTTCACAGGCTTTTACGGCAGCATCAAAATTACCGGTGTGGCCAACCATGTCGCCATTGGGGTAATTACAAACAATAAAATCAAAGGATTGGCTTTCAATTGCTGCAACTAATTTGTCGGTGAGCAATACTGAATTCATTTCGGGTTGTAAGTCATAAGTAGCCACTTGTGGTGAAGGCACTAAAATGCGTTGTTCGCCCTCAAAAGTATCTTCTTTGCCGCCACTAAAAAAGAAAGAGACATGTGCATATTTTTCAGTTTCAGAAATACGTAATTGCGTTTTCTGATGTTTTTCTAGCCATTCACCCATTACATTAACTAATGGCGTTGGTGGAAAAGCACAACTGGTTTTAATGTCGGCGGCATATTCAGTGAGCATCACAAAATCGCTTAATAGTGGTATTTTACTGCGAGTGAAGCCTGAAAAATTATCGTCGGTAAAACAACGAGTGATTTGACGAGCGCGATCAGCACGAAAATTCATAAAAATCATTGCATCGCCATCATCGATGGTAATTATTTGTTGTTGATCATTTAAGATAGCGCTAGCGCTAACAAATTCGTCATTTTCATCACGTTGATAAGCTGCGGTTAATGCATCAACAGCATTGTTGTATTGATACTCAGCTTTACCCGAAACCATTAAATTATAGGCTTGTTCTACTCTGTCCCAGCGTTGATCTCTATCCATAGCAAAATAACGACCGATAATGGAAGCTATTTGCCCATGTTCATCATTTTGGCTAAATAATTCAGTGAATTTTTGTTGAGCCTTAATCAGTGATGCTTCTGCGCTGCGTGGTGGAGTATCGCGACCATCTAAAAAGGCGTGCAAATACACTTTTTTTGCACCGCGTGCTTTGGCTAACTCGATCATCGCAATAATATGATCTTCGTGGCTATGTACACCACCCGGTGAAAGTAAGCCAAATATATGCACGGTTTTGTTGGTTGCTACGACTTTATCTACTGCATTACATAGGGCTGAATTTTGTTCAAACTCGCCATCAGCAACCGCTTTGGTGATACGAGTAAAATCTTGATAAACAATGCGACCAGCACCTAAATTGACATGGCCAACTTCAGAATTACCCATTTGTCCGTCAGGTAAGCCTACCGCCATGCCCGATGTTTCAATAAGCATATTAGGATAATTTGTCAGTAAGCCGTCAATTACTGGCGTATTTGCATGATAAATTGCATTTGATTGCTGATCTTTACGATAACCCCAACCATCTAAAATAATAAGTACCATGGGCTTTTTAACTGACATTGATATTTTCCTAATTGATGAGTTTACGTTAGCTGCTTAATTGTACCCCGAAGCCGCGCTATATCGCTAGTATCGCCGCTAGACTTTTGTTATATAAATGCTAATCGTATTGAATAACATCATACTAATGTGCAATACGCTGGTTATTCATTTTTTACGTTGTATAATGTGGCAGTTTTTATTTAATAATGGCAGTAGCATGGACCAATATATAACTTTTTTCTCGAATCATCCGATGTTAAGTATGGCTTGGGTGGCTTTGATAGTAATGATAATTATTATCACTATCAAAATCCAAATATCGCCTATTAAAATGATCAGCCCGCAAGAGTTAACTTTTTTGGTTAACCGAGAAGATGGCTTAGTAGTTGATATTCGTGATGCTAAAGATTTTAAAGCACGTCGTATTGTCGACTCAAAACATTTAGCTAAAGAAAAAATCACCAACAATGATTTTGTTAGCCTTGAAAACAGTAAAGATAAACCCATTATTGTTGTATGCAATGCGGGGATGAGCGCACAAAGTGTCGCAAGTCAATTACTCAAAGCTGGTTTTAGTAAAGTAAATGTACTTAAAGGTGGCATTAGTGCTTGGTCGAGTGCTGGTTTGCCCGTTGTTAATAAGTAGACAATGAATATGGCTGTTATTGATATTTATACCACAAGCTATTGTCCTTATTGTGTACGTGCAAAAGCATTGCTGGCACAAAAAGGTCAACACTTTAATGAAATTAAAGTTGATGAAACCCCAATGTTACGTGCCCAAATGATGCAACGTAGCAATGGAGGTAGAACAGTACCGCAAATATTTATTGGTGAAATTCATGTTGGCGGCTGTGACGAACTTTATGCTTTGGAAGCCAGTAACCAATTAGATCCATTGTTACAAGCATAAGGGGCATTTTGTCGCACTAAAGTACGATTTACATTAGTAAAAAGTTATGCCTATGCAGATAACTCAGATATTTATTATAATCGTCATCTTCGAAACGCTTTTATCGAAGATCTCATGTTTTTTGCTAGAGATTCAGGACAATATGCTCCATGCATTGTCTAAGATGTAGCATCCATGCCACGTCCGCTTAAAAGACTGCGGGAATGACGATCCTGAACCAAGTACATAGGCATGTAAAAAATTTAACTGTCGTAGCACTTACCTACAAGAGATACGATAAACACATAACATAGGAAACTCCCATGACTGACGAAATTCAGAACGAAACAGAAAACGGTGCTGCAACTACTGAACAACAAGCACAATTTGCTATTCAACGTATTTATACTAAAGATGTTTCGTTTGAAACACCTAACTCACCTGCTATTTTTCAAAAAGAATGGAAACCAGAAGTTAAGTTAGACATTGATACTCGTTCAAACAAATTAGCTGATGATACTTATGAAGTTATTTTAGCGCTAACGGTTACAGTAACCGTTGAAGAACAAACGGCCTTTTTGGCTGAAGTTCAACAAGCCGGTATTTTTACTATTGGTAACATGCCAGAAGCGCAATTAGCGCAAATGATTGGTGCTTTTTGCCCAACAACTTTGTTCCCATATGCACGTGAAACAGTCGCTAATTTAGTTAATCGTGGTTCATTCCCACAATTAAACATTGCACCAGTAAATTTTGACGCTTTATTTGCTTCTTATGTACAACAACGTGCAGCAGAGCAAGAAGCCGCAATTGAACTTCCAGCTTCAACAGAAACTCACTAAGTTTTAATCAGGAGCTTTGATGAGCAATATGGCTAACACAACCAATGTTACCGTTTTAGGAGCAGGGTCTTACGGCACTGCCTTAGCTATTTGTTTAGCGCGTAACGGTAACAAAACCCTGTTGTGGGGGCGAAATAGTGATCATATTGCTCAAATGCAGGCGAGTGGTAGCAATCAAAAATACTTACCTGATATAAAGTTTCCTGAGTCATTAAGTGTTAGCGCCAATCTAAACGATGCACTAGCTCACAGCGATATTATTTTAGTGGTAGTGCCTAGCCACGCTTTTGCTGGCATGCTTAAATCGATCAAACCTTTGTTACCTAATAAAGCTAGAATTGTTTGGGCAACCAAAGGTTTAGAACCCGAAACGGGGCGATTATTACAAGATGTTGCTCGTGATATTTTAGGAGAAGAAATTCCCTTAGCGGTGCTTTCTGGTCCTACATTTGCGAAAGAAATGGCCGCAGGCATGCCCACCGCTATTTCTTTGTCGTCAACCGATGATGATTTTGTCGGTGAATTTTCAGATTTACTTCATTGTGAAAAATGCTTTCGAGTGTACAGCAATAAAGACTTTATTGGTGTGCAACTGGGCGGTGCAGTTAAAAATGTTATCGCTATAGCCGCCGGTATGGCTGACGGTATTGGTTTTGGTGCCAATGCGCGCACCGCATTAATTACCCGTGGTTTAGCAGAAATGACACGCTTAGGTGTGCCTTTGGGCGCTGAAGTGGCAACTTTTATGGGCATGGCGGGTTTAGGTGATTTAGTACTAACTTGTACTGATAACCAATCGCGAAATCGTCGTTTTGGTTTAGCGCTAGGTGACGGCATTAGTGTTGACCAAGCGATAACTAATATCGGCCAAGTTGTTGAAGGTTATCGCAATACCAAAGAGGTGTATTTATTAGCTAAACGCATGAACGTAGAAATGCCGATAGTTGAACAAGTTTATCAAGTGTTGTATCAAGGTAAATCCGCAAAATTAGCGGCGATAGATTTACTGTCTCGCGAACGTAAATACGAATAGCGCCAGTTATTTGTAGGCTTAAGCTACCTCTTAAATTCTTGCGGCAGAACAATGTGATTCTGCATTGTTTAATTAATTACGTCCATATCACGTAAATGAAAATCTACATTGATGATATTGCTAGACAGATTGTCTTACCTCGAAACACTAATGACGAGCAATTTTACTCAAGCACATAGTTAAGTGCTCCACTAAAAAACCAAATTGCTCAAAATCTTCGTTATTTATTTCATTGCCACGATTAAACACTTGCGCACTAATAATGCCAATACAATTATCATTAATATTTACCGGTGCTAAACACACCGCTCCTTGTTCAATAAAATCGGCGATATCTTCAGTAATATAATCGCGCCATTGCCTACTTTTATGATCGTTCACCAAAATAGCCTGATTTTCTTTAATGACATAACTCAACAAATTACTACTGTTTTTAATATTAAAAGCACGTTTCAAGTTTTCTTCTTCACTCATTTTATTATAAGAAAAACGGACTTTAACCTGTTGTTTATTACTGGTAAGCATTAAAAAAGTACAACGTTCAAAACGAATAGTTTTAGAAATTGCTTGTAATGTTAATTGCAAAAACTCATTAAAATCTTTGCTGGTTTTTGTTAATTTTGTTAATTGTGTTATCGCCATTAATTGACGTTTTTCACGTGACATTTCTTCCGATAAACTGAATGGTTCATCTTCACTTTGATCTGAAAAATCACGTTCAGTGGGTAAAGGCTTAATGTATTTACATAATTTAGGGGCGCCATAAGAGCGTAATAAATTTATAGCTTGTTGACGGAATTGCTCTATTTTAGCGCGTAATTGTTTATCATCAATTTTCATGATCACGCTGATTTTTTCTAACAATAAGTAAAAGTCTTCAATGGCTCTAGGTGGCGATTGAATAACTTGGGTGAGTTGATCAGCATAAAAAATTGTTTGAATTTCAACGGTACGGCTTTCAGGTTCGTCTAATGCTTTTACCAACAAGTCACCCAAATTCCATGTTTGCGCTAAGCCTTTACTGAGTTCAAAAAATTCAGCACCCATTAACTCATGACAACGTTGGTAGAACTCATCGGCGGTGCGATATTGTTGGGTAAATAAAATATTGGTTAGCTCTCCACCAGTTGTCCAAAAAGCAGTTTCACCGATGCGATATAACATTGCGGCTAAATAGACTTCTTCTTGAGTATCGTCACTGTAATGTGGCACCATCATTTTAGCCAATACACCAGCATAAAAAGAATTCGCCATTAAGCGGGTTAAGTGACGATAAATTTCAGGGCTCAAGCTTTTGCTTTTCAATAAACCGTCGATCAATTTAGAGGTTAGACAAATATTTTTAACGGTGTGTATTCCTAACATCACCGCAGCGCGAGAAACTGTAGTTACTTTAGCAATACCAAAATGAGGAATAGAGTTGGCTACTTTTAACAAACAAGAAGACAAAGCTTGATCAGGTAAAATCGCTTCGCTTAATTTGGTTAAAGATGAAACATCGTCATTTGCAAATTCATCCAGCATTTTTGCCGTTGATGTAATCACAGGTAACTCGTTATTAGCGATTAATTCAACCCATTGCTCGGCGGTTTTTTGATAACGATTAGGCATAATAACTGGTGATCATCCTTACTTAATTTACCGACTTAATAATAGTCTATTTATGGTGAACCAAACGACTTAATACCGGCACTTGGCAAATATCTAACACTTTAGGTGGTTTTTTATAAAAAAAGGCACTTTTGCGAGCAAGTCGTCGCGCGAGCTTTTCTTTAAATTCATTGCTTGATGTTTGCTCAACTTCAACGGCTATTTGTTTTGCTTTGGGCACATCACTCATTAATTGCATGGTAACTATCGGTGTATAAAATTTTTCAGCGACTGGCGGCTCGCCTTCAATAGTCGCGGTACGTTTAATTGCTTGAATGGTATTCATGCCATAAATTACCCGACCAAACACCGTCATAATTCGATCAAGGTAACGCGGTGCTTGCCCGATGGTAAAATAAAAATGGCTCGATCCAGAGTCCGGCTTATTACCTCTTGCCATCGCCAACATACCAGGGCAATGGGCTAACCACGCCTTATTCTCTTGTTGACTATAACCCACTGGAAAGCCGTTAACAAAACCAGTTTGCGGTGCAAACAAATCATTTTTTTGTACTGGCATAAACGACCAGTTTTTTGCTGGTTGCCATTCGCTTTCAATTTTTAATTCAGGCGCAGTATCATGACGCTCGTCAGGGCCAGCTTGAGCAACAAAACCATCAATAACCCGATAAAACTTATTGCCATTATAAAAACCTTGTTTGATTAGTTTTTTAAATTGTTCAACATGTTTTGGGGTAAATTGCGGTGTTAATTCAATAACCACCTTGCCATAAGGTAAAGTCATCAATACGGTATTAGTAGGATCAACTTTCCGCCATTTAGTTACTGCCAATACTGGTTGGCTAAAAGTAAGCGTTGCTAGTGTAAATATAAGCGATAGAGTGATTGTTTTCATTGTGAATTTTCTTTGATTCTAATTTTACCAGTGTTGCAAAAAACCACTAAACTAGCTAGCAAATTTTAATCTTTGGTTGAATGCTAACAGGGGACTTTGTAAACTAGCACAAAACTATTTTTCGTCTATTTGGAACAAACTGTGAATAAAAGCTTTATTACTAACTTAATTGCCTTATTAACCATGGTTGTCGGACATTTTATCAATCAACCACTCTTGTTTAGTGTCGGTTTATTCGCATTGTCTGGTGCTATTACCAACTGGTTAGCTGTGCATATGCTCTTTGAAAAAGTACCTTTTTTATATGGTTCAGGGGTTATTCCGGCACGTTTTGAAGAATTTAAAGCGGCTATTCGTCAGTTAATGATGGAGCAATTTTTTACCGAAGAAAATATTGACCGTTTTTTATCTGACGGTTCAAATCAAGGTGCTGCACTTAATTTAGCGCCCATAATAGAAAAAGTAGATTTAAGCCCAGCGTTTGACGATTTAGTGTCGGTAATTGAAAGCTCTTCGTTTGGCGGTATGCTTGCTATGGTTGGCGGCAGTGAAGCATTACAACCATTACGAGAACCATTTATCGCGAAAATGAAAGTATCGGTTGCCGAAATAACTCAGAGCGAACATTTTAATACTCTCCTCCGTGAAGAATTAGAGCAACCCAACGTTATGGCAGGCATGCGCGACAAAGTTAGCGACATTATTGAAAAGCGCTTAAACGAATTAACACCACAATTAGTTAAAGACATTATTCAAACCATGATCCGTAAACATTTAGGCTGGTTAGTCGTTTGGGGTGGCGTGTTTGGTGGATTAATTGGTTTAGTTGCTGCGTTGAGTGAAGTAATTTAATAACAACACGCCTGTGCAGTTCACTCAGGTGTTTATTCTAATCGTCCTTTTTGAAAAGAAAAAATTAAGAGTATAAAATAACATGAAAGATTATGGATTATCCTTTATTAGCAATGAAGCGTTATTTAATCATGTAAAAGACAATATCGACAATTATAACTACCTTGATACATTCAACTTTCATAAAAACATAGTTCAATATATTGGTAATAATTGGCAGTTAACTGATAATTGTACGTATGATGTCATCAATAAAGATTTGAATATATTCATAACCTTTGAAAATGAAACTATTAGACACTCTTCTAATCATTTACAAAAAGTTTTTATAAAAATGCAACACTCTCTTTTGCAAAATAAAGAGGCTCAATGCTATTACGTAGGGAAATCAATTAAACATAATCAAAATATCCCTTGGAAATTAGCTATTGATAACCAAGTAATATTCCACGATAACATTAGACATATTTCTATAGATCAATATTATCAATTGATCACGAATACGCCGATATCTTTCTCACGGTTATYARTKSYAWTRYCAMWRRYWWWARATWWTWWWKSKKKKAAGCATGACGGTTTGACGCATTAACAATTACTACTTTATCCTATCGCCAACTTAGCCGTTTCATGCCATAAGTAGGCTGGCATGGGATGTTTTAACTTCCATGTAACATTCATAGGTTGGCTACCTTCATATTTAACAAAATCAACTGGACCGAAATTAACAAACCCCATGGTTCTACCGTTTTCATCTTTGCCTTGCTCTCGTACAAATAGCAAAAAAGTTTTTTTATTTTCTTTTTGTTTGATGTAGCCTAATCCTCTGCCTGAACTTGGTCTAGCGCTATTCTGAGTTTGCCAATGAAACAACGTTGGACTAATGGCATAATCATGATACATGGTTGTTGCTGAAAATTGCTTCTCGCATTTATTTAAAGTGACAAATAACAATTCAGTATTAGCGTCTGCAATATTCAATACGCCTTCTCGGCTAGATGATTTTTTAGTAAACGTACTATCTCCAAAAGCCACAAAAATATGCTCTTTGGGATAACGCACATGCATTTTTAGAGGGGTGGCATTTACTACAACATTATCAACTATTGGCATGTCAAACTCACCAACATCAAGTTGTTCAATCAGAATTGAAACGACTTCAATTAATTCACTCTGCAATTTCATGTTTTTCAGTGAAATCAAACTTTCAGCTAAGCTATCAAAATTTAATTGTTTGCCTGTTTTGTCCCAAAAATCATAATGGCACATCAGAGCAAAAAGTTGCTGCTTATCTGATGAATAAATGTTTGTTGAGTTGTTATTTGATATTTCGCCTTTAGAAATATCGGATGGCATTGAGAAATCACCTTCACAAAGGGCTTTAATAAATCGCAAATAAGAAACTGATGAGCAATTCATTAACCTATTATTAATTGCCCGATAATAAGCGCTATAAAGCTCCTGTTTATCTGTTTCTACCTCTTTTTCCTTGCTTACGGCAAGTAATGTTGTCCACCCGCCAAATTTGCCCCATTTAACTTTGTAGATATCTCCTAAAGTAATATTGGGATAGATATGTAAAAAATTAGTCAGCGTTAAGGGCAAATGTGTAGCATGAGGAAAGTTGATAACTAAGCTTATTAATTTGTTTTTGTTAAGCGTAGCTTGGCTTATGTTTTTCAAAATCATTGCTTGAGTTTTTTCTTGTAACTCAATTCGACATCCCAATGGTAGGTGAGGAAATCCTTGCTTAATTTCTTTCGCTATTGCTTGATTTGTTTTACCGATTAGTGCTCTAAACTTATGAGAAAAATCATATTCTGATCGCGAATTACCAACAAAATCTAATATCGTGCAACACTCTTTATTGCTGGTTAATCGCAACCCTCGTCCAAGTTGTTGAAGGAAAATAGTTAAGCTTTCGGTAGGTCGCAAAAAAAGTAACGTGTCTAATTCTGGAATATCGACACCTTCATTAAATATATCAACGACAAACAAAACATTTATCTGTTTTGATCTCAGTCGTTGCTGCTGAATTTCACGCTCTTTACTGTTATCGCTGGTTAACACACCGCAAGCAATATTATTCAGTGTGAATTTTTGCGCCATAAATTTTGCATGATCTTTACTGACGCAAAATGCTAATGCTCGCATTTGTGATATGTCAGTAATAATCTCACCAAGGCTTTGTAGAATGCGCAAAACCCGTTGATCATTATGAGTATAAAGACGAGTTAGTTCAGCAATGTCATAACGCCCTTTAGACCATGAAATTGTAGTTAAATCGGTATCATCATCTATAGCAAAGTATTGAAATGGTGAGAGGTGACGTTGATTGATAGCTTCTGGTAACCTAATTTCAGCAGCGATAACATTACAAAAATCACTGAGAATATCTGTACCATCATGTCGCTCAGGTGTAGCAGTTAAGCCCAATAGTATTTGCGGGCTAAAGTGTTTTAATACAGCACGGTAGCTGCTAGCTGAAATATGATGCACTTCATCAATGACAATATAATCAAAGTAATCTTCACTTAATGCCAAGGTATTAATTTGAGAGTTTAAACTTTGAATTGAGGCAAAAAGATGCTGATATTTGCTTGGTTTGTTATTACCTACCCACAACTCACCAAAAGAGCTACTCTTTAATACGCCACGGTATGCTCCTAGCGCTTGCTTTAAAATTTCTTCTCTGTGGGCAATAAACAGAAACTTGGCTTCAGGGTTTTCAATATAAAAACGTGAAAAATCAAAAGCAGAAATAATGGTTTTACCTGTCCCTGTTGCTGCAACTACCAAATTCCGATAACGACCATGTAGATCACGCTCAACTTGAAGCTTTTCCAATATGGTTTGCTGGTGAGAATAAGGTTTAATATCAAAATAAAAACTAGGTGCTGAGGTATTAAAGCTACCTTTTGCTTCTTGTAGTGCATTGCTTAGTTTTTCTCGGCTTTCAAGCTTACCATCAAAGCATTCAAAATCAGGGGATTCCCAATAAGTTTCAAATGTGCTGAGAGATTTTTCTATAATATGTGGGATTTCTTGCGAGGTTATTTTTAGGTTCCACTCTAAGCCACTGGTTAATGCTGAATGAGATAAATTTGATGAACCAATATAACCCGTATGAAAGCCGGTATTACGCATGAATAAATAAGACTTTGCATGAAGCCGTTCACGATTAGTATTGTAACTAAGCTTAATCTCGGTGTTGGGTAATGAGGCTAAAAATTCTACTGCTTTTGCATCGGTAGCACCCATGTAGGACGTTGTGATTATTTTTAGTTGTTTACCACTACGAGTAAAAGATTCTAACTCTTTTTTAAATATTCGAATACCAGTCCACTTTATAAATGACACAAGCCAATATATTTTGTCAGAAGATAGGATCTCTCTTTTTATCTCGGTTTCTAGCGAAACCCCAACGTTACTACCACAAAACAATTCACTCTGCGTTAGCCCGGTTATAGGCATTATTGACTCAATGTACTTAGGTAGGTCAGCCGCGATAGGGTTGGTTTTATCAAATAGCGCAGTAAGAATTTTACCTTGGCTATCTAGTAGATTTTCACTGATTAATTCTTTATCTTTTATATGTTTACTAAGCCACTGAACAATAGTATTTGCGAGACTGATTTGTTCACTAATTCTATTGTCACCACTTGGCACAGAGTCCATAGTAACTTCAATGATACGGGTTAAGAAACGAGATAACCAAGTTGCAGCTTCTCCTGCCTCTAGTGATCGTTCGCCAACATAGAAAGATTCACGATCCAAGTTTTGTTCAACCAATTGAGTAATTAGTTGTTCATAGATACCCGTTTGATTCATGAAAGTCCTTATATATCATATGCAATTCAACTTTAATTAGGATATAGGATATTTATTAAAATATAAATGTATAATCAAACTAATACCAAATTCATTAAATTATCTAACACATGAAAATACCACTTAAAGCTGCATTATTATCTGCCCTTGTTTTTCCCGGTGTCGGGCATTTTATTTTAAAAAAATATTATGCTGGCGCTTTTTTGTTGATCAGCTTTAGCACGGTACTTTATTTTTTTACTCACGATGTTTACAGCAARGTAGAGCAAGTAGTTGAAAAAGTAAAAAATGGTGAAGTGGCTTTAGATCCACAAGCAATATCGGTTGCGCTTAATAACACTCATAGTGATTTAAGCATGCAAACCTTAACTATAATTTCCTACCTTATTTTAGCTATTTGGTTGTTTGCTATTGTCGATTCTTATCGTTTAGCAAATAAATTAGCTAACGAAAAAATTAGCTAATAATTCTCCAGTATTTAATAGCTCAATAAAAACTGAAAAAAACTTACCTTTTTACTGTTTTTTCATCTTTCGGGGTTAATTATTAAGCCATTCTGAGCTATGCTTGCGCTTTATTCTTCTGGCATTTTATAACTAACTTAACATTGGTGTATTAGTTAGTAAAAATACCGCTTTTTTGATTAAGGTGATTTGCGTCATGTTTGGTAATTTACAGGCTCAGCCTGCCGATCCTATTTTAGGGTTACTGGCTAAATACAAAGAAGATACCAGTGTACAAAAAATAGATTTAGGTGTTGGTGTTTATAAAAATGAAGCGGGTCATACTGCAATTTTAGATTGTGTTAAAAAAGCCGAAAAATTCCGATTAGATAAAGAAGACACTAAAGTGTATCTTGGTCCGACTGGCTCTGAATTATTCAACAAAAAAGCAACTGAATTAATTTTCACTGCAGAACATCAAGTGCTAACCAATAATCGTGTGCGCACTGTTTCAACGCCGGGTGGTACAGGGGCATTACGCGTGGCTGCTGAATTTATTACATCATGTAAAGCTAATACCACTATTTGGGTAAGTGATCCAACGTGGGCAAATCACACTGGTTTATTTAAGGCGGCAGGTTTAACCGTTAAAACTTACCCATATTACGATTATGAAAACAAAAGCTTAGACTTTGATGGCATGCTTAATGCGCTTAAAGAAGTCGCGAGTGACGATATTGTGTTATTTCACGCTTGTTGCCATAACCCCAGCGGCATGGATTTAAATAATGAGCAATGGCAACAAGTATGCGATGTTGCAAAAACCGTTGGTTTTACACCCTTAATTGATATGGCCTATCAAGGTTTTGGGCAAGGACTTGATGAAGATGCTTACGGCTTACGTTTAATGGCTGATAGCGTTAACGAAATGATTGTTTGTAGTTCTTGTTCAAAAAACTTTGGTTTATACCGCGAACGTATTGGTGCTTGTTCAATTATTGCCGAAACTAGCTTATCTGCTGATATTGCTTTTTCAGTATTACTAAGCGATATACGTTGTATTTATTCAATGCCACCAGCACATGGTGCAGCAATTGTTGAAACCATTTTAGATTCAACAGAGTTAACCGCACAATGGCATGTTGAATTAAAAGAAATGCGCGACCGTATAAACGGCAATCGCCAGTTAATCGTAGATAAATTAATTGAAAATGGTGTAACTCGCGACTTTAGCTTTATTACCCGTCAAAGTGGTATGTTCTCTTTCTTAGGTATTACCCCAGAGCAAGTGCAACGCTTACAAGATGAATTCAGTATTTATATGGTCGGTTCAAGCCGCATGAGTATTGCCGGCATTGCTAATTCAAATGTTGATTATTTAGCAAAATCAATCGCTAAAGTACTGTAATTAAAAACTAAAAATAATTTATTGGCTTTTGAGAAGGGATCCTTACGGATCTCTTTTTCGTTTTATTTTAGGCAGATTGCTATCTCTCAACTACAATTTGATCACTATTAAGCAAATAACAAAACATAATTATGTCTGAGCATCACACCTATAAAAAAATTGAAATGGTTGGTTCATCAACAGAAAGTATTGAAGATGCCATAGATAATGCCTTGTCAGAATGCAACAAAAGTATTGATAACATGGATTGGTTTGAAGTGGTTGAAACACGCGGACATATTGTCAATGGTGCCGTAGGTCATTTTCAAGTCACCCTGAAAATTGGCTTTAGAATTGAAAGCAGTTAAAAAATAGTTAACTAGGCTATTTTGTCAAAAGTTATCTTTGTTATAATACGTTAATTATTTAAACGAACAAAAGAGTAAATTTTGGTTCAAGGCAATTTATTTATATTATCTGCGCCAAGCGGGGCAGGTAAATCAAGTTTAATAAATGCATTATTAAGTGCAGACAATAAACAACAAGTTAAGCGCACTATGCAGGTGTCAATTTCGCACACCACGCGTGCACCTCGCTCTGGGGAAGTTAATGGCCAACATTATCATTTTGTCGATGTTGAACAATTTAAAAAACTAATCAACGACAATGCTTTTTATGAATATGCGCAAGTATTCGAGAACTATTATGGCACTTCAGAAGCGGCTATTGATCAACAATTAGCCCAAGGTATCGATGTTTTTTTAGATATCGACTGGCAAGGTGCGCAACAAGTTCGCATCCGTAAGCCTGAAGTGACAACAATTTTTATTGCTCCACCATCACGCGATGAATTAGCAAATCGTTTACGTGATCGAGGTCAAGACAGTGAAGAAATTATTGCTACGCGCATGGCGCAAGCTCAGTCAGAATGTTCGCACTACCACGAATTTGACTACATCATAGTAAACGATGATTTTAACCAAGCTTTAGACGATTTAAATACTATTGTGGTTAATCAAACACTAAAAACAGCACAACAAACACAAAAACATCAGAGTTTATTTACTGAGCTATTGGCTAACAAGTAACTTTTGCGTATAATACAGGGCTATTTTATGAATTTTGTATGTGTTGGAGTGGCTTAATGGCTCGTGTAACAGTTGAAGATGCAGTAGAAAAAGTTGGCAATCGTTTTGATTTGGTATTAATTGCATCTCGTCGTGCCCGTCAAATCGCTACCGGCGGTAAAGACCCTTTGGTGGACGCTGAAAATGATAAACCAACCGTAATAGCCTTAAGAGAAATTGAAGCTGGTTTAATTACCACTGAAATTATGGATAACAGCGATCATCACGAACGTGTTCATCAAGAATCAGCCGAACTTGCTGCTGTTGCTGCCATTGTTGGTGGGCAACCTGAAGCAATGTAACTACTCAAATTGATTGTATAAAATACAATTACTTTAATAGTTAAGATAAAAACATGAAAAAACGCATAACTTAATGGTTATGCGTTTTTTTATGACTGTTTTTTATTGTTTGTGTTGGTATACTCAAAGCAGTGTTTGTCAGCTTTATTTCCTCATTTTCCGGAGTATTCGGTGTATCTTTTTGAACCACTAAAAGAATTTGTTTCAACTTATCTGTCAAAAGTACAAGTTGATTTATTAAAACAAGCTTACCTTGTTGCCCGCGAAGCACACGATGGACAAATGCGATCAAGCGGTGAACCCTATATTACTCATCCTGTTGCAGTAGCACACAATCTTGCCAAAATGCACCTTGATCACGAAACCTTAATGGCGGCATTACTGCACGACGTTATTGAAGATACTGAAGTAAGCAAAGAAGATTTGGCTAAACTATTTGGCAATACCGTCGCTGAATTGGTTGAAGGGGTAAGTAAACTAGACAAACTAAAATTTAATAACAAGGAAGAAATGCAAGCTGAAAACTTCCGCAAAATGTTATTAGCTATGGTGCAAGACATCCGCGTTATTTTGATAAAACTCGCAGATAGAACCCATAACATGCGCACTTTAGAGTCGCTTCGTCCTGATAAACGCCGCCGTATAGCGCGAGAAACGCTTGAAATTTATGCTCCCATAGCCAATCGTTTAGGTATTCACGACATCAAAAATGAGCTTGAAGTTTTAGGCTTTGAAGCTTTATATCCAATGCGTTCTCGTGCTTTAAAATCAGCGATAAAACAAGCACGCGGTAATCGTAAAGAAATTATCAATAACATTATGGATGAAGTGCAAACCCGCCTTACTGAAACCGGCATTGACGCACAAGTTATTGGTCGTGAAAAACATTTATATTCTATATATCGCAAAATGTTAAACAAAGAATTAATGTTTAATGAAGTCATGGATATTTATGCCTTTCGAGTCATTGTTAAAGACAAAATTGATGATTGCTATCGCGCACTCGGTGCGGTACATAATTTATTTAAGCCAATTGAAACTCGTTTTAAAGACTATATTGCTATTCCCAAAACCAATGGTTATCAGTCGTTACATACCTCATTAATTGGCCCGCATGGTATTCCGGTAGAAATTCAAATTCGTACCCAAGACATGGATCAAATGGCCGACAAAGGTGTTGCCGCTCATTGGCTTTACAAACAAGACGGTTCAAATACCGGCACCACCGCACAAATGAAAGCGCGCCGCTGGATGCAGAGCTTATTAGAATTACAACAAAGTGCCGGCAGTTCATTTGAATTTATTGAAAATGTAAAATCTGATTTATTCCCCGAAGAAATTTATGTATTTACTCCCGATGGACGCATTATTGAATTGCCCATGGGAGCTACAGCGGTTGATTTTGCTTATGCAGTGCATACTGATGTCGGTAACTCTTGTGTTGGCGTAAAGGTTGATCGTAAGCCTTATCCCTTTAGCCAACCGCTTGATTCTGGTCAAACGGTTGAAGTGATCACTTCACCTTCTGCTCGCCCTAATGCAACGTGGTTAAATTTTGTGGTAACCGCGAAAGCTCGTTTGCAAATACGAACTTATTTACGCTCACGCGAAAAAACTGAATCACACGCACTGGGTTTACGTTTATTAAGCCATGCGTTAGGGGCAACAAAATTAGAAGATATTGAGCAAGAAAAAATAGATCAAGTTATTAGTGAAACCGGTAATAACAGCTTTGATGAATTATTGATTAATATTGGTTTAGGTAATGCTTTAAGCATAGGAATAGCGCGACGTTTAACCGGTGAATTTACTGATGATAAAACATTAGATGATGAAACTGATGACGATAGCAGTAAAGTAAAAATGCCCATAAAAGGCACCGAAGGCATGATGGTAAGTTACGGTAAATGTTGTCGTCCAATTCCTGGTGATTCCATTGTTGCCTATTTGAGCCCAGGCAAAGGCTTGATGGTACATCAGCAAGGTTGTCGTAATATTAAAGGCCATGAGTCAGGCAAATTATTTCCGGTAAAATGGGATAAAGATATAGATCGCGAATTTATTGCCCGTTTACGTATTGTTATTATTAATCATCAGGGTGCTTTAGCTAAACTAACCAATGTAATAGCGCACTGTGAATCGAATGTACAGTCTTTAAATTCTGAAGAAAAAGACGCTAGTTTATATATCATCAATCTTGAAATAACTTGTCGAGATCGTATTCACCTTGCTGATATTATTCGAAAAATAAAAGTAATTATTGATGTGCAAAAAATAGTGCGCATTAAATAAAAACATGCCTATGCACTTGGCTCAGGATCGTCATTCTCGCAGTCTTTTAAGCGAGAATCTAGCTCAAAAAGCATGAGTTCTTCGATAAAAACGTCTCGAAGATGACGAATATAATAAATACCTGAGTGATCTGCATAGGCATGAATAAAAATTAGTCATCCTATTATTTATTAACTATTTATAAGGAAATTATAAAAATGAAATCTATCGTTAAAACCGAGCAAGCACCAAGCGCTATCGGCACTTATAGCCAAGCCGTAAAAGTTAACAGCACCGTTTATTTGTCAGGGCAAATACCGTTAGTGCCAGCAACAATGGAAATTGTTTCTACTGATTTTGCCGCACAAGCAGAACAAGTATTTAAAAATTTATCGGCCGTTTGCCAAGCTGCGGGGGGCGAAATTAACAACATGGTAAAAGTAAATATTTTTATGACCGACTTAAACAACTTTGCCACCGTTAACGAAGTAATGAGTCGCTATTTTAACGAACCTTACCCAGCACGTGCAGCGATTGAAATATCAAAATTACCTAAAGGTGTTGATATTGAAATTGATGGTATAATGGAATTGCCGACCACTAATTAATTTTTAGCCTAAACACCCAGATTATTGTCGGACTAAATTCCGACTAACGAATTCGTATAAACAAAGAAAACTTATGACCCCAGATAGACTACAACGTATTAATAATATGCTTGATATGCGCCAACCAGAACTTACTGTATGTATGGAAGGCGTTCATAAAACTCATAACTTAGCCGCGGTGGTGCGTTCGTGTGATGCGGTTGGTGTAAGTGATGTGCATGTAGTGTGGAAAAATGAAGAAATGGAAGTACGCGGTGGCAGTGCTGCGGGTAGTCAAAATTGGATCAAAGTTCATAATTACAATAAAACGGCTGATGCTATCGCGGAATTAAAACGCCAAAATATGCAAGTGTTAGTGACTAATTTATCGAACACCGCGGTAGATTTTCGTGACATTGATTACACTAAACCTACCGCTATTATTTTAGGACAAGAAAAGTTTGGTGCCTCAGAAGTTGCACTAGAGTTAGCCGATCAAGACATTATTATTCCTATGGTGGGTATGGTGCAATCACTTAATGTTTCTGTCGCTTGTTCAGTAACCTTGTATGAAGCACAACGCCAACGGCAATTAGCCGGTTTATACGAAACAGCGCGCATTGATCAAGCGCGCCGCCAGCAAGTATTGTTTGAAGGCGGCCATCCTATTTTTGCCGAAGCTTGCTTACGCAAAGGTTTACCTTTTCCGCACATTGATGAAGACGGACAAATTGTTGCCAGTGAACAATGGTGGCAAAAAATGCAAATGGATAAGTCAGCGTGGCAACATTTAGATGATTAATCTTTACTCTTCATTCTTGAAATCTCAGCGTTATTGTCTTCATTTTTCATCACAATCACTTAGTAAGCTAAGCTCACGTGACTCAGAACTTGACGGCTTAGCTGAGATCTCAATTATGTTGAGTAAACTACTGCGTAATTTTTGATGAATAACCATTTACAACAGCCCACTAAACTAACCGACAAGCTTGATAATCTCGCTAAAACTCCCTTATCAGCACTTAAAGGTGTTGGCCCAAGTATAGTCACTAAGCTTGAAAAAATAGGCTTATTATCGCTTGCCGATTTACTCTTTCATTTGCCGCTTCGTTATGAAGATAGAACGCGCGTTACCAGAATACGCGATTTAATGGCGGGTATTTCAACGAATATTATTGGCGAGGTAGTAAATAGCCAAATAGTTAATGGTAAACGCCGGATGTTAGTGGTAACACTCAATGATGGTAGCGGTACTATTAATTTGCGATTTTTTCATTTTAGCGCCAGCCAAAAAAACAGCCTTGCTCTCGGCACAGAAATTCGTTGTTATGGTGAAATTAATCACGGCGCGCGTGGTTTTGAAATTGTTCATCCTGAATATAAACGCCTAGATCAAGACCAAGCCATCACCCCTGTTGAAGAAACCCTCACCCCTGTTTACCCTACTACCGATGGTTTACGACAAATAACGCTACGTAATTTATCGGAACAAGCATTAAAGCGCTTAAACAATATTGAAGTCGAAGAATTATTACCACCTGAATTTTGTCCTCACGGTTTAACGTTAACGCAAGCCCTTAAAATAGTGCATCGACCGCCGCCCGATGTTTCTATTAACTTATTAGAATTAGGTCGCCATCCAGCACAACTACGTTTAATAAAAGAAGAATTACTTGCACATAATCTAAGTATGTTAAAACTCCGCCAAAGTAGCGATGTTCATCCTGCGCGTTCTTTGGTTATTGATAAAAAGCTTGATGAAAAATTTTTAGCTGGCTTGCCTTTTTCACCGACTAATGCCCAACAACGCGTAGTAAATGACATTCGCCTAGATCTTGCTAAAAGCCAACCAATGATGCGTTTGGTGCAAGGCGATGTTGGTTCAGGTAAAACATTAGTCGCCGCACTTACAGCATTAACTGCTATTAGCCAAGGTTTTCAGGTAGCGTTGATGGCACCAACAGAAATATTAGCAGAACAACATGCACTTAATTTTGCTCACTGGTTTGAACCACTAGGCATAAAAACCGGTTGGTTAGCCGGAAAAACTAAAGCCAAAGCACGCCGAGAAGCCTTAGCAACAATTGCCAGCGGCGAAATGCAAATGGTACTTGGCACCCATGCACTATTCCAAGAGCAAGTTAAATTTCATAATCTACAATTAATTATTATTGACGAACAGCATAGATTTGGCGTACACCAACGGTTATCGTTACGCGAAAAAGGCTCGCTCGACGGATATTATCCTCATCAACTGATCATGACAGCAACACCTATTCCACGAACATTAGCGATGACCGCTTATGCCGATTTAGACACTTCAATTATTGACGAATTACCGCCAGGACGTACGCCAATAACCACCGTAGCGATCAGTGATAACCGCCGTGATGATGTGATCGAAAGAATTCGCCAAGCCTGCTCTAGCCCAGTTAAAGATGGAAAAAAGCGTCAAGCTTATTGGGTATGTACCTTAATTGAAGAATCTGAAGTGCTTGAATGCCAAGCTGCCGAAGATACCGCCACTTATTTGCAAGCGCAATTAACCGAGTTAGTCATTGGATTAGTGCATGGCAGAATGAAAGCGGCAGAAAAACAAGCGGTGATGGATCGTTTTAAACAGGGTGAAGTTGATTTGTTAGTGGCAACTACAGTTATAGAAGTAGGCGTTGATGTGCCCAATGCCAGCTTAATGATAATAGAAAACCCCGAACGTTTAGGCTTAGCACAGCTACATCAACTCCGTGGTCGAGTTGGGCGCGGCGCGGTAGCCTCACATTGTGTACTAATGTATAAAAGTCCGTTATCAAAAACTGCCACTAAACGCATTAATGTGTTGCGCGAAAGTAATGACGGCTTTTATATCGCGCAAAAAGATCTAGAAATTCGCGGTCCCGGTGAAGTACTAGGCACCAAACAAACCGGCTTAGCGAATTTAAAAATTGCTGATTTAGCACGAGATGCTGAACTTATTCCTGAAGTGCAAGAACATGCTTATTTGTTGATCAAACAATATCCGCAACATAGCCAAGCCATTATAGATCGTTGGTTAATAAATAAAGAAAAATACGCAAACGCATAATATTCAATTTTAATGATCTAATTTTCAAAAAAATCTTTATCTTATTTGTTGAAATACTCTGCTTGCAGTAAACTATCGACAATTTAAACATTCAGTGAAATAAAGATGTCTATGTCACCTCAACTTCCAGAAGATAGTAAATCAAAAAACCAAGGCAGCTCTACCCACTTTGGTTTTAAAACTGTCAATAAAACTGATAAGGCCTCGATGGTTGCCGATGTTTTTCATTCGGTTGCTAAGCAATATGACATCATGAATGACTTAATGTCTTTTGGTGTTCATCGTTTATGGAAGCGTTTTACTATTGACGCAAGTGGCGTGCGCCCTGGCAATAAAGTGTTAGATTTAGCTGGCGGCACCGGTGATTTAACCGCTAAATTTTCGAAATTAGTTGGTAAAGAAGGCAAGGTGGTTTTGGCTGACATTAATAGCTCAATGCTGAATGTCGGTCGCGATAAATTACGCGACAAAGGCTTAGTACAAAATATAGAATATGTACAAGCCAACGCTGAATATTTACCCTTTGACGACAACACTTTCGATATTATTACCATTGCTTTTGGTCTGCGTAATGTTACCGACAAAGACAAAGCCTTAGCCTCAATGTACCGTGTATTAAAACCCGGTGGTCGTTTATTGGTGTTAGAATTTTCTAAACCAGAGCATGAACTACTCAATAAAGCTTATGATTTTTATTCTTTCAATATTTTACCAAAAATAGGTGAACTAGTGGCTAAAGATGGTGAAAGCTATCAATATTTAGCGGAATCAATTCGTATGCATCCTGATCAAGAAACGCTCAAAGGCATGATGAATAATGCCGGCTTTGAACAAACCAGTTATCACAACTTAACCGGCGGCGTAGTTGCTTTACATAAAGGTTATAAATTTTAATTATTATGAATGCTATTGTCAATAAAGCAGTCACCAAAATAAGTGACCAATTAATGTTTAAACAAGTGTTAGCAACGGCGCTTGAAAAAACAATCAATAAGGTATTAAGTCTTAATATTCATGATAATAGCGCTTTAACTGACTTGTCAGAGCAACGTTTAACAATGGTACTTTCAGAACTTGCTTTTCCCTTAACGCTTAGTGTTTACCAACAACAAATACTGGTCACCAGTACTGACGATAATTGCAATGAAAGCTCAATAAATGAATGCATCATTAAAACCAGTATTGGCACGTTAAAAGAACTACAACAAACCCAACAATTAACCGAGTTAATTAAACAAGACAAGCTCGATATTTATGGCGATATAAAAATAGCGCAACAATTTGCCAGCCTAGCGCAAACATTAGAAATTGATTGGCAAAGCGAATTAGCCAAACATATTGGCGATTTTGCTACTTATAAATTAACCCGCGCAGGAAAAACCTTAGCGAAAAAATTTAGTTTTTTAAAAAAACAAGTGCAAGCCGATAGCAGCGAATATATAGTGCACGAACAAAAATTAGTAATCACTAAACATCAGCTTAATGAATTTAATCAAGCTGTTAGTCAAGTTAGTGAGCAAACAGATAAATTAGCACAACGTTTGGCGGCAATTAAAGCAGCATCACTTAAAATAAATCAAGGATAATACGTGCGTATTCAACGGCTTTATAAAATACTAAAAACATTTTTACAGTACGGTTTAGACGAATTAGTACCCAAAAAAATGTTACCTTGGTACGCCAAATTAGCCCGTTTTAGCTTGTTTTGGCTGCGTAATAAACATCAAAACGAAAGTACTGCACAACGATTTCGTTTAGCCATAGAAACATTAGGCCCGGTGTTTATTAAGTTTGGCCAAATGTTATCCACTCGTCGCGATTTATTACCCCCTGATTTTTCTAATGAATTAGCCCTGCTGCAAGATAAAGTAACCCCTTACGATGGCGAACAAGCAAAACAGTTAATCATTCGCGCGATTGGCGAAGAACGCTTTAACCAACACTTTACCGATTTTAACAGCACACCCTTAGCTTCTGCGTCTATTGCGCAAGTACATACAGCAACACTGAATATTGATGACACCCAGCACGATATAGTGATCAAAGTATTACGTCCAAATATTAGAGAAATCATTTTAGCTGACATCAAAGTAATGTCGTTATTTGCTGGCATCGTTGCCCGTTGGCTACCCGATGGTAAACGCTTACGTCCGGTAGAAGTAGTTGAAGAATATCGCAAAACCATTATTGATGAACTTGATCTAAATCGCGAAGGCGCCAACGCAATTCAACTAAGACGTAATTTTTCGCAAGGCACCCCGGAAAGTAAAAAATATGATCACGTTTTATATGTGCCTGAAATTTACAGTGAGTTTTCCCATAAAAACGTACTCGTAATGGAACGAATTTACGGTATTGGTGTTGGTGAAATAGACGAATTACAGCGCCGCAATGTCAACATGAAATTACTTGCAGAACGTGGCGTGGAAGTATTTTTCACCCAAGTTTTTCGCGATAGTTTTTTTCATGCCGACATGCATCCGGGTAATGTTTTTGTTGATGCTACTAATCCTGACGATCCCACTTGGATCGCGATTGATTGCGGCATTGTTGGCACATTAAACAAAGAAGATAAACGTTACTTAGCTGAAAATTTTGTTGCCTTTTTTAATCGTGATTATCGTAAAGTGGCACAATTGCACGTTGACTCAGGCTGGGTACCTAAAAATACCAGTGTTGATGAATTCGAATTTGCCATTCGTACCGTGTGCGAACCTATTTTTAATAAACCGTTAGCCGAAATTTCTTTCGGGCAAGTATTAGTTAACTTATTTAACACCGCACGACGCTTCAATATGGAAGTGCAGCCACAGCTAGTTTTATTACAAAAAACGCTGTTATATATTGAAGGCTTAGGACGCCAGCTTTATCCACAACTCGACTTATGGCAAACCGCAAAACCCTTTTTAGAAAACTGGGTAAAAGAACAAATGGGTGTAAAAGCGGTATTCAAAAAAATTAAAGACAACCTACCATTTTGGAATGAAAAACTCCCCGAAATGCCCGACTTACTTTACGACTATTTAACTACTGGTAAGCACCATCATCAACAGCAAAGTGAGTTATTAACACAACTTGCCAACCAAAACCAACGTCAACAACGCAACATCATTTTTAGTGTGCTGGGCGTCGGTTTTTTAGTGGTAAGTTCTGTTTTATATAGTCAACAACAAATAATGATTGCAGGTGTTTGTGCCGCAATAAGTGCTCTTTTTATGCTTTCGTCGTTACGGAAATAGCATGAGCTTAAATAAATTATTTTTTTGTTTTCATACTTTTTTACTGACAACTTACCAACATACAGATAAATTTATTTTAAAAAATTAGCTAAAACTTGATATCCATCAAAAACACTTTCAGATTATTTAGTTAGTCTTATTGTCCCACCAATCTTTTTAACGTGTGTAATTGGGCTAATGACAACAAAAACTGAAAGCTATATAAAGATGTTAATGGCATCTAACATGCTACAACCCGTCGACGACAGAGCAGCAGAACTCTATGGGCGAATCGATGCAAAAGAGCGTATGGCAGAATATTTACAAGACCTTTGCCCATCAGTACTTGGATTGAATGTTACCACTGAGCAATGCGTAAAATTTGAAAAAAGCTGCGGGATTAATTTTTTAGAAATAGCTGAAGTGATTATGGCAAGACAAGATGAACTAGACGAATAAACGTCCCAGCATTACTTAAAACAGCAAATCAACATAGACAATATCAAGCCAATTCAGTTAAAAGTATAAACATATTATCAAATGATGAAACATTAAGGTTACAGGGCTTTTACGAAAGATAGTGACCAATGATCATAATTTTACACCTGTAGTGCTTGTCATTCATTTATTGTTAGTATACAGTTTGTTACCTTAGATGTAATAAACCGTATACCAATAGGTAAGTAATGAGTAAGTCTGAAAAACTCACATCGGCTATAGCCAAATCAATAGCCTCTGGAGGTAGTGTCTTTGATATTGCTGAACTTGCCTATTTTTTAGGTGAGCAGGTAACACCAAAACTTAACAAGTTTTTATCTGATTGTGTTAAAAAGGGCACACTGATAAGAGTAGCAAAAGGCATATACACCAGCTCAATTACTCCTCCCGATCTATCAAAAGCACTTTTTAATGTTGCCAAAAAGCTAAGAGCTGATTTTTTTAACTATATTAGCCTTGAAAGCCAACTAAGCCATACGGGTGATATATCGCAAATCACCATGGATAGGTTAACAATTATGACTAAAGGAAGAAAAGGAGAATTTGATACAGTTTACGGTATCGTCGAATTTATTCATACTAAGAAAACCCTAGCGCAATTAGAAAATGATGTGTACTTTGACTTCGATATTAAAATGTTCCGAGCAAGTACAAGTCGGGCAATAGCGGATCTAAAAGCTTGTCGACGCAATACCCATATGCTGGAGAAAAGTTAATGCTATCGCGTTACATCAATCAAATTCTAAAGCAGCACCCTGAATATGCAGGAATAATCCCTGTGATTGAAAAAGAAATTTTACATCATGACATCATGCATGTTCTCGTAAAGCAAGGAGCCTTACAACAGCTAACATTCATTGGTGGAACATCGCTCAGACTCTGTTATAACAGCTCTCGGCTTTCAGAAGATCTAGATTTCAATGGCGGCCATAACTTCAAGCCATCAGATTTCAATGGACTTGAAAATGATATTCAGCACTACCTTTCAAAAAAACACGAAGTTAAGGTATGGGTAAATAAACCGAATCAAGAAAAACAAGGTAATTATCAGACGTCAACTACTTTGGCCGACCGGTCAAGTTAATTGTCGCCTAATAATAGACCCTAAAACATTTTGGAGTGCTGAGATTACAGCCAAAATGAGCGTAGATTTCTGCCAAGAAATATATCCAAGTCAATTATTCCTTGAAGAGGTAAAAAAAGGAGAGCCTTCAAAACAATTTGCCAAAGTAAAAAACAATCACAACAATGAAGAGGGCGTCAGTTTTAATTCAGTTAAAATCGGAGCCGCGATACAAATGATCGATGATTGGTATAGTGACGGAGTATCTAAGCCTATACGCGCTCATGAGTATGGAGCTGATAGCGAATTAATCATTGCACGACGTCCTCCTCAATCTAAACTAGATTTCTATTCATTACTCTCTAACTCTGAAAAGTATTTAAATGTACTATCGACCGTAAAAAACAACCAAATTCCCCCTGAGATTTTGTATGTTTTTTCTATTCTTATAAAAGGCGGAATGTTTCAAAAAAAGGGAGAACATTAGTGTGCGTTATTATTTTATGATTCGATTTTTACCGTCCAAGGCAACATCCCTTTATTAATGGGGCGGTGTATTTCAACGTTGCACAACTATATATCAAAGAATAAAATTCAAGATTTAGGTGTTAACTTTCCGGATTGGTCTGCGTCTTCAATAGTCCAAGTTATTTCTTTCATTCATAAGGACACTAGAACCTTAGATGACCTTAAAAAGCAGGCTTATTTTATTGATATGCTTGATTGCGGGTTCTTCAAAATAAGTGAGACACTTTTAGTTCCAAGCACTTGCCAGGAAGTTCGTTTTGTTAGAAATCAGTCAATTTCAAAATTATTTCAAGGCAGTGCTAAAAGGAGGTTAAAACGTATTAAAAAGAGAGCGGAGAGCCAGGGACGTTCTTTTAATCCCCAAAAAACAATACCTCCAAAAGAAGTCGATATGTTTCATAGAGTTTTAATGAACAGTTCAAGTAATCAACACGATTTTATAATACACATTCAAAAAGAAAGTAATATGGAAATATCTACACCTTGCTTTAATAGCTATGGTCTTTCAACGAATCAGTTATTTAAAGGAACAGTACCAGACTTATCAAAACTAGTTTTAGAAAATAATTTTTAGATATTAACCATTGGATCGAAAATAGACTTAAACGAAGAAAAAATGAGGTTTTTTACAAAAAAGAACATGCGGTTCGCATGAACTTTTAACCAATATGGCTATATTTTAAAACTGAATGGGGGGAATAATGGAGCAAACAAATAAGACTGAGCTAGAAAGTAATGAATCTAATTTTCCAAACATGGCGCAGTGTTGCGGGAAGTTTTTTGACGAAAATGAAAAGTCCTATTTATTTTTGACATTAGTTGCTTGGGCTGGCTCAGATATTAAAGCTACAGCCTGGTTTAAATCTGAGACCATTTCAGCATTTGGCGGTAAAACAGCACTTGAACTTTGCAAAAACAATCAACCAGATGCCGTGATTAAATACATTCGCCACATAGAGCAAGGAGGGTTTGCATAGTGTATTCTTATATATTAAAGCTACAAGTTGAACAGAGCAAAAAAAACTTTCTGATAAGGATGGATATGGTATGAACGATGCTGCTAATAATGAAACAGCACAACATGCTATGCAAAAGCTTTTTGACGCCAACGAAAACATGGCAACAATTGCTCTAACTAAAAATGGAGTTGTAGCGTACCATTTCGGAGAGAACGGTGGGATGGCTATAAATCCAGCGTGGGCAGAAATTGTCATTAACGCTGTTAAAGAACTGTCTAAATTAGAACAGAATGATGGGTAATAACCTGCCGAATAGGCAGCTGAAAATTATAATACCATTACATCATATCGAAAAACAATATGAACTACCGAATAGGTAGCTGAAGAAAAAAACAATCGATTCGAAGTTTATGTAAACCATAACCCTGCCGAACAGGCAGGAAAAGCCTTTTATATGGAATTAATAGGCTTTTTGTAATTTTATTACATCCAACAAATAGATAGCAAACCAATTTGTCAAAGTATGGTTAAGTAGTTTTGACAACGTATGGGTTTATAGGTTTTGTAAGTCATTGTTTTATAACACCGCCATTTGACAGAGTATGGATTTAGCTACAAAAAACATCACAATTTTAGATGAGAATGCTGCTAATTCTCATTTCGCTCTTTATTAGGAACATTTTACCGTATGCGCGTTTCCACCTTTTCTCGTTTATCTGCGATTGCCATAGGCATTTTTATCATTCTTTTTATTGGTACTATGTATCAAATTTCTACTACGCTAACAAAAAGTAAAATTCAACTCGCTAATTATCAACAATTAAAATCATTAGCGACCATTGACTTTTATCGTACTATTGCAATTTATTTGCAGCATGGTGACGCCAGTTTACTCAATAAAGCTGAACATCAGCTTGACCGTATTATTAATATTACAGCACGTATTGGTATTAAATCGTTCGAACAAAACTTAAATATCCAAGTGATTCAATTAAAAAGGGATTTAAAACAAAAATTTCGTGCTATGGGTAAATTAAGTGGTGATCCATATATTTTAATCAAGAACAACGAACAAGGTCTGATCTCGTTAAATACTGAACTGCAAAACTACGCACAAAACAGTACAGAACTGGCCAGTAAAGAACAAAAAGTATATCTTAATATCACTCAAAATATCGCCAAGCAATACTTCACGCCAGAGAACACTTATTTTCAACTAAATCCATAGATACCCGTGATATTGATAATAAAATAACTCAACTAATAGTACTAATATCCCAATTAAAGAAGTTACCTCTGCTCGGTATCTACCCTGCCGTAGAAAATGATGATGATGAATTATTACTTGGTGAAGAAGATAATAGCGATCTGAGTGAAGATGCAATAAACGAACTATCCTCTTTAGCACAGCGTTATCATGGTGAAATTGCTAATACCATCAAGCTCACTTCTCAAAAACGAAATGGTTTAGAATTATTAACAAGTTCTGTAGCGGCTATTGAACACTACATCCTACAAGCGGAAAAAGAAATAAATCAACAACAAGATCACGTAAATCAACTATTAAAATCTATAATCAGCGTTTTATTGGCATTTCTCATTGTTTTTCTTGCGTCAAATTATGGGCTAATGCGTTCAGTAGTACTTAACCCTTTACGTAAATTACGCGACAGTTTTGTTCAACTTGATCAACAAGGACAAGTAGATAACATTTTGGGGATCAATCCAAAAACTGAATTGGGACAAATTGCTAGTAGTTTTAATAAATTAGTCAACAAACTTGCTGAAGATGATAAACAAAAAGCTCATCAACTCAATTTAGTTTCGAATGCTTTACAGTCAATGGAAAATCAAGCTGAGCATATCCTTCACTCGTCACACAGTACTACCGGACACCTTAGCGATGTTCGCACCATAATGACCACACTAACCACAGTTACCAATACGGTAAGTGCCTTGTCTCAGCAAGTAGTTGACAATGCCCAAGCTACACAACTAGCCATGACTAAAAGTCAATCTCAAGTAAATCAAGTGATTGCAGCAAGTAATTCTACCAATGTTGCGACCATTTCTGCGCAAAAATCTATTCAATCTTTAGGCGATTCTGTCGACAGTGTCAGTAGTATTGTTGGTGTGATCAGCGCTATAGCCGATCAGACAAATTTACTCGCCTTAAATGCCGCCATTGAAGCGGCGCGAGCGGGTGAACATGGTCGTGGTTTTTCGGTGGTTGCTGACGAAGTAAGAAAATTAGCAGGTAAAACTCAGGAATCATTACAGCAAGTCAGTAAACGTTTAGAAAATTTACAAACTGCTAGCCAAGCTTTAGAAAATAACATGCAAGGAATAGAGCAAGCGTCTAGTCAGCAGCAAACAATTTCACAACAACTAAAAAACAATGCTGAAGAGGTACTAAATCAAGCGCTAACCTCAGCTTCTGTTGCCCATACTACAATGCAGCATATTACCAATCAGCAACAGCAATTCATTAGTTTTGAGTCGGCCATCAACAAAGTAAATAACGAAGTAAATCAATCCAGTGATCTGGCTAAAAACATTTCTAATGATGTTGTACGCCAAGTTAGTGACATAAATCAAACCTTGATTGTTGCTTAACAAGCACAGACAAGGCAAAATCCCCTTTATTTAGAATGAATGGGTAGATATCTTGCTTAGGCTTAGCGTTAAAATTGCACAACCATCAAACCAACAGATAAATTTAGCTGAATTAGCCCAAAAAGGCTCAACCAGTGTAATGACTAATTCCACACCTTAGCATGAATATAACCAAAACTGATGTATTAATTATTGGCGCCGGTGCCGCAGGGTTAATGTGTGCAGCAACCGCTGGTTATCGTGGTCGTTCGGTAACTGTGGTTGATATGGGTAAAAAACCGGCACGCAAAATATTGATCAGCGGTGGTGGACGTTGCAATTTTACCAATACCAATGCCAATCCCGATAATTATATTTGCCAAAATCCCCATTTCGTAAAATCAGCACTTAGCCGATATGGGGCTGACGACTTTATTGAATTGGTTGAACGTCACGGCTTACAATTTCATCATAAAACTTTAGGACAATTATTTTGTGATAACAAAGCACAAGATCTAATCAATATTTTACTCACTGAATGTGAATGGGCTGGTGTAAGCATACAATTACGTACTGAAGTTCTGTCTATTGTAAAGAATGAATGGGGTTATTTAGTTTCTACCAATCAAGCTAACTATCAATGCAATTCATTAGTGGTCGCTTCTGGTGGTTTAACTATGCCTAAGTTGGGTATAAGTCCAATTGGTTATAATATTGCTAAACAGTTTGGTTTGAATGTATTACCTACTTCAGCCGCATTAGTGCCACTAACTTTACATGATCATGACAAACAACGCTTTAATGGTTTATCCGGCATCAGTATTTATTGCCAAGTTAGCAATGAAAACGGCGCAAATTTTAGCGAAAACATTCTTTTTACCCACAGAGGTTTATCTGGTCCTGCTATTTTGCAAATATCTTCTTATTGGCGAGCAGGTCAATCTATAACCATTAATTTATTACCTGAATTATCACTCAGCGATACTATTAACCAATGGCAAAGTGAACAAGCGCAAAAATCAATTAAAAACTGGCTAACGAGTATTTTGCCAAAGCGTTTCATTGAAGCAATCGCAGCACAAAATATTCCTGATAAATCAGTGAATCAATTAAACCATGCTGAAATCGAACAACTGCATCAATACTTTCATCATTGGCAAATAAAACCTAACGGTACTGAAGGCTATCGCACCGCAGAAGTTACACTTGGCGGCGTTGATAGCAACGAAATTTCATCAAAAACATTTGAAAGTAAAAAACAGAAAGGTTTGTTTTTTATCGGTGAAGTACTTGACGTAACTGGCTGGTTAGGCGGTTATAATTTTCAATTCTGTTGGGCTGCAGGTAATGCTTGCGGTCAAGCTGTTTAACTATTTTTTATGGAAATATAATGACCAAATCATCTACAACCGTACCAATTAGCGTCTTTATAATTACTCTTAACGAAGAAGTAAATTTAAACCGTGCATTACAAAGCTTAACAAATATTGCTGAAATTATCGTGGTAGATTCGGGTAGTACAGATAATACTGTAGCAATAGCTGAAAAATATGGTGCAAAAGTATATTCACAGCAATGGCCTGGTTATGCTAAACAAAAGCAGTATGCGATGTCGCTGTGCAGTAATGAATGGGTACTTAATATCGATGCCGACGAAGTACTTAATCCTGATATTATCACCCGCTTTGCCGCAATAATTGCTCAAGACAAAACTGACTCAGTTCGTTTTTGGCGTAATGATATTTTTATTGGTAAAAAACTCTCCCCTCTCACTAAACGCGCTAACAATTTACGTTTATATAAAAAATCAAAAGCCCACTTCGATGCTCACAACCTAGTACATGAAAGTGCATTTGTAGATGGTAAAGAAATATTCATTAATAATGAATTTGATCATTATGGTTATAATCAAATTTCTACCTTAGCCAGTAAAAACAATCATTATTCTGATCTTAAAGCTCAGGAAAAATATCAACAAGGTAAACGTTACTCAGTCATTAAACTGTTTTCTATATTTCCCTTAATATTTATTAAAGAGTATTTTATACAGCGTCATATTTTTTCTGGTATACGAGGGTTTATTAAATCCATAATGATCGCCTATTATGCTTTTTCTAAAGAAGCAAAATTGTTCGAAGCTGAGCAATTGAATAAATTAAAATAATGCTTAATTGATATCAAGTAACGTGAGGAAAACCTTATTAAAAACCAATCCCTAAAAAATATTTCTGCATGTACTAATACAGTATTTATTGGTCTAATTAATCCTAAAAGCCCAAGTAATGTTGGTTCTGTTATGCGTGCTGCTGGCTGCTATCAAGCAGATTCAGTGTTTTATACTGGTAAACGTTATGCTCGCGCCGCAAAATTTAGTACCGATACCAAAGACATATTGACTAAAATACCTTTAGTTCATAGTGAAAACCTATTCAACATTAAAACAGCTAACATGAGAATAGTTTGTGTCGATTTAGTTGAAGGAGCTACACCCTTACCTGAATATAAACACCCAAAGCATGCTCTATACATTTTTGGACCAGAAGATGGCAGCATAGATCAATCAATAATAGATCAAGCTGATGATATTGTTTACGTACCTACCATAGGTTGTATGAACTTAGCAGCAAGTGCAAATGTGGTGCTGTATGATCGGTTAGCTAAAATGCCAACTTTAGAAGTAAGCGGTGATGAGTTAATTAAAAAAAGTAGAGATACAAATAATAAAACTAAGGTAAAGGTTTTTATTGGGATAATAAAGAAGCCGGAACAGTAAGGAGACCATTCCGGTTAAATAATGGTGGAGGGAGGTGGATTCGAACCACCGAAGGCGGAGCCGTCAGATTTACAGTCTGATCCCTTTGTCCACTCGGGAACCCCTCCAGGAAATGTCGAAAAGCCCGATTAAAAAATCGGGCTTCTCTTTGATATAACCTACAATAATATTAATACTTATCCACGATAATTGATGGGATGAAGTGGTATGAGTTTAGATGAAGTGGGATAGTTTAGGAAACATTGTTTCTTATATGGAAAGATGCGACGGTTTTTTTAAAATATTATTCTCTTTGTGAATTATTCCGCATTTCTTCCTAAAAAACAGAATAATTATCCTTAATAACAGTGTAGCTTGCTAAATTAAATTCTGTATTACTATTAGTTTGTCGTATGTATCATTACAAAGATCATCATCATCAAGTATTCCTTGTAAAATTTCATGTGCTTTTTGGTTGTTTTCTAGTTGAGCTGTAAAGCAAACGGCAGTTACTTTTCCGCCATTAATTTCAGTACTAGCGCCAACGCTAGGCGCTTTATCTCCGTGATCGACTTCGTAAGTGTATATGTTACTCATAATTATTTTATCCTGTAATTTTGCAGCTCAACACAAGCTAACAAGGGTTTTCAATTCGGACACAAACAGTTAGCTGTTCGTGTATCACATTTTAGCTAACTGTTCTTAGCCGCTTAAAACGAGGTTAGTACGCTAATCATCAACATACTTGTTTATGGTTTTTTCTAAGCATTGATTGAATGAAAACTGCATATCTTCAAATTTAAGTTTTACCTCATTAAATTCAGATGGTAATTCTGTTAAAATCTCACTTAATACGTCTATCATTTTATCTGCTGTCGATGACGCAACTATCTCGATAACAGCCTCTAAATGTTCTTGTTGTAATTTTTTCATTGTTCTTTTTCTCCTTTGTAAGCGTAATAACAACCAATTAAGCTAGTGTTGCGCCGCAATCAGGGCAGTCACATGTTTTCTTATTGCCACCATCCCAGCAATGTTTTATTTTTAATGTTTCATTAGTGTCAACAAAAACATGCGTGGCTTTTTTGCCTGTGAGTTTTTCAAATTCCTTTTCCATATTTTTTAATATAGTTTGATCATGTTCTGATAATTTCATATTTTTACTCAATATTTCATTGAACAGCGCGATGCTGCTTCTAACTTTTTAAGCTCTTGCCCGTTCATACCATGATGTAAATTTGCTTTACTTCCGGCTTTAGCGCCTTTGGTTAACGCATCATCATCGTTAGATTTTATTTTGTGATCACGGGCTTTCATTTTTGATAAGTTATTATGTCGATTATTTTTAAATCGTGTGATCAATTCTTTATGTCCTTTCGATTGTTCATAGGTACTAATATTAATCCAAACAGCTTGTACCCAAGCTTCAGCAAACAAATCTGCTTTGCGGGTTTTATTTGCTCTTTTATAGCGCTTTAGTGTTTTAATATAATTACTACGATCCCACGTTAGCTGGCGATGTAATACTTCATAGGCATATATAGCTATTTCGGGTTGTGGCACAATGCCAATGAATTCAATATCAGTTTTAATACCAAAGAAATTTTGTACATGGTAAATAGCTTCAACACCAAAAGCATCGCTAACTAAACCAACCAACATTTGATGATACTTAGGTGGCTTTTTAGTACTGCCTGCTCGAATACAAGCGTAATCAACATCAGACAAATCTACTTGGTCTTGATTAACATTATATTTTTCATTAATGCTTGAGCTTGGCGCATAGCTGCAGCTGCTTCATTAGCATTGCCTGATTTTGCTAACGCTAAACATTTTTTGATTTTTTCAATATACTTTTCATTACTCATATTTTTATCCTGGTTAAAAAAAAGCGCCTACTACCAAGTTCAAATAACTTGAGGCGCGTCAAGGGCGTACATGTTTACGAATAAATCGCCACTTTTTCACCTACGGCGTGGTCACCATATTGGAAAGCTGTGTCTATCAGCTACGGCTAAGCGTTTATTCACTCGATCACGCTTGCGCTAATGATGGAGCCTGCCGAACGCTCACGGATTGAATAACTAATTTACATCAGGGTCAAAACCAAGCATGTCAATTTGTGGTAATGAATTTTCATTACGCTTTGCTTCATATTGAGACTTAACCACTCTATATATATGTTGCACAGAAACATTATGTTGTTTGGCTAACTCATTTACGTTGGTACCATTAAATTGTTGAAATATACGGCTATGCATTATTATCGACATAAATGATCGGCCCTTCGGAAAATAAAACTGTAAGCCTGAATAGCGATCAATCATTTCTTCGCACACAGCAATCGCCAACTCTTCAGCTTGTTCATCGGTTACCGATTTATCTTTACTGATAATATCTATAACGACAGACATTAAAGTAAATAACATTTCTCCGCTGCGTTCTTGGCTAGAATCACTCATAATTAGCTCACTTGCGCCTGTTTAATTAATCTTTGCTGCCATTGTTTAAGTTGCTCTATCAATGCGTGTTGCTGCTTACGGGGTAGCCACTCTAAGCGAGTAATAGCCACGCCATTATTTAAGCGTTTTGATTGATTAGCTGCCCATTTTTCTAGTGCAGCAAAGCTTCCATCATGCAAAAATCCTTGGGCATTCATTTCAACCCATAATTGCCGCAACTTATCGAGCATATCGGCTTTTTTATTATTATCGCGCTTAACAAAAGGCTTTTTAGAAACCGGCTTAAATCCTGATTTCTTATAATGTTTATACAAGGCATTCAGCTCAGCAACCGTCATATATTTGCAACTGCTTTTACCGGTTACCTCAAATTTAATTTGCTTACTCAACTCAGTATCATGGCCAAGTTGAGTTGCTGCAATATGCACCAATTGTATTAAGCGTTTTTTATCCATCATTAACACGCTGATAAATGTTGATGGATTTCGCGTAAATGCTCGCCAACAGTACCGCCACTGGCGTTAGCCAAACGCGTTAAAATAGTCAATTTATGCGGTATTTGCTGTAACGAATTACCCGGCGTTAATCGTTGGCAAATATTGTCCAACTCGGATGTGATCGACTCGAGTTCAGTCGTTGAATGCTCGATAATTTGCGATTGTTTAATTTTTGTTTGAGCTGTCTTGCTTTTTTCGCTTTCTTCTTCGACATAAGTTAAATTATCCGTGTAATCAAAAGTGCCCGCTAATGAGGCATTTAAAGCGTCACGACCTTTTTCGGCTATTGAGTATTTATTATTGGCCAAATGAACAAAGCCTAAATCTAAAAGCTCTCTCAGTGTATTACTTAACACTGTTTGGTCAGAAAACAATTTGCAGCCCGTAAATAAATCGGCACGTTTAAGCGCTACGGTTACATTTGCTAAAACATTTAATACTTCTTGTTGTTGATCTTGCATTGATATTTACCTTTAAAAATGGCGGTATTAATTTAATACCGCATAAAAATTAAAATTAATTAACCATTTACGGCTGTTTTTAAGGCTTTACCCGCTTTAAATCTAGGTACCGTTGCTGCAGCAATTTGAAGTTCTTCACCCGTTTGCGGATTTCTACCTACCCGTGCCGCACGCTCACTGGTGGTAAAAGTACCAAAGCCGACTAAAGCAACATCTTCACCTTGTTTTAAGGTGTCAGTTACCGTTTGTGTAAACGCATTGAGCGCTTTTTCAGCTTGCGATTTAGAAATATCAGCCTGCAGTGCTATGGCATTAATGAGTTGTGATTTGTTCATGTGTTTGTACCTTTAGTTTTGTGGTTAATTTATCCCAATGCTTTTGCACGGAATTACTACTTATCACCTTTATTTTAGTGAATTTTACCGCTGTGTTAGGGTGCTTTTCACAAGCATAATCAAACACCCTTTGTGCTCTTTTTTCATTCTCACCAGAATAAAAACACGCTGTGCCAACTACTACTTCAAAAGTCACCCTAGACATAGCAAATACCTTTTATTTAATTGTTTGTGCGCGTTCTAATTCAGAACTAAACGGCTTAATAACAAATTCTTCTTTTTGACTAATGCTTATACCCGGAATATTAAGAGCAACGTCTTTTTCATTAAGCAAAGCCGGTTTATCAATTTCTTGCTTATCACGAAGAAACCGATTTAATCCTAATGACTTAATCATTTTGATCACAGCGTCAACGCCTTTTACAGAAACTTTAGGCGGGGTAACTCGCCAACTAATTTCGCCCGTACTTAATTTTGCTGTTTTTGCATCACCTTTCAGCATATTTAAACGATTAACAGAACAATAAGCTTGCACACCATTAAATAACTCATTTATCTTGTCATTTAATGGCTTAGCTTGAGTTTCAAACTCTTTTTTAATAACGGTAAGTTTGTCATTCATTGTCCCTTCTAAAACATCAACTTGGCGATCTAACTCCCCTATTTGTTGAATAAATTCTTCTACCTCTAATAAGCTTAATGCTGCCGGTAAATCAGTTGCTTTAATACGTTTTGTAGCCATGTTTTATCTCCTGTTAGTTTTTAAACTTTATGAACTAATTTTTCAGTAATTTTTGTTTCGCCTATGTGTGCTGCCGCATTCATGACCCGGGCAAGCCAAGAATTTATTGACAGCGGATAACTTAAATCGGTAGGCATATCGGGTTGATGGCTGTTTAAACCCATTTGCGTTCTACCCGCGCATTTACCGCGAATAGCATGAATGGCATCTACAGTAAAAATAGTGCTGGCATCAATACCAACCGACTTGAATTTATGCGCCACATAATCGGGTAAATCTCTACCCAATGGTTGCACTGTTAATTGATTACAGCGCCAGGCAAATTCACGCACATAACTACCTTGCAATATTTTTTTAAGTTCGGTTTGACCAATTAATACCACCCCCATCACCCGAGAAAACCCAGCGGTTAATTCCCAAATGCGTTTGATCAACTTAATAACCGAAGTGGGTAAATCGTGTGCTTCGTCAATAATTAAAATATGTTGTTTGCCAATACCCGCCGACTCAACCAAGGCATCTTCAATCATGGCATCACGCTGCTCACTACTCATGCCACCATTTTTAAGCTCTAATGCTCTACAAATAGCTTGGCTAATACCTTCGGCGGTTATTTTTTTGCGATCTAAACGGCGTGGCTCAATAATAATGAGATCAGGGTTTTTAGTGCGCATTTGCTCTATAAACAAACGGCGCAATATGGTTTTGCCGCTACCACATTCCCCTATTAACGCGATCATTGAACCCGCATGTGCAGCCGTGTTCATTTCTTCTAACAACATACGATTATGACGAGTTAAAAAAACGTCGTGCACCGTTTGTATTTCATTTTGAAACGGATCACGTTTTAAGTTAAAAAACTCACGAGTAGCCATAGTTAACATTTCAATCTCCAATTCTTCAGTTTCATTCGTTGACTCATTATTTTTTTTGACGGCTAATTGCTGTTTAAATAATCCTCGCAACAACTCACTACTAGCCCCTTGTTTTTGTAAATAGCTTTTGATCTGCGTTTTAGTTTTGGTTACATCACAGTTTTTTGGCCATTGGTTATAATTAATTATCCGGCTAATGCTAGATGCGCTTAACGAACCCGTTAATTTTTTTGCTAGTGTTACTTGCTTAATACTTAACTGGTTTAATACAAACCCCAAATGAAGTGCCATTAAGTTTTTATCCTCCGTTATTTAACAATTCTTATTTTCGTTACTGGTGTCGGTTCTAAGCCAACTTGCAGCTGCTCTAAAATAGTTTCAATCGCACTTTCATCAACCTGCAAACCGTCTAAATAATTAGTTTCAATTTTAGACAGTGGTCGGTCTAACTCACTCGCTATACGCATTTTTAAATCTAAACTGTCGAGTGCTTTTAATGGTTTTTTCTCCAATTCGCCTAACGATATTTTTTCACCTTTTGGCGAAATAAATTCAGGATTATTAATGTTTTGTAAATGGCTTAACGAATTTAAACCACCGCTGGGCAGCGAAGAAAAAGGTTGAACTTTTTTTAATTTGGCTTTTTTAATGTCTTCATCAGACAAATTTGGAAACGCTGTTTTATCCGCAATTTTGGCTTGTTTATCAACTACCGTATCAGCACGTTGAACAAAGTTTTCACCCACCACAGGGGCGTCAACTCTAAAACCGGCTTCATCAAATGCTAGCGGCAATACTTCATGAATTAATTCTTGTTTATTAAAGTCGGTCACTCGTATCAGCGCCGCACAGCTATCGCCCATTAAAACAGGGCTAACGCTTACTTGCAGATTTATATATATGTTAGCTAAATCACTTACGTCATAGGTTAATGTCGCTTTTGCTTTGGGGTGGCGAAGCGTAACGGTTAAATCATTTTTAACCGTGCGTATTTTAGGTTCATTACTGAGCAAATAACGACACAGTTTTTCATCGGGCAAGGCTTTTAAATGAGCAATAAAATTGACTTGCATAATTTTTTGCCAACATTCAAATCGCGCCATTTTATGGCGTCCATGAATTGAATTGTAACCAGGTATAGTATTAGCGTTATACGCTATCTGCCATGCTTTAACTCTAGTATTTAACTCAGCAACGCTATTAACAGGCTCAAGTAAAATACGGCTTTCAAACAGTTTTTCAACCATATCATTGCCCTTTTCAACTTGTCCTTTAGCACGCGAATGTTTTACCGCGTGGGCAATGGGTTTAACGTGCAATTGTGGCAAGGCTTGCGCTAGTGCTTTCGAAGTATTAGCACTGCCTTTATCCCACACTAAAATATCAGGGGTACCATGAAATGGATTGCCGGTTTTAACTCCCCAGCACCATAATAAAAATTCATATAACACCGCTGTACTTTCACCTGCGGTGGCAAAATAACGTACCGCAATAACATCACTAAAGTGATCGGTTAAAACATAACGCCATACCCGTAAATGTTTAATTTTTTCTAAGTTCGCTGGTTTGTTGGCATAAAATTCGTCTTCACTGGCGTAGTGTTGCACCTTGCCTTTTTGACAACCCGGTGGGTAATACAATAAACAAATAGACGGATCAACCTGATGCACATGGTTAGGATATAAACTGCGTTGTTGCACATGAGGCCTATCTTTAGCAAGTTGCTTTGCCGTAGCCTGTTGCTGGCGTAACAAGCGATTAATAGTACTATTGCTTTTCATTTTGTAACCATTAGCCACCAAAATAGAGGCCATATTAGGTGTTTCCATAATTTGCTTACCATTGGCTCTAACGCCTGTACGTAAACCTGCTTTAAGCAAATCGAGTGCAGCTTGATCTTGGCTGGTGGTACCAGCATCACAACGTTTTTTTCTGCCTGCGTTCCAGCCTACTTTTTTAAGCTGGTTATAAAATTTGTCTTTGGTCCAATCAAAAAAATGTAATGCTTCATTAATAATCATCCCTTTTTCACCATAGCCCGCTTCAGTTAAGCGTTGAGCATAACGACATAGTTCATCATAATGAGGCATCATTTGAGCAGTAGACATTATTGTTACTCCGCAGCTGCAGACTGAGCTAACATTTCGAGTACTTCAATACTCGGCTTTATGTCGTTTAAATGTGCCTCAAAATCAGTTTCGCAATTTAACCAAAGCAGTGCGGTTTCTTCCGCTACTTGTTTAACTTCACTCAAGAAAGCTTGCACAATTAAATTGTATGCTTGTGGATTAATGTTTTGATAGCCATCAAACAACTGCCTGTGAATTTGTGATAATTGATCTTGTGCGCTAAGTGCTTTTACTTTTAAAGCGGTGATGGTTTCAAGTGCTTCTTTTACTTCACTTTGCCAATCGTGCGTAGCTATCTGCTTAGTAGAAAGTTGTTCTTTAAGCTGATCTATTTCACGATTTTTATCGGTGTTAATATCGCGGATAACCTCTAATTGGGTATCACGCTCTTTAATTTCTTCCGTTAATTTTTGTTTTTCTTGCTCTTTTTTAGCGGTAATATTTTCAATAAATGCAGTAACAGTTTCTTTATCTCCTTCTGCAATCGCTTTATCACAAACCTCAGTTATTTCATCTTCATCAAATTTTCGCAATTTACGCATGTCTCGTGAGCCCAAACCCATTTCATCTGCAGCCAGCATAAAATCTTCACCAAATTTTTTAAAATTTAGAATTTTTTCGTCGATACTGCTTTTTGATGTTTTTAAAATGTATTTACAAACGTCGTCCCAATTGACCGACAGTCGGTCATTTCCGTCTTTATCAATAAACGGTAAGCCTTTGTAACTATTAGATTCTTTTAGTTCTATCGCTATTTTGATCAGACCGACATCCGTCATTTTATTCATTAAATTGAAGGCATTAAATTGTCCTATCTTTTGAACTGCAGCCAAAGTTTCAACGCTGAAATTATTCTTAATTGTCATTGTGATCACCAAATTTTGTTGTAGTTATTAATGTCTTGTTGTATCTGTTGATTTGCCTGTTGCAAGCCCATGGTGATGGTTTGTGCAAACTGGCTAAATTTACTGGCTAAACGCCAACGGTCATTATTTCTTGGGTGTTTTTCTACCCAATGCAGGTGTACCAAATTGGCAATACTTTTGGTTATTACCGGGCGGGCACAGCTAATTTTGCTAGCTATTTCTCCGGTAGATAAACCCTCAGCTTCACAGCCGACTAATGCTTCTACTATTTTGCAAATACGGCATTGGCTTTCGCTAAAATATTTGCTCATTGAAAAATTCCCCATTCGATGGTTTGCATTAAAATTAAAAAACTCATAAACCCCAACGCCGCGAAAAATTCGAGCAGAGTTAATCGTACGCGCTTCCACTTGGGCCACGTTTCAAAAATTAAGTCGTCTACTCTACGGCGCGGCGTTGGTTTAGTTTTCATTAGTCGTTTACCAAGCTCAGTTCGCTTTGCGGTTGATCTAAAGCACCGACGTTTTTTTGGTGAAACGCTAAATCTTCCATTAACTTTTTAATTGCATCGGTAGTTTCTTGGGCGCTTTTTAAACCTTCGGTGTGACGCATGATCAAACCAGAAACTTCAATCATAAATGCTTGTAAATCTATTAAATCGCGGTGTTCTGCTTTTCGACCTGTGGGCGCTTTCACCAATAAAAAACCTTGGCTATGCGCTAAATACTGAGTAACAAAGTTAATACCGCAAGCTTGCTCGAAAGCGATCACTTTGTTCACCGGCATTTTTGCGCTGCCTAGCCATTTATAAATTAAATCGCTGGTTTCACTTAAATGATCACCAATGCGGGCAACACTCATGTTTTTCTTTTCAATGCCATGTTCTTTAGTGAGTTGTAATGCATGATTCATGTTGTGCGGTACAACCCGTTTCCAATAGATCTTAGTCATTAGAAATTGCTCCCTGTGGGCGTTTCAAAACAAACAACTGGCTTGGAATTAAAAGCTCGTATAAATTTGAATTAAGTTTTTTTTGCAAGGCGGCAATAACATGAACATCAGACAAACGAAGTCGAACAAAAATAGGCGTAAAAGCATTATTGTTAGTAAAACAATGGGGCAGCCAACAAGTAGCACTTTTAGGATTGATGATCCGAGTTTTTGTTATTGTATAAGTGGGATTCATGATTTTTGTTATTCCTTAACTAGCCAATTGCTCTTGCCAATATTTTTCTTGTGCATCTTTACTTTGAAACTTATTTTCTTGCCTATAAAAAGCTATCTGAGGAAAGACTATATCGATAGGTTTATTAATTGCCTTAGCAATAGCTGTAGCTATTTCTTTACTTGTGTGAGTTCCCATTGCTGTTTGACGTACAGCTGAATGAGATTTTTTTAGAACTCTAGCTATGATTGAAATAGAGCAACCATTAGCTCTTAACGCTTGTTTTATATCTTCGAATTCCATATGATACCTCTTTGAAGTTATATTAAACCTTGTTTGAGCTGGACTCAAACTCGAATTAAATCTCAATTGAGACGAGTATTACATCACAAAATGATAGAGTCAACACTTAAATACGCATTTGAGATGAAAGATTTTGATTTTTTTATGACGCGATTAGAATCTTTGCCTGAAAAAGCACCGTTAAAAGATAGTGATAAGGCTATTTTTCTTGGTGTAAGCCGAAGCACGTTCTCAACATGGAAATCTAGAAACAAAGTTCCGTATTATGAATTATTGCAAATGTGTTCTCACTTGCGTATTAGTATGGATTGGTTTTTTGAAGGTAAAGGTTCGCCTTATTTAGATAATAAAAAAGACAATAATTTACAGAAAACAACAGAACCTAAAGAGGAACTGTTTATTGACATGATGAAAAAAATAATACCTGAAATTGAGCGCGCGCAATTACCCATGTCTGACGAAATATTATCGGTAATGGTTAAAACTTATATGAATTTTAAAGATAAGCCTGGGGCAAACTTACCCTACATATTAAGGGCGGTTGCTGAATCACAAAGAAAATACTAATACAGGTTATTTTATTCTTTGGCGTACATATTGCATTTTGATGACTTATTAACAAGTAAGTCAAAAAAATGGGGATATGATGAAAAAATTAATTTTAAGCGCTGTGTTGGCGTTAACCGTATTTAGTGCAGTGTCTGCAACCGTAGCAAACGAAAAGCAAGTTGCCATACAACAACTGCAACGGGCAAAAATAGTCAATATGGTGGTTGAGTTAAAACTGCCAGACGGTAGCCATATTACCGTTAACAATATGGACTTTTGCACACCAGGAGGTTTTTATAATGGTGTGCAAGCGCTAGTATTTGGAGACGAGGCGGTTAAAGTTATGCAAGCGGGTATGGCAGCATTATACCCAAAAGTGGGCGACAGTATTAATCGCATGTGGAATACCAAAAGCAATCCTGATGATCCGCGATTGCCCACGTATTTGATGATCCGTGAACCCGTAAACAGTAAACATAATAAAAAAGTAAAAGGAGATGCTAACAAACAACTAATTGGGCGCTTTAAATCATCAGCTAAAATTTTAAAAATAGATGATAACACACCAATTATCATGTCGACATGTGGGGGATATAATCATCCTGATGACAACGTGAGATAGCATAATTATGAATGGGCATAAGTAAAAAAGGAATACTAATTTATGTTTTAATGTTCACTTGCTTTTTGTGTAATAACAGTTGGGCAAGTGAACTTTCTATTACATTACCTAGAACAATAACCCAAGATAGCGATGGCTTTATTTGGGTTGGTACACAAACCAACGTAAAACGTTACGACGGCCATCATTTTACCTCGCTAGCCAAGCACTATGGCTATATCAATAAAGTAATAAACCACCAACAAATAACCTATGTTGCGGCAAGTAAAGCGGTTGTTGCTATAAACAAGCAATTACAAGAAACCGTACTTTTTCAAGCACAACCTAATAATGAAATACTCGATTTAGTTTTGTCTGAACATTATTTATATGTATTACTGCAAAAACAACTTATTAGCATTAATTTAAATAAAACAAGTAAGCCACATTATGTTTTGTACTCATTTAACTCGATAACAAATGGCAGAATTACTGCATTAAATAAAGAAATATGTTTTGCTAATTTAAAAAAGTTTACGTGTATCAATAGTAAAACAAAAGACACTTTTACCCTTAATTCACCTGAAACTATTCGCGATCTATTAGTAGACAAAACCCGCACTAGCGATATTATCATTGCGACGCAACATTCGCTTTATCAATACGATTATTATTCTCGCTATTTAACGCTTGTTAAACACTTCAACAATAATAATAAAATAACCAAAGTAGCACGAGTAGCTAATACCAGCACTAAGCTATGGTTAGTAATAAACAACCAAATAAAACGCTTTAATTTGGCCACTAAAAAATTTGAAAAACATAATTTCCAACGCCAATTAACCAGTAGAATATATGATATTTATCAAAGTAGTGATAATACGCTTTGGCTTGCAGCAACTACCTTAGAAAAATATCCACAAACAAACATTCTAGTTTCAAATATTAAAAATTTAACGCAAACATCAGGTATGGCGTGGTTTATTCATTATTTTGCTCAATATTTAATAATAGATGCGAATGGTGTTCATCGTTTAAATAACCAAACGCTAGCAATTTCACCGTATAAAAATATAAATAAATTAACTCAAGGCAATTTATACAGCGCATTAGCATTAAATGGCGATTTGTTTGTTGGCGGCTATTACGGTTTATTTAAGATAGAGCCTAACGACGATACCGTAATTAATTTAAGCGCGTTAATTAATTACGATACAGTACAATGTATACGACCAATAAATAGTTACCAACTTGCCATTTGTACTGCGAATAACGGTGTTTATTTTGTTAACACTAAAAATAACACCGCGAAAAAATATTTTAGTAACCCAAGTATTGTCAGTATTGTTGATTTTTTACTTGAAAAAAATGACGTTAATAATGTGTGGATAGCAACGGATGTGGGTTTGTATCATTTAAGTAATAAACATTTAACTCGCTACTTGCCGCAATCTCATGTTATTCGCTTAGTACAGCAAAATAACACGCTATATGCGGCTACCATAGGCGATGGTTTATATAAAATTAAACGATTTGATCAAGCGGTACAAATTAACAAATTAAATGGTATTGGTGAGCGCGTTAACGACATTGTTTTAAAAGATAACATGCTTACGTTTACAACCGCACTTGGCATGGGCACTTACAACACTATAACAGCACAAGTAACAACAGCGCCGCTAGGATACAGTGTTGGTAGAATACTAGTTGATGTAAACCAGCAAAAAGCAATTAGTAGTAACGGAAAATTAATTACTTGGACCAGCCACTCTCAAGCGCCGTTGAAAAAGAAACAAAGCCACTTACATTTAAGTAATTATTTAGTTAATGGTAAAAATGCTTTACTTAAAACACCGTTAGATGATAACGATTTTGTTGAATTAATTTTCAGCACCAATACCTACAGAGCAACAGAACTACATACATTTAGAACAAAAATAAATGATCACCCATGGAATCAATTTTCATCAATAAATCAACTAAGCTTTTTGCCTAGTTGGGGTGAAAACACAATAATAATCCAAGCGAAAAATGGCGATACAACCTTAACTAAAAAAATACAATTTTATGTAAATTACCCATGGTACGTGAGTAATATTGCTAAGCTATTTTATGGTTTATTACTATTGTATTTTTGCTATGCCTTATTGTTATGGTTTGTTAATAATAAACGTAAATTCATTAAGCAACAAAATAAGCATTTAAGTGCTATAGAAAAAATAAAGAGCAAAAACAAACAAAATTTAGCTAAGCTTATTAAAAAATCAAACGCTATTATATTAAATAATAAACGCAGTATTGAACTAAAAAACACCCAAGTTATGTCAAAAATACTGGATGCAAACACATACATTTGTGAGATAGACTATCAGCCGATAGTCGAAAAAATAGATAGCATTTCAGCGTTAATACTGATCGGTCAATATGACAAAGCCATCGACAATGCAGAAACATTATCTAACGACATACAAATAACTGCAGCACTCGCCGCACCCGACATAATAACCAACACCGACATTGTATCGGCGCTACAACTGTTAATTATGTCTAAACTTTCTCAAAAATTTTTGTTACATATTGAGTACACTAACACGCCAATATTTTTGCCAGAAACTGAAAAAAATAGTCATATCATCAGATGTTTATATAAATGTATTTACGAGTTGCTAACCTACATAATAGAAGAATTGTCGATATCAACCATTAATATGTCTTTGACACAAGTACAAAACAGTCTATCTTTAACTATCGATATTGAAGATAATCGTTTGACGTTAGCCAGTTTTAATGATCAAAATTTGTCTTTATACCAAGTGGCATTACTCGCGTATAAATTAGAAGCAACACTGGCAGTTGAGTCACAACAAAACAAAAATATTTCTATCGTTTTAACTATACCGCTTGGTGTACAAAACCAAGTCAACTTTATAACAAACAATGTTAATTTTAAGGATGAATAATGAATAAAGCAACCTGCCTAATTTCAGTAATTTTGATGTTATGTGCTTGCGCAAATCAGGTAACCACTGGACAAAGAGTTTTTTTAACTCCGGCTAATTCTGCACATTTACCCAACTGTGAATTATTAGGACAAGTACAAGTTGATGCGAAAATTGCTGGTTTGTGGGATCACAATCAACAAGTAATGGAAATTAAAAACCGTTTACGCGACGCAGCAGCTAACCAATACCCTACGGCCGATACTGTAACCCATTCAGATTTAAATATTGGCTTGTGGTCTAATCCTGATGCGCAAGCAATGGGCACCGTTTTTAAATGTTTTGCTAAAAACAAAACTTAACATCACACAATAATACTTTACTAACTCAGGTTATTATCATCTTAGCTCTCATGCCGCCACACTGGTGGCATGAAAACATTCAACGTAAACACACTACATCCGGTTGCTTGCTTTGCCATTGAATTAATCATTGGTAAAGAAGGTGGCTACAGCGATGACAAAACCGACCAAGGTGGCAAAACCAACTTTGGCATATCTGACGCGCGCGATGGACAATGCGATGGGCTAATCGATATTAACAACGATGGCCAAGGCGACATTGTGGTTAAAAATTTAACCTATGCGCAAGCGGCACAAATTTATTATAACGACTACTGGTTAAAGAATTGTTGCGAGCAATTACACCCCGCTTTAGCTTTAACGGTATTCGATTGCGCAGTCAATCAAGGCGGTAGCTTTGCTCGTAAAGCGCTACAGCGACTCGCTAAAACCACTATCGACGGCATCATTGGTCCTAAAACCATTGCCACGGTTAATGCTATTGCGGTGTTAACGCTACTTGAAAAATTTAACGAAGCACGTTTAAAGCGTTATCGCCGCATTGTTAAGCGCAATAAATCACAACAAAAATATATCAAGGGTTGGCTAAATCGTTTGCGCGATATCGACGAACGCTGCGTTGCTATTGCTACCTTTGGTTTTACCGATGAACAGCCTTAAACCTAACGGTATTGCTTTGCGTCTTTGTTACGAACAGGGCGAAACTGCGCATAGTCGGGGCTTGCATCTTAACGATTGCGTGTACCGCAAAACCGATAAACGCCTTGCTTGGCAAAATGGTTTTCGTGCAGCTGCCCAACAAATACCTCGTTACGCGGGCAATGTTGAAAACCAACAGCGTGGCCAACACTGGCTTAAACACATTAAACAACAATTAAAAACTCATTCACATCATAAAAATGGAGATAACTCATGTCTGTGTTAGCTGTATATTCCATCGCCAAAACATTGGGCTTAACCGACTGGTTAGCCGACAAATTAGCCGGCAGCGATTCAACTGCGGCAAAATTAGCCAGTAAAGTAATGCACTTTGCTGCCAGCAAAACGGGTGAAACCGATCCCGAAAAAATTCAAGCTAAGTTAGCGGCTGATCCAGCGTTAGCGGCGGCGCTTAAACAAACGCTTATTGATAATGCGCACCAGCTTGATTTAGCCCCTTATAAAGATCGTGCCAGCGCTCGAACCATGTATAGCGTACATAACGACCAAGCCGATAAAATTGCCGAGCGCATTATTAAATATAACCTTTTTTATGTACTGTTTTTAGTGCTAGTGCAATGTTTATTAATTCACTTTTTAAAAGACGAAGCGGCGGTACTTGCTGCCGCTAGTGCGACCATAGGTGCGGTAATTAAAGGTTTGCTAGACGAACGTAAAGATGTAACCGGTTTTTATTTTGGCTCAAGCATGGGCAGCAAACAAAAAGATGCTAATACCAAGCAAGGAGCAAATTAAATGGATATTAACGCAGTTTTAACGGGGCTTGCCATCGTAGTTACCTTGTTATTAGGTATGTTTGCCTTAGTTAAATGGGCCATTGTTGAAATTAATCGTGGTTTGCAAAATCAAATAATCGGCCGTTTAGAACTGGTAACCAAATCAATTGAAAAACTCGATTTAGAAGTAGAGCAGCTCAGGCGTGAGGTGATGAAAGATTACGTGCGTAAAGACGATTGGTTAATGAACCTGCAAGGGCTTGAACGTAAAACTGATGAATTACGGCGCGATACCACCAGCCAGCTTAGTGAGCTCAAAGACTTGATCATCGAAAATTTTAGAAATAATTCATAGGACATGTTATGAGCTTACAAAAAATTCAAGCCGAGCGCGACAAAATCAAACGTTTACGGGTGTTGCAAACCCTCGATTTAGTTCGCCCAGAGGTGGCTAGTGCGCAATTAATTTTACGCTCGTTATCTGAAGATAAAGATTTAGCGCTAACGATCAGCGATATTCAACGGGCGTTAGATTATTTAGCCCAGCGCCAATTAATTAATTTAGTTGATGCGAAGTCATGGATGGCAAAAATATTGCCTGACGGTATCGATTATTTAGACGGCCACGGCAATAACATTGCCGGTGTGGCGCGTCCTTCAGATTTTTAAGGTTATTGACCATGAGCCGTTCAAGTCTAGATCAAATACCCAGTGAAGCCAAAGCATGGCTTGATCAAGAACTAAAAGATCGGGGTTTTGCGGGTTACGACGAATTAGAACAATTATTAAACCTAAAGCTAGCCGAGCACGGTTACGAGTTATCTATATCTCGTGCTGCATTAGGTCGCTACGGTAAAGCGAAAAAAGATGCGCAACAGCAATTATTACGCTCAATTGAAATGGCTAAATCGCTCAATGAAATATCTGAAGATGAAGCCGATGCCTTAGGTATGGCAAATACCGCGTTTGCCCAAAGCACTTTGCTCGATTTACAAATGAAAGCGCAAGAGCTTGCTGATCTTGATCCAAAAGAACTTAGCGCTAAAACTACTTTGATCACCAAGCTCATTCATTGTGCCGCCGATGTTGCTCGCGCGTCTACTAGTCAAAAAAAATGGGCGAACGAAGTAAATACCCGCATCCGTAAAGCGCAAGAAACCGCCGAAACCATCGGTAAAAAAGGGGGTTTATCGCAAGGTAATATCGAATTAATTCGCCAAGCTATCGGTAAAGCGAGACTGTAATGAATAAAACAATGAATCAAGCAATGAATCAAGTGGCGACTAAGCACAAAATATCGCCGGTAAGCGAAGCGGTAAGTGAATCGTTATTACTCGACTATCAAATCGACTGGACCGAAGATACCGCGCAAGTAAAACTGTGCCAAAAATCTCGTCGTGTGGGTCTTAGTTGGGGCGAAGCGGAAGACGCAACCCTTATTGCCGCCTCTGAAAAATCGGCCGGCGGTATGGACGTTTGGTACATTGGTTATAACCAAGACATGGCAAAAGAGTTTATTCGCGATGTGGCTAATTGGGCGCGCGCTATCAATATGGTGTGTGATGATCCTACTGAACAAATACTCATTGAAGAAAAAAAAGACATACTGACTTATGTTATTACCTTTGCCAGTGGTTTTCGGGTTACTGCATTAAGTTCACGCCCAGCCAATTTACGCGGTAAACAAGGGTTAGTCATTATTGACGAAGCCGCGTTTCATGATGATTTACCGGGGCTAATAAAATCGGCAATGGCGCTACTTATTTGGGGCGGTAAAGTACGTATTATCAGCACCCACAATGGTGAAGACAATTATTTTAATCAGCTCATTAAAGAATGTTTAGCGGGTAAAAAGCCTTATTCGGTGCATACCATTACGTTTATGGACGCTATTCGCCAAGGGCTATACCAGCGTATTTGTAAAATGCTTGGTCATCAATGGAGCCAACAAGCTGAAGATGAATGGGTACACGGTGTTTATGACTTTTACGGCGAAGATGCCGCTGAAGAATTAGACGTAATTCCCTCCTCGGGTAGTGGTGTTTATATTGGTCGATTTCTGGTTGAACGGTGTCAAAGCGATTTATGCGCAGTAGTCGCGCTTAAAAAAGAAGATAAATTTGTTACCAACCCCAAACGCATCAAAATAATTAACACTTGGTGTAAAGATGTTTTAAAGCCTATTTTAGCTGATCTTGATCCACAAGCGCGTAGCGTATTCGGACAAGATTTTGGCCGTAGCGGTGATTTATCAACTATTGATGTTAAGCAAAAAGTAAGCAGCATTGCATGGCATACGCCGTTAATTGTTGAGCTGCGTAATATTCCGTTTGACTGCCAACAACATATTTTATTTTATATTATTGATCATCTACCGCATTTTTTTCACGGCAAATTAGACGCGCGTGGCAATGGTCAAGCGCATGCCGAAGCCGCGTTACAAAAATATGGTGAAGCGCGTATCGATTGTGTAATGTTTTCTCGCCCCTGGTACGCAGAACATTTTCCTAAATATAAAGCCGCGTTTGAAGGACAACATTTAACGGTACCCAACAGTGAAGATTTTTTAAGTGATCATCGCCGCGTGGTGCTCGACAAAGGTACACCACGCATGGATGACAAACACGATAAAGGGATCGATGGGGGTCAACGCCATGGTGATACGGCGGTAAGTGGTGTACTTGCCTGGGCAGCGACTAATGAAGAGGGCGAACCCGGTGCAGGTAAAACTATTGACGAACAAGATCATCAAGACACCTATCGCCCTGGCAATATGAAAAATCGTCGTGGTGTCGTCAGTCTGTTTGGTCGTTTATTTGAACGATAAGCAGTGAAACGCTCAGCGCTATTTTAAGCGATGTTAAGTAGTTAAGTCGCATGGTTAGTTAAAAAAACAACAGAAACGCCTTGGTTTGTGTCAGCATGCTTGCCAAGCGTAATTACAGATTAATAAGTGGAGTTAATTATGCCTTGGTACCAACCGTCAACGTGGGGAACTCATAATTCGTTACCTGCAGAAGATAAAAATCAACAACTAAACGATCAAGCAACTCAAGTTACCGAAGCCTACGGTGAAACCGTTAATGTTGACGGTGACGAAAGCCAATGGCGAAAAATAACCGGCGACAATGATCGTAACCTATCGCCATTTAAGCAAAAACGTATGCGCGAAATAGCGTATAAGCTGTGGGAAATGAATCTACTGGCTAATCGTTTAATTGAATTGCCGCTGGCTTATTTACTTGCCGAGGGGTTTAAAATTACTAACCCCAATGAAGAATATCAAAATACTATTAGCCGTTTTTTAAATGATCCTATTAATAAATTTGACGTAAAGCTTGAAAAGAAAATGCGTGAAATGGCGCTCTTTGGTAACCAATACTGGCCGGCCTTTGTTAACGAACATAACGGCCATGTACGCTTAGGTTATCTCGACCCTGGGCAAGTTGAAAAAGTTATTTTTGATCCCGACAACCCAGAACAAGCGATAGGCGTTGTTACCAAACGCGATAAAAAGGGTAACTTTTTACGCTATCGGGTGATCATCAATGGCGGTGAAGAGGTATTTACCGAGCGTACCACAGGCATACGAGAACAGTTTAACGATGGCGAACTATTTTATTTTAATATTAACGCGCTCAGTTATAAGGGCAACGGTAAATCAGACTTACTCGCTCAAGCCGATTTTTTAGATTTATACGATACGTTTTTATTCGGTGAAGCCGAACGGGCTGATTTTTTAAGAGCGTTTATTTGGGATGTTACCGTAACCGGTGCCGATGAAGAGCAAATTAAAAAACGGGCGAAACAAATTAAACAACCGCCGCCAGGTTCGGTGCGGGTGCACAATGAAAACGAAACATGGAAAGCAGAAACACCAAGCCTTAACAGTGGCGACACTGACAATTTAGCGCGATTACTTCGCAATCATTCACTGGGTGGGGCAACATTACCCGAACATTGGTATGGCGGTGGTGGTGATGTTAACCGCGCTACCGGTGAAAGCATGAGCGAGCCAACCGAAAAAATGCTCACTATGCGTCAAAATACCTGGAAAGTTATTTTAAAAGAACTGTCCATTTTTGCACTGCGTATGCGCATACTTAAACGCGAGGGTGGTAGCGAACCTGACTTAAATGATGAAATTTATGACACTGAAGTGGTTTTTCCTGAGCTCAGTGCCAAAGACACCACTAAATATGCCTCGGCGTTGCAGCAAGTGGTGGTTGCTTGTCAGTTAGCGATCAACGGCGGTTTAATGACTGACGAAACGGCGTTGCAAATAATTTTATCAATCACCGGGCGGTTAGGGGTTGAGTTTGACGCCAAAACAGAGCTTGAAGCCGCCAAGAAAAAAATTGACGAACAAGCAAAAGCCGATCTATTTACCGAGCCGGTTGCAAAAGAATCCGCACCCAAGCAAGAGCAAGCTAAATGACCAATAGCGAGCGCCGTCGCGCGTTTAACAAAGCCATTAAACAAGCGCTGGCCGACAAAAGTGGTTTACTCACGCTAAGCGAACGGCGAATATTAGAGCTGCTTACCTTGGCTATTAGTCAAATTACTGATGTGTTAGGCAACCAACCAAGTGACTATCAACAATGGTTTTTACCGCAAATTGAACAACAAATTTATCCGTTACTGAATAATTTTTCGTTAAATGCTTCTGCCATATTTAAAGAAGTAACCAATAACGCGGCACTGGCAGGTATTGCGATGTTCGACACGCCACTGATTGCCAGTGGTGTACAAATGCTTGGTATTACCCCGTTAATTATTCCTGAGCAAGTTGCTGCTATTGCCACCTTTGGCGGCTCGCGTATTAGTGATATTAGCCAAAAAGCTAAATTGCTGATCAATTCTGAACTGGGGTTAACCCTTATCGGCACGCAAACTAGCCATCAAGCCATACAAAATATTGGCGGGTATTTAAAAAGCTCGCCTATTCATCGTATTAAAACTATTGTTAAAACCGAACTTAGTCGTGCTTATGCCAGTGCATCGGCACAACGGTTTTCTCAATTAGCAACGCTGTTTCCAGATCTGCAAAAACAATGGCACAAATCAGGCAAGTTTCATGCACGCGAAAGTCATGTTGCTGCCGACAAGCAAATTGTGGCTCAACATAAAAACTTTACTATTGGTGGGGTAAAAATGCGTTATCCACATGATCCTAAAGCACCGGCTAACGAAGTGATCAACTGCGGCTGCACCATGACACCCTATTTAAAAAGCTGGCAAAACCTACCGACAAACTAGTCGTAAGCCATTAGATTTTACTAATCTAGGTTATTATATTCTCATGCAATAAGCCGTTATCTTTTTGGTACTGAAAAATTATTTTACTTAATTATTTCAATTACCGGAGAGATAAACCATGTCAAAACAATTAACCGATGAGATTGTTGCTAAGCTAGTTAAGCGTTCAGTCACTGTGCCGCAAATAGACAGTAAAACTAAACAACAAAAACGCCATCCAAAAACCAAAGCGCCGTTATTTACTACCAAAGTTGTTGCTTGTTCAATGGAAGATATTCATCACTTTAACGTGGTTGATAATACCCTAAACGTAGTGACTACCGATGGTCAAAAACTATCGGCAGTCGTACCGAAAGAATTTTTGGTTGCTGAAGGCGAATAATCATGAAGCCGAAATTATTGCCCATAACCCTTGGCTATCGCGGCACTATTGCCGTGCTTGAAGCTGCGGCTACTGAGTACGAAACCATTATTAACATGGTGCGCAAAGCGTTGGCGGGTCATCTTTATCCTACCGAAAAACATCCTTGGGTATCGCTCGAAGCCATTTATGCCAATGAAGCGGTAATTCGCCATCAAGGTAAGTTGTTTTCGTTTGCTTACAGCTTAAATGACAACAACCAAGTGCAACTGGGTCAAGCCAAAGAAGTGGTTAAAAGTTATCAACCGGTGCAAGCCACCAATGTAACTGAAGCGGTTGCCGAAGGTACCTTAATGGATGTTATTGAAGCGGATGCAACCACCACTAAAGGCACCCGTTGGTTAGTGCGCGTAATTGAAGCGGGTATCAGTAAAAATGGCAATAATTACCCCGCTAGCGTACTTAAAACAGCAACCCCCATGTTCAACGGGGTGTGTGTCTATGAAAAATCAGACGCAGAGCACTTAGCTAAAAAAGGAAAATCATTTAAAAATCTCATTGGCGGTTTACAAAACGCGCAATTTGTTGAAGCGACCAAAACCGAACCCGCTTTTATTCAAGCAGAGCTTAATGTGCTTGAAGCGGCAGGCAATACCGCTAAAAAAATGTTGGAACTTTACCAACGCAACATGGCTGACTTATTTGGTTTTTCTATTGATGCGTTTGTTAAACCAAAACGCACCATAATTGCCGGTAAACGGGTAGTAGAAGCCACAAAATTCACCAAAATTAATTCACTTGATCTTATTATCGAACCCGGTGCAGGTGGCTCGGTAATTAATGTTTTAGAAGCAACAGAGGATAAAACCATGCTTAAACAATTACTCGAAGCCCTAGCCGCAAAACGTCAAGATTTACTTGATAAAATTGATCCTGAAAACGAAACCCAAGTATTAGAAGCTTACAACACTATGATCGCAGCAGAGTCTGCAGGTGATGATGGCAGTGGTGCTACGTCGGGCGAAAATACCGATGCGGGTGGTCAACAACAAGTGGCCGAAGCTAACGGCAATACTGATCCGTTAAATACCGGCAATACTAATGCCAATAATGTTGATATGGCCGCAGTAGTGCGTACCTTAGAAGCACGACAAAGCGCACGTACGTTAATTGTTGCTAGTGGTTTACCGCAAGTGTCACAAACGCGTTTAATTGCCAGCATTGACGGCGATTTAAATGTGACTGAAGCCAATGCCAAAGAATTAATTACGTCTGAAAAAGACTACTTGGCCAGTATCACCCGTAGCGGTCAAGTTAATATGGGTAATGTCGGCAGTGTTAACAATGGCGCTAGCGATGGCAGTACGCAAATGCTTGAAGCCTTGTTTAATCCTGAAGACCGTACCGTAATGAGTATTCGAGAATGTTATTTAGCCTGTACCGGTGACACTAATTTTACCGGTCAGTTAACTCGTAATGTGCAAGCACGAATGACAGAAGCACTGGATACTACGTCGCTGAGTAATGCCATGGGTCAAGCCATGCATAAACGCATGATGGACTTGTACAAACAGAGCTCTATTTACGATGCTTGGCGTTTATTGGTTGATGTTGTTTCGGTTAATGACTTTAGAAATCAAGAGCGTATATCAATTGGTGGTTACGGTGATTTGGTGGCGGTGGCTGAAAAAGGCGCTTACCCTGCGATGACTTCACCCACGGATGCTAAAGAATCGTACGCGGTAAGTAAACGCGGTGGCACAGAAACGATCACTTTAGAAATGATCGCGAATGATGACATGGGGGTTATTCAGCGCATCCCGATGAAAATGGTCCGTGCCGCAAAACGTACTTTAGCCAAATTTGTATTTAACATGTTTGTGACCAATCCATTGATGGCCGACGGTAGCAATGTTTTTCATGCGACTCGCAGTAACTTAGGTACAGCGGCTTTAAATGCAGCCGGTATTGCGGCAGTACGGTTACACTTTTTAAAACAGCAAGAACCGGGCAGTGGTGAAGAGCTTGGTTTAATTTTGAAAAACTTACTGGTGCCAGCCGACTTAGAGCAAGCAGCATATGACTTGTTTAAACGCGACACTAACAACGATGAAACCTTTATTCAAACGCTAAAACCTAACATTATTCCTATTCCTGGTTGGGTAGATGCTAACGATTGGGTAGCCACGGTTGATAAAAATGACCAACCGATGATCGAGTTAGGCTTTTTCAGAGGACGTGAAGAACCCGAGTTGTTTGTACAAGACGCGGAAACGCACGGCAGTATGTTCGCTAATGACCAAATTACTTACAAACTTCGCCATATTTACGGTGGTGCATTCTTGAGCTCGTTAGGTGTGTACAAAAACGTCGTTATTTAATCATTCCTTGGTGGCCTATGGATGGAACTTTAGAAATGGAATTCTGAGGCAAGGAAGCCTCACTTTTTTTATTCATTTTTATTGACTGGAATAATTACCATGATCCGTGCAGCGTTTGACATTTTATTACTTAGCTTAGTGCGTGATGAAGACGCCAGATTATCAAATGATGATATTAACGGTGCTGTAAACAATGCCTTGTATCGTTTAAATCAAGACCAGCCCAAGCAAACCGTGGTTGATGTGAGTGCCAATAATGAAAATATTATTAGCGTGCCGATTGGCTTTGAACAAAATTTTAGTCAAGTGCTTAGCGTTGAATATCCCATTAACGCCCGTCCACGGAGTTATCTTAATGATGTTTATATTTACCAAGAACCTACTGGGCAAGTACTTGATTTACCCGAAGCTATTACCGGTAGTTTGCGCATTACTTTTACTGTTCGTCATCATATTGATACCACTAGCAGTAGCTTTACCTTTGAACAACAAGAGCCGCTGGCTTGCTATGCCGCCAGTATTTTATGCGGTCAATTAGCGACACTTTACAGCCATGATACCAGCAGTGTTATTCAGGGCGACAGTGTTGATCATGCCAGCAAAGCAGATTTATTTCGTCGCCGAGCGCGCGAATTAGATAAACGTTACCAAGATTATATTGGCATTGATAAACCGAAAGGATCAGCCAGTGGCGTAGTAGTGAGTGTTAGTAACAACAAAAGCTACTTAACCCATAAATCTCGTCAACGAGCAATGCGCTAATGAATGTGCAAGTGATCAATATTGAGCTTGAGCAATTAGCCGATATTTGGGCAAAAACGCCGCAGATGGTGATGCAAGAGCTAACTAAAACGCTACTCGGTACCAGCGCGATGGTGCAAAGCAATATTATGAATAAGTTGCCGCGTGGCGCGACTAGCCATTTAGCCCAAAGCGTTGCCACTGTGGGACCTATGGTAAGTAATAACAGTGCGCAAACACTGATCGGCAGTTCGTTAATTTATGCGGCACCGGTAGAATTAGGCACTAAACCGCACATGCCGCCCATTGCGCCGTTAGTCGATTGGGTAACGGCTGTGCTGGGTATTGAAGAGCCGCAAGCCAAAACGGTGGCCTTTAAAATAGCCCGTAAAATCAGTAAAAAAGGCACTAAAGGCAACTTTGCTTATCGTGATGCGTTTGAGCAATCGCAAACCTTAGTGAGATCACAATTTAAACAGCTCATTTTAACTATTCGTAAAAAGCTAGGTAAAGGTTAATGGCAACTAATATTGCAAAAATTAGCGCCGCTATTGTGGCGTTATTAAATTCAGCACAACTCGGCACCTTTTACGAAAAAGAGCGTTTTACTAAAAATACTCGTGACATGGCAGCCCTGTACGGTGAAGAGGTAAACGGCGGTTATATTCGTTTGAGCTCGCGTAAACGCGTTAATGATTATGATAACCGACACGTTATAACGTTGCGCTTTCAAATTGTGTATTTACTGGTTTTTAGTGACGAAAATGACAGCCAGTTAACGTTTGAAGACAACCTTGAGCTTTTTGACGATGTATTTATGACCACTGATGAAATAGAAGCAAGCACGCAAGCCAGTCATCGCACCGATGATAGTACGGGCTTAACCGTTGATGATACTCAACCGGTGATGTTTGCAGGGGTGTTATGCCATCGAGCATTAATGAATATTACCGTTGAATATTTTGAATAAAGAGGACACTAATATGAACAAGAGTATGAACAAAAACATACAAATTACCGCCAGTGCAGACATTACTCGCGCGGGTATCGCTTTTAAAAAAGGCGATAGCAAAATTTTTAAACACGGTGAATTAACACCGGCGCAATTAGCACAAATTGATGCGGTTGTTGAGCTAACGGTTAAGCACGTTGCTTCAAACAGCACAAAATCATCTGTTAAAAAGGAAACTCACTAATGGCTCGTAAAATACGTAATAAATATTTTGTCCTGGCGCTGCGCCGTGTCGGTACAGACAACTACGGTGAAGATTACATTGCTGCTGGTGCAATTCCGCAAGTTTTACAAACTTCTGGTGCAAAAATCACCCCCTTAGCCGGTGAAGAAATTGATCGCGATTTAGATGACGGCGGTACCGGCAATAGTTTAGTAATGATGGTTGGTGACAAAGTGCAAATTACCGGCAAAGTTGAAATTAGCGGTAGTGGTACCAATAACCTTGCCACCAAGTATGCGGCATTACATCAAATTTGTGGTCGTGCACAAGCGATCAATGGTGCAATTGATGTCGGTTATACCCGAGTAACCGATGGCTCTGAGTTAGATGCCTGTGTGTATTTTTATATGGACGGCGCACTACACAAAGCCTTTGGTGTTCGTGGCAAACGCAAAGCGATGTATAAAACCGGTGAAATCCCCTATTACGAATTTGAATTATTGGGTATTTATGGCGGTATTGTTACCGGTGCCTTTACGACACCTGACTTTACTGGTTACCAAAAACCGTTAAAAGTGGGTAAAACCTACACCAGTTTTACCCTTGATGGTGTCGTACGCAAGCTGATTGAAATAGAGCTTGATGATGGTAACGAAGTTGAATTAGAAGAATATGTAGGTTACGAAGAGGTATTAATTGGCGACTTTAAGCCCACTGGCAAAATGGTGATTGAAGCCCCTAATTTAAGTGTGTTTGATCCCTTTGCCGTGGCGCGCAGTGAAGCAACCATGCCGTTTGCCCTAACCCATGGTACTGCGGCCGGTTTTATTGTGAAAGAAGCTAGCGCATCAATACAACTGGGTCGCCCAGAATACGGTGACAGAAATGGCACGTTAACCTATGAAATTCCGTTTCGGTTAATTACCGACACTACGACAACCACCAGCTAAAACCACCAGCTAAAAAGAGAATAACTATGGCTTTTAAAATTAAAAAAGTAACCACTGCCGTTTGGCCAGTAGCCGCACCAATACCGCAAGATGGCGGCACCATTGAAGATCATCATTTTTTTGTGCGCTTTAATCGATTAGCGCAAGCAAAATTTGATGAATTAAGCGCGCAAGGTGATCAAGCCTTGCTCGGAGCAGCGATTGCTGGCGTTGGCGAAAACGAAGACAGCGTTAAAGCGGATAAGAAAGCCACCACCGAAATGTTAGCTGAAGCTAATTACCGGGCTGGTTTATATAGCGCTTACCTTGATTTTATTGTCGGTAATAAAGCAAAAAACTAATTGAGGCGGCTCAACGCTGGATTGTCGGCCCTGGTGTTAGTCAAAGCGATGTTGATGATATTCGCAAAGAAATGACGGCCTTTAATGCCTCTGAAAAACAAATAAGCGCCGAAATAGCCCGTTTACAACAAGATGAAATTGCGCTCTTTGATGATTGCTTTGCGTTGTTTAATTGGTTTGTTGAAATAGATGATTTATTTTTATTTGATCAAGGTTTTTGTTTGGGCTTAGACGTTAAAGCTTTACAGGCCGAGGCACAAATGAGTAACAGAAGCATTGAAAAAGAAGACTTTAGGTTGCTACGGCAAATGGGTAAGGCAGCTGCGGCCGCACTGAATGAAAAGCGTCAAGGTAGTCAAGATTAGTGGCTAGAAAATAACAGCCGGCTTACCAGATAGCCAAAGCCCCAGCAAATAAATAACGCTAAAAAAATTAATTTAATCAATATCATTTGTGGATTATAGGAGCAAACAAGTAAATGAGCAATGATCTTAATTACATGATCCGCATGAAAGCCGATGTAAACGGTGTTTTGCAAGGTCAAAGTAAAGTGACGGCTCAACAACGGGTGCTTAATAATGTGCTTAATAAAACCAATGCCACCGGCAAACATGCCGCCCGTGGTATTGGCGTAGCCACAAAAGCCAACAATATGCTGGCTAAAAGTATTCAGCATGCAGCGCATATGGCGGTAGGTACTTTTGGTTTATTTCAATTGCAACGAGCCGGTGCCGCTGCCTTAGATACACTGGGTAAATATCAAGATTTACGTACCCGTATAACTGGGCTTACTGGTTCTACGCAAGCCTATAGCCAAGCCGAAGCCTATTTGGTGGATGTTTCGCGTCGTCATAACAAAGAGGTTTTAGTACTTGCAGATAGCTACAGTAAATTATTAGCGCTACAAAAAGGCGGCATTCTGACTCAGCAAGAGTCAAAACAAATATTAGAAGGTATGAGTAATGCCGCTAGCCATTTTGGTGCTAGTTCTGAGCAACTTAAACAATCGTTATTTGGTATGTCGCAAGGTTTGACCTCACCGATATTGCGTGCTGAAGAATTAAATCAAGTGGTTGAACCTTTACCAGGGCTGTTACAAGATTTAGATAAAGCGGCAAAATTACCTGCAGGTGGCTTTAGGCAAATGGTCGTTGCCGGCAAAATAACCAGTGACTTTTTTAAATCAACGTTAATAAAAGCCTTTAAAAGTTATGAAGGCGCAGCGGCGGCAACCAGTGACAATGTTAACGCTAAATTTGCACAACTTAATACCACGTACACGTTGATGGTTGCCGCTTTTGAAAAACCGATAAATAGTAGTTTAGATACTTTTTTTACTGGTGCTAACGATAGCATGCAAGTGTTTACTGATAATGCCGAGTTAATTACTAATGCTGTTGGCACAGTAATGACGTTTGCGTTAATAAGAGCAACCGTTGCATTAGGTAATTATACCGCCAAAAAAATCAGCACGGCTATAGCCAGTAAAGTAGCTGCAGACGCTGAGATACTAGCTGAAAGAAAACTGATCATAATTAAAACAGAAGCAGCTCATATAGCAGCACTTGTAGCTAATAAGAAAGCATTGGAAGCGCAAGCAACCGCGAAACAATTGGCAAGTACTTATGCTAGCGTTGCTGCAGTTAAGAATTTAGCCGTAGCTAATGTCCAAGTAGCGGCTAGTGAACGAGCATTAATAACCACAAGAGCCGCTTTAATTGCTCCTACTGTACGTTTAAGCTTAGCCACAAAAACACTGAGCATAATGAGTGGTGTGGTTGGTGGTTTACCTGGTTTATTAACCTTAGCTGCTTTCAGTATGTACAGCTTTGCTAGCAGCACCGACGAGGCAGCAAATAAAGCTAAAAAATTAAATCACGCGACTAAAAATTTAAATCCTTTTGCTAATTACACCGCTTCGGCAGCAAAGGCAGCCTTGCAACGTTATCAAGGTCAACTCGCTTTAGCTGAACAATTAGCCGATGAAGCTCGCGTAAGATTTAACAATACTTTTTTGAAAGGTACTGTTGGTCAGGTAAAAATTGCCGAAAAAAATGTTGAAATATTGACAAAAAAAATAGCTGCGTTACAAGCAATTTTAGAAAAGCCAAAAAAAGCAACGAATGTTTCTAAGGTGAATACTAACGCCCAAAGTTTACTTAACAACCTTAACAAGCAAGTTGCTTTATACGGTAAGGTTGGCGAAGTTGCTAAAATACGTTATGCCATTGAACACGGCGCACTAAAAGGAATTAATAAAGAATTAAAAGCTCAAATTTTATCGGCAGCGAGTCAATTAGATAATAAATCAGGTCAAGCACAGTTAGCGCAATTAGAAGCATCGTTAAAAACTCAAGAGCAAGCCATAAATATCAGCTATAAGCGCCGACTGGCTATCGCAAAAAACAATTTAGGTACTAGTGCAGCCGATAAACTTCGTTTTACGGCGATTGAACTTAAATTACAAAAACAACGCGATAAGCAATTAGATGATTTAGCGCAACAGCGCGTAGATAAACAAACTCAACGAGAGAATGAACTTCGTCAATTACAAGATCAACAACGCCGTGATCAATGGGATACCGAAATAGCCCAGCTACAAGGTTTTAATGATCGTAAAGAAGCTGAAGAACAAGCCCATCAAGACAGAATGCGCGATATTCGTTTACGCAATGCGGGTCAATATGGTGATGTGGTGCGCCAATTTGTGCAGTTTGATCGCTCTAGTGGTGCAGACCGTTTAAGTGTTGGTTTACAAATAGCGCAGGGCTTAACTTCAATTAATGCCAATGAAAGCAAAAAGCAATTTGAGCTCAATAAAAAAGTCAGTATTGCGAATGCCATGGTGTCAACCTTTTTAGCGATAACTAATGCTTATGCTGACTTACCTTATCCGGTAAATATTGCAGCTTCTATCGCCATTGGCGCAATGGGATTAGCTAATGTTGCCAGAATTCGTAGCCAACAATTTCAAGGGCAAGCCCATGATGGCCTTGGTCGTGTTATGGCACGTAACGAAGGTACTTGGGTATTAAAACAAGATGAAATGGTATTAAACCCGCAACAACGTGACAATTTTGAAACCTTAGTTAACTACGCCAAACAGCAAGAAAGCAGCCCTAATCAAGCGTCAGCCTATGCAGGTACCACAGTAAATATTTCAAACAGTTATCAAATTGATGCCACGGGAGCAGCGCCGGGTGTTGAAACTGCCATTGAAGCGGCGTTGGATGAAGCTAATCGTAGAATGCGCCAAGAATTAGCCGATGATTTTGGTAATGGTGGCCCCTTAGCACAACGACTAAAAGGCCAAGCCGCATGAGTATTTTTACTTTTCCTGAAATTTTACCCAGTAAATGTAGCTTTAAAGTGCAAGCCAATACTAAAGCCTTGTTTAGCCCTTACAACCAAGTAGAAGAAATTTGGCAAGGCAGTGGCGAAAAATGGTTAGTAAGTTTGTATTACCGCGTATTAAAACGAGAAGACGGTATAGCCTTACGCGCCCATATTCATCGCTTACAAGGGCAGGTGAATAGAACCCAAATAAGAGACTTTAGCCATATTAATCGCGGTAGCTTTGCCGGAACACCTTTGGTTAATAGTGCTGGACAATATGGTTTAGTACTTAATGTAAAAGGCTTTACTGCTAATACCGCCGTTGCCTTTGCCGGGGATAGATTTCAAGTAGCTGATCGTTTGCATGAATTAACCGCTGATGTAATTAGTGATGTTTTGGGTAATGCAACATTACCACTATGGCCAGAAATTATTAATAGCCCCGCGATAAATGAGCCATTAATTACCCTAAATCCTCGTAGTAAATTTATGGTGAAGGATCCCATGCAAATGCCTGACTTTGCGAGAAGCGCCCGATTTTTTAAAGATATTCGCCTTGATTTTATTGAGACATTACGCCCATGAGTATTCAAAAACTAATGTTTGTTGAGCTTGAATTTCCTAACGGCTGGGTGCGTGTGCACACCGGCATAGGCAATAGAACGTATAACGGCAACAGTTATCAGGGCATTGGCGCATTGGGCAAAATAGGCGCGGTAAAAGAAAACGCCGGTGAGTCGGCAAACCGCATAACGTTAAGCTTAGTGATTAATGACGCTACCTTGATTAATGAAGTGATGGGCTTAGATCCCATCGGTAATGATTGCATGATCCATTTGGTTGACTTAGATGTTAATAGGCAAATAAGTACGGGGCATTTGATATTTGATGGTGAAATGGTCGATTTTCAATTGAAAAAAGGCAAGCCGGCATTGATCAATGTAATTTGCAGCGATTGGATGGAACGCTGGGCAAGCCCTGCAAATAATGTGCGTTGTACTGATGCTGCCCAACAAGCGCTTTATCCGGGTGATCAATTTTTTAATCAGGTTGAAGTACTTGCTGGCGCACCTATTAGTAGTGTTCCCGTTGGTACCGGTGGCAGAGGTAGTGAGCCTCGTGACGGTAGAGGGCACGGAAGATGAATAAATTAACTGAATTATTTGCTTTTATAGAACAACATAAAAACACGCCATTTGCCTGGGGAAAATTTGATTGTTGCTTGTTTGCCGCCGATGCCATTACGTTATTAACCGGTAATGATCCTGCGGCAGAATTTCGCGGTAAATACAGTACGGCTTTAGGGGCTAAACGCGTTTTAAAACGTTATGGCAACGGTGATTTAGTGAATACCTTAATCGCAAAGCTAGGTGAGCCTAAAGCGGTGTTATGCGTTAACCGTGGTGATGCGGTATTAATTAATAATAACAATGATCCCGCAGTAGGCATTTGTTTAGGTAATTTTGTTGCTGTAGTAACCACTGACGGACTAAAAACCGTAGCGCTTAACAAAATAACACTGGCGTGGGAGGTTTTATGCCACCCGTAGTTATCGCCGTTGTTGCTGGTGCTGCCGCTATTGGTGCCGGTGTTGCCATTGGTACGGCGATTGCCATTGGCTTAGCCGCTGGGGCGCTATCGTCAGTGATGTCGATAAAAATACCTTCAGCCCCCGATGTTGAAGATGTTACCCGCGAGCAACAATTACATACGTCAGCAGCGGCACCTCGTCGTGGTATATACGGCGAAACCACGGTAAGCGGTTTAATTGTTGGCTACGGTAAAGCCAATAACAAACATCATATGGTGATAGAAATTGCCGGCCATCCCTGTGAAGCGTTAGAAATATTCGAAATAGAGGGCAAAACCCCAGCAGAAATAGGCAGTAAAATAAAAATGACTGCCTATTTAGGCGATCAAACGGCAGTACATGCCCCGTTTAAAACGACGGTGCATGGCTGGACTAATGCCCATATTGGCACGAAACAAACCTATGTTGCTTTAGAAGTAGATATTGATAATGAACTTTTCCCCAACGGTATTAATAAAGCGCTGTTTAAAGTAAAAGGCAAAAGACTTTATGATCCTCGACTTGATAGTACCGTTGGCGGTGCGGGTAGTCACCGAGCTAATGACGAAACCACTTGGCAATGGACAGAAAACAGCGAATTAATTGCCTTTGATTTTGCTCGCTTTGGTGGTTTTAAAGCACAGCCTTTGCGTCGTTTCGATTTAGCCCATGTTGCCGCGCAAGCCAATATATGTGATGAATTGGTCACGTTTAAAGATAAGGGCGTTAATAAAACTGAAAAACGTTTTACCTGTAATGGCAGTTATAATTTTAATGAACGCACCCCCCAAGTTTTAAAGAAAATACTAAGCAGTATGGGCGGTAAGGCTTATCGCAGTGGTGCGGTATTAAAACTGCAAGCTGCCGCTTTTGGCGGTATGAGTGCGACAACGTTAACCAGTAATGATGCGGCTGGCGAAATTCAGTATCGCCCTGCTCGACCAATACGCGAGCGCACTAACTTTGTACGCGGTGTTTATGTTGATCCCAATTTAAAATATCAACCGACCGATTGTACGCCGCAAACTTCAAGTTTATATGTTACCCAAGATAACAATGTGCATTTAGAGCGCGATTTACAATTACACTTTACTCAAAGTGAAACCATGGCACAGCGTTTATGCAAAATTGATCTCGAACGTAATCGAGCCGGTTTTGTGATCAATTTTCCGGCAAAAAGTGTCGGTTTAGAATGTTCGCCAGGGAAAGTGATCACGCTCAACATTCCTGAAGATAATATTTTTAACAAAGCCTTTTTGGTTGAAGACTGGACTTACGATAACAATAGCAAAATAACTAATTTAGTGTTAACGGAAGATGCAGTTGCATTATATAGCGATAGTTTAGTGCCGACACTAAAAGATTTGACGCCTAATTTAGTTATGCCTGATGCTACGGCAATTGCAGCGCCAACAGGATTAAGTTATGAAAATTTACCTGCAGGTGGCAGCTATCAAGGACTATTGAAATGGAATAAAAACACTGATGCCAACGTGAGTGGCCACACGGTAAATATTTACCAAGGCGGCGCTTCGTTTATGTGGGTGATGTTTGCTGATGATGCGGTTGGTACGGGCATTACCAGCAATGGCATCGGCAAAATCTATATTGGTGTAGCATTTAATAAACAAAGTAGCTCAGCCAGTTTAATTGCTACTGATTACACTTGGGTGTTAGCCGACGGAAATGGCATTTTAATGCCGCAATCGATAAGTGGTGAAGCGCGTTATTTATGGCTTAAATTTAGTATTGAACCAAGCACTATGGCGATTGTTGATGCGCCGAATAATCAGTTTATTGGCTACAGTATTGCTCAAACCGTGCAAGCAAAATCAAACAATACCAACGATTACCAATGGTTGTTAGCGACCAATAGTATTAGTTTAGCGCACGATGGTTTGTTGGTTTTGTCTACCGAAACAACGAGTAACCAGTTAACGATTAACAACCTAAATTTAGGTTTTCATAGCTTTGAAGTCATTGCTAAAAACATTTTTTATCAAAGTGCTGTAAGTACTTTAGTGGCTGAAGTACTTACCGATAGAACCATAGCAGAGCCGACGTTAAGTTTGGCGGCAAACAAGCATATATTTTTTACTGACAGTGCAGGAACAACAACGCCAAGCAGTATTGTTATTACCGCAACACACAGTGACACTACTGTGTTGTACGATAATATTGTTTGGACGTTAACGCCGTCGATACCTTTTACCAACAACAAACAAACTATATCCATAGCCGCTAGCGACTTTGGCGCGGATCAAGTGGTTAAAGTAAGTGCTGTATTGGCAGGTTTAACCGGTGAATTTACCTTATTAGGTGTTAAAGATGGTGCAAATGGCAATAACGGTTTATCAGCGTATGAAATATGGTTAAGCCAAGGTAATACCGGCACCGAAGCTGATTTTATTGCGTACTTAAATGCCACTGATGGTGTAAACGGCAATACTTGGCATTCAGTAACCAGTGGCGCACCTGCAGGTACATTAGGGGTATTGGGTGATTTTGCGTTGTCGGCTGGCCGCTATGTGTATGAAAAAACTGCGGCAGCAACGTGGACGTATGTTAAAGATTTATTAGGGCCGCAAGGTAATAACGGTTTATCAGCGTATCAAATATGGTTAAACCAAGGTAACAGCGGCACCGAAGCTGATTTTATTGCGTACTTAAATGCCACTGATGGTGTAAACGGCAATACTTGGTTTTCGGTAACCAGTGGCGCACCTGCAGGTACATTAGGCGTAGTAGGTGATTTCGCGTTGTCGGCTGGACGTTACGTTTATGAAAAAACCGCCGCAACAACGTGGACGTATGTTAAAGATTTATTAGGGCCGCAAGGTATACCTGGCGACCCAGGACAACCAGGACAAAATGGCACTCGCGGCAGCCGTTGGTTTTATTATGCAATAACCACTAGCGCTTGGACTAATGCTAAAGCAGACCTTGCGGTGACTAGCGACGGTAGCACTAAAGTGATCCGCGATATTGTTACTTTGTTTAATAACAGCGCTGGTTTTTCACAAACTAAATTTTGGGATGGCACAAATTGGCTCGCTATTGCACAAGTGGTTGACGGCAATTTACTTGTTGACGGCACCATTGGCGCAGCAAAACTTTTAGTTGATGAAATATTCGCGCAAAACGTTACAGCTACTGGTGTTATTACAGGGGCAACATTACAAACTAAACTTTCTAATGCCAGTGGTGTTCGTGTTGTTATGCAAGATACCACTGAGCCATTTCAAGTGTGGAATGGAACAAGTTTGTTATTTGGTGTGGATGCAACTACCGCGACCTTTGGCGGAAATTTAGCTGACGGTATTATTAATAATACTAATATGTTTTCTCAAGATATTTTATCACTGTTAATGTCTAGTAGCACAGGTTCTACGGGGGGTGGTTCAGGTACCGGCGGAAGTACTTCAGTGGCGTTTGTAACCTTATCTGGTATAGCAGCAACTAATTCTACATTACAAATTCCTGCAATAAATACCACGCCTATTACTATTTCGGTAACTATTACTGATCAAGGATCTCGCGCTTCACCTGCGTATGTAGCGCCGCAGTGGAATGTGAAAGTACGTAGAGATTCAACCGCTGGAGTAATACTTCATAATGTAACTTACACCGGCTCAGCGACAACCGAGGCAGACTTAAACAGAGAAGTATTCTTTTTAGACAAAAGTATTACGTTTCAAGATCCTTCGCCAACGTCAGGAAAATATGTATTAACTGTTTCTAGGGTGGCAGGTAGTTATTTAATTCCCAAAATTAAGACTTACTCTATCGCACAAGCAGTAGTCGGTGGTGCTTATTCGTTACCTACAGCCGCAAGTAATCAATTAGGCGGCATTAAAGTAGGAGCCAATTTAAGTATTAGTAATGGCGTATTAAGTGCTAATAATCAAACAACTACATCAATCGCTTGGAGTGGTATTACAGGGAGACCATCTACATTTAACCCAGCATTGACGGGTAATTTGCTTACGGCGGTTCCTTCAGGTGCGTTATTTACTGATACCAATACCAACACTACTTATACGGCAGGTCCTGGTTTAAATTTAATTGGCACTTCTTTTAGTGCTAATTTTGGAACTACTGTCAATACTATCGCGCAAGGTAATCATACTCATAGTGCCTCCTCGGTTGGCGCGCTTGCAGCGAGTGCCACCGCAGTAAATAGCGACAAAGTAGACGGTTATCATGCCAGTGCTTATAACGTATTTAATGGTAATTACTTAGTTACTCGTAATGTCAGCGGCTATATTTATTCCAATTATTTCAACATGACTGCGAATACCACAACTGCTGCTGCCACCAAAGTAGCTGTAGAAATAGGCGCGGATAAATTTTTACGCTGGCAAACACCTATTCAGTTTTTAGTTAATGCAGGGGTTTCGTTTACTGACACAACCTATAGCGCTGGCACTGCTTTAACGTTAAGTGGCACTACATTTAGTGTGAATTTAGGTGCAGCTTCAAACCAAGCCGCTTATGGTAATCATAATCATGATGCTACGTATGTTAAATTTTTGTCAGGAACATATCCGCAACTAGAGGCAGGAAGTACATGGATACGAACACCAACAAATGGTCTTTTGCCTGCTGCTAATGGTGCATCATATTTAGGTACAAGTAGTTGGCGATTTATAGGTGTTTATGCAGGTGTAGGAAACTTTTCTGGAAATGTTACTTGTGCCGGGATTGTTAATGCCGCTGATGAAGTAGCTACTTGTGATAGCCGCGTTAAAGAAAACCAAAAAGTAATTAAAGATGCTAGTGCTAAACGCCAAAAATTAACAGGTAAAACATTTAATCGTACTGATTTAAATGGTCGTTTACATGCAGGCATTATCGCGCAAGACTTAGAAAATAACTTTGATGAAGCACTTCATTTTACTAAAGATGAAAAACTAGGCAAAAAATATAACGTATCAACGCCAGCGATGATCGGTTTACTTGTTGAAGCAGCTAATGAAGATAGAAAACTGATTGACAGGCAACAACAACAGATTAATGAATTAATTGAATTAGTAGGAAAGTTAGCTAATGGCAATTAAATTTACATCAAGTGTTTCGTTATTCATTGACCCGATATTACCCAACCGGGTTAAAGCGACTAATGCGGGTACTTCTGCTATTCCTAATGTAGTTGTTCCTGTTAATGATGGTATGCGTATTACCAATAATACCGGTTCAACAATTACCTTAACTAGCTTTAGCTCACTTCATTTTGCATCAACCAGTAATATTAATATTGCTAATGGTGCGAGTTATGATCTTTATATTAAATCAGGCGCTAGCCAAACAACGGGGAGTTTTTTAATAACTTTAGCTGGTTATAATGCTAAAACTTATTATTACAGTGTTGTTTCTACTTCAGTTACTACGCCAAATGCTTTTAATCTTGGCGTTGATGTAACAGATGCAGTAGCAAGTGATTATTATTATTCAAATTTGATCACTATATCAGGTGGCTTAACGCAGGCCGTTAACGCAAATATTAGTGTGGCAGGTAATGGTAGTGCTGTTTTGCAAGTTGACGGTGGTAGCTGGTTAACAACAAGTAATTTAGTTAACGAAGGTAGCACCATTCAAGTTAGGGTAACAGCATCGAGTTTTAACGGAGACACCACAACGATAACATTAAATGTGGGTTCTCCAGCGGTTAGTGATACTTTATTGGTTACGACAAAGGTAAACCCTGCAATGGGTACGTTGATCCGTTCACCACACTTTCTTCCTTTAGGACTACTTGAAGTGTGTGATTTTTTGGGTAATTTAGGAAATAATTTGTCGCCGCTATACAAGGGTGGTAGCTATGTACCAAATAATGGCAGCAACTCTAGCATATCAACAAGTCAAACCAACGTGTCATTAGCCGCGTTAGCCGGTGTTTATACTGAAATAAGCTTTGTAAAAGCACGAACTAAATTTTACTTTTATGATGAAAGCTTAGGTGGTAATGCTGCTATAACTTGGGCTAATGCAATAAACAGCACAATAGACCCTGACATTGTAATGGGCTATCACCTAGATTTAGGTGCAAAAATGCAATACTACGCGACGTTAACCGAGCAAGAAGGTAGCGGCGTATCACTAACTAGCGGCAGTAATAATCCATCAAGTTGGTTAAGCAGTAATCTTATATTCACGGTATCTCGCGCTGTTCCTTCTGGCACAGGCGTTTGGCGTGGATACGTGACGATATTCGCGCGACACAAAGATGTACCTGGAACCGTCATTTCAGCAAAACTTTTTTATACCATACGTAGCGTTGTTGGCGGTGTTGAAACCGTAGGCGAAGGCTACAATATTCCATAAAATTTAAGGACATACTTATGTTTAGTAAAACTTTTACAGATCCACAAGGTGTTACGCATACCAATGCAGTATTTAAGGTTGCTAATGCTAATTATAACGTTAATACCGATGAAAATTTTCATTTTGACTTAGGCACTAATACACCAACGACATCAAATACTGGCAATAATAGCCTTAATTATCGGATGTACTATTGGCCGAACCAAGCGAGCTTAGATAATGGTAACTTACCGTATGTATTGGCCAATAGTAATTCAAATGAATTGGGGGAGATTCATTATGTAAATAACTTAGATGCAACATACGATGCACTAACTGCTGAAGCTAAAGCAGAAAAACATTGTCAAGCGATTGTTTTAGTGTAGTTGCACAAAATGATTATTTCTTTATTAAAAACACTTAGACAACTTATTGGCTATTTAGCAGTTGGCTCATTATTAAATACTAACGTGGGTTATTTAATTTTGTCAATGTTACCGTTTATAAAGGTTAACAAATATTGCTTTACCGTTTGGCTGTGGTTTGATGTGTTTATTTGTACTGTTTGCCATGGCACAAACGGACGTTCTATATCAGGTTGGACAGGGCAATGGCAAGGTTCAATTAAGCGTTATTACTATCAAGCGCTGTTAATTAATTGGATATTTGAAAAATTGGGTGATAAGCCAAATCACTGCCAGCGTGTTTATTTTAATGAATTAAAAAAAGGTTATGTTTAAAATGAATATTCAAGCGATTAAAAACTACATTTTAGATCCAGTAAATGCTAATAAAAACGATGCTGCTATTCTTGCAGAATTGCAAGCGTTTCCGAACACATTAGGCGAAGTAACAGATCGTGAAGCGTTAAACTATGACGCTGATTATGGATTGCGCCGAAAACTACAATATGCAATAGATAATGCGCCTAATGCTTTAGCAGATGGTTGTATTATCTTTTTAAATATTGTTATTAATGGGCGTTTACCGTCGGTTAATATCGCCGATAGTTCAACGCAAAATGTACTAAATGGATTAGTACAATATGGTACACAACTAGCTATTGCGGGTGTGTCTGCGGAAAACATCTACTCTCAAGCGGATAAAGATGCGTTGGAAGTGTTAGCCATGAGCCCGTCAATTTACAATGGCGTGCAGTTGAGTGATATTGCTGTAGCTCGATTATCGGGTGTTCAACAAGCACATACAGTGACATATCCAATTGTTAATTTAAATTATTTACAGCGCAATGGTAATCAACCTATTCGTTGTTTTGTCTATTTAGATGTTGCGGCTATTACTGATACAACAATACTCATTTATAAGCAAAGTTGTGCAAGCAATAAAGACCCGTTAGTTAACAGTAATTATTTAAACGACCAGCAACCCTTTGGTTATTTAACTATCAAAACAGGCGAGTTGGGCGGTGAATTTGTGATCACTAAACAAAGTGCACAATATCTTAAATTAATGAGCGAAGCAGATACAAAACAAGCTCATTCACTTACGCTTGAGTTTGCCTAATGCCCCAGTTAGTCACTTATGCTGATGCGCGTGTTTTAGCGCAAATTGATAACACTAATGCGTTAAGTCAGTATGTTAAAGCAGCAGTATTGCCAAATGCCGGTGCTGGCAATGTATTGACTGAATTGGTGACAGGTGTAAATTACACTTATCCAAATTTGATGACTTGGAATGCGGACGGTAGCGTTTCGCCAAATCAAAATAACGCAGCAGATTATATTACACTAGCAAGTTCATCAGGTTCAGTTAAAATGGTGACAGATGATGTTATTGTTATAATAGATGTCGATGCTATTGGTGCATTTGGTAGTGTAAGAACCTCCATATTCAATCTAAGTACATACGGAACAGGCATAAACGTAACTGGTGGCACGTGGGGACTAAAAGGCGCTGAAAGTTGGTTTCAACTTGCTTATAATAATGGTAGGGATGCTACAACAGCGCCAGGAAGAAATTTTATAATATTTCATTGGGATCATATAACACAAGAAACAAGAGTTTATTCAAACGGAACATTAAATCATACTGATACAGTTGGCGCAATAAGCACTAATCAAACAATACTAGGACTCAGCGCAACACGGATAGGATTAGGAAATTCAGGAAATAAGTTTTATAGTCAATCATTTCTAACAAAAACAGGCTCATTCACAGCAGCCGAAATAAACGAGATAGTTACTAATCCTTATCAAATTTTTAAAGTTGCGGGTGCTGTAACTCCGGTAGGCACATTAGCTGGTTCTGCTACTTTATCAATAACACTCAATGGTCAAACAACTGCTGTTACATCTTCAGTAGGCAAGTTATCTTCTTCTGTCATAGCATCATCAGCAACAACTATTGCAGTAAATAAAAGTACGGGTAATGCAACATCATTAATAAATAGTAATGGCCAAATAGTATCAGTAGATAACTTAAACGGCGCATTAGCTTTACAAGTCGTTATACCTGGCAATGTATTAACACCTAAAACTATTGCTAACGCGGTACTTTCAGCTATATCAGCTTCAGGGTTGTTAAGCTCTTCAGGTTTAGTTAATGCTTCAATACTGACTTCAAACATTCAAGCATCAGCAACAACTATTGCAGTAAATAAAAGTACGGGTAATGCAACATCATTAATAAACAGTAATGGCCAAATAGTATCGGTAGATAACTTAAACGGTGCATTAGCATTACAAGTTGTTATACCAGGTCATGTATTAACGCCAAAGGCCATTGCGAGTGCAGTGCTTTCAGCTGTATCAGCATCAGGATTATTGAACTCTACGCAATTAACACAAGGCAGTAGTCAACTTAGTAGCTTAATATCAAAAGCTAGCACAACTCTTATAACCCCTACAAATTCATTACTAATTCTAGACCCGATAAGATTAGGTAAAACGACAACAATAGATTATCAAAACATTAGTGTGCAACCGGGCTCGTTAATAGTCCAAGTGTTATTAAGTAACGAAATAATTGAAAATTTAAAAAGCAATCATATAAATATTTAGGAGATCAGCATGATATTAGCAAACTCACAAAAAAATGCACAAGTACTAGCTATGGCAGTAGACATCGAAACTGGTGTAGCAAATCCAAAGCTTTCATTTTACAACGGCGCTATTCCAGCAACTATAGATGCAGTATTAGTCGCTGGAAACAAATTATTAATTGAATTTGATTTAGGTGCCAACGCCTTTGAAGATTCAGCTCGCGTTGGTCAAGATGGTAAGTTGTATTTAAATTCAGTACCTGACGTTAATGGTTTAGTAGCTGCAGGAACTGGAACAGCGCCAACTTTTGGCATAATGAAAGACGGTAATGGTAATAGAAAACAAATTTGGACGGCGGGTGTTATAGGAGCCGGAACAGAGTTTGAATTTGATTCAACCATAGTACAAAGTAAAGCCAAATCGTTAGGCAGCGTTTATATTCAAGCGCCGTAAGGTTAATTATGAATACTCAAGGCATTAAAGTTTCTGGTTATGAATGCAGGTTTTGGCAAAGAACTAAGCATCCAAATTCAGTTGATTGGTGGCATTGGACGCCTAAAGATTGGATTAATGGTGAAACGGTTATTAATAGTAGTGCTGTTGCTTCACTTTCAAGCGGATTAAATGTAGATGCTAAATCGGTAGATATAAATGGAAAGCTTTCTATATTATTTAGTGGAGGAAATGAAGGAAAGCATATTATCGATTTAACTATTGAAACATCAACTCGCAAATTATCAACATCAATCGGTTTGATTGTAACTGACAAGAAATAAAGACGAAAAAAAACGAAGCTTATGCTTCGTTTTTTATTTTAAATAAGAAATGGTGTTTCTTATTTGGAAAGCGAACATTATCGCAATTATCGTAACTTTAGCCGCGAATTTTCGCGAGCGGCATCAWCYCKKWRWAKKTKWTWWGMSMTSKCMWSMTAYGSTMWYASMYRSSMYKCTMGSTNTCTTSWKWWWMRRMKWRKAKTYRSRMTMCSATCGGCGCTATTGCATTTCACTACTAAACAAATTAGAAGTCTAGCGATGTCCTACTCTCACATGGGAACTCCCACACTACCATCGGCGCTATTGCATTTCACTTCTGAGTTCGGCATGGATT
>NVTW01000010.1 GCA_002401725.1 Gammaproteobacteria bacterium
TCGAGTCGTTTTTATCGAAGATCTCGTACTTTTTGACGTAGATTCCCGCTTAAAAGACTGCGGGAAAGACGATCCTGAGCCAAGTGCATAGGCATGAAATTCTAATAATAAAAGACAGCAGGGGAAAGTTCATGCCAAAACCTACAAAGATCTCAAATAATATTAAGTTACAGTCACCATTATTATCATCATCTACAGCCTTTTTGTCGCCACCTATAAACCTCGTGAATAGAGCGGTGTTAATTGCACTAGCGCTTTCTCCTTTTAGTGTGAGTTTTGCTGTTAATGCAGCCGATCAAAGCAAAAATAATGAACAAGCCCTAGCTGATATTGAAGTATTACTTAGCGATGTTGATAAGTTTATTCCCGCACCAACGAAAAAGCGTGAAGATCACCCTGAAATGCCACCACAAAATTACCTTGATGGAAAAAACCGTTTAGCTGCAGCGAAATTTATGCTTTCGGTGACTAAATAACGATAACCATTGTTTAATCAGTAGGTTAAAATAGTAATAATTATTTTCTTAATATTATCTATCGCTTAGTCAAACTTAGCGAGTGGAAATATCCCCTAGATAAGTTTGACTTTGTGTTATTTACTGCTTAAATAAACTATAGATAACAATTAATTAGAAAGCTTATTTTAACAACGCGATTTAATCATTTAACTTATCAATAAGTTTAATGCCTATGTACTTGGCTCAGGATCGTCATTCTCGCAGTCTTTTAAGCGGACGTGGTATGAATACCACATTTTAGACAATGCATGGATCATATTGTCTTGGATCTGCATTAAAAAACATGAGATCTTCGATAAAAGTGTCTCGAAGACGACGATTATAATAAATACCTGAGTGATCTGCATAGCCATGATAAGTTTTAACATTTTTTAGTTAGTGTCAAACAATAATATTATGAGCAAATAAATTTGAAAAATGTGGGTATAAAAGCTTTTAGCAATAAATTAGGACAACGTGTTCTTTTTTATATTTTGCTCTGTAGTTCACTATTATCAATTGCTGCTATTGCGGTACAGTTGTTTAGTGATTTTCGTCGCGATACCGTTGATTTAGGCCTGCGTTTCAATAATATAAAATCTAGCTACGTTGACTCTATTGCCAACAGTTTATGGGATTTTAATGAACCATTATTAGCCATTCAAATCCAAGGCATTGTTAAACTGCCTGATATTCGTTTTGTAAAAATAACCACCGAATTAGGTAAAGTATATAAAGCGGGTGATGAAAATGTCGTCGTAAAAGAATCAATGACTTCGCCTATATTTTATGGTGAAACTCAAATAGGAACATTAGAAGTATTTGCTGATTATCGAGATATATACTCGCGCTTAAAACAACGCGCTGGGTTTATTATTTTAACTCAGTTTATTATGATATTTTTAGTGGCATTATTTATTTTATTTATTATTCATATGGTGATCACCCGCCATATTTTTAGGATCACTAATTTTTATCAAAGCACCACGGCTGAAAATTTAGATGAAGCTTTAGTATTACCTCATCGACCGAAAACTAAAGATGAATTAGATTTTTTAGTGGACTCAATAAATACTACTCGTATTAATTTGCAGCAAGATATTATTAAACGAGAAGAAGCTGAAAATGCATTAATCAATCTTTCTGCTGAATTAGAAATAAAAGTGTATGACAGAACCGAAAAATTAGTCGATAGCAATAAACAATTACAACAGTCGTTAGACGATTTAACGTTAGCAAAAGATCAATTAGTACAATCAGAAAAAATGGCGTCATTAGGTCAACTTGTTGCTGGTGTTGCCCATGAAGTTAATACCCCGCTTGGCATTTGTGTTACTTCTATTTCAGCGATGTCAGAAACCGTTACTCATTTAAAACAAGGCTTAGAGTCTCAACAATTAACTAAAGCACGATTAACTAAAGATTTAGCCTTGTTAGCTGAATACCAAACCATAATTGAACGTAGTATAAATAAAGCCGTAGAGTTGATCCGCAGCTTTAAATCAGTTGCGGTTGATCAACACAGTGATGATGAAATTAATATAAATTTATCTGAACATGTGCGCAATGTTGTTACGACAGTAAAAACTATGTTTAAGCGAAAAAGTTATCATATTGAGATTGAAATGGATGATGAATTGCGTTTATTAACCTACCCGAGTGCATGGAATCAAATTTTGACAAATCTAATGATGAATTCTCATTATCATGGCTTTGATGGTCGCCAAGAAGGCACTATTAATATTAATTTTTCAGTAGTTAATGGTAACTTAAAGTTTAATTACAGTGATGATGGTAATGGTATTGATGCTTCTGTACGCGACAAAATTTTCGATCCTTTTGTAACAACCAAGCGCGGGCAGGGTGGCTCAGGTTTGGGTTTGAATATTGTTTTTAATTTAATTAACGCTAAATTAGATGGCACTATTAAATGTGTTGACGCTGAACAAGGTTGTAGCTTCGAAATAATAGTACCGTTAAAAGAGGTTTCATAATTTTTTGTTCAGTTTGCTTTTACATGCCTATGTACTTGGTTCAGGAACGTCATTCCAGTAGTCTTTTAAGCAGTAACCACGTAAAAAAACGAGTTATTTAGCCACTAATTTATTTCTTGGCTTTGTTCTTTATATAGTTTTTATCAGGGGCATTTTGATTCAAAAAGTTTTCATTTTCAACGCTAGGAATTCCCACGTCTTTCAACTGGTAATATTTAAGTAAATCTTTTTCTGTACTTTCTAGCGGAGTACAAATAACTGAAGTTTTTAATAGTTGATTATTAAGTCAGTTTTATTTTGCTTTTGTCTGTATAATATATCCAAAGATACTCGTATGAAGAAGTTTTGAGGAAGCAATGATGGCTATAGAATTTAAAACAAGAACACAGCTCGTTGTAGAAACATTAAGAGAAAAAATTTTAAGCGGTGAAATTACTGCCGGACAACCCTTGCGCCAAGCAGCATTAGCAGCAGATTTAAATGTTAGTCGTATTCCTATTCGTGAAGCATTATTACAGTTAGAAGCCGAAGGTTTAGTCGCTTTTGAACCTCATAAAGGCGCTACCGCGACAGAATTAAATGTTGATCAAGTGGGTGAATTATTTGAATTGCGCGCCATGCTTGAAGCTGATTTGTTGGCTGCCTCATTAGAAAATATTAGTGATCAAGCATTAGATAAAGCCACTGAAATTTTAGCAAATCTCGATCAAGCGCTCGGTAAAGAAAATGCTGCTAACACCTGGAGTGAGCTTAATTCAGCTTATCATAACTGTTTATATTCAGGTGCTAATCGTCCCCAAACTTATGATTTAGTGCAAACACTGAATAAAAATGCTGACCGTTATATTCGGATGCATTTATTATGGGCTGGTGGTATTTCTAAAGCAGGATCTGAACATGCCGAATTACTACAACGTTGTAAACAACGTGATGTAGAAGGTGCTGTAAAGGTCTTAAAACAGCACATTTTAAGTTCTCGCGACGAAATTAAAGCATTTTTGATCAGTCGTGAAAATTCCGCATCTTAGCTTTTTATATTTAGTTTGGTTGCTTAGATTTAACATTTAAATAAGTCAATAATTGCCGTTAGATAAATGTCGACAAAACCCACAGTTATTGACTTTACCCCCGTAAATCATTAGTATGCACGCCTTTTTGAAATGCTAATAATGTGCTTTTCTTTTAAAGTGTTTTGTTTGAAATTTCACCTATGCTTATAGTTAATTCATTAATTAAAAATAATTCAACCGTGTTTATTTAATATAAACACGGAAAACTATGTGGACGACTCATGTTTGAAATACACGCAAGTAAAGTAACCAGTTTAAAAAATGATGTATTGTCTGGTTTAACCGTTTCTTTAGCGCTGATCCCCGAAGCGGTTGCTTTTGCTTTTGTTGCCGGCGTTGAGCCTTTAGTGGGGTTATATGCTGCCTTTATGGTGGGATTAATTACCGCTATTTTTGGTGGCCGTCCGGGTATGATTTCAGGTGCAACCGGTGCTATGGCGGTAGTTATGGTAAGCTTAGTTGCCATTTATGGGGTCGAATATTTATTTGCGACTGTGGTACTCACCGGTATTTTACAAATATTTGCCGGTATTTTTAAACTCGGTAAATTTATCCGTTTAGTGCCACATCCAGTAATGCTGGGTTTTGTAAATGGTTTAGCCATAGTGATTTTTTTAGCACAATTGGCACAATTTAAAGTCACTAATGATCAAGGTGTGTTGGTATGGATGCAAAACAGTCAAATGATGATAATGTTAGGGCTTATCGCGTTAACTATGGCAATTATTCACTTTTTACCTAAATTGACTAAGGCAGTACCATCGTCGCTTGTTGCTATAATAGTGGTTACTGTTTTGGTGCAAAGCTTGGGATTAGATGCGCGTACCGTGGTTGATTTTGTCCGTGATATGACCAACGATCCTGCGGCTTCTATTGCCGGTGGTTTACCGATGTTTTCTATTCCTCAGGTACCGTTTAATTTGGAAACCTTAATCATTATTCTTCCTTTTGCCGGAATTTTAGCGGCAATCGGCTTAATTGAATCATTATTAACATTAACTTTAATTGATGAATTAACCGGTACGCGTGGTCGTGGTAATAAAGAATGTATTGCTCAAGGAGCTGCCAACACCGTTACTGGCTTTTTTGGCGGGATGGGCGGTTGTGCAATGATTGGTCAGTCGATGATCAACGTTAATTCTGGTGGTCGAGGTCGTGCTTCAGGTATCACTGCAGCGTTAGGTTTACTTGGTTTTATTTTGTTTGGCTCAACTTTAATTGAACAAATTCCACTCGCCGCTCTGGTTGGCGTAATGTTTATTGTGGTTATTGGCACCTTTGAATGGTCAAGTTTCCGTATTTTAAGCAAAATTCCAAAGGCCGATGCTTTTGTTATTTTCTTAGTTTCAGCCGTAACGGTAGCCACTGATTTAGCGATTGCCGTAGTCGTTGGGGTTATTGTTTCTGCCTTAGTTTTTGCGTGGGAACATGCCAAACATGTTAGCGTAAATCGTAAAATTCGTGAAAATGGCGATATTGTTTATGAAGTTAATGGTCCTTTGTTCTTTGGTTCAGTGAGTAACTTTATTGAGCAATTTGACGTTGAAAATGATGGTGATGAAGTATTTATTAACTTTAAAAACTCTCGCGTAGCTGATCATTCTGCTATTGAAGCCATTGATACTCTAGCAGAGCGATACGTAAGTCGCGGTAAAAAATTACATTTAAAATATTTAACCAAGGAATGTCGTCAACTATTGAAAAAAGCAGGAGATTTAGTGGAAGTTAATGTGATTGAAGATCCTGACTATCATATTGCTACCGACAAGCTAGCATAAATAATAGTATAATTAGTTTATGCAATTAGAATTTTTTGATGTTCCTAGCCCGTGTATTGGTATTTGCCAGTCAGACACTAAAGGTTATTGTCTCGGCTGTTTTCGCACCCGTGAAGAACGTCAAAATTGGATTGATTTATCTAATGACGATAAACAAAAAGTGATAAAACGTTGTATCACCCGCAAACGCCGCAAAGACACAAAAAACAAACCTAAAGAGCATAAAATTGCTGTGCAAGATATTACTGAAAACGATCTTGAATTGCAGCAACCCTCTTTGTTAGATCCTCCAATTAAAAAAAATATCGATATTCCTACTGATTTTGATTTTAACGACTTTGAATTGTAACTTTATCTATCTTTTATCAACTTTTAACATACTATTTTGTTGGTTTTTGGTAAATTAGCTATCACTTGGAATAAATAGAGAAAATAAAAATGCAAAATAAATTAGTCGCCATGAATGTTTTTGCGAAAATCACTTTGATTGCAATATTGTTGGCAGCCAGTGTTTTTGGTATGAACTCACCTTACCAATTTGTTGGTTATGTTTTATTATTTTCTTCTTTGTATGTGATCAATGAGGGCTTTAATTTTTCTTTGTTTACGAAAATATTATTGGCGTTAGTGTTGGGTATTTTAATTGCTTCGGCGGGTATTTTTAATGGTGAAGATCTAGAAGCGATACGACCTGTTGGTAGTAAAATATTTATGAATTGTTTAACTATGGCGTTAGTACCATTGGTTTTTTCTTCTATTGTTACCGGTGTAACTAATTTAGGTGATATTAAAAAACTTAATCAAATAGGTATACGYACCATTACTTATTATATAATTACCACCGCAATAGCGATCTCTATTGGTTTGGTTTTAGCGAATTTTTTCCAACCGGGTAAAAACCTTGATACTGAAACCAGAGCTCAATTTGAACAAACTTTTAAGAGCTCAGCAACGGCAAAAGTACACCAAGCGGAAGAAAACAAACAAAGTTTGTTTGAAGGTTTGCAAGCTATTTTTCCGAGTAATATATTTGCATCAATAAGCAAAGATAAACCGCAAATGTTGCAATTGATTTTTTTTGCGGTTATGTGTGGCATTGCATTATTACAAATAGAAGCCAAACACTCGGAACCGGTGATTAAGTTATTTACCGGAGTAACGGAAATGACAGTAAAAATCATCATGATGGTGATGCGTCTTGCGCCGTATGGTGTTTTTGCTTTAATTGCTTCTACCGTTGCAGGAACACAAGGGGCAGGGCTGTTATTAACACTTATTCCCTTTTCATTAATTGTCGTCGCCGCTTTACTTATTCATGGTATTGGCACGAATAGCCTTTCATTAATATTTTTATCAAAAAAGAAACCGTTGTGGTTTTTTTCTAAAATTAAATCCGTCGCAATCACCGCTTTTTCAACATCGTCTAGCGCCGCTACAATGCCATTAACTCTAGAAGTGGTCGAAGATAAATTAAAAGTTAAAAATGAAGTCGCTGGATTTGTTATTCCACTAGGTGCAACCATTAACATGGATGGAACTGCCTTATTTCAAGGTGTTTCAGCGATATTTTTAGCAAATATTTACGGTATTGATTTGACCTTTGCGGATCAACTTACTGTGGTTGGCATGGCGGTAATGGCTTCAATTGGTACAGCTGCAGTACCTGGGGTTGGTATTGTTATTCTAACGATGATCTTAGTTTCGATTGGAGTTCCTGCTGAGGGGATTTTATTTATTCTACCAGTAAATAATTTATTAGATATGTGTCGCTCTTCAACTAATGTCTTAGGAGACATGGCTTGTGCTGTTTATATAGATAGTAAAGTGGCAACTGTTCCTAGTAACTAAAATTAATTATTAATCTTCTGTATTTTAGGGTACAGAGTGAGTAAATGATGTTTTTGGTAGATGTTCTTAATAATGCCTTGTTGATATAGCTCTTGGAAAGCTTGCTGCCATAAATTTATGATGTTTGCAGGAGTTTCTTTATTAAAGCCAATATAAAGTTTTTCATTCTTTACTATTAACACTTCCTTAAGTTTACTCATAGGTATCGACATTAATTTTAATTGTTCAACTAAGTTAGCGTTATCTACATACCATAGCTCAATGCGTTTGTTGAGCAGTTTATTTAAATTTTGCATTGAAGTGCTTACAGCTTGAACACTTTTAAAGTATTGTGTTTGTAGATATTCTTCTGAAACGCTGCCAAATTGTACGCCAATACTATAGTTATTCGCATCACTTATTGAGGTTAGTTTTATATTAGTAGAGTTTAATGCATAGAAAGCATACTTTTTAGTGGCGATAGGACCAACCCATTTAAATAAGTTTTCTCTCTTTTTTGATCTTGCTAAAGCAAATATGGCCGTATTTTTCTTATGGGTCGTTGTAATATAGGCTCGCTTCCATGGGTAAACAACTACAGGAGTTTTTGATTTAAGTTGTTTTTGAATTGCTTTGACAATATCAACAGCAGGACCAGCAGGTTTGCCATTCTTTATATAATTAAGTGGTGGGTAATGCTCCGTGGTTAATAATGTTAGTTGCTCATTTGCTAAAACAGGTATGGAATAGTAAAGAGTGAATAATATTGTTAACAATGTCCATTTCATAAGTTTGTGATTATAGATTTGTGATTGTAATTAATGTTTTATTTTATAGAAGTATAGCAGAATATGTAAATTGTTTAGCAAGAGATGGGTTAACAAAATGAAGGGTGAATTGCGTAGACAACAATTCACCATTTTCATAAATTAATTATAAAGCCGTTAGCCAGTTGCAAAGTTGTTCTATACCTTTCTTTACTTTGTTAAAAGTATAATTATTACTTGGCGCAGTAAAAATTTGCTCACCATCAAAATCCACAAAAGCTAAGCGTGCCGTTAAGCTTTGTTCAGCCATACCAAAAGCACTACCGGGTAATAGGGCAACTCCGGTTTCTTCCATAATGGCTAGTGTTAATTGCTCACTGGTGGTTATGCCTCGTTGTGCTAGTTTTTCCTTAAAGTGAGAAAATTCAGGAAACAGATAAAAACCACCCTGTGTTGCATGAACCTTGACATTGTTGCGTTGCAACTGTTGGCAACAATATTGACTGACTTCATTTAATAGAAAACGCTGTTTCGTTAAAAAATTATCGGCAATATCAACACGTTGATAAGCGGTTGTCGCGGCAATTTGAATAGGAGCAGGGGCGCAAGAGTATGTTTCAGAAGCAACACCTATCACCGTTGTTTTTAATGATTTCAATTGTTCTGGAATATGAATAAAACCTAAACGCCAACCACCAGCACCGCACCATTTAGATATTCCTGAAGAAACAATACAACCTTCAGGATAATATTTTTCAAGTGTTTCATAGTGCTTATTAAAGGTTAGTAAGCTATAAATTTCATCGGCAATAACAACTATGTTATGTTTTTTCATTACCATGGCTAATGCGGATAATTGCTCTGCGGTATAGGTTTGCCCTGTTGGATTACTTGGGTAATTAAATACTAAAATTAAAGGAATATCAGGATTTTCTCTTTGCAGGCAATAATCGTCTAATTGTTCAGGCGTTAATTTCCATTGATTATTAAATTCAGTGTTTAACCAAGTCACTTTGTGTCCCGCCAATTTTCCTTGTGGATCATATGAAACCCAACTTGGTGCGGGTAATAATATTTCGGCTTGTTCAAATGCAGCCATAATACAAAACAGCAGTATTTTACTGCCAGAGCCTACAATAATATTATCGGCGTRCCATTTTTTTTGTTCAAAGTGTAGATGAAAATCAGTGATGGCTTGTCTTAAAGGTAAGTGACCTTGTACACTCATGTATTCTTTATGGTGTGCAGCATCAGCAAGTGCTTTAGTTATTTCTTTAGGAACAGGAAAAGGACTTTGACCAAAACCAAATTTATAGACATTTTGTTGGTTTTGTTCACGGCTAAGTGATGCTTGATTGATTAATAAGGTTTGTGAGTATTTGCTTACTCGAAGGTATTTATCTATATTCATTTTAATGAGCTAAATTGGTTGTTGGTAAGTTAAAAATGCCTGAGTTGTGTATGAATATCTATCAATTTAAACGAATGAAAATATATTTTCATAAAAATTGATTTAGTTAACCTGAACTTTGTTTAAGAGATCGTTAATTAATTGAAATTTAATACATTAATATATTTTAACCTCTCTAGCTTGATAGTTTTGCTTAATTCAATACAAATTTACGCGTCAATAGCTGGTCTATTGCAAGTGAATTTAACGATGAAGTAAGTAAAANTAGCTGCTAGAGAAACATATATTAAGCAGAGTTCAGGTTAGTTAGTTCTAAGGTACGAATTTGAGCGCTAATGAAAATTAGTAAAAATGAATGCAATAGCCATTATAGAGGAATTGAATTGTGATTTTTCCCCCTGAAAATTTTGAGCAATTACGCCAATTAGTTATACAGTTAAAACATGGTGATATTGAATTTAGTATTGGTAAAAAAAGTTTGTTAGCGTTAGATAATATGATCCAAGAGCCTAGTTTAGTGGCAACAACTAATATTGTCGAGCTCGCTAAAGTCATTAAATTAAGTCCTGCATCATTAACTCGGTTGGCAAAGTTGCTGGGCTTTCATGGGTTTAATCAATTTCAGAATTTGTTTAAGCAAAAGAATAAAATCACCGATAATTTTTATAGCGACAGTCTTAATGCTTTGTTAAACGAGTCACAAAAATCAGTTAAAGTAATAATACAAAAACAGTTGCAAGAGCTCTTTAGCAGCGTTGAACATAGCATTGGTAGCATTGACGAAGAGCACTTACATCAGGCAGTATCGTTGTTAGCGCATAAACACCGTATCTTTATTTTCGGTTATCGGCAATCTTCGGCTATTGCCAGTATTTTACGTTATGGGCTGGCGCTTATTCGTCCTAATGTACAAATGTTAGTACAGGCAGATCACGGAGTAGCTATAGCACTCGGACAGTTAAAAAAAGGTGATTTGTTGGTGGTGATCGGTTCAGCGCCCTATTCAAACGTTACCATTAAAATTGCGGCGTTAGCTAAAAAACAACATTGCCAACTAATGTCTATTACTGATAGCACTTTATCGCCATTGAATGATTTAGCTGAAGTGTCTCTGAATATTCCCACCTCGGGACATTTTTATGCAAATAGCTTAGTGGCGAATTGTTTTTTTGTGGAAAGTTTATTAAGTTTAACGGCAATGCAGTTAGGCGTTACGGCACTTGATAATTTAAAACAACATGAACAGTTGCTCGCTGATTTAGAAGTGAGTGGCTAACAGTAAAATCATGGGCTAAAAAGCAGGGAACAAAAAAGCGGGCAATAAAAAGCAGGTTAAATTTAACCTGCTTTTGTTTTACGTGTGTAAGTTTAGCTTACTATAAAGATTTTCTTAGAAACCGTAAGACAAACCTAAATACCAGCTACCACCTTCGTAGTTAGCAGCACTACGACGAGGATATTGTAGGCCTACACTACGACGGTTAGCATTTGGTTCACCAACTTCGTTAATAAATGTATTAAATATATTAGAAAATCCAAATTTAACTTTCATTGCATCACTTACTTGATAATTTACTTCAGCATCAATGTAAATAGTTGAGTTAATTTTGGCACTAGGATGAACAGCGGCACCAATTCTGCCACGTTCATCGTAATGAGAACCGTAAAAATTAGCACGTATCATTACATTCCAATCATCACCAATTGAGGTGTTGGTAGTTAATACAAAACGTGAATTAGGGAAGTTATTTTCAATATCTTCTACTGTCGCATCAGAAACTGGTTTTACGCCATTGATCACACGTTGACCAACAACCTTTATTTTATTGTAACCGTAGGCAAAAGCAATATCAGTTGCAACATTATTAGACCAATCAACGCTTGAACTGTAAACAAAATCAAAGCCAGTATGCTCTACATCAATAGCATTGGTATAAAATGAGATTGAACTACCATCTGCTTGAGCAATGTTACCGGTACGATAAATACGATCATTAACCGCAATTTTATAAAAATCTAGAGTGATTGTACTGCTATCACCTACTGTACCAGTAAAACCAAAGCTTGCATTAGTTGATTGTTCTTCTTTAATTTTTTGACCACCAGCAGCAATAGCACGTGGATCGGTAGCAGGGATCAACCCCTCTTCAATTTGTTTACCGGTTGCGCCATCAAAGGTAGTTATAATAGTACTAACATTCGATTGACCCGGTGTTGGTGCATGAAATCCTGTTGAAACAGCACCACGAACTGAAAAGTCATCAGTGATGCTATAGTTACCGGCAACTTTCCAGTTGGCAGTACTACCAAAATCAGAAAATTTCTCGTAGCGTAATGCATATTGCATCAACAATTCATCAGTAACATCCTGCTCAATATCAACATAAACAGCTGAGTTATTGCGCGAGAAAGCACCTGCACTTTTCGCTTCAATCCCACGCATACCACTTACGCCACCACTTGGTAGGCCAGCGGCATCAGAGTATGAGCTTACTTCACCAGCAATTGATGTATAAGTTTCTTTACGCCATTCAAAACCATAAGCCACATTGAAGTTATCGCCGACAGGTYTAGAAAAATCGGCATTTAAGTTAACTTCTTCTTGTTTGTACCCGCCAGTATCAAAATTTCTTTGAGGAATTTGTAAATCGGAAGTTAATCCTAAACTAGGGTTAACGCTATTATTAAGGAAATAATCTAATTTGTTAGCACCTGTATTGAAACTAAAATCATAGGCTGTTTCATCAGCAAATTCACCTTTTAAACCAACTACAGCACTGTAATCAGTTTGGGCGCCATCTAAAAATGGTGTAAAACCAACATCATTTAATTTACCATCATAGCCTAATCCACGTAGTGCTTTTAAGCTTGAATGGTTAGGGTTACGATAGAAAAAACGATAACGACCATCAGTGTTTGCGTAGCTAAAACGACCATATAATTGTTTATCACCTGCTAATTCTACACCGGTATTTAAAAACATCCGTGTAGCACTGGTTTCAGGGCGTCCCCATGTTTGCGTAAAGGGAGCATCACCAAAAGGAGAATCTGCACCAACACCTTGTACACCTGCATCTAATAATGCTTGTGCGTCTGGGCGAATAGTGCCGCGAGATAAAGCGTCATTACTAACATATTCCAAACTAAAATTGGCAAAACCGTCTTCACCTAATTCAATGCCTTTATTAAAGGCGAATTTCATGCTTGACTCACCTTCATAAAATTGACCGTATTGAAGATCAATTAGTCCACCTTCAGAGGAATCTTTAGTAACAAAGTTAATAACACCCGCAATAGCATCAGAACCATATTGAGAGGCGGCACCATCGCGTAAAACTTCTACACGTTTTAACGCGATGGCAGGGATCATACCGATATCAGCGGCATGTGCACCGTTACCTGCCGCAGGAGCAAAAAACTGTACCAACGCCGAACGATGCCATCTTTTGCCGTCAACTAACACTAAGGTTTGATCTGATGACGTGCCTCGTAATGACGTTGGGCGCACAAACGCACTACCATCACCTGTAGCAGGTGTTGCGGTATAACTTGGGATCAATGCTTTTAAGTTATCGGTTAAATCGGCTGTACCGCCAACTGAGTTTAAATCGTCAGCTGAGATTAAATCAACAGGTACTGGAGAATCAGCAACTGAGCGTTCTTTTAAACTACGAGAACCAATAATTGATATTTTTTCTACATCATCCGCTTTGGCTTGTGCCGGCTCTTGGGCGAGCGCAGTTTGGCTAGCAGCACTAAGCAACCATGGGATCATTGCAATTTTTGCGAGTGTTTTTTTGTTCATGTCTATTTCTCTCTTATCATGTTGTTGTAATTGTATACTCAGTTGGCCAGAGTTATTTACAACTGCAACAAGACCGGTGTTATTAAGTAATTTTTGTAAACCGTCTTTTACCGAAAAATAGCCATATAGTCTATTCGCTTTATATTGCTTAGTTAAATCGAACGAAAATAAAATCGTCCTATTTGCCTGTTGGGCATAACGAATTAAGGCTTTATCGGCGCGTTGCTTTTTTACATCAAAGTAAATTGCAGTACCTGCAAAACTATTAACAGTAAATATTAATAAAATACCAATGGATGGTTTTATTAACTTTGCTGTAAAGTTAGCAGTTACTTCAAAGTAATGATGTAACTTTTGCCAGCTGCGTAATGAGAATAGACAAGCCAGAAGAAAATTTCCTCTATTAAATTATTATTATTTAGTTATTTTGGGCTAAATAACGACAAAATACTAGTATAATTATGTGTTTTTTAGTTAAAGGAGGGGTGTTTGAAGTACGATGAAAGTCGTTATATGTCAGTAGATTGAGTGTGCTGTTTTTTAGTGCTGCTTAAGCGGATTGAATTTTTATTGATTTTTTCAATATTAATATGGAAATTACTGCTTAAAGACTGCAATAAACCCTCAATATCACCCGCTTTAAAATAACCCGCAATTTTTATATTGGCAAGTTCACTATCAGCAATTTCAAAATTGGTTGATGTGTAACGGCTAACTTCGGCTAAAGCAGATGCTAATGAATCACCTTCAAAAATTAGCATACCTTGCTGCCATGCTAAATCTTTTTGTACTTGATCAAGAGACACTTTTTGTACAGGTTCTTCAATATTTTTTTCTATAATTGCCTTTTCTCCTGAAGTAACGAGTACGCCAGGTAGTTTTTCAGCAGGTAGTTGGTATATTTGTTTAGCAATGCTATCAAGTAGTTGATTTGCTTTAGTAATTAAAACGCGCCCTTCTGTAACCACTAACTCCATATCTTGCTCAGAGTTTTTTTGCACATTAAAAATAGTGCCTAAGGCGGTAAACGATTTAGTACCAACGGTTACAGTAAATGGACGGTTTTGGTCTTTAGCTACATCAAAACGTGCTTCGCCTCTGACTAACGTTAGCAGGCGTTTACCTTTAGAAAAATTTACTTTAACTAAGCTGTTGGTATTTAATTGAATAATTGAACCATCGGATAATGAAAAACTTGATTGTTGACCAACAACGGTGTTTAATTTTTTTATTTCAGTGAATTGTTGTTGCGCTGTTTGAGTTGATAATTTATGTTCTAAATATAAATTGCCACTAAATAGTACGGCCAATACAAAACCAGCAGCCGAAGCATATTTAGAAAATTTACTATTGAAATACTTTTGTTTTTTTTGTTTTTCTAGTGGAAATAAAGCGCTCAGTTCGTTTAAAACACTTAAATCATCCCAAAGAGCGGCAAATTCAAATAAAATATCACGATGTTGATAACTTAATTCGGTCCAAGCAATAAATCTATTTTCTTCGTCCGCACTAAGACCTCTATCCATTTTGCTGATCCATAGACTAGCTTCTTCTTGAATAGTTTCTTTAGTAACTTCATGCGCTGCATCATTAGCAGGAAAAAGTGGACGAATATTGCTCATTTAATGTTTATTAACTCTCTGTTTTATTCTAGTTGCTTGACTACTATTGATGAATAGCCTTATTAACTAGCTTATTGATTAGACTAGTTATGCATTTTATCACGTTTCGCACGTGATAAGGTAGTGTTGCTTTGACCTTGGTTGTTGTCAATTCGTTCCATATATTGTACACATTTTAATAATCCTTTAGCGACATGCTTCTCTACAGTGCTTTCACTAAGATTGAGATATTGTGCGACCTCTTTTTGGCTAAACCCATATACTTTTTTTAATACAAAGGTTTTTCTAACGCTATCAGTTAGTTGTTCTGTTGCGCGACAAAATTGTAAAAAGCGTTCTTTGCTTTCAAATTCATCTTCAAAAATTGGCGTTGTTAATTCGACCGTTGGCACAGAAAAATCCTCTATTGAATCTTTATATTTATTATCCCACTTATTAATATGGTTTAAGGCGAGGTTTTTAGCCGTTTTGAGCATAAAGCTGCGGGCGTACTTAATTTCTTGTTTTAATTCAGCTTCATAGCTACGAACAAAGGTTTCTTGAACAATATCATCAATATCATCAGGACTGACTATCCTGCTGATATAGCGTTTAATATTAGCACTGTAGCTTATAAAAATACTGGCTACGGTTTTATCCTCAGTCATAACTTTAAATTCTAATTATTTAATGGTTGAATTTTTTAATGAATGTCAGTGTAGAACACTTTTTAGACAAAAAGCAACCGCGGTGATATATGTCACTGCGGCTGTTTGCTTTTTATTCTGAGGTATATTTAATAACTAGTTATTAGTTTGTTTATGTTGTGTAAAATAATGGTGTGTTAAGACTTTTTAGCCGCTTTTTTAGCTTTTTTCTTAGTTATTTTTTTTGCTTTAGCTTTTTTCTCTGCGGTTGATCTTTTTATCTTTANTTTTTTTTAGTGGCACTTTAGCTTCTTTATTTTTAGGTCTTAAACCTTCAATAATGCGGCGTGGCATTTTTTCATTCATGTAGCGTTCAATTTTACCAATTACCAGCATATCGTGAGCTTCAACTAACGAAATGGCGGTACCTTTATTGCCTGCTCGACCTGTGCGTCCAATTCTATGCAGATAAATGTCGGCTTTGTAAGGCAGATCAAAATTGATCACATGGGTGATATCGTCAATATCTAACCCTCGGGCAGCAACATCGGTAGCCACTAATACATTAACACGCTCTTGTCTTAAACGTGCAACGGCATTATTGCGTTTATCTTGCGGCATTTCACCTTCAAGCCAAGCATTAGGAATTTCATCGGCCAGTAATTTACCGGCTAAGGTTTGCACTGTTTCGCGTTTGTTAGCAAATACTACCGCTCTCTTCACTTCTTCTTGTTTGAGTATATTGGCTAACAGTTGATATTTATGATCTTTATTGTCTGCTAAATGCAGCCATTGATGAATTTTTGCTTTTTCTTTGCGTGAAGGGGTGGCTTCAACAGAAATTGGATCGTTGAGTATCTCTTTAGCAAAGCGAATAACACCAGCACCTTCTAAGGTGGCAGAAAATAGCATGGTTTGTTTACGCCATTGAGCTTCACTAATAATGCGGTTGATAGTGTCAGCAAAGCCCATATCGAGCATACGGTCAGCTTCATCAAGAATTAAAATTTCGATTTCTCGAGAATCAAATTGTTCAGTCTCAATGTAATCAAGTAATCGACCTGGTGTCGCAACTAAAATATCTGTGGTACTGGTTAGTATTTCACTATGGCTACCATAGTTAACTCCGCCAGTGATCACCCCTGATTTGAGTTTGGTATGCGAGGTCAACATTTTAACATGTTCACCAGTTTGTAACGCTAATTCACGCGTTGGTGATAAAATTAATACCCGAGGAAAGCCCGGTTTGGTGCGCGGGTAATCAAGTAAATGTTGCGCTGCAGGCAATACAAAGGCGGCAGTTTTACCTGTGCCCGTTGGGGCAGAGGCAAGAATGTCTTTACCATCCATTGCTGGCGGTAATACTAATTTTTGAATTGAGGTGGGTTTTTTATAACCGGCTTTTTGTATGCCGCCAATAAGTTCTTGGCTTAAATCGAATTGCTCAAACATTTAAAACTTTTCTAACTAATAAATAAAATTGGCTAGATTATAGCAATTATTTCGTAAAAAAGTCGTTTTTGCGCTTAGATTTCTTTTTTATACCTGTTTGTGTGCTTGCTATCAAGACAATATTTCTAAGGTTTCTGTTAAAATTTGCTCGCACCATTGTTCAATTCTTTTATCTGAATCATTGTATTGGTTATCTTCATCGAGGGCTAAACCAACAAAATAACTGTTATCATCGGTTAATGCTTTTGAAGCGTTAAATTCATAGCCTTGGTTAGGCCAAAAACCAATAATTTTCGCACCTAAAGGTACTATTTGTTGAAATAGTAACCCCAGCGCATCTTGAAACCAGTCGGTATAACCAATTTGATCGCCCATGCCATATAAAGCAATAATTTTATCGCTCAAGTCGAGCTGGGCTATATCATCCCAAGTCGATTCCCAATCTTCTTGAAGTTCACCGTAGTCCCACGTAGAAATACCCAAAATAATAATATCGTAAGTTAAGCAATTACATAGTGGCTCATCTTTAATATTGTGTAAGTTAACAATATCATTACCTATTTCGGCYTGAATTTTTTCTGCTGCCATTTCGGTATAACAAGTAGTTGAGCCATAAAAAAGACCAATTTTCATTAATAAGTATGTTATCTAAAGAATTAATAATTGAATTTTATCAAAGTTATGGCCTTGATAGCTAGTTTTGTCATCTATTAGTTACTTATTGATACTTWATTGTCATTGCAATTATTAGCACTTACCTGTAATTTTAGCCGATTGGGTCGGTCTTTGTTCCTTTATGGGGTTATAGGATCATTTTAAGATCGTAAAATTTATTGTTGGAATATTTATGTTTAAAAAGTTTGTGTGTAGTGTGGCCTTTTTAGTGGTTGCTGTTTTTAGTCAAATTAGTGTTGCGGCGGGCTCTAGTACTGATGCCAATAGTGCTTTAAAAATTAAGTTTGGTGCTTTACTTGGGTTGCAAGTAAGTGCTGTGAAGCAATCACCGTTGAAGGATATTGTTGAAGTTATTACCGACCAAGGTTTGTTTTATGCCAGTAAAGACGGTAACTATTTGTTTCATGGTAAGCTATTTGGCTTGAAAAAAGGTGTAGTTAATTTAACTGAAAATAGCTTATCGTCGATACGATTAGAAGGCATGAAAAAATTTGCGGATGATAATATGATTATTTTTCCTGCTAAAGATGAAAAGCATGTGATCACTGTGTTTACCGATATTACCTGTGGTTATTGCAAAAAACTTCATAATCAAATGAAAGACTATAATGCTAAAGGCATAACCGTTAGATATTTAGCTTATCCGCGTTCAGGTATTAAAGATGCGTTAGGGCAACCGACGCAAAACTTTAAAAATATGCGCTCTGTTTGGTGTAGTGATGATCCTAAAAAAGCGATGGATAAAGCCTTTAAAGGTAATACGGTTGCTTATCGAATTTGTGATAAAAAAGTCGCCGACGAATTTAATTTTGGTCGCCAAGTCGGCGTTAATGGTACTCCCGCCATAGTGTTAGAAAATGGTATGATGCTACCGGGTTATCGAGATCCAGCCAGTATGTTGCAAGTATTAGAAAGTATTAATTGATCTGTATTTCACGACCAACAGCCCAGTCTAAATAATTATGATCAAACAAATTATTCGTCGTACACAGGTAGATGATTCACATCTACCTGATAATTTACATCCGCTAATTAAACAAATTTACGCCCGTCGAGGTGTTGTCTCTAATGATGAGCTTTTACTTAATGCCCAGCAATTAATCGGTGTTGAACAGTTATTAGGTATCGGACAAGCCTGTCAAATTTTACAGCAAGCTTTTAATGATAAAAGCAACATTATTATTGTCGGTGATTTTGATGCTGACGGTGCTACCAGTACAGCATTAATGATGGAAGCTTTATCTTTATTAGGGTTTAGCCGACACAGCTTTTTAGTACCCAATCGCTTTGAGTATGGTTATGGTTTAACCCCTGAAATTGTTGATATTGCTGCACAACAACAGGCTGATTTAATTATTACCGTAGATAATGGTATTAGCTGCTTATCGGGCGTTAGCCATGCTAAATCTTTAGGTATAAAAGTGATCGTTACCGATCATCATTTGCCGGGCAAGGTATTGCCCAATGCCGATGCTATTGTTAATCCTAATCAGCCCGGTTGTACTTTTGCTAGTAAAGCCATTGCTGGTGTTGGTGTGGCGTTTTATTTAATGTTGGGACTGCGAAAATATTTTCGTGAACAGGGAGTTTTTACTAAAAACGACATTGCTGAGCCTAATCTTGCGCAATTACTCGATTTGGTTGCCTTAGGTACCGTTGCTGACGTGGTCTCACTCGATGCGAATAATCGTATTTTAGTTGCTCAAGGTTTAAAACGTATTCGTGCGGGTAAAACTCGTTACGGTATTCAAGCGCTTATAGAAATTTCAGGTCGAAATCAACAACGACTAGTTGCCAGTGATTTTGGTTTTGCATTGGGGCCGCGAATTAACGCTGCCGGTCGGTTAGATGATATGAGTTATGGTATTAATTGTTTATTAGCCGTGGATTTAATGACGGCACGTGCCATGGCACAAGAGTTAGATGCGTTAAATAAAGCGCGTCGAGAAATCGAACAAGGGATGCAGCTTGAAGCGGAGCAAATTTTTAATCAGTTACAGCTTGAGCAAGTTGAAGATAATCAAGCACAAATGCCGAGTGCCATTGCTTTATATCAAGCCGATTGGCATCAAGGTGTTATTGGCATAGTTGCAGGAAGATTGAAAGAAAAGTTTCATCGCCCGAGTATTGTTTTTGCATTGGCAAAAAATGGCGAAGTACATAGTGAAAGCGAAATAAAAGGCTCTGCACGTTCAATTCCTGGTTTGCATATTCGCGATTTATTAGAACATATCAGTAGTCAAAACCCTGATTTGATCACTAAATTTGGTGGCCATGCGATGGCGGCTGGTTTATCGATAAAACGTCAGAATTTTGAAAAATTTCAACAATGTTTTCAGCAAGTCGCTAGCCAGTGGTTAACCAAAGAAGACTTACAGTGTAATTTATTATCCGATGGTGAACTGCCGCTTGGTTGTTTTAATTTGAACTTTGCTGAGCAATTGCGTTTAGCGGGTCCATGGGGACAAAATTTTTTAGAACCCTTGTTTGATGATGAATTTGACATTATTCAACAACGCGTAGTTGGCGAAAAGCATTTAAAACTGGTGGTGCAAAAAAATCAGCAATTATTTGATGCCATTGCCTTTAATGTCGATACCAAAATTTGGCCAAATGCTAGTGCTGAAAAAATTCAATTAGCCTATCGTTTAGACATAAATGAATTTCGTGGTAAACGGAACTTACAATTAATGGTTGAACATTTAACTTGTCGTGAGTAATTTTTTGTTAAACATCATCGCTTAGTCGTTTATTTAACATGCCTATGCAGATCACTCAGGTATTTATTATAATCGTCATCTTCGAGTCGTTTTTATCGAAGATCTCGTGTTTTTTGACATAGATTCCCGCTTAAAAGACTGCGGGAAAGACGAACCTGATCCAAGTGCATAGGCATGTTATTTAATCATTTATTTAGTGAGGTATTTACGCTATAATCCGCGCAATTTTTTATCCCTCAATTGCCTTAAAGTACCCATAATCAGAATGTTTGAAGTTAACCCTGTACTCAATAAATTAAAAGAAATCCGTGAACGTGCCAATCTATTACGGGGGTATCTTTGACTACGATATAAAAGCAGAACGTTTAGTTGAAGTATCACGTGAATTAGAATCATCAGAAGTTTGGAATGAACCTGCTCGCGCCCAACAATTAGGGCAAGAACGAGCTGAACTTGAATTAGTGGTAAATACCATTAATACCCTTGATAGTGGTTGTGAAGATATTGAAGGGCTAGTTGAATTAGCCATTGAAGAACAAGATTTAGACACTTTTAATGAAGCTGAAGGTGAGCTCAACTATTTAGATGAAAAATTAGCAACACTTGAGTTTCGACGAATGTTTTCAGGCAAGCAAGATAGCAACAATGCTTATTTAGATATTCAGTCAGGCTCTGGTGGTACTGAAGCGCAAGATTGGGCTGAAATGCTGATGCGGATGTACTTACGCTGGGGTGATGCTCATGGCTTTAAACCGCAAGCAATTGAAGTAACTGATGGTGATGTTGCGGGCATTAAAGGCTGTACCCTCAAATTTACCGGTGAATATGCTTATGGCTGGTTGCGTACTGAAACAGGTGTTCATCGTTTAGTGCGAAAATCACCGTTTGATTCCTCTGGCAGACGCCATACCTCATTTGCTTCAGCATTTATTTATCCTGAAATTGACGATAATATTGAAATTGACATCAATCCAGCAGATTTACGTATTGATACCTACCGCGCTTCAGGGGCTGGTGGGCAACACGTAAATAAAACCGATTCGGCTATTCGTATTACCCATGTGCCAACGAATACTGTGGTACAGTGTCAAAGTGATCGATCACAACATAAAAACCGTGCCAGTGCGATGAAAATGCTTAAAGCTAAATTGTATGAGCTTGAAATTCAAAAGCAAAATGCAGATAAACAAACCTTAGAAGATGGCAAGTCAGACATCGGTTGGGGTAGTCAAATACGCTCTTATGTACTTGATGACAGCCGCATTAAAGATTTAAGAACCGGTGTTGAAAATCGTAATACTCAAGCGGTGCTCGATGGCGATTTAGATAAATTTATTGAAGCCAGTTTAAAGTCGGGCTTATAGAAAAATGCCATTGCAGAAAGTCACAATGGTAGAAAACCATAATTATAGAAAATAGTAATAATAGAAAACTGTAGGTCGGTATGAGCGTAATGCAGTCCGGCAGTGTAAATATCAATGTAACCATGAACTAAATCTGAGAAATAACATGACAGATCAAAGCAAACCAGCACAAGACGAAAACAAACTTATTGCCGAACGTCGCAGTAAACTCGCTAATATTCGCGAGAACTGCCCTGCCAATGGTCATCCTAATAAATTTGATCGCAAAGATTATGCTGCCGACATTCAAACCACACATGGTGAAAAAGATAAAGAAACCCTTAAAACTGAAACGGCACTTTATAGTATTGCTGGTCGTATTATGGCCAAACGCGGTCCCTTTTTAGTATTACAAGATATGAGTGGTCGTATTCAAACTTACGCCAATAAAGATGTACAAAAAGATATTAAAGCGCGTTGGGGGGTATTAGATATTGGCGACATTATTGGTGTTACCGGTACTCTGCACAAATCAGGTAAAGGTGATTTGTATGTTGATATGGGTGAATACCAACTGTTAACTAAATCGTTGCGTCCGTTGCCTGAAAAATTTCATGGTTTATCCGATCAAGAAACGAAATATCGTCAACGCTATGTTGATTTGATCATTAATGAAGATACCCGTAACACCTTTAAAATTCGTTCAAAAGTGGTTGAAGGTATTCGTAATTTCTTAGCTGAACGCGACTTTATGGAAGTTGAAACGCCAATGTTGCAAGTGATCCCCGGTGGTGCAACGGCAAAACCTTTTGTTACTTATCATAATTCACTTGATATCGACATGTACTTACGTATCGCTCCTGAGCTTTATCTAAAACGTTTAGTGGTGGGCGGTTTTGAACGAGTATTTGAAATTAATCGTAATTTTCGTAACGAAGGYYWAKMKACMCRWCAYAAYSMWGWMWTTACMWWSAWCGAATTTTATCAAGCCTATGCTGATTATAAAGATTTGATGAACTTAACCGAAGAAATGTTACGTACCGTTGCCGAAAATGTTTTAGGAACGAGTTTGGTACGAAATACCGTTAAAAATGACGAAGGTGAAGTAGTTGAAGAAAAATTCTACGATTTCGGTAAACCATTCGTACGCTTATCTATGGTTGACGCTATTTTAAAATATGGCGAAGCACAATATGGCGATGTCTTAGACGTGAACGTCTTACGTGATCCTGAAAATAATTTTGACGCCATTAAAACAATGGCGAAAGCTGTTGGCGTTAAAGAAGGTGATGCTGCTAAAGTTTGGGGGCCAGGTAAATACATTTGTGAAATATTTGAAGAAGTTGCCGAACATTTATTAGATCAACCAACGTTTATTACAGAATACCCATGGGAAGTTTCACCACTAGCACGCCGTAATGACGAAAACTCGTTTATTACTGACCGTTTTGAATTTTTCGTTGGTGGTCGTGAATTAGCCAATGGTTTCTCCGAGCTTAATGATGCTGAAGATCAAAAAGCACGCTTCTTAAAACAAGTGGAAGAAAAAGATGCCGGTGATGATGAAGCGATGCATTTTGATGCCGATTATATTCGCGCCCTAGAATATGGTTTACCTCCAACAGCGGGTGAAGGCATCGGTATTGATCGCTTAGTGATGTTGTTTACAGACTCACCAACCATTAAAGACGTAATTTTGTTTCCACACATGCGTCCACAAACTGATTAATTTATTCTCTTTAAATACCGACTAAAAAATGCGCTAATTGAATTATTTCATTAGCGCATTTATATTTATAGCCGTTAATTCATCTTCATTTGCAGATACAAGGTTAAACGACTACTTTTAAAGTATAATGTCACGATTAATTTGTAGTTTAATGAGTTCAACCTGCTGTTTGTCTAAAAATATATCTTTTAAATTAAGTACTTTATTGAATAGGTTAACTTTATGCTGCGGGTTAATTGCGTTGAGTAGTGTTGCCGTAGAAATCCCTTCATCACCCTCTCTTGAAAAATCTACTTTAACCCAAAAAACACCTATAAAAGTCGTTACCGAGTATTATCCACCTTATTCCTTTAAAGATCGTAATGGTACACTTAAAGGTTGTGCGGTTGAACTTGTTCGAGCGCTATTTAAATTAAATAAAGATGAATTAAAAATAACTTTAATGCCATGGTCAAGGGCGTATATTACTGCGGTAAATTTTAAAAATACGTTGATTTTTTCGATATCACGCAACAATATTAGAGAAAGTAAATTTCATTGGATCGGTAAAATCAAACAAGAAAAATATTTTTTTTGGGGATTGAGAGAAAAATATTCAACAGAAAAAATTAGTGATCAAGAGTTTAAATCTTCCCTCATTGTTGTCGCAAAATATACCACTAATGATCAAATGTTATCAGCTAAAGGTGAAAATAAATTATATCGAGTTACTGAGTTAACCCAAGGAATAAATATGCTGTTAGCACACAGGGTTGATTTAATTGTAGAAACTCAAGTTGGCTTAAAAAAACGTTTTAAAAAAGAAGGACTTGATTTTTCTAAAATTGTACCCGTCTATAAATTGCCTGAATTAGATTATGATTTGTATATTGCCATGAACATCAATTCAGATCCGCAGATAGTGGAAAACTATCATCGGGCTTATCAGCAGTTAGTTGATAATGGCACAGTTGAAAAAATTATTAATCAATGTGCCAAGTGAATTTTAGTACTGTTGAACGATAACGCTATAAATTACTAAACTAAAAGTTATGAAAAAGTCCAAACGCTTGATTTACCTTGCGGTTTTCTTTATCTGCCCATAAATAATAGGCTTGATCATCTAACTCGCTGGCGGCTTCTTTATCTAATAACACAATGGCATTTTCATGTATTTGCAACGCCGAAGCAGGGCACATCGCCGACAAAGGCCCGGTGATCATATCTTTAACAGCGCTTGCTTTACCTTTGCCCGTTGCCATTAATAACACGTAACGTGCATCTAAAATGGTCGCTATGCCCATGGTCATGGCTAAAGTGGGTTGTGGTTCATCAGCTTTAAATAAGCGGCTGTTATCGGTTAATGTTTGCTGCGTTAGTGTTTTAATACGAGTGCGCGAAGCTAAACTTGAGGTTGGTTCATTGAAACCTATATGACCATTTGCACCAATACCGAGTATTTGTAGATCAATACCACCAGCGTGTTTTATTTTACTTTCATAAGCAAGACCTTGCTCACGCGGGTTTTCACTTTGTGTACACGTGGGTAAATAGGTTTTGCTTTTATCAATATCGACATGATCAAATAAATTATCATTCATGAAATAACGATAACTTTGTGAATTTTCAGCGTCAATATTTTGATATTCGTCTAAATTAAAGGTGGTGGTGTTGGCAAAGCTAAGTTGGTCACGTTGATGTTTAGCCACTAATTGTTTATATAAACTAATCGGAGTACTACCTGTTGCTAAACCTAAAACAGGCGCATCTTTACTCTTAATTAATTCTGATACCCAATGTGCGGCGTTTTCGGCAACTTGTTGGGCATCATCAAAAATGATTATTTGCATGGTTTTTCCTTAGAAAAATTACACGATTAAAAGAGATCATTGTTTGGGTTTGCTTGTTTAAGCTGCTAGTAAAGCGCTTAAATGCAGGGGGTTTGTTCTATGAAAACACTTTATATAAGTGCTTCTATATATAAGTGTTTCTATGACAATATTATTATTACAATGATATTTAATTTTAGGTGCGAATGTAATTTTACCACAAAAAATAGTTTGTTTTGGTTGAATATTGGTGTTTTTGATCTGATTATGATCAAAAAATAGCGGGTAGATATTTTTAAATATTGTTAATGATTGATTTTCAGGACAATGTTTAAAAAAAATGCTATAGATTAAGGTTCAAAATAAATGGTTTAAGGACAAGAATAAAGCGGAATGACTGAAAACAAAGACAAAAAGTTAACCTGTCATGAATGCAATCTATCGCTAGAGCTGCCCGTTTTGTCGGTGGGTCAAAAAGCGATTTGCCCACGTTGTGGTTATTATTTAACCGTTAATCATGGCCGAGCGTTTGAACAAATTGCCGCTTTTGCCATTGCCGCGCTAATATTATTATTTTTATCATTGTCTTTTGATTTTGTTTCTCTGCATTATCAGGGACAAGCACATACTATTTCACTGTTAGACACTTATTTTATTTTAGTGGAACAAGGCTACTTTATTCTTGGGTTTTTATTGGTGTTAACTGTAGTTATTTTACCGCTTGTGGTTATTGCTGGTTTGTTATATTTAACTTTTTTTATTGAATTTGACCGTTATCCAGCTTACGGAACACAAGTCGCAAAAGTATTATTAGCTTTGCTACCTTGGAGTATGGCGGAGATATTTTTAATTGGCGTACTGGTCAGTTTAATTAAAATATCGACACTGGCAAATATTGGTATTGGACTTTCATTTTATGCCTATGTACTTTTTTCTATTTGTTTTATTACCACAATACAATATATAGACAAGCAAGCATTACAAGATAGGTTGCAGTGTTTAATGGCTAAAAAGTCAAGTGACCTAAATGAAAAGATAAATGAAAAGATAAATGAAAAAACAAATGAAAAGCAAGAGGCTATTGTTAATAAAGACTCAGTTTTACAACATCAAGAACAGGCTAATCGTAGTATTCAAAAAACATGGGCTTTGTTGATAACCTCACTATTTTTATACTTTCCCGCTAACTTGTTGCCCATAATGACAACCCGTTCGCTTGGTAAAGAAGAGTTAAATACTATTTTGGGTGGTGTTATGGTGTTGTGGCAATCAGGATCGTATCCCATTGCGATCGTTATTTTTATTGCCAGTATTGTGGTTCCTATTGTTAAATTTATCGTTTTAGCTTGGCTTAATTATTCGGTGCAACAAGGCTCACAAGATTTTCAATTGCAACGTATGCAGTTATATCGTATTACTGAATTTGTGGGTCGTTGGTCGATGATAGATATATTTGCCGTGGCTATTCTGGCGAGTTTAATTCAGTTAGGAACAGCGATGACTATTCGTCCTGGACATGCTGCCATTGCCTTTTGTGGTGTGGTTATTTTAACTATGCTGGCAGCCAACACGTTTGATTCAAACCTTATTTGGAAAAAGAAGAATAAAATATGAGTAGTGACAATATTACCTCAACAGCACAAGCGGTGATCAAACCGATGAATACTGTTTCTCGAATTTGGATGGTTCCTATTATTACCGCAATGCTGGGGTTGTGGATGGTTTATTATTATTACAGTAATCAAGGACCACTGATCACCATTGAGCTTAATAAAGCTGAGGGTGTTGAGGCCGGTGTTACCAAAATTAAATTACGTGATGTACAAATCGGTAAAGTGGTTAAAATAACCCTTAAAGACAGTTTGGATGGTGTGTTGGTTAGCGTTCGTATGAGTAAAGAGGCGAAAAAGCTATTAGTAGAAGATGCAAAGTTTTGGCTGGTTTCTACAAAAATAAATCATTCTGGTATTTCTGATTTAAGCACGCTTTTTTCTGGTAATTACATTGAAATGCAACCCGGTAAATCATCGCAACGTACCGATTATTTTAAAGGCTTAGATGAGCGACCAATCTCCGCACCTGATGCTCCCGGCATACATATAACCCTTAATAGTGCTGAAGAATTTGCCTTTAAAAGTGGTGCTCCCATTTTATATAAAGGCTTACATGTTGGCCAAATTGAAGACGTGTATTTTAACTTTGATGAACGTGTCGTTTATTACAATGCTTTTATTGAAGCGCCATATCATAAATTAGTTACTGAAAATACTCGTTTTTGGGATATTAGCGGCGTGCAAGTAGATTTAAAAGCGCAAGGGATCAGTCTTAAAACGGGATCTTTAGAAACATTATTAAGTAATGGTATTACTTTTGGTGTGCCCAATGGTATGCCGGTTGGCGATCCAATAAGTAAACGGGCATTTTTTGATGTGTTTGCTAGTTATGATCAAGCTGATGCGGCACGTTATCAACATGCTATWAAATTTGCATTATTAGTTGAAGACAGTGTTCGAGGATTACTCAAGGGAGCGCCCGTTGAATATCGCGGTGTTATTGTTGGTCGTGTTGAATCGTCTAATTTAATGCAAGGGCGGAGCGCAAAAGTGATGAATGATGCGGTTAAAATACCTGTTCTGATCAGTATTCAACCGGGAAGAATTGGCTTGCCAGATACTGAAAAAAGCCTTGATATTATTGCTTCGCAAATGGAGCGTTGGCTTAAACATGGCTTAAAAGCAAAGTTAAGTACTGGAAATATATTAACGGGTAGCAAAATTATTGAGTTGTTTCATGCCGGTAATACTGAAAAACTTGCTGAAAATTATAAAGATCAGCAATATTCTGGTTATCGGGTTATTCCTGTTGAAGCCGATGAATTTTCACAATTAGCCGATAAAACCTCACAATTTATTGCTAATTTGGCAGAGTTACCGTTAGATAAACTGTCGGACAATGCTAACAACTTATTTACTGAATTAGCGATAACTGCACAAGAATTTCAAAAAATCAGTCACAATTTGGAGCAAGTATTAAGTGATGCTAATAAAAAATCAGTGGTGAGCAATATAAATGAAACGCTTAATAGCATTAGTAAAGTTGCAAATGATTTTGCTAAAGGTTCGCAAAATTATGATGAATTAACCAATACCCTGTTATTACTACAAGATAATTTACAAGAGCTAAAGCCTTTATTGCGACAAGTAAATAATAAGCCTAACAGCTTAGTTTTTAGTGGTGCGCTAAGTGATGACATAGAGCCTAAAAAAGTCACTTCAAAGTCAAATAACGCCAATGAGCCAAAAGAGTGAAAATAATGAATAAATTTTTAAGTGTAGTAATGTTGTCAGCTTTATTGTTTTCTTGTGCTCAGGCACCAACGCCTAACATTCATTATTATTTGTTGAATACACCGGTAATAAATGAACAGGTCAAAAAAACAGCAGTACTTGATCCTTCAGCTCACATAGAACTTGATAGAGTTTTATTGCCGCAATATTTAAAACAACAAAGTTTAGTGATGCTGATCGGCGAAAATCAACTTCATTATGCTCGTTACCATTTATGGGGTGAAAGCTTAGCACACGGTATTGCTAAATATATAAGACAAGCAGTTAATCACCTTAACATTCAAGATGTAAAAAATGCAAAAACGTTAAAATTAACAATTGAAATAGATCATTTTTATCCAACCGATCAAGCTCAAGTTATTCTATCTGGGCGTTATTTTTTTAAAAATAAATTTAATAAAAAAAGAGTTTTTGAGTTTGCTTTCAAACAAGCTTTAAGGGCAGATGGTTATAGCCAAGCGGTTAAACAAATGCATGCTTTGATTGAACAATTAACCCAAAAAATTATTCGAAATGGTCAAGCACTAGACGCAAAACATGAAGGGGTTTAACCATGCAGGCATTTATTGAGGGCTTACCTAAAGTTGAATTACATTTGCATATTGAAGGAACTTTAGAGCCTGAATTAATGTTTGCTTTAGCGAAAAGAAATAATATAACTATTCCTTTTTCTTCGCCCAAAGAGGTATCACAAGCGTATCAATTTGAAAATTTACAATCGTTTCTAGATATTTATTATCAAGGCGCTAATGTGCTGATCAAAGAGCAAGACTTTTTTGATTTAACATGGGCGTATTTACTGCGTTGCCAGCAAGATAACGTGGTGCATACGGAAATATTTTTTGATCCGCAAACTCATACCGATCGTGGTATTGCATTTGACACGGTAGTAAATGGTATTCATCGCGCTTTAACGCAAGCAAAACAAGAGTTAGGCATTAGTAGTCAGCTTATCATGAGTTTTTTACGTCATTTAGATGAAGATGCTGCCTTTACAACCCTTGCTCAAGCATTACCACATAAAGATAAAATTATCGCGGTGGGATTAGACTCCTCTGAGGTAGGCAACCCACCAGAAAAGTTTACTGGTGTATTTACTAAAGCAAAGCAACTCGGTTTTTTAACGGTTGCCCATGCAGGTGAAGAAGGACCCGCCAGCTATATTAATGATGCCATTAACATGCTGAAAGTGGCGCGCGTTGATCATGGTGTACGTTGTGTTGATAACGAAGAATTACTCGCACAGCTGATCACCACAAAAATGCCGTTAACGGTTTGCCCTTTATCTAATACCAAGCTTGCCGTGTTTGATACTATGGAGCAACACAATATTGTTGAACTATTAAGAAAAAATGTTTGCGTGACTATCAACTCAGACGATCCTGCTTACTTTGGCGGTTATATGAATGATAACTTTATTGCGGTAAGTAATGCACTAAAACCATCCAAACAAGAGTTAGCACAATTTACCCTAAATGCGATTGAGGCGAGTTTTATTAGTATTGAAGAAAAAGAACGATTAGTCACTTTAACACAGTACTACTTAAATGATTTTTAGTGGTTTGTATGAAAAGAGCTATTATTTGTTTATCAGACATGAAATCAACCAATAGTTAGCTTTGAAATGGCCATTTTATTTAACCACATTAAAATACGTTTTTTTTCTCCAATATTACTAGTGCTTATGGTTTTATTAAGTACATTTTATTCGAATTCTATCTTAGCTCAAAAAAAAATAATTACTTTTGCTGAAAATGATTGGGCTTCTCAGCAAGTGCTCACTCATGTAATTGGTCACTTATTTAACAACTATGGTTATGATGTTGAATATCAAAAGATTGCCGTTATCGATCAGTGGGGAGCGTTGTCTCAAGGAATTATTGATATACAACTTTCTGTTTGGCAAGGGACTATGTCGAGTAAAGCTAAAACCTTTTTGACCAATAAACGTATAATTGATGCCGGCAATCACCTTGCTAATACCCGTGAGGAATGGTGGTTTCCTAGTTATTTAAAAGCAAAATGTCCGCAATTACCAGACTGGCACGCATTAGTAAATTGTCGATATTTATTTTTAGATAATAAAACTCAAAGACCCACTTTTTATACTGGAAACTGGGGTAATGATGATATTTTAAGAATAAGAGCATTAAAATTGCCTTTTGAGGTGAAACGGTTAGGCGACGAAGACAAACTTTGGCAAAAGTTGCAATCGGCTTATCAGCAAAAACAAGGTATTGTCTTATTGAATTGGCGTCCTAATTGGACTGATAGTAAGTTAAAGGGCGAATTTATTGAGTTTCCAAAATTTGATGATGCTTGCTTGAGTAATAATTCGTGGGGAATTAATCCTCATTTAACCCATGATTGTGGCAGCCCAACAAAAGCTTGGATAAAAAAAGTAGTTTCACATAATTTTGTAAAGCATCACGCGTGTTTATTTAATAAAATTAAGCAGATACAGTTTACCAATAAAATGATCGCTGATGCTGCGGCGCTTAAGAAACAAGCTCAGCAAACGCTAGATAAAATAGCAAAAAATTGGATTAAGCAATATCCTGTTGTTTGGCAAAAATGGCTTCATTTATCTTGTTAGTCGTTAGTTAATTATTACGTCTGGCGCATTTTAATCACTTTTTTCACCTGTAAGGGGGAACAAGTTTTATAGGGATTGATATATCGTATACCTAGTTTTGTGCTATAACCAATTCAATAATGATAAAAATAGTGGCTCTTTAGTCAGTTGGATTTAGAACCGCTAAATTGAAATGCCTTTTATTCTAATCTATTGTAAGTAAACTATGTTTTCTTTTATAAAAAAGTCTTATTTATTAAAAAGCTTATTTGTTTGTGTTTTATTTTCTTCTTATACTGCTCACGGGCAACAAGGCGATACAAATTATCCAAGTCTTACCGATAATGCTCTAGGATATGCGATTATCAATGAATTTCCGGTGGAAAAATTTGATGGTAATAGCACTAATTGGTTTGTACAACAACACCGTAATGGCACTATTTTTTTATCTAACGCTAATGGGTTTTATAGTTTTGATGGCGCCACTTGGCGGCGTCATTTTATTGCTGAAAAAGCTGAGGTGCGCCAGTTTGTCATTGTTGGTGACCGGATCTATATAGGTGCGCAATCTGAGCTAGGATACTTTGCAGCCGAAAAGAACGGTGTACTTAAATATCATTCATTATTACCCGAGCTAACAACTGAACAACATCGTTTTTCGGAGGTAAATAATGTTTATCAGTTTAACGGTAAAATTTATTTTGTTTCACCTGAACAAATTATGGTTTATACCATTAACGATGGATTTAAAATATGGCAACCGAATGTTCGTTTTAGCCGTGCATGGTTAGCACAAGATAAATTGTTTTTCACTGATGGTAGTACACTGAATTACTTTTATGATGGTAAAAGGTTTAAAGTTTTTGGTTTTGAAAATAAACATATTAAAAAGTTTGGCTTCGTTGAAAAAACAACTAAAGGCTATTTAATAGGTACGTTTTCTCAAGGCATTTATTTATGGACTAGTGATACAAAGTCGAAACATAGTGTTTCATCTTGGCTAGCTTCGGACGACCTACTTGCTCATTCAGGGTTTTATAATAGTACAAGGATTAATGAGACCACCATTGCAGTCGCAAGCATTAACAATGGTGTGTTCTTTTTTAATCGTCAGGGTGCAGTTATTTATCACCTAAATAGAGATAATGGTTTGCCTGTTAATATCACTTTAAATTTATTTTTAGACAAACAAAAAGGACTTTGGCTGATGCAAGAAGGTGCGCTTGTTAGAGTCCAATTACCCTTTTTGATATCAACATTTTCCACGAAGCAAAGTAATATTGCCAAAGTGAGATCCTTTGCTCGATCTTCATATTTAACCGGCAGTAAACTGTTTTTTTCAGCGGTTAACGGTATTTTTACTCTCGATGATAAAGGCAAAGTAAGTTTGTACCCAGATGTTATTACCAGTACAGCTAAAATAATTCCCTTTAAACAAAATTTTTTAATTGCTGGTGCGCAGCAATGTCAAATGCTTGATCCTGCAGAACATAAAATAGATACGCTATATGAAACGGCTTACTGTAAAGATATATACCTCACCAAGCATCATGAAAATGAAGTTTTCCTGATCAGCGAATTGGGCATTTTACATAGTCATTGGACTGAAAGCCAATGGACTAAGCCTGAAATTCTGATGGAAGACAACCAAATAAATAGCGCGTTAGTTGAGGATAAATATGGTGATGTGTGGAGCTCAAATAATCTAGGTGAACTGATTCGGTTTTACTTTGACAAAACTTGGCAAGTTGAAAAATTCAACGTCTCAGAAAATTCAATTCAAGTTATGGAATTAAATGGTCAATTGTTGATCGCTACCAATAAAGGCTTATTTCATTGGGAAAGTGCACACGAAAATCAACAGATACAAGCATTAGGAAATAAAGTCACTTGGTTTCATGATTATTTTGGCTCGAAAGCTGATGCCCCTTTTTTTATTTATCAAGATAAGCACCAACGTTTATGGGTAGCCACCAGTGAACAATCAGGTTATTTTCATATAAACAAAGAAAATGAATATATCGATTGGAGTAGTTTTCCAGTTACTGCTTCTGGCATGCATAATTTACGTAGTGTGCTTGATGAAAAAAATCAAACATGGTTGGGATTTGATAATGGCATTGTTAGGTATCAACCGGATGAAAATAATACGATAAGTAATGCGAGTGTCAGAGCTGTTATTAGTGAACTAAAGCTAAATAACATTGATAAAACCGTCAATTTAAATATATTGAAGCATTCAATCGTTGCGCTGAAGCTAAATGCTAATGAAAGTGGTCTACGCATTTTTTTTGGATTGAGTAATTATTTACAAGGACAAAATAACCAATTCCGATATAAATTAAATAACCAGCAATGGACTCCATGGAGTGAAGAATATTATGCGGATTTAGGAAAACTTTCAGGAGGCGAATATCAACTAGCTATGCAAGCTAAAGATCCTCATCATACAGTTTTCTCTGCTAATAAAATGTTATTTGAGATAATACCGCCATGGTACTTAAGCCGTTGGGCTTATATTTTTTATAGCTTATTACTTTTGAGTGTTATTTTTTTTGTTTCTACAGTATTCGCAAAAATAAAAACTAAAAAACTAGTGGCAGCAAAATACTTACTTGAGCAACAAGTGAGTGAAAGAACGTTAACCATTCAAAAACAAGCCGATGAATTAGTGAAACTGGATGAAGCTAAATCTCGTTTTTTTGCTAATGTATCTCATGAATTTCGCACTCCTTTAACGTTAGCAATTTCGCCATTAAAAGAGTTATTAAAGCACGATAGAATTTATCATCATCAAGATCGAAAATACATTCAAGTAGCGATTGAAAACAGCCAACAAATGCTCGCACTGGTTGGGCAGATATTAGATATAAATCGCTTAGAAACAGGCGAAATGAAGTTGGCAATTTCAGAAATAAAACTGGGGGAAGCAGTACATAACATAGTGCAACGATTTAAAGTGAGTGCTAATAAACAAAAAGTGCAGTTGCATGAAATAGGGTTAGATCAAGCTGGAAGTATCTGGTTTGATAGCGATCACCTGATTAGAATTGTCAGTAACTTGTTATCAAATGCGATCAAATTCAGTCCAGAGAATAGTCAAATTGATATTGGAATAAAGTTTAATCAAAACGAAAATACGGTCTGTTTATGGGTGAATGATCAGGGGAGTGGCATTCCTGCCGATGATTTGCCTTATTTATATGATCGTTTTCATCAAGGTATTAATAGTTCAAATAGCTTTCAACCAGGAACAGGTATTGGACTGTCTATGGTGAAAGAATTACTTGAGTTGCATCAGGGGAAAATTGAATTAGAACAATCTAATCACAAAGGTTGTCTCTTTCGAGTTACCTTAATTAATGATGCCAGTCATTATACGGCAGATCAATTTGTAGACGCAGACAAAACAATTGATCAAGTTAGCTGTCAAAACACGTCAATGATTGAATTAGAAAGCTTTACTCCGTCTAGCGCTGAAAAATCATTGCAACCGACAGTATTAGTTGTTGATGATCATGAAGATTTACGTATGTTTATCAGAAATACGTTACAAACTACTTATACCGTTATTACTGCCAGTCAAGGGCTACAAGCATTGCAAATAGTGGCAGAGCACCAACCTGATTTTATTATCAGTGATGTGATGATGCCGGTAATGGATGGTTTTGAATTAGCAACAAAGTTGAAGGAAAATGCTGATACTGCTCATATTCCTTTATTATTATTAACTGCAAAAAGCACTAAACGAGAAACGGTTGAAGGGCTGCAATGTGGTGCTGATGATTATTTAACCAAGCCTTTTGATAGTTCTGAATTAATTGCCAGAATTCGTGCGCATTTAGAACAGAAAAGACATATCTCTGCGAAAATTTACAAAGCGTTTATAAAAAATCATCCGCAAATGCTAGATAATGGCAGTGTTGAGGGAAATACTAAAAAGTTAAGCAATCCTTTTGAACAAAAATTTAAACGCATTGTTATTGAAAACATAGAAAATGTTGAGTTAGATATTAATTTACTAGCCGATTTTATGAATATGGATCGCAGCACGTTATTTCGTAAAGTGAAAAAGACTTTTAGCTGTACACCAAATAATTATATTAAATTTCAACGATTACAACTCTCTTTAAAACTACTACAACAGCAAAGTGGAACTATAAGTGAAATAGCCTATGCAGTAGGTTTTAACAGTTTAAATTACTTTAGCCGCAGTTTTAAAGAATATTTTAAAGTTCCCCCGAGCGAGCACCAGCAAATATAAAAACGCATAAAATTAAGGGTATTATACTAAAACGCCATTATCGTACTAACAATTGCGATATATCAACAACCTATTCATTTTACAGTAAAACTATAATTTAGTGTCAATATTACTTTTAAGGACTAAAGGAATGAACATTAAATTACTTAGCAATTCATACTACCTAAAACACCTTGGTTGTTTATTGTTTACCTCAGTGTTGCTTTTAATGCCTGTTAAAAGCTTTGCTGGGGCAATTTATGATTTAGGTGAAATGAAATTTTCTACTTCAAATCAAAGTTTATGGGGTGCAGGACAAGGGATTGTACCTAGTACTATTAATTATAATTACAATTTCAGTAATACTTTATCACTAGGAACAGGAATAGCGGGTAGTAGAAATGAGGTAATTGTACCTGCATGGACCGAAACTATTCCTGCGGTGAAAGGAACTGTTTGGGTTCCAGGATACTATGATTTAGGTAACTGTGATTTGAGTGGTTGTCCTTGGGTTAGAGGTCACAATCAATCAGTAACCATTACCGACTCCTACACATTAGGGCATGATGCAATAACTGCCGATACCCGTATTGGTACTGAAGTTACCGTGGGCACCGCTGGTGGTTTTGGCATCACTTCTGATTTAGGTCTTAATGGCGGTACTGTTGATGCGGATGTTAGTTATGATGTATCTCTTGAAGTTCCTGACGTTATAGACGTTATAGACGTGGGCGAATTTTTTAGCCTCAACCCCAACAGTAGCGTCTCGACGGAAGTCACCACGACTGCGCCTAATTTAACCGGCACTATCAGTACTGATCTTGATTTTTCTTTAAATTATAATGCCACTGAATGCATCATTGTGGGTAATTGCTCTTCTAGCTCGGGCACTATATTTGACACTGGTGCCAATGAAAATGTGATTTTACAAGTTAATACTGACGATTTACCCCCTGATAGAGCTTCTATTTTTGAGTTAGATCATCAATTGGGTGATATCGCGTTATTTGATGCCACTCAAGCGACAATAAAAGCAGATCTTTTCCTTGTACCTGAGCCGATAATTACAGTAAGCGGTATTCCTTTATTAGATAGTAGACCTCCATTAGGGGTCGGGGTGAATATATTGGAGCTCGCATTAAATGCTCCAGGACGTTCAGATTTTACCGGAAATGACAGCGGTGCAGTATCAGGCAACACTCAGGCAGAAATTATTCGCATGTCACTGGATCTTGATACCTTAAATGGTGTACCCGGTGGAGTAGTACTGAAAAATGGGGGACTAGAATTTAGAGGTGATTTAGTCGATGTTGACTTGGCGCCTACTGTAGATTACAGACAAAATATTGAGTTTACACCTACGTTAATGGTAACACTAGAGTTCAGTGATCCCGTGTATATTCAAGAAATGCAACAAACAGGTGAAAGATTAAGTGGCTGTAGTAACGGTAATATTATTCAGAATGGAAGCTGTGGAATATTGATTGTCACTAATAAAATAGTGATGGATTGTAATAATTTTGGCGGGATTTGTATTCCTAAAATCGTATCGACACGAACCTTTATACCAAATGCGTCGGCTAATATTTATAAGCCAATATACTCACCTGTCAATGTTTCAGTCACCTCATTAACCGCGCCTTGGAATGATTTGCCACCTATAGCTTTGATTAATGATAAAGAGGTAACCATTTCACCTAAGTTTTGGTTGCAAAACGAATTTTCAAATAAAACATGGTTTGATTTTGATCTTAATGTGGCGTTAGGTTTATTAAAAGGCTCATTAAAATTTTCATTTATACCATTGTGGAATGATTGTTTAGATTGCAAAGACTTTTTTGTTGCTAACCTTCAGAATTTTGACTTATTTAACGAAAAATATTCTTTGGGTGGTTTTAATGAAATTCACAGCAACCCCTTTACGCTAGGAACGAGCAATCAAGCGATGAGTTTTCGTTCGCCTTCATCACCTAATCAAGTGCCTGAACCTGCAACTTGGCTGTTATTATTGTTTGGTTTTTTTGTTTTAATAATGCGAACAAATTTAAAACATCCTTAGTTTATTGTGTATAGCACTATTCGCGCTGTCATTAGACCTTCAGGGTGCTAATGACAGCGCGACAAAGAATCACCCAAGCAGTTTGTTATTCAACACTTTTTAAAATAGCCTCCTTAAAAATCATAATAAGCTTACTATTTCATGACTATACACTTGGCTCAGGATCGTCATCCCCGCAGTCTTTTAAGCGGGGATCTACGTCAAAAAACAAGAGATCTTCGATAAAAACGTCTCGAAGATGTCGATTAGTATAAATACCTGAGTTATCTGCATAGGCATGTACTATTTTTTAATTCTCGGTATTGTAGAAAGTGTGCATTAATCTTGCTGTAAACAACAACCACAATACTTACAAAATACGGCATCATCGTCATGACCTTCTTCACCACAATTTTGACAAGCAATATTGGTGACATCACGTTTATATTCTTTCGCTAATTCAGCGGTATAAATTCCAGTGGGTACGGCAATAATCGCATAACCCATGATCATTACGGCTGACGCTAACATTTGCCCTAAACTGGTGTGTGGTGCTAAATCGCCATAGCCAACGGTGGTTAGTGTAACAATTGCCCAATAGATAGATTTAGGAATACTGCTAAAGCCATTTTCGCTACCTTCAACTAAATACATTGCCGAGCCAAAAATAATGACAAAAATAAATACGGTATAGAGAAAAATGAAAATTTTTGTTCGACTGGCACGCATGGCGCGAATTAGTGCATGCGCTTCGCCTAAATATTCGCCTAATTTAAATATTCTAAAAATACGCAATACGCGCAAGGCACGAATAACCATCATGGTTTGCGCACCGGCAAAAAATAGCGCGATATAACTCGGTAAAATAGACAGTAAATCGACAATGCCAAAAAAGCTTTTCATATAAAGCCAAGGCTTGCGCACACAAATAATGCGTAAGATATATTCAATAGAAAAAAGTATGGTGAAAAGCCACTCAATATAAATCAACCATTGTCCGTAGTATTGATTGATGCTTTCGACACTGCCGAGCATTACCGCGAGAACACTCGCAATAATAGTGAAAATTAGCACAATATCGAATAATTTACCCGCAGGGGTGTCTGCTTCAAAAATAATTTCGTGAATGTTTTCTCGCCACAGGGCTAATGGCTCACCTTGCATAAAAATTTTTACAGGTTTTTGTTGCTGGGATTTTAGTTGTGCTGTTTTTTTATGTTGGTTGGAGCTATTGTTAGGCATTTTTCTACTCTTACCCTTACTTTGATTTTACGCTTATTGTTACGCTAGTTGTTACGGTAAATAAGGAGAAATAACGTCAATTAGTGCATCTATGTGATCATCATTATCGTTTAATGCGGCAATATAATGATAATGTTCACCACCAGCTGCAAGGTAAACTTTGCGGTATTCGCGCTCTATTTCATCCAATGTTTCTAAACAATCAACGCTAAAAGCTGGGCTTATTATGGCAATATTTTTATGTCCGTCTTGAGGTAATTGTGTTAATACATTTTCTGTATAAGGTGTTAACCACTGTGCTTTGCCAAAGCGAGATTGATAACAAGTGACAATATCCGTTGCAGTTAATGTATTGTTTTGCTCTAGTTGCTGAACTAATAATTTAGAGGTTTGTTGGCAAAAATCTGCATAAGGATCACCCCAATCATAAAAAGCTTGTGGCATACCATGGTAAGAAATAACTAATCTGTCTGGTTTTCCCTGTTGTTTTATATGCTCTGCTACGCTATTAGCTAAGGCCTGAATATAAAGAGGATTTTGATGATAACCATTAATAAAGTGTAAACTTGGCACCCAGCGCCATTGCTTTATTTCCGCTATTACCGCGTCAAAAGTAGATCCTGTTGTGGGACCACTATATTGAGGATACAAAGGCAATATAATAATGTTATCAATATTGTTTTTTTGAAAGGTTTGTAGCGCTTGTGCTATTGATGGTTGTCCATAACGCATAGCAAGCTCAACGGGTATTGTTGAGCCATAAGTTTCTGCCAGTTTTTCGGCAACTTTAGCTTGTTGTTTACGGCTAATTACCATTAAAGGCGAGCCTTGCTCCGTCCAGATGTTTTGGTAAAGCTTGGCTGATTTTTTCGGGCGACTGCGTAATATAATGCCGTGTAATATGAGCAGCCACAATAAACGTGGAATTTCTACTACACGCGGATCAGATAAAAATTCGCGTAAATAATTACGTAACGCACTAGGAGTCGCTTGCGCTGGCGTGCCTAAATTAGCCAGTAATACGCCAGTTCGTTTATTGTTGTTATTATTAGTGTTATTGCGCGAAAAATTAAGTGCTTGGCTTTTAAATCGTGACATTTATTTATCTCTAATAACTTTATGGCACGAGTTGGTTAATAATTAAGTTAAGCGGTGTTGTGGTATTAACGGCAATATTTTTTAGCTCGGCTTTATAATCGCCTGATTTTATCCCCGGGCGACCTTGTTGAGAAGCTACCGCAAAAATATGTACGGATTTAGCACTAGATAAATTAAATTGTGGGCTCATCGCTTGGGCATCAGTTAAGTTAATCGTGATGGGTAAATCACTTAACTTAATTTTCATCGCCGCGAGTGGCATTCTACGACCATCTGCTGGAATAGCATAAACAAACACTATTTTATCTTCACCTTGCGCTAATGCTTGTTGTAATTTTTCACTTAATGATACATTGAGAGTTAATTTAGGCGAATCAGTCGCATCATTACTATTCACTTTTGTAAGGCGACTTTGAGCTTCTGCAATGGCTCCTTTAAGTGCTTCTGCATTGACATCCTCACGACCACTATCGACGATTTTTTGCCAATAACGAATAGCCTTTTGGTAATGTTGATTAATAAAACTATCCATGCCAAGTAATACATTCGTTGAAGGATCAAGTGGGTCAAGTGCCAGTGCTTGATCAATTAATGTTTGCACCTCAGTGTTGATTTTTTGTTTATTGGCGTAATAAAGTGCTTGTGCTTTAGCGCCGATAATATCTGGCTTGTTGCCTTCTATTTGTAATACTTTATCAAAGGCTTTTACTGCACCATTAAAGTTACCAATATTTATATTGGCTTGCCCTAAACTGTACCAAAGGTTGCTGCTATCGGGGGTTTTCTTAAGCGCTTGTTTTATTTCTTTAATCTGAGTTAACGCCTGTTGCTCCTCATTCACCGCTTTATTATTGTTAGTTGTTGCTTGTTGCGGGCTTTGAGCTAATTTAAGATAACTACCTTGTTTTTGATACAAAGCAACACTGAAAATCAATACAAATAAGCTGATAAAAACTGGCCACAAAGGGGATAGTTTACGTTGCGTGGCTGCTGATATTTTAGCGGTTTCTTTTTCATTGGCGGTCATGTCTTGTAAAAAACTTTTGTCTAGTTCGGTGAGCAAATATTGATAACTTTCTTCGTCAATAGCGCCTTGTTGAAAATCTTTTTCAATTTCGCTTTTGTGCTCTTGATAGAGCTGAATATTGGTTTGATCACGCAATTGTGGATCTTCGCTTTGGCTTTTGTTATTACTGCGTAAAAAATGCCCCCAGATAATAGCCAATATTAAGAGTAAAAAAGTAATAATAAGTATTAATAATGTGATCATTAGTGCTGTTCTTCTTTAGGTGAAGAGTTAGATGAATCGCTCGATGAGGCATTTTCATCATGGAGTAATTTTTTTAGTTTTTGTTGTTGTTCATTAGAAAGTTCAGTGTTTTCTTCTTTATTATTACGGCTACGTAAAATAATAACGACGATAATAGCGCCGAACAATAATATAACGGCAGGTCCAAACCAAAGCACATAGGTTAAGCTTGAAACACGTGGGCGATACAAAACAAACTCTCCATAGCGGTCAACCATGTAACCAACAATTTCTTGATCACTTTTACCTTGAGTTAACTGTGCATAAATTTGTTTACGTAAATCGGCGGCAATAGGAGAGTTAGAATCGGCTAAATCTTGATTTTGACATTTAGGACAGCGTAATTCTTTGGTTAATGTTTGAAAGCGTATTTTAGTTACTTCATCTTTAAACTTAAAGGTTTCAACAGGGCTGGCCTTGGTTGAAATTGACATTGTCAACGTTAAGTATGTTAGTAGGGTGATAACAAAAATTTTAAACATCACTTATTTTCCTTGCTGCTGTTCTGTCATTATTGTTGCGATCAAAGGCATAAATTCGTTTTTCCATACTGCTGTATTTATTGCTCCAGCAAAACGTTTACGAATAATGCCTTGATGATCAATAACAAAGGTTTCCGGAGCGCCATATACCCCTAAGTCTAAACCTAACTTTCCCTCGTTATCAAAAAGTGTCATTTTATATGGGTTGCCCAGTTTTGCTAACCATTGCTTCGCCATTGTTTTATCATCTTTATAATTAATACCATAAAGCGTAATGCCTCTGTTTTTAGCAATATCGAGTAAATAAGGGTGTTCATATCGACAAGTAGGGCACCAAGTAGCCCAGACATTAAGCAGAACAATATTGCCTTTTAAGTCAGCTTTAGTGACCGTTTTATTTTCGTCTAATAAGGTGGTCAATTTAAAATCTGGCATAGGCTTACCCACTAAAGCAGAAGGCATGTCTCGTGGATTTAATGATAAACCTCGATACAGTACCACACCCAAAATAATAACTAATACTAACGGAATAAATCGTATTGCTTTGTTCATAAATTAACTACTCATTGTTTAGCTGGTCGTGGGTTCGCTGGTTGAAGTTAATGTTGATGTTGCCGCCGCAGCAGCAATGCTAGCCGCACTTGCTTGCTGCTTGTCGGTTGAGGTTTTATTTTTACTGCGATAGCGTTTATCTAGCATAGTAAGTAAACCGCCAAAGCCCATAAATAAAGCACCTAACCAAATCCACCGAACAAAGGGTTTATAATGAGCACGCACCGACCATGCACCACCACCCAAAGGGTCGCCAAGTGCAATATAAACATCTCTAAATAAGCCGGGGTTAATTGCTGCTTCGGTCATGCCCATGCTCTGTACTCGATAAGAACGACGCTCTGGCTGCATTAAGCCGATGTATTTATTATCTTTATAAAGTTTCATTTGTCCTTGTTCTGCACTGTAGTTAGGACCTTCAACTTTTTTAATGCCAACAAATTCAATCTCATAACCTGAAATTTCAACTTTATCGTTTAAGGCCATTTTTACATTAATTTCATTTTCATAGCTTGAAACTATGGTTATACCAACAATGGTAACGGCAATACCTGTGTGTGCTAGTGCCATGCCGTAATGGCTTAAACTCAATTTACCTTGGCTTAGCTTAAACTGATTCAGTAAATCTTTGTTCACTACTAAGGCAACCCAGCATGCTAGGGTAATTCCCATGCTTACTTTTAAGTTAAATTCTCCTGCGTATAAAAATGGGAATATTAAACCGAAAACTATACTGCCAATAGAGATAACACTTAGCTGTTTACGTAATTCCCCTTTTTTTGCTTTTTTCCAGCGAATAAGAGGGCCGATGCCCATAAAAATAAACAGTAAGCTCATTATCGGTACAAATACCGCATTAAAATAAGGAGGACCAACGGATATTTTACCTAAATGTAAGGCATCTACTAATAACGGATAAAGCGTTCCCAATAATACCGTTACTGCCGCAGTCACTAAAATAATATTGGCAATTAACAGTGCTGTTTCACGCGAATATAAGGCGAAGCGGCTGAAACTAGCAACCGTGTTAGCTTTTAAGGCGAATAAAATGAGTGAACCGCCAATAGTTGTTGCCAGTAAATAGAGAATAAAAATACCGCGCTCAGGATCTGCCGCAAATGAATGTACAGAGGTTAGTACCCCTGAGCGTACTAAAAATGTACCAAGTAAACTTAAACTAAAGGCAAAAATAGACAGTAAAATAGTCCAGTTTTTAAAAGTACCACGTTTTTCTGTTACTGCTAAAGAATGAATAAGCGCAGTGCCTACCAACCAAGGCATAAAAGAAGCATTTTCTACCGGATCCCAAAACCACCAACCGCCCCAGCCAAGTTCGTAATAAGCCCACCAACTACCTAGCGCAATACCAACACTTAAAAATGACCATGCGGCAACTGTCCAAGGGCGAGACCACCTTGCCCAAGCAGCATCCATTTTACCTGATAATAAAGCAGCGACAGCAAAAGCAAAAGCAACTGAAAAGCCGACATAACCCATATATAAAAGTGGTGGATGTACAATTAAACCAATATCTTGCAGTAATGGGTTTAAGTCGCGACCTTCACTAGGAAAATTAGGTAGCAAGCGTTCAAAAGGATTAGAGGTTAATAAAGTAAAAGCAATAAAACCAACCGCAATTATACCCATAACAGACAAAACTCTGGTAATAAAAGCTTGGTCAACATTATCACTAAATTTAGCGACAGCTAAAGTCCAGCAGGTAAGAGAAAAAATCCACAGTAAAAGAGAACCTTCGTGGCCGCCCCATACAGCGCTAATTTTAAAGTAATAAGGTAAATGGGTATTTGAGTGACTTGCCACATACAATACTGAAAAGTCATCATTAACAAAGCTATAGCCTAATATGGTAATACTAATCGCAGTAAAAGCAAATAAAGCAAAAGCAAAGGGTTTTGCGTAAGCGGCGAGTTTAGGTTGATTTGTATACAAACCAACCATAGGAATAACCGCTAAGCAAATAGCAAAGGCTAAGGCGGTRATTAAGGCAAAATGGCCTAGCTCAGGGATCATTTAGTACTCCAGTTTTTACTGCAATTTTAATACAAGGGCTAAAATACAACACACGGTTAAATTTGAGACAAGTTTTTATAACTCCTGCAATTCTAGCATTAATTTATAAATAAGCTGCAGTAATTTTTTATTGCTTGTAACAAAATTTAACAAAAAAAAAAGCGTTTTTTATTATTGACCATAATATGATAACCTCTGCTTACGTTGGTAAGATCTAAATCAAATACGATACAATAAAATTGAGTTATGATCTTACCATAAACATAATTAAGTTAACCTTAACTGTAGTCATTATCTTGCCAGTAGCTCAATTAACGACACCTTTATTAAGTGCAAATAATCTTACCTGTATACGGGAAGAGAGAATTTTATTTGAACAATTAAACCTACAAATTAATGCGGGTGATATTGTGCAAATAGAAGGGCCTAATGGTGCCGGAAAAACCAGCTTACTGCGTATTCTAGCTGGCCTATCAGAACCTTATGACGGGCAAGTTTATTTTTATGACAACCAACATAAACAAGCTATTCATGACGATGGCGAATTATTCCATCAAAAATTAGTGTATTTAGGACATTTGCCCGGTGTTAAAGGTGAAATGAGTGCCGCAGAAAATTTAACTTTCAATTTAGCTCTACATGGACTAAATACTAACAGCGTTGATGCAAACTTAAACGAGGTTAACTTACTTGGCTTTGAAGATAGCTTAGCTTCACATTTAAGTGCTGGGCAGCACCGCCGTATTGCTTTAGCTCGACTTTTTGCTGCGCAAACGTTAGCGGAAAAGGCAAAAATATGGATTTTAGATGAGCCTTTTACGGCTATCGATAAACAAGGTGTTGCTAATTTAGAGCATTTATTTTTACAACATGCACAGCAGGGCGGTTGTGTTATTTTAACCACACATCAAGACTTAACTATAGCTAAAGATAATTTGAAAAAGATTACTTTGGCTTATCGTTTTTATTAAGCTAGCAGGATAATAATTAAATGACTCAAGCTAGCCCTCGTTCTATTGATAAAAAAACTATTGATAAAAAAACTATTGAAAAAAGCACACTTAAACAAAATGCTTTACCACCAAGTATTAATCATAACAATAAGCTCTCTTATCGTGGTGCTTTTAATTTAGTGGTTAAACGAGATTTAACCATAGCTTTGCGCCACAAAGATGATATTTTAAATCCTCTGTTATTTTTTATTATTGTGGTGACGTTATTTCCACTTGGTATTGGTCCTGAAGCGAGTACGTTAAGCCGAATTGCCCCTGGTATTATCTGGGTGGCTGCTCTGTTGGCAACATTATTATCACTTGATCGCTTATTTAAAGCGGATCATGGAGATGGCTCATTAGAGCAAATGTTATTAAGCCCCCATCCTGTTTTTGTTTTAGTGTTAGCCAAAATAGTCGCCCATTGGCTGATCACCGGTTTACCTTTACTTATAGTCGCGCCATTATTAGCGGTATTGCTGCATTTGAATGAGCAAAGTTATGGCGCATTAATGTTAACACTATTGCTGGGAACACCAGTATTAAGTTTATTAGGGGCGATAGGTGTTGCGTTAACGGTTGGTATTAAAAAAGGCGGAGTACTGTTAAGTTTATTGGTACTACCGTTATATATACCAGTGTTGATTTTTGCTACCAGTGCAATTGATACTGCAGCATTAGGCTTACCCTATGGCGGACAACTTGCTATAATTGCCGCACTTTTTTTTGGTTCTTTAACGCTTGCGCCATTTGCCGTTGGCGCAGCTTTAAAAGTGAGTACAAATTAAATGGGATTACATTTAGGTTCTTTAACACTAGCGTCTCCATGTTCTGCCGTTAGTGCTATTTTAAAAGTGAGTACAAACTACTATGTTTAAATGGTTACATCCTTACGCAAACCCAGAAGTCAGTTATAACTTTTGTGGCAAACTGCAACCTTGGTTATTCCGTATAAGTACAATTTTTTTGGTGATCGGTTTAGTGTGGGCGTTATTGTTTGCCCCTGCTGATTATCAACAGGGTGATAGTTTTCGCATTTTTTATATTCATGTTCCTGCTGCGATTTTAGCTATGGGTATTTATTTTGCGATGGCAAGTGCAGCACTTGCCAGCTTGGTGTGGCAATTTAAATTGGCTGATGCCTCTGCTGCTGCAATGGCGCCTATTGGCGCTGTTTTTACTGCTATTGCTTTAATTACCGGTGCGGCATGGGGGAAACCTATGTGGGGAACATGGTGGATTTGGGATGCCCGCTTAACCTCTGAATTAATTTTATTATTTTTATATTTAGGAGTTATTGCTTTACATAATGCCTTTGAAGATAAAAATTTAGCGGGTAAAGCTGCCGGTATTTTATCTTTAGTTGGCGTGATCAACTTACCGATAATTCATTATTCAGTTGAATGGTGGAATACCCTGCATCAAGGTGCCACAGTAAGTAAATTAGGCGCACCGTCTATGTCGGCAGTAATGTATTGGCCATTTTTAATATGCTTGTTGGGCTTTTCATTTTTAATTGCTGCGTTAGTTTGTTTGCGTTTTCGTACCGAAGTATTAGCTCGTAATAGTATGCGTCCGTGGGTAAGAGAATTGGCGATCAATTCGCTAAGATCAGAGCAACAAATATCGTGTAATTCTCAGCAGTGTCACTCAAACAACCCAAATCAGGGAACCAAATAATGCAATTTCATAGCTTTGCTGAATTTATCAATATGGGCGGTTATGCGTTTTATGTGTGGCTTTCTTATGGCGTGTCTGCGGCGCTAATTGTTTATTTATTATTGTCGAGTATCAGCCATAATAAAACGGTATTGCAGCAAATAGCAATGCGGCAAAAACGCGAGCAAAAGCTTCGTCAAGCCGCTGAAATAAATATGAAAAAACAAGGTTTAACCGAACCTGAAATTAATGACGAAATCATTACAGCTGCGGTACAACAAAGTACAAAAGACAATACTTAGAAAATTATTAATAAATAAGGTGAATTAAAATTATGAATCCCCGTCGTAAAAAGCGTTTAGCTATTGTTAGCTCAGTATTAATTGGTTTAGGGGCTGTTGCTGGTTTAGTGCTTTATGCACTGAGTCAAAATATTGATTTATATTATACTCCGACCGAAATTGTACAAGGCAAAAAAGAAACAGGAATGAAACCGAGTTTGGGGCAACGTATTCGTGTCGGCGGTATGGTGGTTGCCGGTTCGGTAAAACGCGATTCTAACAGTTTAAAAGTCAGTTTCGATTTAGTGGATTTAGGGCCTAAAATTACCGTGCAATACGATGGTCTTTTACCAGATTTGTTTCGTGAAGGGCAAGGTATTGTAACCAATGGCGTATTAGTGGGGGCAACGTTGCTAGAAGCGAGCGAAGTATTAGCTAAACATGATGAAAATTACATGCCAAAAGAAATAGCTGAGTCACTGGGTAAAGATTATAAGAAAAAAGTAGAGCAACAAGCAGCTGGAAAATAACCCTGTTGTTTATTTGTCTATGTCATGTTAATTTATTGCTTTAAAAATAAATAAGGATGTTCATGAACATTAAATCGACATTTCTAGCCGCACTGCTTTTATCCACTACATTTTTAAACAACGCTCAAGCTGGTGATATAAAATACTCCTTTGGCACAGGTTATCCGTTTTATGGTGTTGCTGAAGTTTCTTTTCCAGCTTTCAATGATGATCAGCGTTTTTTTGTTAATTATAAAATTGGTGGTTACGATACCATCGCAGCAGAAGATGCTTTTTCTGCGGGTTTTGAGCAACTGCTTGACGGCAAGAATAATCAAACGGTGGGTTTTACGATTGGCGCAATTGGCGTGCGTGATGGTACTAAATGTGATCAAGATACTGGTGCTGGTGATGTTTTCAGGTGTGAATTTGGCAAACTATTCAGTAGCGAAGTCACTAACGGCGCAGCGCTTAATTACAGCTATTATTTTAATGGCGTACATAATTCAGGCACCAAAATTCGCTTTGAATTGGGTTATGGTCAAAGCAGTAAAACCAATACTAATCGTGTTGATGGTAGTGTGATTTTAAGTTATCAGTTTTAGCCGAGAAAATTTTAGTTTATGTTCTCGTTTTTGATTAAAACAACAATCAATTATGTGAATCCAGTGAATACGTCATGCCCGTGAAAACGGGTATCCAATAAGTTAAATAGTTTCCCACCTGCGTGGGAAAGACGCTATGTCATCAATGCGTAACGTAAAGCATGATGATAAAAAAAACAATAATGATCACGTTAAAAGCAATAATATAGCCAAAGCCTTTTATACCTTGTTTAACCGTGTAGCCTTTAGTATCGAGAAACCACCACCATACGGCAGACATTAAAATGGGTAATAAAAAAAAGAATTTGATCATTAAAGCTCAATATTATTCATTCACTTAGCTATTAATATATACTCGCTCCACTTGAAGATGCAGGATTCAGCTGGAACTAGAAACGTCTTTAGGCAAGGCAGATGAATGTAGTCATAGTTATTCTATTTCAAATTCATCTAACGCAGCATAAAGCGTTTCTAGACCAGCCCTTTGGAGAAGGCTGAGCAAATCATACTCGTCGTTGCATTTCTTTTTAAGGGAACAACCATTAATAAAAAAATGCGCCTTGATTATGAGTCGCTCAGACTTCTTGAAACGAACATCTTCAAGTAGAACGAGTATACATTAAAATTTCATCTATTGAAGTAAATCAAAGTTTTTTAACGCAATTGTGCACGACCATGGCATTCATTGTAGCGTTTACGCGAACCACAAGGGCAGGGTTGTAAGTCGCCAATTTTTTGTTGCTGCATGGCTTCAACCGCACTTTGAAACTGTCCGCCTTCAGCTCTGTCTTCTGCACGTACTGTTGAGTTCGGGATCCAATCAATGATCATATGAATTCTGTCTTCATTACTGTTGTTTTCAACACCATGCACAGTGGCATTGTTGATCTCCCACATTTCACCCACTTTTAAGTTTCGTCCTTCACCACCAATGGTAAAAATAACATTTTCATTAGTCACTAATGGCACATGAATGCGGTGACAATGTAAGAGTGAATAACCGGTGTCGATATGAGGTGGGATCTCGCCATTGGCACTAAGCTTTGCCATGATCAAGCGACCGATAAAACCATCGCTTTTAAAATATTCACTAATGATGTTTTCAATAGGCTGGAGTAAATGAATGAAATGATAGTAGCTCGATAAATAAGTGGGGTTAAAATGAGCAAAATTATGATCAAAAATAAAGTGTACTGATTGTGTATCTGAATGAACTTCAAAGCGCTTATTACGATTAGATGCTGCCCAAATTTCCGTTGCTATCTGTTTTGCTTCATGAGTTAACTGAGTAACATTAATATCATTTTTCATCAATAAAAAATTTTTCTGTTTATTCAATAATTTTTTGAAACTATGGTCGGTTTTCACTATAGCTGTACTTTGATTGTCGGCTTGAAAATGATAATGGTAGCGAGTAATTAACTCTGCTTCTTTTTCGGCAATTAATTGGATTAATTCGTTATCGTAATAATGGCTATAGTGCTCACGCTTCGAGGTATTAAGTTTTCCTGTGCTAGTAAAAGCGGCATTTAATTGTTCTGTTTCATTAACGGCTAAATTGCTCATTATTGCAATAAAGTTTTGCTGCAGATTTTCAAACTGACCAATATGTAAATTTGTATTGTCTAAATCGCCATGCATGCGGTTAAACAACCATGAATAATAACCTTGGTTATTTGTTGAAAAATCAATTATACATTGTTGAGTTAAACCAACGCCTTGGTTGCCTTCTAATGATTCCGGAAGAATTGAAATTAAGGTTTTGCGATATAACTGACTACTTTTAGCATCTGAACCTAAATTAATTAAATTAGTTATAGTGGTTTTAAAATCGGCTTGTTCGCCATCAGACACCACGGTATATAAAGAATTTTTGATATTAGAGTAGCGGTTAAAACAATACCAAGAAACATACCAATCCCAAGGGTTACGTACAAAACCGACAATGGGAAGCTGCTCACATGATTTTGGTAAATGTGAAATAGGGTAATGATAACCCACCATAGCAGCATTATTAATGGTATTGGCGATGATGCTGTTGAGGGTTTGTCCACCCGTTTTGTGCATGTGGATCAAGGTAAATTTATCGGTAACTAACATTTTTATACTTACTTTTGCTACAGAGCAGCGATAGTAAAATATTGCAGAGCATAAATCGAGTATTAGATTTTTTAAATATGATCAGAGATTAAACTGTTGAAAGTATAGATCTTCTACTATACTAGTACGAACAAATTAGTATTATAAAAAATAATACAAAAAATAACTATAATTAATAATCACTTCAACGCAAATAAAAATATTATGACTAACAAAACTCGACCACTTTATATCTCCTACGCAGGCCCTACTCTATTAGAAACGCCATTACTGAATAAAGGTAGTGCTTTTACTGAACAAGAACGCACTAAATTTAACTTAATCGGATTACTGCCCCCACGGTATGAGAATATTGACGAGCAGGTTGAGCGTGCCTATATGCAATACAGTAGTTTTAAAGGCAGTTTGAATAAACATATTTATTTACGCGCGATCCATGATAATAACGAAACTTTGTTTTTTAAATTGCTTCAAAATCATTTAACGGAAATGATGCCTATTATATATACACCAACGGTGGGTGATGCTTGTGAGCAATTTTCAGATATATATCGCAGCTCTCGTGGTTTATTTATTTCCTATGAAGATCGTCACCACATTGAAGATATTTTGCGCAATGCCACTAAAAATAAAGTTAAGGTTATTGTGGTAACTGATGGTGAACGTATATTAGGTTTGGGCGATCAAGGTATTGGTGGTATGGGTATTCCCATAGGTAAACTGTCTTTATATACCGCGTGTGGTGGTATTAGCCCCGCCTATACTTTGCCGGTTATGTTAGATGTTGGTACTAATAATGAAAAATTATTAAATGATCCTATGTATATGGGTGCACGCCATAAACGCATTAATCAACAAGAGTACGATGAATTTGTCGACTTATTTATTACTGCCGTTAAAAATCGCTGGCCACATGTGTTACTGCAATTTGAAGATTTTGCCCAGCCTAATGCAATGCCGTTATTAACACGTTATCGAGATAAAATTTGTTGTTTTAATGATGATATTCAAGGAACAGCATCAGTTACTGTGGGCACATTGTTAGCCGCTTGTCGAATTAAAGGTGCTAAATTATCGCAGCAAACCGTCGCTTTTGTTGGTGCAGGCTCTGCTGGTTGTGGTATCGCAGAACAAATTATTAGCCAAATGATTAACGAAGGAGCTGAACCTGAGCAAGCTCGCAGCCAAGTATTTATGGTTGATCGTTATGGCTTATTAACCCAAGGGATGACTGATTTACGTGATTTTCAACAAAAATTAGTCCAGTCTAAAAAGGCATTAATCACTTGGGATATTACCGGTGAATATGCCAGCTTACTTGAGGTTATGCATGGCGCAAAACCTGATATTTTAATTGGTGTTTCAGGTCAAGCAGGTTTGTTTACCGAAGATGTAATTAAAGCAATGAAAGATCATTGCGCTAAACCGATCGTTTTTCCACTAAGTAATCCTTCTCGTCAAGTAGAAGCCACACCAGAGCAAGTTATTCATTGGACTGAAGGCGAAGTGGTTATTGCCACTGGTAGCCCTTTTGAAGCGGTAGAATTTCAAGGTAAACTTTTTAATATTTCACAATGTAATAATAGTTATATTTTTCCGGGCATTGGTTTAGGCGTTGTCGCGGCGAATATAAATCGTATTACTGACGAAATGTTGATGGCAACCAGTGAAGCACTCGCCGACGTTTCTCCTTTAGCTAATACTGGCACGGGTGATTTGTTGCCACCATTAACTGAAATATCAAGTTTAAGTAAAATTATCGCCTTTAAAGTGGCAAAAATTGCCTTTGAGCAAGGGCATGCATTGGCACTAACTGATGAACAACTTACCGCAAAAATAGAGCGTAATTTTTGGGAAGCTAAGTATCGTGAGTATCGTCGTATTAGTGGTTAAATGATTGTTTAATACTAAATTAACCTTTACAAATTGAAAATTGTGAGCTTTGGCTCGCAATTTTCGTTTTATGTATAGGCTATATTTAACAGAAAATTAGAAAGATTTAAATAATAGGCTTTTACTAATATTTAGACTACAATACGCGCCAAAATTTTATTCGACGTACTTTATATTCAAATTCACATCTTTAAGTGGTTTGGATATACACACTAAATTTAAGAGGGCTTATCATGGCTATCGAACGTACTTTTTCTATCGTAAAACCTGATGCAGTAGCTAAAAATGTTATTGGTCAAATCTACAACCGTTTTGAAACGGCTGGTTTAAAAATTGTTGCTGCAAAAATGGTACATTTATCTAAAGAAAAAGCAGAAGGCTTTTATGCTGAACACAGCGAACGTCCTTTTTTTGGCGCTTTAGTTGAATTTATGACTTCTGGCCCAGTAATGGTGCAAGTTTTAGAAGGCGAAAACGCGGTTCTTAAAAATCGTGAAATCATGGGTGCGACTAACCCAAGCGATGCATTAGCGGGTACTATTCGTGCTGATCTTGCTGATTCAATTGATGAAAATGCAGCTCATGGTAGTGATGCGTTAGAATCTGCTGCACGTGAAATTGCTTATTTCTTTTCTGATGATGAGGTCTGTTCACGTACTAGATAATAATTTATTCACATGCCTATGTACTTGGTTTTGGATCGTCATTCCCGCAGTCTTTTAAGCGGGGATCTACATCAAAAAATACTAGATCTTCGATTAAAAGACCTCGAAGATGACGTTAGCATCAAATTCCTGACTCATCTGTATAGCCAAGTTTATTAAAATTATTATTTGTATTCTAAAGGATTTTACTGAGTTATTAGTAAAATCCTTTTTGTTTTTTTATATTATATTCAAGGCTTTTTAAAAGCTTTTTATCGTTATTTTTTTTGAGAACTTTTTTATGTCTGATGTTATTGCTGAACCTACCGCTAAAGTAAATTTACTTAACTTTGATCATCAAGGTATGCGTGAATACTTTACTGAAATTGGTGAAAAACCATTTCGTGCCGATCAAATCATGAAGTGGATTTATCATTTTGGTTACAGTGATTTTGAATTAATGACTAATTTGAACAAAAAATTGCGTGAAAAATTACAACGTAGTTGCGACATTAGTGCGCCAGAGATCTCAAAAAAACAAATATCAGCAGATGGCACCATAAAATATGCGTTAAAGTTGGCTGGGGGACAAGAGATTGAAACGGTATGGATCCCCGAAAATGATCGCGCGACCTTATGTGTTTCATCGCAAGTAGGTTGTGCTTTAGAATGTACGTTTTGTGCTACTGCCCAGCAAGGTTTTAATCGAAATCTGTCAATGTCAGAGATCATTGGGCAAGTATGGCGTGTGGCTAATGATATTGGTGCAACGCGTATTGTCGGTAAACGTCCAATTACTAACATAGTAATGATGGGCATGGGCGAGCCATTATTAAACATGAAAAATCTTATTCCAGCACTTGATACTATGCTTAACGATTTAGGTTATGGTTTATCAAAACGTCGAGTCACGGTAAGTACTTCGGGTGTTGTTCCTGCTTTAGATATGCTGAAAGAAAAAATTGACTGTGCGTTAGCTATTTCAATTCATGCGCCTAATAATACCTTGCGTGATGAACTTGTTCCGATTAATAAAAAGTATCCATTGGAAGAGTTTTTACGTGGTGCGAAACGTTATATTGATGGTTCAAAAGCCAATAAACAAGCAACGATAGAATACGTTATGCTTGATCATGTTAACGACAGTACCGATCAAGCACATGAACTAGCACATGCGTTAAAAGGTTTACCGAGCAAAATCAACTTAATTCCGTTCAACCCTTATCCTGGTTCTTCGTATAAACGTTCGAGTAATTCACGTATTGATCGTTTTGATAAAGTTTTACAATCTTATGGTTTAACCGTTATTACCCGTCGTACTCGTGGGGGGGATATTGATGCCGCTTGTGGTCAATTAGCAGGTGAAGTGTTAGATAGAACTTTGCGTACAAATACCACGCGAACCAATAAAGAAGATGATCGTAATTCACCAACTATTTCGGTTAAAGAAATCTAAGTTAAAGCGTTATTTATCGATTTTAGCGCATTTATTTTATCGCACTGGTATAACTCACAACAAAATGTTTTAATAGTTAATTAATGTACTAAATTGATTGAAAAGTTAAGGTGTATCAGCAAATTATGGTTAAGTTTTTTTCTAAAAATAGCGCTAAAATTTTAGCTGTAGTGTTAATTAATACCTTGCTGTCGGCTTGTGTTACTCAACAATATAAAGACGATAATACCCTAGTTATTACCAACCAAGCTAATAACAAAGAAATTGCCATGACCCGAATTCAACTTGGCTTAGGTTATTTAAATATAGGCAACACTACTCAAGCCAAGTTAAATTTAGAAAAAGCGAAACGCAGTGCCCCTAATTTAGTACAAGTTCATACTGCCTTTGCCCATTATTATGATCGTGTTGGCGAAGTCGATTTAGCCATATCCTCTTATGAAAAAGCGCTCTCTTTACAACCAGATGATGCCGACACGCTAAATAATTACGGGGTGTTTTTATGTAGGCAAGGTCGTACTGATGAAGCTGAAAAACAGCTGCTAAAAGCAATTGCTATACCTACTTATTTGTTAGTCTCAAAAAGTTATAATAATATTGCTCTTTGTCAGTTGAAAAATAAAAATTTCGAGAAAGCCGAACAATACTTAAAAAAATCGATAGAACATAATCCTAATAATGTTGCTGCTTTAGTCAATATGGCGCAATTACAATATGCCAAACGTGATTATAATAAGGCGGTACAAAACATTAAACGTTTTGAAAAAGCGACTCGCCGTTTTCAACCACAGCCATTGGCACTTGCTTTTAAAGTATACAAAAAGCAAGGAAAACACAAAATTGCTAATAATTATGCTGCTATGTTAGTAAAAATGTTTCCTCAGTCATATTTAACCAAACAATACCTTGTTAATGAACTATCACATATTGAAGCGGATACTTGGGCTGAGCAATATCAACTGTCGATAAAAACTCATACTTTGACAACAGGTCATAAGAAAAAGCGGGTGATAAAACTTTCACCACATAAACCTATGATAGCTTTCAAGAAAACACCTGTAAAAGCAGTGCCAGTGGAAGAAATTGCTCGCAAAGAAGCTGTTAGTAAAGAAGTTGTAAACCAAACTACTTCGCTTGTTGCTGCTGATCAAACTACTGAAGAAGTTCCCGCAATAAAGACGTCAAATAATAAAGTTGTAGTGAAAAAAGTAACCGATACTAGAGCAACAAATGCTGCTGATCAAACTACTGAAGAAGTTCCCGCAATAAAGACGTCAAATAATAAAGTTGTAGTGAAAAAAGTAACCGATACTAGAGCAACAAATGCTGATGATCAAACTACTGAAGAAGTTCCCGCAATAAAGACGTCAAATAATAAAGTTGTAGTGAAAAAAGTAACCGATACTAGAGCAACAAAAATAGCTGCAATACAAATGCCTCCAGTTACCGCTAAAGAAAATACCAGTGTTGTGGTTATTGTTGAAGAAAGTCAGCATGAAGTTAGTCAAGATAAAGTTAATAAAGCAGTAAAACAACAAGTAAATAAGGAACAGCAATCGTTAACATTACCTGTGCATGTGATTGGATCTGGCGAGAGTTTATTTTTTGTTTCTAAAAAATATAATATTAAAATGCCAAGTTTAAAACGCTGGAATCATTTAAAGAAAAATCCGGTTTTACATGTAGGTGATGTTATTTATTTGTCTGATCCGAAAAAGTCCGTTGCATCAGCTAATAACTAAATTAGGATTCAGTTAATGACTAAAGAGCAGCAAACAGAATTAACCGAAGATATGGAAGTTATTGGTCCCGGACAAATGTTGCGTGAAGGCAGAGAAGCGCTAAAATTGTCACAAAAAAATGTCGCTGAAAAACTAAACTTTACCTTACTCACTGTAAAAAATATTGAAGAAGATAAATTTGATCATAAAATATCGGCAACCTATACGCGTGGTTATTTAAAAAATTATGCGCGTTTAGTTCATATTTCAGAAGAGGATGTACTTGATAGCTATGAACTATTAGGCGTTGCAGCTATTCAAAAAGCCGAAATGCAAAGTTTTTCTAAAATAACTAAAAATCAAACTGAAAATAATCTGCTGATGTGGTTTAGCTATTTAATTGTCGCATTATTAATTACTTCTACAGTGGTTTGGTGGTGGCAAGAACATCAACAAAGTACAACGCCTAATAATAGCATTAAAAAAAATCTTACTGATTTTGCTAATAAAACAAGATCTAAAAATACCCATACTAATAAAACCAAGCACAATACAAAAAAAAAACTAGCATCAAAAATTAAACAGGCAGAACAAGCCCTGTCTCTTAAAAAAGTTGATGAAATCACTAAAACTAATCAAGTTAGAGGCAGCCTTATTACGGACAAGAGCAAAAAAACCACTCGAAATGCGGATTTAACCACTGAACAAAATGAAATACCACCAGTGATAATTTCAGCGTTGGTGTTTACTTTTTCAGGTGATTGTTGGGTTAATATCTATGATGCCACCGGTGAACGTATTGCTTGGGGTATTAAAAAAGCAGATTATGTGATGAAAATATCTGGGCAAGCACCTTTTACTATTACTTTAGGAAAACCAGAATTAGTGAGTATTAATTTTAACGGTACTACCATTGATATGTCACAATTTAATTCTGGCAATATCGCAAAATTTACCTTACCGTTAAAACCCTAGCGCTTGCTTATTTAAGTTATTTCATTTCATGCCTATGTACTTGGCTCAGGATCGTCATCTTCGATAAAAGCGTCTCGAAGATGACGATTAGTATAAATACCTGAGTTATCTGCATAGCCATGTTTAATTTTTATTTTTGTAGGCGGGGATTTATCTCCGAAAAAAAACATGTTTAAAGAATCTCCGATCACCCGTCGTCAATCTACTCAAATAATGGTTGGCAATGTTGCTGTAGGTGGCGATGCTCCGATCACCGTACAGTCGATGACTAATACCTTAACTACCGATGTTGCTGCTACCGTTGCGCAAATTAAAGCGTTAGAAGCTGTGGGTGCCGATATTGTGCGCGTTAGCGTGCCTACTATGGATGCTGCAGAAGCGTTTAAGCAAATCAAACAACAAGTTAATGTGCCCTTGGTTACGGATATTCATTTTGATTATCGTATTGCTTTAAAAGTAGCAGAATATGGCGCTGACTGTTTACGTATTAATCCTGGAAATATCGGTCGTGAAGACAGAGTGCGCGCCGTAGTTGAATGTGCGCGCGATCACAATATTCCTATTAGGATTGGCGTAAATGGTGGTTCATTAGAAAAAGACATTCAAGAACGTTATACCGAACCAACGCCCGAGGCATTATTAGAGTCGGCAATGCGGCATGTTGATATTCTCGATCGACTTAATTTTGATCAATTTAAAGTTAGCGTTAAAGCCTCTGACGTTTTTTTAGCCGTTGGCGCTTATCGTTTGTTGGCGAAGCAAATCAATAAACCATTACATTTAGGTATTACTGAAGCTGGCGGCATGCGTGCTGGTTCAGTGAAATCAGCCATAGGTTTGGGTATGTTACTCGCCGAAGGTATTGGTGATACTTTAAGGGTTTCTTTAGCTGCAGATCCAGTGGAAGAAATTAAAGTAGGTTTTGATATTTTAAAATCACTAAAATTACGTGCACGCGGTATTAATTTAATTGCTTGTCCGAGCTGTTCTCGACAAGAGTTTGATGTTATCTCTACGGTAAATGCGCTAGAACAACGTCTGGAAGATTTATTAACGCCGATGGATGTTTCTATTATTGGTTGTATCGTCAACGGCCCTGGTGAAGCGATGGTGTCAGATCTTGGTTTAACTGGCAGCAGTAAAAAAAGTGGCTATTATCTTGATGGTATTCGTCAAAAAGAGCGCTTTGATAATAATAATTTGGTTGATCAACTTGAACAACGTATTCGCGCGAAAGCACAATTAATAGCAGCACAAGAAAAGCAAAGTATTGATATTAAAGAAATTGATTAGTTTTTTTTATAAAGCAGGTTGTTTTTTAGTAAGTGATCAGGTGAGTTGACTGTACTAACGAGGCCATTTATCTTGGCGAACTTAAATGACTAATAATAATACCGAACCATATAATAAAAGGATGCAGTCGATGTCAAAATATACGTTATATGGGGCTGGTTTTTCGCTCTATTCTGGAAAAGTGCGCTCGTATTTAAACTATAAAAATATCCCATATGATGAGGTTTTATCAACGATTGGTATTTATAAAAAAATTATAGTACCCAAAACCGGCGTTAAATTTATTCCTGTCGTTAAAACGCCGAATAATGAATATTTACAAGATACCACTAATATTATTGATCATCTGGAAAAAAATCATCCAACAAAAAGTGTTTATCCTGCCACTCCTAAGCAACATTTAGTTTCGTTATTATTAGAAATGTATGGTGATGAATGGTTATTAATTCCAGCAATGCATTACCGATGGAATTATGATAATTTCCCTTTTATTTATCGTGAATTTGGTAAAATTATCTCGCCTAAGTTGCCGGGTTTTATCAGAGAATTTTTTGGGAAAAAAATCGGTCGTCGATTTAAAGCGGTAGTGCCTTTGTTAGGTATTACTGAAAAAACAATACCGGCAATAGAAAAATGGTATGAGCAAGAATTTTTGGCCGATTTTGATCACCATTTATCAAAATATCCTTTTCTCTTAGGTGATGCTCCTTGTATTGGTGATTATGGTTTTTTTGGCCCTTTGTATGCTCATTTGTACCGAGATCCTTACCCTGGTAGTTTAATGAAAAAAATAGCTCCTAATGTAGCTGCATGGGTTGAACGGATGAAAGATGCCTCTGCTGTTGAAGGTGATTTTGTTGCCAATGATGAGATCCCCGCAACATTAATCCCTATTTTGTCTCATTTATTTAGTACCCAATGGCCGATATTAGCAGATACCGCAACAAAATTATCGGCTTGGTATGTTAGCCAAACTAACGCGGGGCAAGCCGAGCAAGTTACTGAAATTCCTCGACGGTTAGGGATGCATGCTTTTTCTCTTGGCGAAGTAGAAGAGCAGCGTTTGGTCTTGCCATATTCTCAATGGATGATGCAAAGGCCGTTAAATTTTTATCAGGGATTATCCGCAGAAGATAAAAAATTGCTAGAACCGTTATTAACACAAGTGAATGGTTTAAAGGCGCTGAAATTTACTATAACTACACCTGTTACACGTGTTGATAATAAGTTTGTTATTCTAAACAATTAGATGATTTTTTAGGTGCTTTATCTAAAAAAGCAATTTTGGTCAATATTACCCAATCACTAAGTAATACAATGTTGCTGAATTGAGAAAAGTTGATAGCGAAAGAGTCAAAAGTAATCATGGAACAGCAACCACCACTAACTTATACCGGTAAAATAGACAAAGTTTGTCAATATATAAGTGAACATTTAAACGATGATCTAAGTGTTGAAAAACTAAGCCAAGTCGCTGGTTTTTCAAAATTTCATTTTCATCGTCAGTTTACTGAATTTACCGGTATTACAGTGAGTAAGTTCATCTTGATGAGTCGCTTAAAACAGGCGTCTTATCAATTGGTTTATCATCCTGAACTTAAGATCATTGATATTGCTCTTGCGGCAAGTTTTGAAAACCCAGAGTCATTTTCGCGAGCATTTAAAAAAGTTTTTACTGTCACTCCTTCTCAATTTAGACAAAAACCTCAGTGGCAAAATTGGCATGAAAAGCTACTGCAAACCAAAAGACAAGTCAAAAAAATTGATAAGGAACTTCTGATGAATAAAGATAAAAATAAAGACATTCACAAAACAATGAATGTTGAAATAATCACCTTTGCAGAAACGAAAATAGCTGTTTTAGAACACCGCGGTTCTCCAGCACTGTTAAATAATTCGATAAGCCGTTTTATTGAATGGCGTAAAAGTAGCGGTTTATCGCCTGTAAATAGATGCAACACTTATGGTATTGCTTACGATGATCCTGCCACCACGGTAGCAAAAGATTTCCGTTTTGATATTTGTGGTGTCATTAAAACTGAAGTACCAGAAAATACACAAGGAGTGATCACTAAAACTATACCGGCTGGACGTTGTGCTAAAATTCGACATTTAGGATCACATGAGCAAATGGATGATAAAATCCGCGCACTGTACAGCCAATGGTTACCTGAAAGTGGTGAAGAATTGCGAGATTTTCCGTGTTTTTTTCACTATATAAACTTGTTTCCGCAAGTTGAAGAACATCAGCTGATCACCGATATTTATCTACCGTTAAAGTAAAATACATTTACGTTTTAATGCCCTAGTGTAAGCTTATATATTACATAGAAAAAATTATTATAATATAAATGTTGTAATGGTGGGACTTTATTAGAGCCTGTAACAAAATCTGTTAAAGGCTCCTCTATATACCAGAAGGTTTTGTCTATCATCTGTTTTCATAACCTTTGAGGTGGTTTTTACCAATAAGTAGATAAAGTTAACAAGCCTCAAATGTAAACTAACTATTTTTGATTAATTTCTGGTTTACGTCTATCCTTTTAATATTTTTAGTTTTCTTTGATATTATTTAAAGGCTTAGCAAATATGAATAAAACCATTTTTGTACTCGTACTTTTCTTTATTTCAAGTTATTTAAATGCTGATAGTTTGTCTTTAAAAATGCAAAACAGACAAGTTATTGAAGAAAAAATTGTTGGTATTGAAACGTCTATTGAGACTCAAGGTCTTCAAGAAGTTGAGTTACTCAGATTGAGAAAAAAATTATCTAGTGAAATACAAGTAATCAATAAAGAATATAAAGTAATTGAAGAGTTGATGGAGCTGAACACAGAATATGCAAGTGTATTAACGCAGACATTAAAGAAAAAGATAGACATATTAAGTCAATTACATGATGTGAAAAATTCATTAGTTAAAAATAAAGATGAGCAAATACGTTTACAAAAAACTTTAAAAATTGCTTTAGCAAAGCTTCAAAATAACAATGAAAAAATAATAATTTTGAAAAAAAACTTTGTAGATAAAGAACGCAATAAATTAATATTAAAAAACTATAAACAACAAAAAATATCACTTACTCATATTGAAATTTGTGGTTTAGAAGAATCACCTAATAAGTGTAAGAAAAGGGCTATTATTACTGCAAAGCGAAAAGCACTTGAGCAAGGTAATATCGAAATTGTTTCGAAAACTCAAGTTGATAATTTTATTGTTAGTGAAGACTTTATTTTATCAAAAGCACAATCTTTATTATCACATATAATATTGATCACTAACATTAAGGTAGGACAGAATAACGCTTTACTTTGGGAAGTTAAATTGGATGCAAATATTTCTCCTAAAATTTCCCAACAAAAAATGAAAGAAATAAATTTAATAGCTTTAGACAAATTATCAGACAAAGAAAATCAATCATCTATCAAAAAAAATCTCACTATTTTAACTAATCGTAAAATCAATCAAAAATATAATCAGCAAAAAACACCTATTAATGTAATTACGTTTGTTAAAGCTAAATCATTGGTAGTCACCGCGAAAACAGTCAATGAACAAAAAAAGTACACGCCTACTTTTGATTATAAAATTAAAGCTTCTAAAACAATCGCTTATATTGAACCACAGATGGTCGTACTTAAATTGGGAGCTGAATTGAAACTAGCTGTTGGGATTAATGAAGTTACAATTGCTGAATATGAAAAATTTATCGACGAAACTAACTATAAAACTGAGGCATACCATACCGGTTCTTGCCGTGAGTATAGAGGTATAACAAAAAAAAGACAGGGTTTAGACTATTTAAAACCGGGATATTCCGTTAATTCAAAGTATCCAGCAGTGTGTATTTCATATTTTGATGCAAAAAAATATAGTCAATGGTTAGCAAAAAAAACGGGTAAAAATTACCGACTACCTAATGCTGCGGAATGGAGTGCATTTTCTTTATCAAGTGAAATGAATAACATTGAGAAAGAAAAAGGAGCTCACATAAATTGTTTGTATGCAAATATAAGAGATCGCTCATTTGGTAAACATTTTGGGAATAGTAACACCTACGAAATTAATTCCGAGCCTTGTAATGATAGATATATTTACCCTACCGAAGTAAAAAAATTCCTTCCTAACTCATTTGGTTTGTATGACATTCATGGCAACGTAAGAGAATGGACATCTGAGTGCTTAGATGAAGAAATAAAAAATCTATATTATTGCAACCATCTAATTATTAAAGGAAATTCAGCTTATTATAGGATGACGGCAGATCGAACTACTAGAGGAGGCCCTGATGCTGTATCAAATGATGTAGGCTTTAGGTTGGTATATGATGTTTCCTCCGGTTGACATCAGCTGATCACCGATATTTATCTACCGTTAAAGTAAAATATTCTCAAAAATAACATTACCGCTTAACAAATTTTACTTCTATCTTAGCTTTAAGCGGTAAATTCATTTACGTTTTCCCTTATTCTGCCTATAATGCACGCTGCATTTTTTGTCAGTAAAAAGAGAGAAACACTTCAGTGAGTAAAACAATTCAGGCAATTCGTGGTATGAATGATTGTTTGCCGTCAGAAACCCATATTTGGCAAATGGTCGAGTCAGTATTAAGACGAGTTGCCAGCAACTATGGCTTTAGTGAAATTCGCATGCCAATTGTTGAATCTACAGCGTTATTTAAACGTTCTATTGGTGAAGTTACTGATATTGTAGAAAAAGAAATGTACACTTTTGCAGACCGCAATGGCGACAGTTTAACCTTGCGTCCTGAAGGTACTGCTAGTTGCGTGCGTGCGGGTAATCAGCATGGTTTACTGTATAACCAAGAGCAACGTTTATGGTATATGGGACCAATGTTTCGCCATGAGCGTCCACAAAAAGGTCGTTATCGCCAGTTTCATCAATTTGGTATTGAAGCCTTTGGTTTTGCTAGTAGCGATATTGATGCTGAAATAATTATGCTATCTGCGCGACTTTGGCGGGAACTTGGCATTGAAGATGTGGTCACACTAGAGCTAAATTCGTTAGGTTCAAATGAAGAACGTGCAGAATATCGCGATGCTTTAGTAGAATATTTAACTCTTCATCAAGATAAATTAGATGAAGATAGCAAGCGCCGGATGTTATCAAATCCGTTACGAGTACTCGATAGTAAAAATACAGCAGTACAAGCAGTATTGATTGATGCACCGAAATTATCGGACTATTTAGCAGCAGAGTCGCAACAGCATTTTGCATCTTTGTGTCGACGATTAGATGCGGCAGGCATTAAATATACATTAAATGATCGCTTAGTACGTGGTTTAGATTATTATAACCGCACAGTATTTGAATGGGTTACCAGCAGTTTAGGCGCACAAGGTACTATTTGTGCCGGTGGTCGTTACGATGGTTTAGTAGAACAATTGGGCGGTAAAGCAACACCTGCATTTGGTTTTGCTTTGGGCATTGAGCGCTTAGTATTAATGTTGGCCGGTTTAGAAACAACTCAAAATATTCGCCCGCAAGTTGATGTGTATGTTGCTATGCTAGGTGATGATGTCGATTTGAAAGGTAATCAATTAGCCGAACTTTGGCGTGATCAAGTACCAGATATCCGCATTCAATGTCATTGCGGTGGTGGTAACTTTAAAAAACAAATGAAGCGTGCTGATAAATCAGGTGCACGTATCGCGGTTATTTTAGGTGAAGATGAAATTGCTGAGCAAAAAGTTACTATAAAATATTTGCGCGAAAGAAAAGAACAATTAAGTATGGCGATGAAAGATGTGCCCGCTTTTTTAAATCAATTAATAGAACAAATTTAAAAGGTTAAATCGTGGAAATATATCAAACAGAAGAACAACAAGTAGAAGCTATAAAGAGTTTTTGGTCTGAAAATGGTAATTCAATTATTGCTGGTTTAGTGATTGGTTTTGCTGGTTTTATTGGCTTTAACTATTACCAAGATCATCAGTTAGCAAAGCAACAACAGGTTGCCGATAGCTACATGACGCTTGTTGAAGATGCTGGAAAAAACCCAACACAATTTATGCAAAAAGCTGAAAGTTTTATCAACAAAAATGGTGGATCTAGTTATGCGTCGTTAACTGCGCTAACACTCGCTAAAACAGCTATCGATAAAAAAGAATTTACGCAAGCGACTAAGTCTTTACAAACGGCAATTGATAAAGCGCCCAATGACGCGATTAAATCATTAGCTACTTTACGTTTAGCGCATTTACAAATTCAATTAAAAGCGTTTGATAAAGCATTAGCTACTTTAGCTAAACCAATGCCAAAAGCCTTTATTGCTAGCGTTGCAGAAGCTAAAGGCGATGTTTACGTATTACAGGGTAAAAATGATTTAGCACGCAATGCCTATCAAACCGCTATTGATAATGACGGCTTAAAAACTAGCCCAAATTTACAATTGAAAATAGATGATTTAGCGATTGCGCTTAATTAAAAACAATAAATTTTTAACCGTTGGGATCAAGTGTGAATTTCATAAATAAAAAACTACTCGTCATATTTTTGTTGGCAACCACGTTAATGGCTTGTTCATCGACAGATGATGAAGATGAAAAAACTAAAGTGGCTGAGTTGCCAGACATAGATCAACAATTTAGACCTGATGTTGTCTGGAGTAAAAGTATTGGTGGTATTAGTAACTATTTTTCGCGATTAAAGCCCGCCGTTGCATACAATACTGTTTATAGCGCCAGTCGCGATGGTGATATCTATGCTTTTGATATTAGTAGTGGTAAAAAAATATGGCATACCGATATCAGTAGTATTTTATATAAAAGTGGTTTTTTCGAAAGTAAAAAATCAGCCATGCTTGCTGGTGGCTTAACGGCGGGTGAAAACAAAATATTTGTCGGTAGCGAAAATGGTGAACTCTTTGCTTTAGATGCTAAAAATGGTGATTTGATTTGGCAAAGTAAAGTTAAAGGCGAAATTATTGCCAAACCAGCAGTAGATTCTGGCTCGGTTGTGGTTAACACCGTATCTGGTGTTATTGAAGCTTTTAATGTTTCAGATGGTAAAAAACAATGGCTTGTTGAGCAAGAAGTTCCGCCTTTATCGTTGCGCGGTACAAGTACTCCGGTTATTGCCGCAGGCGGTGTTTTAGTAGGTAGCGCTGCAGGAGATTTAACCGTTTATATTTTAGAAAATGGTCAAGAAGGGTGGACAGCTCAAATTGGTGAAGCAACAGGATCAACAGAATTAGAACGAGTTGTTGATGTTGACAGCGCTCCGGTTGTTTTTGGCGATAAAATATATTCAATTTCTTCACGTGGTAACTTAACCGCTATTGATTTGCGTTCAGGAAGAGTGGTTTGGAAACGTCAATATTCTTCTTATCGCAATATTGTTATTGATGGCAATGGCATTTTTATTACTGATGTTAGAGGGCATATTTATTCACTCGATCGTATTGATGGCTTAGAGCAATGGAGTCAATTATCACTAACTAATCGTAATGTTACTGGTCCTGTTGTTGTAGGTGATTATATTGTTGTCGGTGATTTTGAAGGTTATTTACATTGGCTCAATAAAGAAACAGGCGACATTGTTGCCCAACATCGAGTAGACAGTAGCGGCGTGTACGCTACACCGATTGTTGTCAACGATATTCTTTATGTACAATCACGCGATGGTGATTTAGAGGCGATAAAAACACCTTAGACATTTATAGTCTAAAATTATAAACGGCTCCCTTGCTTAAATAGCATTGGAGCCGTTGTTTGTTTAATAAATACTTGTTTATTAAATTTTTGTTTATCAAATTTTATGCCTATGCACTTGGCTTAGAGTCGTCATTCCCGCAGTCTTTTAAGCGGGGATCTTCTGAAAAACACGAGATCTTCGATGAAAGCGTTTCGAAGATGACGGTTTAATAAATACCGAGTTACCTGCATAGCCAAGTATAATTTTTTTTTAAGTTTTTGAGGTATTCATGCTTCCTGTTATTGCGCTTGTTGGGCGCCCCAATGTTGGTAAATCAACGTTATTTAATCGCTTAACCCGTAGTCGAAATGCGTTAGTGGCTGATTACCCTGGTTTAACTCGTGATCGCCAATACGGGCAAGCACAAGTGGAAGATCACCCTTTTATTGTGATTGATACTGGCGGTATTCATGGCAATGAAGAAGGCATAGACGCGTTAATGGCTGAGCAATCTTTGCTGGCGATTGAAGAAGCTGATGCGGTATTGTTTATGGTTGATGCCCGAGCAGGATTAACTGCTGCTGATCAAGGCATTGCTGAACATTTACGTAAACAAAACAAAAGCATCTTTTTAGTCGCCAATAAAGTTGATGGTATTGATGCTGATTCTTCGGTGGCTGAATTTTATTCTTTAGCGTTGGGCGAAGTGCATAAAATAGCTGCGGCGCATGGTCGTGGCGTAACTCAATTGGTTACTTTAGCGTTAGAGCCTCATATTGAAGAATTAACACTACAGTCTGAGCAAGCTGAAAGCGACAATGAAGATGAATTTGAACAAGAGTTAACTGCCGAAGAATTAGATCAACTTAGTTTAGCTGAAAGCGAAAATGAACCCCAGCAAGACGATAAAATTAAGCTAGCCATTATTGGTAAGCCTAATGTTGGTAAATCAACCTTAACTAATCGTATTTTAGGCGAAGACAGAGTCGTAGTTTTCGACATGCCGGGTACTACTCGTGATAGCGTTTATATTCCGATGGAGCGCAATGGTCGTGAATATACCTTAATTGATACTGCCGGTATTCGCCGTCGTAAAAACGTCACCGATATTGTTGAAAAATATTCAGTGATTAAAACCTTACGCGCTATTGAAGATGCCAATGTTTGTTTAATGATTGTTGATGCGCGCGAAGGTTTAGCCGAGCAAGATTTAAGTTTATTAGGTTTTATTTTAGAAGCGGGTCGTTCATTAGTGCTTGCCGTGAATAAATGGGATGGTATTGATAATGATGTTAAAGACAGAATTAAATCAGAAATTGATCGCCGTTTAGGTTTTATTGATTTTGCCCGTATTCACTTTATTTCAGCCTTGCACGGCACGGGTGTTGGTCACTTGTATGAGTCGGTTGAAGAAGCATTTGACTCAGCGACTAAACGTATTTCTACCTCAATGGTGACTAAAATATTGGATATGGCGGTGTTTGATCATCAACCACCAATGCAAGCAGGGCGTCGTATTAAGCTAAAATATGCCCATGCGGGTGGTTATAATCCACCATTGATTGTTATTCACGGCAATCAAGTTAAAAAATTACCACAAAGTTATAAACGTTATTTAATGAACTATTATCGCAAATCATTAAAGATCATGGGTACGCCAATTCGCATTGAATTTCGTGAAACCAGCAATCCTTTTGCGGGTAAAAAGAAACTTAATTTTACCGAAAGAAAGAAAATAGCGAGAGCAACGCAAGGGTATAAAAAGGATTAGTTTACAAATTATTAGCAATATATTATGGTTAAATGGTAACTAGGTTATTAATTATTGAAGGGATTAAAAATGAAAACTTGGCAAAAAAATATAATTGCTTTATTGGCCGGGTTAGCTTTTGCGGCAAATCTAGCTTGGTTAACCGGATTTAGTGCTGGTATTATGCCTGCTTTAAGTGCACACCAATGGACAAAAGAGCATGTCGAAATATCTTTATTTTTTTACAATTTATATGCTTTTGTGCTGCCGTTAGGGATCATTGCTTTTTTTATTGGCGGGCTACTGGGTAAATTACTAAAAACAAATTCGACTACGGTTATTGCTTTAGCCGCTACTCCAGCTATATTAATTTATTTAGTGTTTAACCTTAACTTAACTGATTATCACTTCTGGATGTTAGAGTTACCTAAAATAATCACTATTGCTGCGGTCACTTGGTTTTCAATTAAAAAATTTGGTGTTCAGTAAATTCGTCAATACTTATAAAATCCAATCATTGTGATTGGATTTTTTTTATCAAAAGCGTTAAATTAGTTAACTTTATAAAATCGATAAGTAATATTGTTCATGGCAGAAGATAAAAAACAAGTCACTACCGCTGATCGCTTAGCGCGCAATTTAGGTTTATTGCAAGCGGGTTCAATGGTGACGCTTGATATTTTAACGCCAGCAGGACAAAAGGCACGTTATCGCACGGTTTTTATTGGTTATTTACCAAAAAAATATGTATTAGTTCAATACCCTGATCTCAACAAAGTGGGTAGCTTTGCCGTACACATGAAACAGGGTATTAAAGCGACGGTTCGTGGTATTATTGAAGGGCATGAAGGTGCTGTTGTCGCCTTTGCCAGCAAAATAAAACAAACCGTTACCGCACCAATGCGCATGCTCGTATTAGAGTTTCCTAGTGAGGTTGGCTTACAAAGCTTACGTAACTGTATTCGTATTGACACTGAAATAAAATCATCCGTGGTGATCAATAATGAAAAATGGCGCGCATTAATAACCGATTTATCGATTAGTGGCTGTCAGCTTTATATTGAAAATGGTGAACAATTATCATTGGTTACCGAAGGTAAAATTAAATTATTAATTGAACATCACCATGAGCTTGAAGCGCTGAGATTTGTTGTTGATATTTGTAATATTAAACAACTACCTAATGCGGTATCTGTCGGCGTTCGTTTCAGAGAAAATGATACCAAGCAAGTAAAAAAATTATTACTTTCAGCAATGGTTAACGATAGTTAATTTCTCGTTAGTTGCTAGCAGAATATTTAGCTAATTATTCACTCACCTATTTTTGTCAGTAGATTCCCACCTGCGTGGGAATGACGGTGGAATGGCGTATGAGAATAATGATATAAACAACCATCCCCGAATGTTCGAGTCCGTCATCCCCGAATGTTTTTATCGGACGTGGCATGGATGCCACATATTAGACAATGCATGGAGCATATTGTCCTGGATCTATTTCAATATATGCTCTTTATTTTGCTACTACTTTTGCGCTTATTTCTCCGTCATTAAGTTGTACTGTTATGGTGTCGTCCACCGACACTTGCTGTACGCTTTTGAGTAACTGATTGTTTTTCCACGTAATGCTATAACCACGCGCTAATGTAGCTAATGGACTGATTAAATGTAATTGTTCAATTAATGCGGCAAATTTACTGCCACTTGTGGCTAGATTATGTTGTATTGCAGTAGTTAAGCGTTGTTGCTTTTGTTGGGTTAATTGCTGTAAATAATGAATGTTTTTAGCGGGAGATAAATGTTGTAATTGTTCGCTTAAGTGTAATGGTTGCTGTTTAAAACGCGTTAATTCGCGCGACATAGCTTGAGTTAAGCGTATCGATAAATCATCACATTTTTGTTGTTGCAGTTGTAGCTTCTGTTCAGGATGTACTTGGCCTAAACGATGTTGTAAGGCTAATAACTGTTTGTTTTCAGTGGATTGGCGAAGAGTAATATTATTTAATAAGCGCTGTTTGAGTTGCTTAATGCGATGTAATAATTCGTCACTGTCTTGCGAAACTAATTCTGCCGCTGCTGAGGGCGTTGCAGATCTTAAATCAGCCACATAATCACTTAATGTTGTATCTATTTCGTGGCCTACAGCGCTAATAATTGGTAGTTTACTTGCAAATATAGTGCGTACCACGCATTCTTCGTTAAAACACCACAAATCTTCTAATGAACCGCCACCACGACCAACAATGAGTACGTCACATTCAGCACGAGTATTGGCAACTTCTATTGCTTGGCTGATTTGTGCTGCGGCACTGTCACCTTGTACTAAGCTCGGATAAACAATAACCTCAATACTAGGGTTACGGCGTTGTAATACGGTTAAAATATCTTTTACTGCAGCGCCAGTGGGTGACGTAACAACACCAACACGGGTAATATGCTCAGGAACTGATTTTTTATATTGTAGAGAAAACAAACCTTCTAACGTAAGTTTTTCTTTTAGCTGTTCAAATTTTTGTCGTAACAGTCCTGTACCCGCATCTTCCATTTGCTCGATAATTAGCTGAAAGTCGCCACGCGGTTCATATAATGAAACTTTAGCGCGTACTAATACTTGTTGACCATTTCGAGGTGTTATCCTTACACGACGATTACTGCCTTTGAACATTGCGCATTTTACTTGTGATTTAGCATCTTTTAACGATAAATACCAATGGCCAGAGCTAGCGGCGATAAAATTAGATATTTCACCGGTTAACCACACAGTATTTAGCTCACTTTCAATAAGAAAACGTACTTTTTTTGTTAATTCACTTACTTGTAAAATATGCTGTTGCGTCATAAAAAATTATTTTGTAGGTAGTTGGTTATAGCTAGTTGAATGCAATTTTCGCACTAGTATATCGTTGTTATTGGTGTTGTTGTTAGTGTAAAATATAATTATTTTCATCCAAAAGCTAAATTTTAGTTTACCTAAATCATGAAAACGGTTAAAATTCTGCCGCAATATTTACTCCCTATTCACCCTGCTAGAGAGATGTTGCGATGCTACGAATTGCCCAAGAAGCGTTAACTTTTGACGATGTTTTATTAGTACCTGCCCATTCTACGGTACTACCCCATACTGCCGATTTAACTACCCGTTTAACTCGAAAAATAAACCTCAATGTGCCGATGATTTCTGCGTCTATGGATACAGTAACTGAAGCGCGCTTAGCGATCACCTTAGCCCAAGAAGGTGGAGTTGGTTTTATTCACAAGAATATGACGATTGCTGAGCAAGCAAAAAATGTTGCACAGGTTAAAAAATATGAAAGTGGTATTGTTTCTGATCCTGTTACCGTAAACCCTGATAATACTATTGAAAGTGTGATGCGTTTAGCCGACGAGTTAGGCTTTTCAGGTTTTCCTGTTGTTGATACCGATAATAACTTAGTGGGTATTATTACTGGTCGTGATTTACGTTTTGTCACTAACTTAACTAAACCTGTTTCGGCAATGATGACCATGAAAAAGAAGTTAGTAACCGTGAAGCATGGCGCTAGTCGTGATGAAATTTTAGGATTAATGCACGAACATCGTATTGAAAAAATTCTGATGGTTGATAATGCTTTTAAACTTATCGGCATGATCACCGTAAAAGATTATCAAAAAGCTGAAAGTAAACCTAACGCGTGTAAAGACGAGTTAGGTCGTTTGCGAGTTGGTGCTGCGGTTGGTGTTGGCGCAGGTACAGATGAGCGTATTGAAGCTCTAGTAGCCGCAGGTGTTGATGTATTATTAATTGATACCTCTCATGGTCATTCGCAAGGCGTATTAGACCGCGTAAGTGCTACTCGTAAAGCTTATCCTGATTTACAACTTATTGCGGGTAATGTTGCCACCGCAGCCGGTGCAAAAGCGTTAGCTGATGCCGGTGTTGATGCCGTAAAAGTGGGCATTGGCCCAGGTTCAATTTGTACTACTCGTATTGTTACTGGTGTTGGTGTTCCGCAATTAACTGCTATTTCAGACGCTGTTGAAGGCTTAAAAGGCACTGGTATTCCTGTTATTGCTGATGGTGGGATTCGTTTTTCAGGTGATATTGCCAAAGCACTYGTTGCTGGCGCACATTGCGTTATGGTTGGCAGCATGTTTGCTGGTACAGAAGAATCGCCGGGTGAAGTTGAACTTTATCAAGGTAGATACTATAAATCATATCGTGGCATGGGCTCGTTAGGCGCAATGAGCCAAAAAGAAGGTTCAAGTGATCGCTATTTTCAAAAATCAGATGGTGAAGCAGATAAATTAGTTCCCGAAGGTATCGAAGGTCGTGTTGCTTATAAAGGCCATGTTGCTGATATTATTCATCAACAAATGGGCGGCTTACGTTCGTCTATGGGCTTAACGGGTAGTGCAACCATTGAAGAAATGCGTACTAAACCACAGTTTATGAAAATAACGTCGGCAGGTATGGGCGAGTCGCATGTACACGATGTGACCATTACAAAAGAAGCACCTAACTATAGATCTTCATAGATCTGTTGAGTTAGTTTAGCCCTATTTCTGCGTTGGAAGTGCTCATTGACTATCGTCAACTCCGCGCTTCCGCCTTGAACTAGGATTAAACTATTCTCAACTTAATGTAGTTATATATTTTATACTTACATGGCTATGCAGATAACTCAGGTAATTATTATAATCGTCATCTTCGAAGTCTTTTAATCGAAGATCTAGTTATTTTTTGCAGATCGGAATTTATGCCGACTTCACTATTTTATTGGGATCAACCCAACCTAAATATATAGGAAAAAACATGAGTAAAGACATTCATGATCATCGCATCTTAATTTTAGATTTTGGTTCACAATACACTCAGCTTATTGCTCGTCGTGTGCGTGAAATTGGTGTTTATTGTGAGCTTTGGGCTTGGGATGTAACTGAGCAGCAAATTAAAGCGTTTAATCCAACAGGGATCATTCTTGCTGGCGGCCCTGAGTCGGTCACTGAAAACAATTCACCACGTGCTCCTGAATATGTCTTTAACGCTGGCGTGCCAGTACTAGGTATTTGTTACGGTATGCAAACTATGGCTGAGCAATTGGGCGGTAGTGTACAAAGCTCTGAGCATAAAGAGTTTGGCTATGCAGCGGTTGAAGTTATTACTGAATCAGCCTTGTTTAATGCCATTGAAGACAACGTTGCTGATAATGGCAATGCGCTATTAGATGTGTGGATGAGTCATGGCGACAAAGTTGCTAGTATTCCCGATGGCTTTACTACTATTGCTAAAACCGACAGCTGTGCTTTTGCAGCAATGGCTAATGAAGATAAAAAATTTTACGGCGTACAATTTCATCCTGAAGTAACACACACTAAACAAGGTTTTCGCATTTTAGAACACTTTGTTGTTGATATTTGTCAATGTGAAAAACTATGGACATCAGCCACTATTATTGAAGATGCTATTGCTAAAATGAAAGCACAAGTGGGCGATGATGAGGTTATTCTAGGCTTGTCTGGCGGTGTTGACTCATCTGTTGTCGCCATGCTGTTACATCGTGCGATTGGTGATAAATTAACCTGTGTATTCGTTGATAATGGTCTATTGCGTTTAAACGAAGGTCAGCAAGTTATGGACATGTTTGGCGATCACTTTGGTTTGAAAATTGTGCATGTTAAAGCTGAAGATCGTTTTCTTGATCGTTTAAAAGATGAAGCAGATCCTGAGAAAAAACGTAAAATTATCGGTAATGTTTTTGTTGAAGTATTTGATGAAGAGTCGAAAAAACTCGAAAATGCTAAATGGTTAGCACAAGGCACTATATATCCTGACGTCATTGAATCAGCCGCCTCTGCAACTGGCAAAGCTCATGTTATTAAATCACATCATAATGTGGGTGGTTTGCCCGATGATATGGAGCTAGGTTTAGTTGAACCCTTACGTGAATTATTTAAAGATGAAGTGCGTAAAATTGGTTTAGAGCTCGGTTTGCCGTACGACATGTTATATCGTCATCCTTTCCCTGGACCAGGTTTAGGTGTACGTGTACTAGGCGCAGTGAAAAAAGAATATTGTAATTTATTACGCCGCGCGGATGCAATATTTATTGAAGAATTACACAACCATGACTTGTACCAAAAAGTGAGTCAAGCCTTTACGGTGTTTTTACCGGTACGTTCAGTAGGTGTTATGGGCGATGCGCGCAAATATGATTGGGTAGTTAGTTTGCGTTGTGTTGAAACTATCGACTTTATGACTGCTCGTTGGTCACATTTACCGTATGATTTTTTAGGATTAGTGTCTAACCGTATCATTAACGAAATTGATGGTATTTCTCGTGTGGTATATGACATTTCGGGGAAACCGCCAGCGACTATTGAGTGGGAATAAGTGAGTTTTAAACGGAACTTTATACTTCAGTTATGATTGAATTGAGTCAAACTTTAATATGCCTATGCCCTTGGCTCAGGATCGTCATTCCCGAAGTCTTTTAATCGGACGTGGCATGGATGCTACATCTTAGACAATGCATGGAGCATATTGTCCTGAATCCACGTCAAAAAATACAAGATCTTCGATAAAAACGTCTCGAAGATGACGATTATAATAAATACCTGAGTTATCTGCATAGCCATGTAAAATATTGAGGTTTTTGCTTTTATTTAAGTGGTTAATTTCAAGTGATTTGTTTGATAACTTTTTTACTCAGTCATCATAATCGACATCTTCGATTAAAGTGATCCTGTCGCCTAATTTATTTAAGATCTCAATTTCGCCTTCACAAACGGCAATAATCGATTTTCCCTCTTTAAAGGCTTGCGGTAAAATTACACGTCCTTCGGCATTCTGATGAAAGTCATGAGTTTCATGAAGTAACTCGAGTGAAACATCATTATAAAAAATTACAGTTACCTTGTGTAAATTGGATTGTTCCATATTTTGCTCAAATATAACTAAGTAGATATACGTTATAAACAAATAGCACTGAAATGTAAATTAATCTTCTATTTTAAGACGAAAAAATCTGATCTAGGGCAAAAAAAACCTCGGGCAATTCTAATTGAACCCGAGGTCGATCAAAGAAGATCGTTTAACGCACCCTCACATAGTGAGACTTTTATACCTTACAGCTATTGCTGTTTGGTAAATTTTTACAGGGATAAGTAGTAAAACTAAAGGCTATGTTCCCGTAAATTGTTGCTAGTCAAATAAATCGTCGCAAATACAATATTTTGTAGGTCGGCATTCATGCCGTCAATATTGATTCATGCCGTCAATATTGATGGGCTGAAGCTCAACCTACGCAGGTTTTACGCGATAATTATTAGTTGAACTACAGTTAAGTACAACATAGCCAAACTAAAATTAGTTCCAACTACGCATTTTGTGACCTTTAACGGCATAAAATAAAATAAATAAATAACAAGGTAACATCACTAAATAAGCGCCTTGTTGACCTAAACTGGTTGATGAAGACAGCCCCCAGACCATAGGGCCAAAAGCCCCACCTGAAATGCCCATAATTAATAACGCAGAACCAGTACTGGTTAACTTACCCATGCCAGATAAAGCTAATGGAAACACAGCAGGCCAGACGATGGCGTTGGCTAATCCTAAAAAGGCAATTAATAGTAACGTATCAGGGAGTTGTGCACCGCCAAATGGCACCAATATGCTATTGGCAATAACAAAAGAGTGGGAGTCACTAAACACTACAGCTAATGTTAATATTAATCCTAAAATGGCAGAAACAGTTAAAGCAATGTGCTGTGAAACATATTTAGGAATTAAAAATATCCCTAAAATGTAACCAATAACCATACAAACCATAGTATACGAGGTCATTACGGCATAATTCTTAACACCAAGAGATAAGGCAAAGGTGCCTATGGTATCGCCCGCGATCACTTCAACAGCAACATAAAAGAACAAAGCTAAAACACCAAATGCTAGGTTAGGATGGGCTAGTGCTTCTTTGATATGACCATGGGTTTTACCATCGTCTTCATCAGCTTCGCTGGGCAGTTCAGGTAACGGAGATTTTTTTACGGCAAAAGCTAATAAACCAAGAAATAGTGCCATACCTAAATAAGGCATAATTAAGGAGTCAGCCATATTATTAATTTGTGCTACGGTGAGTTCTTGACCGCCATAAGATTCAAAACCACTTAAAATTAATGCGGCAAATACCATTGGTGCAACCACACCAGCACTTTTATTTAAAATACCCATAATTGAAATACGCGCGGCGGCTGATTCTTCAGGGCCTAAACGTACCACATAAGGGTTTACTGCGGTTTGTAATAAGGTAATGCCTGTGCCCATTACTAATTGGGCAAATAAAAATAATGGAAAAATTTGTGTCTCTGCCGCAGGAATAAATAATAAACCAGCAATCATCATGGTTGCCATGCCTAATGCCATGCCGTTTTTGTAGCCCACTTTACGAATGATACTTGCTGATGGTAGCGCGGTGAAAGTAACGGCAATATAAAATGAGCCAACAATTAGCGATGCTTCAAAGGGGGTTAATTGCAAAATTTGTTTTAAGTAAGGCATTAATGAACCATTAAGCCAGGTTGCAAAACCTAAGATAAAAAATAGCCCTGCAACTATTATCATCGGCAACGTACTACTTTTTTGCTTTTCAGTTGTCATTGTCATTTCCATACATCCTCACTTTTTATTGCTTATCGTAATAATAATTTTTGTTAGCTGTATCAATTACTGTTATTGGCTATAAACTTTTTCGCCTTTGATCCACGTTGTTTGTACTTGTAAAGCATCATTAAGCTGCACCATGTCAGCTTGTTTGCCAACGGCTAACGCGCCTAATTGTTGATTTTTATTAATGTACTGTGCTGGATATAAACTTGCCATGCGTAAAGCTTCTTCAAGGCTAAGATCTAAATGTTGATGAATGTTACGTACACCTGCCGCCATATTTAAAGCCGAGCCAGCTAAGCTGCCATTAGGTAGTGTTAACTTGCCATTTTCTAATAACACTTTGCGGTTAAATAGGGCAAATTCAGTTTCATCACAGCCAACCGGTGGCATGGCATCGGTTACTAAAAATACTTTACCTTGTGGTTTTATTTTTAAGGCAATTTTACAACTGTGATAATCAACATGATGACCATCAACAATTAAACCACAGCTGGTGTTGTCATTTAAAAATGCAGTACCTAGTACACCCGGTTCGCGTCCTTGAATGGCTGACATCGCATTGTATAAATGGGTAAAACCATCGGCACCCGCATCAATCGCTTGTTGTGTTGTTTTATAATCAGCATTGCTATGACCTAAGCAGACTTTAATACCTAAATTTACCATGCGGTTTATGTCGGCTGGTGAAACATTTTCTGGTGCTAAAGTAACTAATATTTGTCCGAGATCTTTCCGTGTTAATATTTGCCATTCAGCTGCTGAAATAGGGCGAATATGTTCTGCTATATGCGCGCCCTTTTTAGCTAGAGATAAGTGTGGTCCTTCAAAATGTACGCCGATAATACCAAGTATATTGTTAGCAATTGCAGCGCTAATAGCATCAGCAGCTTGCTGCATGGTTTCAATAGTATCGGTAATTAAGGTTGGTAGTATTGCCGTCGTGCCAAACTGTGCATGTGCGTCAATGATGGTTTTTATACCTGCTARCGTGGGAGAGGTATTAAACAAGACATTGCCACCACCATTGACTTGTAGATCAATAAAACCAGGCACAATTAAACCCTCAATAATTTCGTCTACTACAGGGTTGCTATCAGCATCATAAATAGCGCTAATATTACCTTGTGTAATTTCCATAACTTTATTGTGATGAATTTTATCACCATCAAAAAACTTACGGGATAGTAAACGAAATGTTGTCATTGTTAGTCCTAGTTGTGCTTATCTTATTGTTAAACAGCTTAGTTAAACAGCTTAGTTAAACAGCAATTTTATCACTGTTTTGTATCTTTAATTGTTGTTTGGCAAATAATACTGCGCCCACTTCTGGCGGAGATAATGGAGCTGTTAATTTATTAGCAATTTCTGCAGGCAACCATTTAATTAATCTGGAGGTTAATCCGCCTATCATCGACATTTTTGCTGGCTGTTGCTGCCATAATTTATTGGCAACGCTGGTTATATACGCACAACCTTCTTGAATAATTTCTTTCGCGATATCATCGCCTTCTTCCGCCGCATCAAAAACTAAATTAGCAAATTTCGCATAAAAAGTAGCAGGTTTGTTGGCAATTGCTTCCACTAAAGCGACATCATCTTGGCAATTGGTTAGTGCTAATAACTTTTGAGTCATGGCTGTTTCGCCACCTAAACCGTCAAGTGATAATAAAACTTGCTTAGCTGCTTGTAAGCCAAACCAAGCGCCACTGGCTTTATCGCCATGAGGAAAACCATGTGCGCCAACAATTAATGCTTTTTGATCAACATAAGAAAAACCACATGAACCAGTACCGGTGATCATTACTGCGCCATCTTCTCCTTGATGTGCACCTAAACAAGCAATCAGTAAATCTGTCGCTAAAAACATGCGTTTAAATGGATGCTGCCAATTGGTCATCTGTTCAAATAATATCGGTAAATTAACACCAGCTAAACCAACGCCGGCAATAATTTCTGATAAGTTAATATTCTGCAAACCTGCATTAGTTAATGCTAATTTTGCCGATTCAGTGATTGAATTCGTGGCTTGTTCAAAACCATGCAAAGGATTTCCAGGCCCCGCAGTGCCAGTACCTAATATTTGATTGTTTTCATCCATTAGCACGGCTTTGCATTTACTGCCGCCGCCATCAACTCCAATATAAAGTTGTTGATTGTTTTTATTACTACTGGCGCTACTTGTTGTGCTAGCTCTGTGCTTACTAGGCATTTAGACCTCTGTTCCACTTCTTAGGTTTTAATCTTGCAAATTTATTTTAAGGATCAATATTCTATTTATAAAGTTATAGATAAAACTGATTGAATTCATCTTAGCGACAAATGACAGCGTTGTCATTTTATTTTTTACATTATTTAAGCTTTTTTTGTAATATATTACAATTAATTGAATATGTTTTTGGAATAAGTAATTCTATATTATACTTAAACTGATGATCTTTGGTTAATTAGTTTGGTTGTTAACCACTAAATATCTACCTTTACGTTCGCCGCTAACACTGGTTGTACGTACTTTTACTGTACCTGAGACTTTGACAGGTTTGGTATAAATTTGCCATTTTTGTGTTTTGGCGCGTTGCTGTGGTTGATTTTGCTGTGCCGGATTTTTCTCTAGCGGATTTTGTTGCGCCAGAGTTTGTAAAGAATACTCAATAGTAAGCCCTGAAAAAGCACTATTAGCGTAGAGTGTGCCATTTTGAATAATAGCGCCAACTGTAGGTAAACGATAATTAATGTTGGCGCGTTCGAGCTTAACCAGTTCTTTTTGCCCAATGGTATTGGCAAATAATTGCCATTGTTGATCACGTTGTTTTTTCAATTCATCAGTAAAATAATGACTATTTTGATCATACACAGCACCATTATAATTATAAGGCACAGCCCAGCTTGCTTGATGCCAAGCGCGCTCTGCTAAGGCAAATAAGCGAGGGAATATTTTATATTCAGCCATGGTATCGCTACGGGTATTTTCGCTCCATAGCTGCCCTTGAATACCTAAAAATTTAACCTCTTTGTGCAAAGGAGATGAAACTAACTTTCCTAAATTATCATACTGTTTAGTGTCGTCGGCACTGTATGGATTATCTTCTCGGTCTAAATAAAATTCAGCATTAGCGGGTAAATTATCAGGCATAAACCGAAAAACTTTTTCGGTATTGGTGTGGCGCGATGCCCAATAATAACCATATTCTTGTGGATCGGCTTCATAGGGAAAATCAAAATAAAGTACATCGGGTGTTGAAACAACGATTTGCCAATTTTGATTTGCTAATTTATGGACATTTTTATGACCGCCCCAAAATAACACATCCCAAGCATTCGCTTGTACAATAGCGGGCATGTTTTTGGGATTGGTATGTGATAAACCATCGCTCCAGCCAGCCGTTTCAATATCGAGTTGAGAAAGCATATTCGCAACACGTTCAATAAAATAAGCGCCAAGTTTTTCTGCTGAATCAAGATTGTTTTCTGGTTTCTCCATAAGTGCTTTACATACTGGTGATCCAACCCAAGCGCCAGCGGTTTCATCGGTACCAATGTGATAGCGTACTAACGGTTGACCTGCTTGAGCATGAAGTTTTTTTACTTCAGTTAATACTTTCTCAATAAAGTGATAAGTCGAGTCCATGCAGACGTTTAAGGTGTTGTCATTATAATACTGTACCGAGGAATATTGGGTAGTATCTTTATTATCGTTGAGTAAATATTCAGTCGCTTTATCGTATTGTTCGGCGATAATATATTTTTTGTATCGAGCTTGCATGGCTTTTACCGCGGCACGTGAATGCCCTGGCATATCAAAAGATGGGATCACCTGAATATGATTAGCGCTAGCTGCACGCAGTATTTCTTGATAGTCATTAACACTGTAATAGCCATTAACCGAGCTGTTAGCATCGATACCTGCGCCAAGTTGCGGTGATAAACAAGTGTTTTCTTGAACCAATGATTTTCCTAAACAACGCTTTGAACCTAGTTCTGTTAATTCAGGGAGATCGGGGATTTCAATGCGCCAACCTTCATCATCACCTAAATGCAAATGCAGCTTATTTAATTTATAAGCACCCATTTGTGCGATTAATTTCAATATAAATGCTGTTGAGTGAAAGTTACGAGCAACATCAATCATCATGCCGCGAAATTGGTAATGAGGCTGATCGTTAATGGTTAATAAAGGCAGATTGTCATTACCCAATGTGAGCAAACTACTCAGCGATGACAAACCATAAAATACGCCAGCACTGTCAACACCGGTAATATTAATCGCTTTTGGGGTGATCGCTAAGGTGTAACTGCCAACCACTAGTGTTGGGTCTGCTTTAATTGCTAAGTTAACTGCGACACCGCGCACGTTTTGTTGTACACCAAGTTGTGCTAAATGTGCTAATGCTGCGCTAACTTCAGGTGTGGGCACATTATTTAATTTAATATTTAACCCTGAGCTAATATTGAGTTGGCGTTGCTGTGGGTCAATAATTATTTGTTTGGGTGTAGGAATTATTTGGCTGCTGACTTCTAATAATTTATCGCCGACACCTTGTTGGTTACGCTGATATAAATTGTCACTTTTCAACCAAACGGTTTTATCATTGGCAGTGCGTTTAAATTGTTTATTCTGATCAACAAAAGGAGTTACGAATGGTAGGGTTTCTATATTTGTTTTTTTATCAATTGCTGTTTTAGTGCTAGCGATCACTTTAGCGGTTAACGATTTACTCGGTTTGGTAGAGCTAACAATATAATTAGGTAAGGCATCCGTTTGTGACAGCATCCAAAAATTTGCTCTGAATAGTAATGATTTTGTTTCGCCAGCGCTAAAACCTTGATAATTGTTATTCAAACTAATTTGATGTAAGTCACCATTAATGTGTTTAACGCTAAATTCATTACTTTGAAACGATTGTATTGGCAATATTTGACTAAAGGTTATTTGCCAATCTTTGGCGGTAATTGCTTGTGGTGCGGTGAAACTAAGTTCAACAGTAAAACAAGCGCCATTGGCTTTTTTGCTATCACATTGGTTATCAGGAATATTAGTTAATAAGTGATAATTAACCTGTAATGAATTGGCAATTAAGTCAATATCGGCTGGTGTTGCGCTATGTAGACTTGTTTTTTTCGTGAACTCTTTTACTTTCTCGCTATTGTTTTTCAGCTTTGAATTGCTTTGTTGCCCACAGCCCAATAATAGTGTCGATAAGCTTAATATAACTAAGGCGAGTTTGTTATTAAGTTGGATTTTTTTAAACAGCTTGGTCATACTCATTCCGTATCAATTAATTTTAAATGCTAAGGCTAATAAGCTCATGGCTATGATTTGGTTTTATCCATTAGAGTTTAACTTTGTCATACTTTTGACAGCGCTGTCAAAAGTTATTTTAGATAATATTCAAATAGTATACAGTGAGCGGTAATTACACTAATTGTTATAAGCAATATGCCTATGCAGATCACTCAGGTATTTATTAAAATCTTCGAAACGCTTTTATCGAAGATCTCGTACTTTTTGACGTAGATTCAGGACAATATGCACCATGCAGTGTCTAATATATAGCATCCATGCTATGTCCGATTAAAAGACTTCGGGAGTGACGATCCTGATCCAAGTGCATAGGCATGTTTATTTTTAAATTTACCCTTTAAACAAGCAAGTTTAGCTAGCTAAAGTTTATGCCGTGTTAAGCAGCTTTTTTCTTGGTAAATTTGTGGCGTTTTTTCTTGGGCTTAAACGCTACTTTAGGTAAGCCTATTAACGGCCGCTGGCTTGCTTGGCTGATCATTTGCGTGATAGTATTTTCTAGCGGTTGCATAAAATGCTGATAACTGCTTTTTTTCTCACTAATGGCGTTAAGTTCTGCTTCCCATTGAGCAGTCATATCGGGTTTTGTGGCATTATCGGGTAGGGCATTTATTAACGCTTTGCCGATTTCTGTTGCTTGAATGTTTTTGCCAATTCTTTGTAAAAACTGACGTTTAAAAAGTAATTCAATAATGCCAGCACGAGTGGCTTCTGTACCTAATCCATCGTTGTCTCTAAGGATCTTCTTAATGTTTTTATCATCAACAAAACGAGCAATATTGGTCATTGCGGCCAATAATGTTGCATCGGTGAAGGTTTTTGGTGGTTGGGTATTTTTTGCTAATAACTCACCATGATGGCAATGTAAAATATCATCCTGTTGCAAGGGCGGTAATTTTTGCTCTGTTGTGGCATTTTCATTTGTTTCTTGCTGGCTTTGCTGATTTTTATGTGATTGAAATAGCGTTTTCCAACCAAGCTGTTTTTCAGTTTTCGCACTGGTTTTAAATAAACCACCGGCTATGGTTAATTCAACTTGGGTTTCGTCATAAATATAAGCAGGATAAAATTGTGCTAAATATTGTCGTACGATTAAACTGTAGATGTTTTTTTCAAAAGAATTTAAGTTACATTTATCAACTGACTTTTCGGTCGGTATAATGGCGTGATGAGCACTAATCTTACTGTTGTTCCACGCTTTGCTTTTAAGTTTTTGATCGGCATCTTTAGCATTTGTGGCAAAAGGTTGTGTGCAGTTTGCCAATATTTTAATAATGCTGCTGGCTTGTTTATGTTGCTCATTAGGTAAATAACGACAATCTGAACGTGGATAAGTGATCAACTTGTGTTTTTCGTACAGACTTTGACAAACATCGAGTACAAGTTTGGCATTCATCGAAAATCGTTTTGCCGCATCTATTTGTAAACTTGATAAGCTGTAAGGTAAGGGCGGTTGCTGCTTTTTTTGCTGTTTATTTATTGCGGTTACTTTAGCTGGTTGATTTTCGATGCGTTTTACGACGTTTTCGGCCAGCGTTTTTACTAATACTCGTTTTTCTTCATCCATGTAAGCTTGACAGGCTTCGCTTGGTTGCCATTTGGCAGTAAACGTAATTTCATCTTTATTTTCTCCAATATGAGCATTAACTTGATAAAATGGTTTACTGACAAAATTGGCAATTTCATTATCTCTTGCCACGACTAAGCCTAATAAAGGTGTTTGTACTCGCCCCACTGAAAGCACACTATTAAAGCCCGATTTTTGCCCTTGAATAGTGTAAGCACGTGTTAAATTAATGCCATAAAGCCAATCGGCACGCGAGCGCGCTAATGCTGATATCGATAACGGCATAAACTCGTGATTACTTTTCATTTTAGTTAAAGCTCGTTTTACTGCGGGTAGGTTTAAATCGTTGATCAACAAACGTTTAACGTTATTTTTTTTAGTTTTAGCAACGTTAAAATAATCAATCACTTCATCAACTAATAATTGTCCTTCACGGTCGGGATCGCCCGCATGTACTAAGTTATTGGCCTGTTTTACTAATTTTCGTAATACTGCTAATTGTTTACGGGTAGTGGCTTTTGCGGTTAATTGCCATTGTTGTGGAATAATAGGTAAGTGTTCAAGTTGCCATTTTTGGTAAGCACTGTCGTAAACTTCAGGTGCCGATTGTTCTAGTATGTGGCCAATGCACCAAGACACCACATCACCATTGGCACATTCGATATAACCTTGGTGGTTTTTATTGGCTTTGCCCAAAGTATGTGCGATAGCTCCAGCAATGGCACGCCCTAAACTAGGTTTTTCGGCAATATAAAGTTGCATAGAAAAGTGTTAATGGCTAAATGATGGTTTAAATATAGCGCTAAAAATACTGTTTGTCTATACAGTGTTGTATTCAAAGGATGATGTAAGATAAGAGCAGTGCTAAGTATAAAATTGAAATAAGTTAACATGCCTATGCACTTGGCTCAGGATCGTCATTCTCGCAGTCTTTTAAGCGAGAATCTAGCTCAAAAAATACGAGATCTTCAATAAAAACGTCTCGAAGATGACGAATATAATAAATACCTGAGTGATCTGCATAGGCATGTAAGTTAAAATCGCGTTTTGTTGAAAAACCGATCTTGTTAATATCAACAAGCTCGGTGTCAAAGTGGATTATTGAGTTTTACTAGCAATCCACTGGTTGATATTTTCTTCTAGCACTTTCATTGGTACTGCACCGCCTAAGAGTACAACATCATGAAATTCACCGAGGTCAAATTTATCACCTAAGGATTCTTTTGCGTGTTTTCTTAATGATAATATTTTCAGCATGCCGAGTTTGTAGCCTAATGCTTGTCCTGGCCATGCCATGTAACGTTCAATTTCGGCAATAACATCTGATTTTGCCGAGCCGGTTTGTTCTGCCATATAGTTTATTGCTTGCTCTCGCGTCCAGTGTTTGTAATGTAATCCGGTATCAACAACCAAGCGTACTGCGCGGAACATTTCACCCTGTAAACGTCCTAAATCACCAAAGGGATCATCTTTATACATGCCCATTTCAGCAGCAACTTGCTCAGAGTATAATGCCCAACCTTCAGCGTAAGCGTTATAAGGGGCAATTCGGCGTAAAAATGGCATATCAGTTTGTTCTAAGTTAAGGGCTATTTGCCAATGATGCCCAGGAATAGCTTCATGATAAGTTAATGTTTTTAGAGCGAATTTAGGGTTAGCTTTCATGTCGCGTAAGTTGATCCAATAAATACCGGGTTTACTGCCATCAATAGATGGTGAGTTATATTCTCCACCGGGTGCGCCATCCTGGATCTCAACCGGATAGGGACGAACTTCCACTTTATATTTAGGCGTCGCTTTATAAGCGGTCGGCATTTTTGCGGTAATTTCGGCAATATAACCGTTAATGTCTTTAAGCAGTTGTTCACGACCTTCTTTAGAGTCAGCATATAAAAAGCGTGGTTCTTCATTAAGGGCAACCATACGTTCGCCAACACTACCTTTGGTATAACCTTGTACTGTTAAAATACTGTCCATTTGTTTATTAATACGTTCGACTTCGCTTAAACCCAATTGATGTATTTGCTCTGCGGTTAAATCGCTATCACCTAATTCATGAATAGCATCTTGGTAATATTTATCACCATGAGGTTGCGCCCAAATACCTGCTTCTTTTCTCGCTTTAGGTAATAATTGTTCAGTAACTTGAGTAATTTTTTTATAAGCGGGATAAACAATATTTGCGACTCTATTAGTTGCTTGAGCAATTAACTGCTGTTTTTGATCAGCACTTAGCTCACTGATTTTGTTAACTCTATCAGCAAATGAAGTCACTAACGCATGCTTGCTTGGCTCAGGTTTTGTAAAACCGTGTAAATAACGTAATGCACCTTGTAAGATAATTTTAGGTGGTAGCCAGTTTTGTGCGGCGTCAAAGTTAACTTTGGCGGCAATACCATCAATAAGTTGATCGAACTGAGCTAAACGCGCTAAATAATCTTGTGCATCTTGTTCGTTAACTATTTTTTGATCGGTTTGCATGTTACGGACAATACCAATGAGAGGGCCATTAATTTGGTTAATAATAAAGGGTGACAAGCCCATCCAAGGATCAATATAACCAATTGAAAAATCGGGGTTGCCAGCAAAATAACGGGTAATGCTCGCCATCACTTCCTTGGTGGTTTTTTCATTGGCTGACTTGGTTGTAGTTGGCGTGTTAGTAATGGTTTTAGTTAGTGTTAGCATTGCTTGGCGTAATTTAGCTTCGTTTGTGGGGCTATAATCTTCCATTTTATTCGCGTAATGGATGCCAACATCAGCATCGCTTAAGCCATAAACACTAGCTGAAAGTTCACGTTGGCTAAATAGCGATTTTGTCGCTTGCTGATATAGTTCGCTCAAGTTTGTATTTTTTTGCTTGGTAACAGTCGTTTTAGTCGTTGCGGTTTTTGGGCTGTTTGTTGCTTGGTTATCAGCGATTTTATTATCAGTACAGGCGGTTAAAAAAAGCGCCGAAATTATCGCACTATAAATTATTGATTTTTTCATTAGAGATCACTTTTTGTTGTCTTTATCCATTGAATTAATGGCTGGTTTTATATTGTGATTAAACATTTTGAGATAAATTAAAGCAAATAATCTGCTTGCTTGTCTATGCTGCTGATTGTTTTAGAGCAGTAGTTCATCGTTTTTTACAATTTTATAAGCAATTATACAAATCATTATGTTAAAACTATGTATCTTTTTTATAAAATGAACGGTAAATAATGGTGTTTAATCTAAAAATAGCAAAACAACAGACCACTTTAATAGGTTTATTTCTATCTTGTTGGTTATTGTTTTTTTCGTCAACGGTCTTTGCTAAGATCAAAGTGAATTTTACTGGGATCAACTTAGACTCACCGTATTCGTTTATTCATCCGCTGATCATTGCAGACATTTTACCCCAACAAGGCAAAGAAATTGTCACCATTACCATCGATGAAAATAGTACACGCTGGCTAATTATTTACGGTATAAGTAAAACCATTCAATAATATCAAATACTTGATAAAGTGACGATACCAGACTCGTTTTATAGTTTTGATTTAACTGATTATAAAGACGGGCAGTTACAACAAATTTATTTTTTAGGTGAACAACAGCTCTTTGTTTATCAGGCAAATAACGGATTCACGCAAGTGGCAACCACGCCAAGTATATTTATGAAGGGGCAATCGCAATTAATAAAGCGAGGTGACTTTATTGTTGATTTGAACAATGACCATTATGCGGATGCGATTATTACCGACTTTACCCAAACACATTTATTTTTTGGTCAAGCAGATGGCAGTATGCGCAGTCAATCTTTACCGATAAAGCCCAAAGTTAATTTATTTCAAAATGGTGCAAGCTATAGCCGCCAAAAAGTATATTTAAGTGACATGAATTTTGATAACAAAACGGACATTGTTATTGTTGGTGAAGGAGAGCTTATTGTTTACCTGCAAAAGAATGATAATGATTTTTCAACAACGGCGGTTAACATCAAGCTAGCGGCTGATATTAGCGGTATGCCATGGTACGATAAAAAAGATCAATCAGGAAATACCCTTGATCAAAGTGATTTAGTGTATCGGCAATTAACCGAGATCCGCGATATAAATAATGACAATATTGCCGATTTAATTGTTCGTTTTACACAAAGTTCTGGGGTACTAGATAAAGTAAATGACTATGAAATTTATCTAGGTAAGCAAGAGCAAAAAAACACCGTTTTTGCAAGTAGCCCGAGCAATGTTGTACATACCGAAGGCACATTAACCGGGCTTGAATTTGTTGATATAGACAGTGATAAAAAATTAGAAGTGCTACTGTCTGGTTTTGACATTGGTTTATCAGAAATTATTGGCGCACTGTTGTCGAGTAGTATTGATCAAAATGTTTATATTTTTAAAATGGACCAAAATAGTGCTTTTCCTAAAAAACCGCAAACACATAAAACTGTAGAGTTAAGTTTTAGTTTAAGCTCAGGACAAACCGGAAGTTCGATTGTTAAATTAGTTGATGTAAATGGTGATGGTTTACTTGATTTAGTGCTATCAGAAGAAAATAAAGTGCTTAAAATTTATTTTGCCAAAGCACAAAATGAACAAACTACTAAGCGTTTATTTAGTAAACGTGCGGTAAAATACAAAACTTTACTGCCACAAGAAGGTGCCAATGTATTGTTCGACGATATAAATCAAGACGGTAAAGTCGATATGGTGATACGTTATAATCGTTTAGATAAAAAAAGCTTAGCAAAAAGAATAAAAATATTACTTTCTAGTCCAAAGTAGAGCCTAGCCAAAGTCACCTTAACCAAAATTAAAGTATAGAGCGGAAGTGAATACTTATTTAAAATAAAAATACAAAGTAAATAAATTGTTATTAAAGCATCAATAATAGATATATATAATACGAGAAGTTTAGTACTAAGTACTTGTTTTTCAAGTGTAACGACTTCGAAACAAATAAAGCAAAAATACTCACTGTTTTCCGTATATATTTAGTTGCTTTCATTTTAAACTAGCTTATTGTATACACATTATTTTTATTGGTGGTACTTTTTCAATTAGAATAAGTGCGTGGTATAACCAAATTATCTGAAGATGCATCTTTAAGTGTTTTGGGTATTTATTTACATTTTTATAATAAAGGGTAAAGTGTTGTTGAGCAGTAGACAAAAATTAGCTGTATTTCGTTATTGTCTAGCAATATGTCTTCCCTTGTTAATATGTTGTCAAGCAAATGCGTATCCAAATGTTACTAAGCCAAATTTAGTTCAAATATTCACCAAAACTATTGCAGATGTTAAAAAATTAAAAGACAGTGACACCGGTAAAGCATTACAACTGCTTAATTCAGCTAAAGAAAATTTAGATAAGCTTTCTCTCGTTAACCAACTAACCTTTTATAAATATCAAGCAGATATTTACGCGGATTTATCACGCTTTCAATTAGCAAAAGATGTTGCTACTTTTGGTCTTGATCTCGCCAAAAAATTAAAAAAACCGAATGTTTTGATCTCTGAATTATCTTATATACGAGGCTTTGCTATTGAAAGCTTGGGTAATTTCAAGCTTGCCAGTGAAGATTATTTAAATGGACTTGATGTTGCACAATCATTAAATGATCAACAATTTATTGCGCAAGGTTTAATCAATATGGGCGCGATTTATTATCAAACTAATCGCTACAAATTGTCTTTAATGGTATTAAATGATGCCTTAAAAATAGCCAATAATTTAAAAGATGAAGATTTACAGGGTTATATCAACACCGAATTAGGGAGTTTATATTCTTATTTAGGCGAGCTAGATCAATCATTAAAATTTTATCGTACTGCTTATCAACATTATAGCAATATAGGAAAAGATTCTTATGCGCTTAATTCGCTCGCAAATATGGCCGCGAATTATCAATCTAATAGACATTATGGCCAAGCAATTGACGTTTATAAAGAGATTATTGATAAATTAAAAGGTAAAGATGACAATGCCATGTATTACAATGTCTATATGGGGTTAAGTTGGAGTTTTTTAAGACAAAAAAAATCAGATCCTGAAACCGCTTATCAATATTTATTAATTGCTGAACAATACCTTGGTGATGTTGAGAGACATTCGGCAAAGTTAAGTTTTCTAATTGATAAAAGTTATGTGCTTGAAGGATTACAACGTTTTGATGATGCGCTGGATAGCTTAGCGCAAGCAGAAAATTTATTTACGATTAAGCAAAAGCAAGAGAATAATTTTAACTATATTTCTATTTTAGGTTTAAAAGCTAAAATTAGCCGTTCTTTGGGTCATTATGAAACCGCTTATAAAACGCTATCTGAATATGTTGAACGCTATATTACCTATTTAAAAGCAGAACAAATTTCAGCAGTGCAAGAAGTGCGCTTACGTTACGAAAGCGAACAATCGGAATTACAAAAAAAATCCCTCAAAAAAGAAGGTTCAGATCAAGCTTTAGAATTATTACAAGCCGAAACGAAGAACCGAAATCAACAGCTTTATTTTATGGTTATTGCCTTAGCCGTACTTATCTTTGCTTGGCTTTTATACAAGCTAGTAAAAGGACAACGGCGTTTACTTATTACCAGCAGAACCGATGTATTAACCGGGTTAGTTAATAGAAGACGCTTGTTGCAAGTAGGTAAAAGTTTATGTGTAAATGCACAAAAGCAGCAAACAGAACTAAGCTTACTGATGATTGATCTCGATTTTTTTAAAAAAGTTAATGATGATTTCGGTCATAAACAAGGCGATATAGTTTTACAAACCTTAGCGCAATTGGGCAATGAAATGTTTAGGAAAAACGATGTCTTTGCGCGTTTTGGCGGAGAAGAGTTTGTAGTATTACTGCCTAATACAAGTAAGGAACAAGCAATAAATGTAGCGGATCGGTTATGTAAAAAAATGGCAGCGCAAACTTGGCAGCATAACTCAAAATCTATTCCTAGTATTACTTTAAGCATTGGTGTTGCTACTAATAAAAAGTTTACTGGAACCTCTACAGATTCACTTGATTTTGAACAATTAATTAAGCAAGCCGATGATTTACTTTATCAAGCGAAAGCACTAGGTCGTAATAAGGTGTGCGCATGAAAAAAATAGTCAAAATTATTAGCTGGTCACTTTTAATAGCCTTTGCTTATACCAACTTGGCAACCGCACAATCACAAGGTAATACTAAATCGAGTAAAACTGAACAAAAACCAAAAAAAACAAAAGATTTAAGAATTCGCCAAGCAGTTATTGATGCATTAAAAGCGAGTAAAAGTGGCAGTCGCACAGCGGCAGGTAAAATTTTACAATTATCATTACTCATACCTAAGTCATCAGGTTATGTCGCTGTCTCCTCTAACACTAATTTAAATAAAGCAGAGCAATATATACTGCTGTTAGCTAAGGCATATTTATCTAAACAAAAAGCTGAACTAAAAAAAGTGATTGAATACTTAACTGCAGCTGAAAAATTTAAGAAAAAGATCCCTCGGGCGCAATTGAGCCAGCCAATGTTTATGCAATTAGAATGGTTAATGGCCGAAAGTTACGCAACACTAGGTGATTTTGATCAAGCATACGTGCATAAACATCGTTATCTACGGAAATATATACGGAATAATTATAATCAAAAAGATGCTTTGGTTGAACAACTCAGTAAAAAATTTGAGATGAAAAAAAAGCTTAAAGAAAACAAACTACTAGCAGATCAAAATGTACGAGAACAAGAAAAAATAGCTAAAATTGATAAACTACAGCAGCAGCAAAAGCTATATACCATTATATTAGTGGTGGTTGCTGTCGTTTTTTTATTAATTATGTTGCGAGAATATAGAGTTAGACGCCAACTGGTGCGGTTAGGACGTACTGATGCATTAACCGGCTTAGTCAATCGCAAAACCCTTTTTTACTTAGGTGAACGCTTATTTAAAAAATCTCTAGAGCAGCAATTACCATTAGCTGTGATCTATTTTGATGCTGATTATTTTAAAAAAATAAACGACACTTTTGGCCATCAAGTTGGCGATGAAATATTAAAACAATTTGCTCGCATAGGTAATGAGGTAATTCGTTCCCGCGATGTTTTTGCTCGCCTTGGTGGTGAAGAGTTTGTATTGATTTTACCTGATGAGAATTTGGTCAAAGCAAAAGCTGTTGCTGAACATCTTAGGGTTAAAATAGCTAAGCATGATTTTTCATTGCAAGGAATAAATAGTAGAGTAACCGCTAGTTTTGGTGTAGTAAGTACCGAAAAAACAGTCGAAAATTTTGACCAATTGCTGCATGATGCTGATATTGCAATGTATCAAGCAAAAGCACAGGGCAGAAATAATGTTGTGTGTTTTATCGAAAAACTTGAATGTAAACAAAAATCTCATGTTAGGAGTAGCTCTTAGCGTCTAATTCAATATCTTTCATTTTTTAAAAAATGGCTAAATGCTAATCATTTTCAAAGATCATGGGTATATACTCATGATACTTCAAAATGTCTGAAACGAGTATTTCGAGGTAACATGAGTATAAACAAACAGTTCAATATTCGTGCAAACAATACGGATTATTAACAAACTTATTGAAATTTACTGCAAACCATTTATTCTATGCACATCTAATAATCCCCGTGGCGCATTAAAAACTGTTTTTATTAATTTATCACCTGTAGGTTGGGCTTTAGCCCATCAAATAACAATTGACGGCATAAATGCCGACCTACAGAAATAATACCGATCAGTTTAACGTAGATAAAACAATCGAAAACTGTATGTTTTTCCTAAATGCACCACGGGTATTAACGCATTTTATAGCAAGTTACGCATTGCCTAACTTGTCGTTGAATGGTTTTCAAAGAAATTCACTAATTTTAATCATAGGAGGTGCACAACCATAACTAAATTTTACGTAGCAACATTTAATAATAATTTATAATTTAAGAGGAAAATATGAAAAAAATAATAGCATTAATGCTACTCATATGTAGTAGCTCAATCTTTGCAGAGCAGGTGGTTACTGACTTTAAGCCCAATTTTAGTGTGGGAATTGGGTTGGGTTCTAATAACTTGAACTCATTTCAGCTGTCAGGGATCAGTGATGAAGTTAAATCAGCAAGTTTTTACTTAACGTTAGACTATCAATTTGACGAACAATGGGCGGCAAGGTTTCAGTTAAGTGATATTTGTGATTATTGTGGAGTGAGTTTTTCTGAATATCAAAACTCTATTTTTACAGAGGTAGATTACCAATCCACACTCTATGGATTAGATGCCGTGTATAAATTGCCAATATCTAGCGATTTCAGTCTTGAATTAACTGCGGGAATTTTACTTGGTGATGAAACTGTTATAACAGAAACCTGTACTTCAAATAACCGTGGTTTTTTGGGAGGTCATTGTTTTCCGGATGAACCTTTAACCAACAATAAAACTTCTAGTACCGAAATGGCATTCTCTATTGGTACTAATTTGAAGTATCAAATTTTTGAGAGCTGGGCATTACAGTTAGGTGTGTCTGCGAGTAATTATCGTCAAGGGTTAACACAAACTAATTTTTCAGTAATTTATCAATTTTAATAGGGACATTTTTTAAATGAAAAACAATAATATTTTAAAATCTGCAATCTGCAATCTGCAATCTGCAATCTGCATATTGCTTGCGTAATAATTTCTTCTTTTTCCACTAATGCTGCCACACAATCTTTTTTAAGTGATGATGGTGTTTTAGACAAACCCGTTTTACTAGTTGAAGGTTATGATTCTAAAAATGAATATGATGGACAGCATTATTACAATCTTTTAGATCCTAATTTAAAGGCTTGGTTAAAAAATACTAATCGAGATCTTACCGTACTAAACTTTACAGATAGTAAAAAAACTTGCTCCTATTGGCGGATGAATTTGAAGCCGCACTTAATTCAATAAAATCTGCACAAGTTTCGATTTATTCACAGTGGGCGGTTTCTTGGT
>NVTW01000047.1 GCA_002401725.1 Gammaproteobacteria bacterium
CGATTGGATTGAAAGCTTTGCCAACTTGATCCCCGAGAAGAGACCGACCTCAACAGCACCTAAACTCACCTTGCGCTGTAACGCTTCTTCAAGACCCGACTGAACCAGGATATGGACTCTCTCAGGCGTTACATATATTTTGACCAACAGGATTCCAGCGATCAAAAGACCGCCACCGATAACAACAGCTCCGAGCAACAGTTTCTTCCATCCTGCCATACGCATCCCTCTCTACCCTTAATCGGTCGCAGACAAACAGGTCCGTTTTTGCCGGCGGTTTGGATCTGTACCAATAATTATGGTTATTTTTCTAATAGCCGATATTGCCATGCGAATAACACCAAGAGCTAATTTCTCTTTGGCACGCATAGCATTTTTCATTTCATCTTTAAGTTGAATAAGTAAGGTCATTGCCTAGCTCAATCGTAATTAAAGTTGTTGTTAGTACATGCGAACGCGTTTTGCGTTCTCACGAGAAACTTTTTTAGCATGACGTTTAACTGCTGCAGCTTTTTTACGTTTGCGTTCCCACGTTGGCTTTTCATAACATTCGCGACGACGAACTTCTGAAAGGATACCTGCTTTTTCACATGAACGTTTGAAACGACGTAAAGCAACGTCAAATGGTTCGTTTTCTCTAACTTTAATTACTGGCATTTGTTTTTAAACCTTAAGTATTCTATCTATAGTAAACGGTATCYAAGACATGCRWTTTGCAAGCTCACTACCGGCTCTTATCAAAAATTGGTGCCGCATTCTAATGCAATATAACGCACTTGTAAAGTTGTTAATTACTTCAATGCTAGGTAAAATCACGCTCATTACTTCTTAGCAATTTATAGAGTATATTTTATGCGTATTTTAGGTATTGAAACATCTTGTGATGAAACGGGTATTGCCATTTATGACGACGGTAAAGGCGATTTGCCCGAAGGTATAGTGGCGCATCGTTTATATAGCCAAATTGCGGTGCATGCCGATTACGGTGGCGTAGTACCTGAATTAGCCTCGCGCGATCATGTTCGTAAAACTATTCCGCTAATTAAAGAAGTGCTGAGCGATGCTAACTTAACCCCGCAAGATTTAGACGGCGTTGCCTATACCGCAGGGCCTGGATTAGTTGGCGCACTTTTAGTGGGTTGTTCTATTGGTCGTAGCTTAGCTTACGGTTGGAATTTACCCGCGGTGCCGGTACATCACATGGAAGGGCATTTATTAGCGCCGATGTTAGAAGAAAACGCACCACAATTTCCGTTTGTTGCCTTGTTAGTATCTGGCGGTCATACCATGTTAGTGCGTGTAGATGGCATTGGGCAGTATCAGTTATTGGGTGAATCGGTTGATGATGCAGCAGGTGAAGCCTTTGACAAAACCGCTAAATTGTTAGGATTGGACTACCCCGGTGGTCCCGTTTTAGCGAAAATGGCAGAAAAAGGTACGGCTGGGCGTTTTAAATTTCCCCGTCCGATGACCAATAAACCCGGTTTGAATTTTAGTTTTAGTGGTTTAAAAACCTCGACAGCGATCACCATAAATAAAGAAATAACCGAGTGTTTAACGGCCGAACAAAAAGCGCAAACACAAGCCGATATTGCTTATGCTTTTCAAGAGGCGGTGATCGATACCATCGCGATTAAATGTCGTCGTGCTTTAGATCATACTGGCTTAAATCGTTTAGTGATCGCTGGTGGCGTAAGTGCAAATACCGAACTGAGAAAAAAGCTTAAACAAGTCATGGCTAAGCTAAAAGGTGAAGTATTTTATCCGCGTGCTGAATTTTGCACTGACAATGGTGCGATGATCGCCTATGCCGGTTTGCAACGGTTAAAAGCAGGTGGACAAGACGATTTAACCTTTAAAGCCAAACCGCGTTGGCCGTTAGATACTTTGGCGGCGGTTTAGTTGATATTGAATCCCATAAAGAAAGATCCTGATCGTCTTTAGGATGACTTGTTTATTTCTTGAAATGCGATTAACGTTCAATATTGTTGTTCTATTTTACTTAGAAGTATTTCAGCTTTTACTGTTGAGCTTAGGTTCAGTGCCTTTAACTAGGCGCACAATGTTGTCTTTATGCCGAAATATTATTAACCCTGCCAACATTAGTGCTTCGTAAACGTAGAGCGGTTTAATTAAATAAACATAAAGAGGTGCTAACGACACGGTAACAATCGCGGCCAAGCTTGAGTAACGGGTTGTTTTTGCCACCATTAACCAAGTTAATATCAGCAAAGCGCCAAGCGATAAACCTATGGGTAAAAACACACCTAAAGCCGTAGCGACGGCTTTACCGCCTTTAAAGCCGAAAAACAATGGAAACATATGCCCTAAACAGCTAGCTAAGCCAATTAAACCTAAATAAAGTGGTTCAATGTTTAAAAAGAATGCCAGCCAAACAGGGATCACTCCTTTTAACACGTCAAAAAATAACACCGTTGCTGCGGTAGCTTTATTGCTAATACGTAAAACATTGGTGGCGCCGGGATTGTTTGAACCAGTAGATCGCGGATCAGGCAAGCCTAATAATTTGCAAATTAAAATAGCACTAGAAATCGAGCCTAATAAATAGGCTGCGATGATCATGGCTAAAATTATCAGCAACATCATGTCAAAAAAATCACCTTACATTGAAACGAATGTGGTTTTACAGTGAATTAACAAATTCATTCTATTCTATCGCGGTATTGACTAGTTTTTCTATAGCTGGGCGGTTAAACTCTGCATCTATTTTGTAATTGAATGTAGCGAACTAATATATGGCAATGGATAAAGTCTTCATTAAAGGTTTGAGTATTCAAACCACCATTGGTTTTTTTGCGTGGGAAAAGCAGATCAAGCAAACACTGGTGATCGACTTAGCAATGGGCTGGGATATTCGCCCCGCAGCATTAAATGACGAGTTAGATAAAACCCTAGATTACGCACAAATATCTGAACAAATAGAAGAATTTGCCAATACTAATCAAGTGGATTTATTAGAAACGTTAGCTGAACGACTAGCACAATTTTTAATGACAAACTATCACATCCCATGGTTAAAATTAACACTGCATAAACCCAATGCGGTACATAATGCGGCATCGGTTGGTGTTGAAATTGAACGAGGTCAATTAAGTTCCAAAGAGCTAAGTTCAAAAGAGCAACGTTAATGGCGCAAATTTATATTTCGCTCGGCACTAATATCAATCGCGATTTTTACTTAGCGCAAGGTTTGCATGCTTTAAATAAGCGATTTGGTCAGTTGAGCCTTTCTTCATTGTTTGAAAGTGAGGCAGTAGGGTTTTCAGGCTCGCCATTTTATAACATGGTTATTGGTGTTATTACCTCATTTAGCGTTGAGCAAGTGGCTAAAATTTTACGTGATATTGAATTTGCTCATGGCCGTGAACAACAGGCTAAAAAATTTAGTCCACGCACGTTAGATTTAGATTTGTTGCTCTACGACGATCTAGTCTTAACAATTCCTGCGCAAATACCACGTGATGAAATTACTAAAAATGCGTTTGTGTTATGGCCGTTGGCTGAAATAGCACCACAATTACAACATCCATTATTAACACAAAACTATCAACAACTTTGGCAAAACTTTGATCAGTCGAGTCAATCATTAAGGAAGTTGCCGTTAAATTGGCAACCAAAATAACATGAGTACATTTGATATTATTATTTTAGCGCTTATTCAAGGACTAACTGAATTTTTACCTATTTCAAGCTCTGCACATTTGATTTTACCGTCACAAATTTTAGGTTGGGACGACCAAGGATTAGCCTTTGATGTTGCCGTACATGTAGGTACATTGATGGCTGTGGTACTTTATTATCGCAGCTTGTTAGGTAAAATGTTGTTAGCGTGGTTTGGTTCTTTATCGTCAATAGCTAAACCTCAAACGGTCCAGCAAAATTTTGATGCGACATTATCATGGTGGATCTTATTTGCCACCATTCCTGCTGCCTTATTTGGTTTTTTAGCGAAAGATTTTATTGAACAATATTTACGTACTGCATTGGTTATTTCTGCAATGACATTACTTTTTGGTTTTTTTTTAGGGTATGCCGATGTTATTGCCGGAAAAAGAACTCAAAACGAAGAAAAACCGTTAGAAAAATTAGGCTTTAAAGGCGCTATGATCATTGGTTTTGCGCAAATGGTGGCGTTAATTCCCGGCACATCTCGTTCAGGTATAACGATGACGCTTGGTTTAATGCTGGGTTTGTCTCGCCTTAATGCCGCTAATTTTTCTTTTCTGTTATCTATTCCTATTATCGCCATGGCTGGCGGTTATTATTCATTACAATTATTTACCAGTGCCACAATAGTAGATTGGTATGCGATGATCTTAGGAATTGCCGTTTCATTTAGCAGTGCATTCGCTTGTATTCATTATTTTTTAATTTTAGTTGAAAAACTCGGCATGATGCCCTTTGTGATCTATCGTTTATTTTTAGGTGTTGGCTTGCTGTGGTTTGTACTTTCTTAATGAAAGCACTCATTGTTGAGGTGGAAATATAATATGAATTTAGCATTAACTGAAGAACAAGCGATGATCCAAGACATGGCGAAAAAATTTGCGGATAGCGAATTAGCGCCTGTTGCTGCAGAATTAGATATCAGCAACGATCAAACGCTGTTTCAAAGCAATTTAAGCAAGCTCGCTGAGTTAGGTTTTATGGGCTTAAACGTTAAAGCACAATATGGCGGTGTTGAAGCGGGTACTGTTGCCTTTAGTTTAGCCATTACCGAATTAGCGCGTGCTTGTGCATCAACCGCAGTAACTACGTCGGTTACTAATATGGTAGCAGAAGTTATTCAAGCGGTAGGCAATGAACAGCAAAAACAACAATATTTACCAAAAATTTGTAGCGGTGAATATAAAGCTGGCAGTTTTTGTTTAACCGAAGTGAGTGCAGGTAGTGATCCCGCGGGCATGAAAACCACCGCCGTAAAAGACGGTGATGAGTATATTCTAACTGGCAGTAAAATTTTCATTACTAGCGGTACTTTTGCGGGCGTATTTGTGGTTTGGGCAGTAACCGATAGTGATGCGCCCAAAGGTAAGGGAATTTCGTGCTTTATTGTTGAAGCTGCTACACCAGGTATTACTATTGGTAAATGTGAAGACAAAATGGGGCAAAAAGCTTCGCCGACTACCGAAGTTAATTTTAATAATTGTCGTATTCCTGCTAGTGCTTTAATGGGGGAAGAAAATCGAGGTTTTGCTGTGGCAGTTGGTGAATTAGCCGGCGGCAGAATTGGTATAGGTTCATTGGCACTAGGTGTTGGTTTAGCGGCAATGGATTATGCGCGTCAATTTGTGACCGAACGTCAACAATTTGGTCAAGCGATTGCTAATTTTCAAGGTATTCAATGGAAACTTGCCGAACGATATACCGATTTAGAAGCGGCGCGCTTATTATTAATGCAAGCGGCAGACTTAAAAGAACGCAATTTACCGTTTGGCAAAGCAGCTTCTATGGCGAAATTATTTGCCGCTGAAAAAGCTAATAAAGCTTGTTACGATGCTTTACAAATGTTGGGTGGTGCTGGTTACATTAAAGAATACCCGCTTGAGCGTTTAGCGCGCGATGTGCGTATTACCACCATTTATGAAGGCACCAGCGAAATTCAAAAAGTGATCATTGCCCGAGATTTACTCAAAGAAGTAAGTTAACTTGAGATTTTGCAGGTGAAATAAATCCAATTTGACACCATTTAAATATTAATCAGAATGAATTTTATTCTTCGCCATTTGCGGTGTGTTGTAGGTTGGAATTTATTCCAACAAAATTACTCACACTGAAGTTCGACCTACAATAAGTCATAACATTATTAAGAGATAAACTATGCAAAATAGCAATATCGTTGAAATTAATTTAGAAAACTTCCAACAAATTATTTTAGAAGACTCTAAACAAAAATTAGTTTTAGTGAGTTTTTGGGCTGCACAAGTACCTGAAAGTATCGAATTAAAAGATAAATTAGCCGCTGCTACGCAAGGTTTTGATGAACATTTGATTTACGCCACTATTGATTGCCAAGCACAGGAGAAAATAGCGCAACAATTTGGTATTCAAGGTTTACCTACTTCGATATTTATTAAAGATGGTCAACCAATTGATGGTATTAGCGGCCCGCAAACCGATGAAACTATTCAACAGTTTTTAGATAAACACTTACCTAAACCACAAGATAAGTTACTCGCACAAGCTAAACAGGCACTAAGTGATGATGATGCTAATAGTGCTTACAGTTTTGCAATACAGGCTTATCAACTAGACAATAAACGTGCTGATATTCAATTAATATTAGCCGATGCTTGTTTAGATATTGGTAAAATTGATGAAGCGAAAAGCTTGCTAGATGCGATTAAAATGATCGATCAAGACAGTTATTATCAAAGCTTAATGGCGAAATTAGAGTTGGCGGAAGAAGCTGCTGACTCCCCCGAAATTAAAGAGCTTGAACAAGCTTTAGCCAACGATGCTACTAATGTGGAATTAATTCACAAATTAGCCGCTCAGTACAGCCAAGTAAATCGTCAAGAAGACGCACTCGCTTTACTGTTTCGCCAAGTACAGAAAGATGGTAGTGACGCCGATAGCAAAAAATTATTACTTGATGTGATGAAAGCTTTGCCCGATGGTGATCCTTTAGCCGCTAAATATCGTCGTAAGCTTTATACCTTGATGTATTAGTAGATGTACTCGTGTTTGTTAAGTTGTGAGTAGGAAAAGTTGATGACTTATCTAACTAGTTTTTTACAGCGGCATTTATTGGCGAAAAACTATTTAGCACAGGCTGAACAGCACTTTCAACCTTTGCTAAAAAATATCATTTCACAAGTAACACACAAGAAAAAACAGCCAATATCATCGCCTGTCTTTGTTGGTATTAATGGTTGCCAAGGTAGTGGTAAATCAACTTTAGCTGATTATTTAGCGACAACGCTTAATCATTTATCAAAGCCAGAACATAAACTTTCCGCGATATTTTTCTCTTTAGACGACTTTTATTTAAGTCAAATTGAGCGTCAGCAATTAGCAAAAAATATTCATCCATTATTCAAAACTCGCGGCGTTCCGGGAACACACAATATTGAATTACTGGCAAAAACCTTAGCGGCATTAACAAAAAATCAAGGAGTGGTTTCAATTCCCGTTTTTGATAAAGTAACTGACAATCCCAAACCGAAAAGACAATGGCAAAGAGTAACTTTACCTGTTGATGTGGTTATTATTGAAGGCTGGTGTTGGGGAGCATCATCTCAAACCGAACAAGATTTAATCGCTCCGATTAATGAGCTTGAGCGCAATTTTGATAGTAATGGCGAGTGGCGAAGTTATGTTAATCAGCAATTAAAACAATATTATCAGCCACTTTATAATTATATGGAGTTATGGGTAATGCTTAAAGCACCATCGTTTGCTTGTGTAAAACAATGGCGGCTAGAGCAAGAGGTAAAGCAAGTAAAAAACAAGCTTAATGCTAGTAACCATCAAGGAATGAATGCTACTGAAATAGAAGATTTTATTCAATATTTTCAGCGTTTAACTGAATATTCGTTAAGTGAGTTAACTAATGTTATTGATTTTGTTTTTGAATTAGATGTTAATCGCGCTATTAATAATACATGGCTATGCAGATAACTCAAGTATTTATTATAATCGTCATCTTTGAGATGTTTTTATCGAAGATCTCATGGCTTTTGACACAGATTTCCGCTTAAAAGACTGCGGAAATGACGATCCTGAGTCGAGTGCATAGGCATGTAATATCAAAAGCAAATGTAGATACATTTGTTGACACCTAGTTATGCTATGTTAGTATTTAAATAAATATATACATTTGTAGATACTTTTTCTAGGATATGGTTATGCATGCACGAGCAAAAATTCAAAAATGGGGTAATAGTTCAGCGGTAAGGTTACCGATGAAAGCCTTAGCTGCGGCAGGATTGTCTGCTGATAGTGAAGTTGAAATACAAGCAAGTAAAGGTTGTATAGTTATAAAGCTTAAGCAGCCATCAAAAGAACGACAGTTAGATAAAATCTTAGCCGAGTCACCAGATATGGCGGAATTGATTGCTGAAGTGCGTAAAGGTTTAAATCATGCTATTGCGATGACCGAACAGGCAACGCAAGTGGTTGATGAAACACGGGCTGATTTAACTGCTCATAATTTTTGATTGTTTTGCTGCGACAAAAAACATATTGTGCCTCATTCACATGAATAGCAACCTATAAATAATTTTAAAAAGAGAAAAATATGGGCTTAGGTGCTGAGTTTTTTAATATTCTTAAAGATACCGTAAAACTTACCGATGCAGTAGAGCGCTTAAATAGTTCAGTGACTGCATTAACGTCAGACGTAAGAAACATTGATAAACGTATGGTACGTCTGGAAACTATGGTTGAAATTGCTGAAAAACAACAACAACGTTTGAATACGAGTAAATAATTTTGGTCGTGCAAGAAGTGGTAGCTCAAAAAGTCGTTATTATTACAGGCTCAGGTCGAGGTATTGGTGCTGCTACGGCTAAGCTATTTTCTCATAATAATTACGCGGTGTGTATTAATTATAAAAAGGATAAAAAATCAGCCACTGAAATAGCCGATATTATTCGAACACACGGTGCTCGCTGTATTACCGTACAAGCCGATATATCCAAAGAAAAAGACGTTAACGCCTTGTTTGCTAAAGTAGATCAAACATTAGGTCAGCTTAGCGTATTAGTAAATAATGCCGGTATATTAAAACCACAAATGCGCTTACAAGATATGACTGCTGAGCGTATCAATACGGTATTAACCAACAATATAACCAGCTACTTTTTATGTTGTCGCGAAGCAATTAAACGAATGTCGACTAATAATGGTGGCAGTGGTGGAGCAATCGTTAATGTTTCATCGGGTGCTGCTCGTTCTGGTTCGCCAAATGAATATATTGATTATGCCGCCTCGAAAGGTGCTATTGACACATTAACCATAGGTTTAGCAAAAGAAGTGGCGGCTGAAGGTATTCGAGTGAATGGGGTGCGCCCCGCGTTAATTTATACCGATATGCATGCCGATGGTGGTGAAGCAACTCGCATTGAGCGCTTAAAAAGCGCTATCCCTATGCAGCGTGGTGGTAAAGTTGAAGAAGTTGCTCAAGCCATTTATTGGCTCGCTAGCGAGCAAGCTTCTTTTTCAACGGGTACTTTTATTGATGTTACGGGTGGTTTATAAAAAATTATCTATATTCAAATGCTTTTAGTACTCGATTTACACCACTAATATTACGGGCAACATTGACCGCTTGTTCCGCTTCTTTTTGGCTAACTAAGCCCATTAAAAATACTTCGCCATTTTCGGTCACTACTTTAATATTGATACCATCAATATTATCTTCAGCTAACAAGGCTACTTTTACTTTTGAAGTTAACCAGACGTCGTGACTTTTGGTTAAAATAGACGTGGTGTTGCCGATGCGAATTTGGTTATAAACTTTATCGACACCTTTAACATCTTTAACAATTTTAAGTATTGAATCGCGTAATACTTCTGTAGGTGTTTGTCCAATAATTAATAAAGTGCCATTCACCGAAATCGCTTGAATATTGGTGTTCTCACTTAAGGTTTTATTGTGTCTTAGCTGAGTATAAAAGTTGAGTTCAATAGTTTGATCGTCAATTTGATGACCGACACTGCGACGGTCGGTCGCAACTTTAACGCCAGTACCAACTGTTATTACTGCTGCGGCAACACAACCTTGTAAAATAATTATTACCGCAATAAGTAGCGATAACTTTAATGATTTTAAATGAGTCATTTTATTAATTTTCAGCCTGTGGAAATAGAGTCGAGTCGATAATGTCGCATAAACAATGGATCACTAATAAATGCACTTCTTGAATACGAGCGGTACGTGAAGCAGGTACGCGAATTTCAACATCGTTAGTGCCAAGTAATCCGGCAATGTCACCGCCATCTTTACCGGTAAGTGCTATTATTGGTATATCTCGAGAAACTGCGGTTTCAATTGCTTTGATCACATTTTTTGAGTTTCCACTGGTAGAAATAGCCAGTAGCACATCACCATTATTGCCTAACGCACGTAATTGTTTGGAAAATATTTCATCATAATGATAATCGTTGGCTATAGAAGTAATGGTTGAGCTATCGGTGGTTAAAGCAATAGCGGGAAGACTCGGGCGCTCAGTTTCATAGCGATTAAGCAACTCGGCTGAAAAATGTTGTGCATCACCTGCTGAACCACCATTGCCACAGGCTAATATTTTTTGTCCTGACAACAAACATTGCACCATGATCAAACCTGCTTGTTCGATTGATTCGGCAATTTGTTCACTGGCGGCAATTTTAGTTTGAATGCTTTCGGTAAAATTAGACTTTATTCGTTCTAACATAAAGAACTAAGCTCCATAATAAGGGAAGAAAATTAAAACGCATTTTTAAGCCAAGTTATTTCTGGCTGAGTTAAGTTACCTTCGAGTGCAACTACGTCAAATCGACAAGGCGTATTATAGGCATTTAATTGCTGTTTTTGCAGGTAAAAATTTGCAGATTTTTGTAACTTTATTTGTTTTGATGGCGAAATGGCCGCCATTGCACCACCAAAAGTGGTATTTTTGCGGTATTTAACTTCGACAAAAACTAAAGTTTGTTGATCAAGCATGATCAAGTCAATTTCACCCATCTTACAGTTAAAGTTACGAGTTACTTCTTTTAGGCCATTTTTAAGCAAATAAGTGGCGGCAATAGATTCGGAAAATTGACCTGTTTGGCGGGTGTTTTTTTGGCTGTTGTTGCTGTTATTCCATTGCAATAGCTTGCACCTTATTATTTTTATATTGTCCCCATAGTAAACTACGAGTGAGAATATTATTGCTATTTAATTTTAAGGTGCCGGTTTGTCCAAAATGTTGAATATAAGGTTCTTGTTGCATTAGTGGTAGTTTGTAAATAAGCGCTAAGCTGTCAAAACCTAAGGCAAAAATACCTTGTAGGCTATCGCTACGTTTAGACCAAAGCTGTTTACTGAGTTCGGCTAATTTTTTATTTTGCTGTTTGCTGCTTAGTAACCATGGCATTTCGGTAAAGGATAAGCCAGATAAGTCGCGAGTGCCTTGTCGATCTGCTTTAGCGCTATGGCTACGCGAGCTTGAAAAAACAGGGATTAATTTAGCGAAGGGGCTAATGCTAACATCTATATAGGGCTTTAATAACCGTGTTTTTTGACTATTACTCACTAAGTAAATCATATCAACATCACGACGATTACGGGTTTCTGTTTTTAAGCTTTGCTTTACTCGATATTTTAGCGCTTTAATGCGCGCTTTACTTTGTTCAACATCGAGACTTGTTTGAATATTTTTTTGTCTTTTTTTGCCATTTTGAGTACCTTTACCGGCGTTTGACAAATAAAACACTTCAGGGGCTTGATTAGTGTTTTTTTGCCATTGTTCAATAAAGTTTTTAGTAATGCGTTTACTCACTTTGTCATAATCACTAATAATGAGCGGATGTTGATAATGGCGACGACTCAAAGTGTCTGCCGCTTGAATAGCTTCATCTTCGGGACGCATCGAAATGGCGAGGTAATTTTCTCTCAAGCTATTTTTTTCAGGAATATTTAATAATAAAGTGTCTGTAGATAATTCCTGTAAAGATAAGTAGTTATCCACATTACTTTTAAGTAATGGCCCAATAACATGATCAATGTTTTGTTCACTAAAAGTAGTTGCTAGCGTATTCCAATCAAGATTATTGCTATCAATAAAATATAAATTAGCCACAGATTTATTGTTGTAAGCCGCCAATATACCTTGTTGGGCAGCAACCCCCGCGGCTTTTTGTTTGCCTGAAAGTGGTAAAATTATGGCAATGTTATTGACTGTTTTTGTAGTGCGTTGATCTATTGTATTTAGTAATGGAGCAATAATACTGTTAGCTGGATGGCTATTGTATTGTCTTTGCCAATTAATAAGATAGCGCCTAAATTGTCGGGTTTTATCACCATATTTATTGGCATAACGGATAAGCGCCAACCAACCTTTGCTATAAGGTGGCTGAGCATGTGCTATTTGCTTTATTTGCCATTGACTTAAGCTGGAAAATTGTTGCCAAAGCTGGGTTGTATTTTCTGGAGTTGCTTGTTTATTTAAGGCAAAAAAGTGTAATTGTGCAATTAAAGATTCAGCAATAAGCCCTCTGGCTTGTTGAATGTTTGCTAATAATTGATAGTAATCGGCTTGGTGAGTTAATTTAGCTTGTTTGGCATAGTCTTCTGCAATGATTATTTGTGCAAACGCAAGCGGAAGTTGATTTAACGAAAACAAGCTTTTTGCTTTAATTAGTGACAGTTGGTAATGGTCGATGTTATTGCTTACAAGTGGGCTTAATTGGTTGGCTAACCATAATGCTTGTTCAAATTGTTGTTGAGCAAATAATTGTCGGCTGGCAATAATTAAATCATCCACAGCCTGAGTTGGTTGCAATTGCTGCTGTGCTTTTTTTGCTTGCTCAATATAATAGTGCGCGCTGTCGTCTGTTGGAGTTTTCTTCTGGCTTTGTTCGTGTTTAGCGGGTGATTTTTTTTTCGCTGAAGTTGTTGTGTTTGAACAATTAGCTAACAACAATATTGTACAACTGAGAAAAATAAGCGTTTTGAGGTGTTTTTTAGCAAAAGTTTTCAAATTATCAGACTCGTGAATGAGAAATTTTTCATCTTGGTAATATATAGGCTTATAATAAACGTCATTGTAGTTATTCACAACTCAGGTTCATATTAAATAAAGAATCAATAAGGCGCTTTTTTCTCAATGACTTCTTCAACGCTATTTCAAATATCAGCCAATACTTTATATATTGTTGCAACCCCCATTGGAAATTTGGCGGACATTAGCCAACGCGCTTTAGATATTTTAGCGCAAGTTGATGTTATTGCTTGTGAAGATACACGCCACACACAAAAATTATTAAATAATTTTTCGATAAAAAATAAAACCTTATCGATGCACGATCATAATGAACGTCAACGTCAAGAATATATTGGCGAGCTTTTACAACAAGGAAAAAGTGTTGCGTTAGTGTCTGATGCAGGTACGCCGCTGATCAGCGATCCCGGTTTTCATTTAGTGCGTCATTGTCGTGGTTTAGGGCTTAAGGTGTCACCTATTCCGGGTGCTTGCGCCGCTATTTCTGCATTGTCGGTAGCTGGTTTGCCCACCGATAGATTTACCTTTGAAGGTTTTTTACCGTCTAAATCAATTGCGCGGCAAAGCACGTTAAAATCATTAGAAAATGAAGCTCGTACTATGGTGTTTTATGACGCACCACGACGAGCTATTGATACTATTAAAGATATTGTTGAGGTATTGGGTGGTGAGCGTTATGTGGTTATTGCCCGTGAATTAACCAAAACCTTTGAAACTATTCATTCTGATAATGCGAGTAATTTATTAGCTTGGTTGACACAAGATGCCAATCAACTTAAAGGTGAAATGGTACTCATTATTGAAGGCTATCATCGGGATGAAAACGATATTTCACCACAGATAATCTCGACTTTAAAATTACTCTTAGCAGAAATGAAGCCGAAAAAAGCGTGTGCGATTACCGCTGAAATTTATGGAGTGAAGAAAAATACTTTATATGATTTTGCTCTTGCCCTAAAAAATAGTCATTGAAAATACTTTATTAGCATTTTGTTGAAAAAACAACCGTTATTGTACTACACTTTTATTACGCTTTAGTAAAAGAGTAAACAGAATGAATGCACAATATTATGCTCGTTTTAATGAGCTTATTGATAAACTAGCCGCAGATAGTATGACGGAAAATGAAAAACAAGAGTATCAGTTCAAGCGCAATGAAATTATCAATGAAAAGTTAGATGATGTTTTCCCTAGTATTGCTAGCAACATCAATCACTAGCAACACCTATCACATTAAGCTGCTTTCTTACGCGTTGATAACACTAAAATCAACGCCATTATCATTAACAACAAGGTACTAGGCTCGGGTACTTGGTTCACTTGTGTTTTTTGGATGGATAGATTGTTAAAATAAGCATTGGCTTTTTCAGCATCGCGATTATATAAAACAACGCTGTCGATACTGCTATTACCTAAAGCGCCGTTTAATGTACCGTTAAGTGATTTTATAAAACTATTACCATTAGCATTAAAAATATCGAGTTGATAATTAATACCACCAAGCAAGGTTAGTGATAAATTTAGCCCAGCATTGGTAAAACCAATTCCGGTATCAATTTGCCCACCAAAGCCGTCCCAAATGCTGTAATGTTGGCCGCCACCAATAAAACCAAATTCAAATAAACTTTGCTGATTGTAATCGCCAATGTTGTTATGAATATTTTGATTTCGCAATACAAAACCGACTGAACCACCGTTATTGATCAAGCCATGTTCAAAAGAAATGTTAAACACATCTCCGATAGTATTCAGTGAATTACTACCAAAACCACGGTAGGCTTCAAATTGATTAAAGCCATTACCATTAGCAAAGCTGCCCCAAGCTTTGTTATTAGGGCTAGAGGCGGCATTGTTCAAATCGAGATTATTGGTTTTATTGGCTAAAAAACCGCCAGCAGAACCACTGGCAGCGTCACTGATAAAAGCCCATTGTTCAAAACCAAAACCACCATTGCCTGCCCACGCATTGCCGTAGTTGTCGGCATTGTCACTCGCTACAGTAATTAATGTTGCCTGAGTACTAAAAGCTAACATCAAAAAAATACTAGATAATAATTGTTTTGCTTTGAACATGAGTTTTCCTGAGTTTGTTATTAAGTTAATTTATTTTGCGATCAGCACTAATACAGCGCGACCATTTAAACCATAGTTGGTGTATTCACCGCCAATAAAATCTTCACTGCCAGCCGCTTTTACGGTATTTGCACCTTCATTCCAATTGGATGTGTCGGTAACTCGATACCAATTTTTACCTTGTCCAGGCCAAGGTAAAGTAAAATTAACATTACCTGACCAACCGTTATAGGCAACGTAAATGGCAGCAGTGCTTTCGCCAAACTCAGAGCTATCGATGCGATAAGCAATAGCGTGGTTATTTGCATCATTAAAATAGGCACTATCAACCACAGTACCGTTAGGTTTAAACCAACGTAATTGCTCCATAACATTACCGTTGGTGTCATACGATTTATAAAAATCAGCAGGACGTAATGCAGGATGATTTTTACGGAATTGGATCATGCCTTTAACGTAGTTATTAAAGTTAGTTTGATCGCTATTCCATGAAAAATTCAACCAATTGGCGATAGAATCTAAGTTATAAGGGTTGTTATTACATTGAATAGAACGCAAGTATTCATCACCACCCGTGATCATTGGCGTACCCGCGCTCAGCATTAATAACGCAATACCATTACGAGCAGCTTTCCGTTGTTCTTGTGCTTGGTTAAACCAACCCTGATCCCAGCTATGATTACTAGTTTCTCCACCATCGGATGCACCATAAGGCCAAGGTTGAGTATTGTTTTTTGCGTTACAAGAATAGAGATCTTTTAGCGTAAAACCATCGTGAGCCACTAAAAAGTTAACTGAGTTCCACGGTTTGCGACCATCGTTTTGATATAAAGAAGCAGAGCCTGAAAATAAATTGGCGAGTTCGCCTAAAGTAACATTTTCACTACCCATTTGATTTTGATCTTTGCGAATGGTATCGCGATAAATACCATTCCATTCAGACCAACCAGCAGGAAATCCGCCCACTTGATAACTATTACCACCAATAGCCCAAGGTTCTGCGATAAAATCAGTGCCTTGCCCACCCCATGTAGGGCGTTCAGTAAATTCATTAATAATACGGTTTAAGGCATTACTAGGATCCATTTTGTTAAAATTAAAACAGCCATGTTCACAGGTATTACCCAGTACAGAGGCTAAATCGAAACGGAAACCATCAACACCTAAATCGGTGATCCAATAGTTTAATGAGTCGATAATTAAATTTTGAGCAATAGGATTTTTAGTATTATAGTTTCCACCGACGCCAGTATTGTCCCAAGAAAACTGTTTATCACTCGTTAATGAGTAATAAGTAGGGTTGTCTAAGCCGCGCCATGAATAAATATTATAAGTAGAAGAATCGCCATTAATCCATGTACCGCCTTCGCCAGTATGGTTATAAACTACGTCAATTAATACTTTAATGCCTTGATCATGAAATGCTTTGACCATCGCTTTAAATTCTTTTGTTGGACCACCAGCTGATTTATCACTGGCATAACGACGATCAGGGGCAAAGTAATTTAGCGTCATGTAGCCCCAATAATTATCGCCTTGTGTTGATTGCACCACATCATTAGTATCATTTTGGGTTTCTTGCACGGGCAAAAATTCAACGGCAGTAACACCTAAATCAGCTAAATAAGCCGCTTTTAACGCCGCGCCTTGGTAAGTGCCGCGATATTGAGCAGGAATTGAATTATCATTTTTGGTTAAACCACGCACATTGACTTCATAAACCACATCATCTTTTAAAGCGCGTGTCGGTTTGATGCCAATTGATTGGCTGTTAACCGCTAATAAAATACCTTTCGGTGCTTGCATGCCACTATCTATATTACGATAAAGCGGTCCTGATGCGTAAATGGTACCGTCAGAAAATTGTGGCGTTAAATGATCATGACTGAGCTCTTTGGCGTAAGGATCGCTCAATAATTTATTAGGATTAAAACGATTGCCTTGCGCGTCAACATCACTGATAAAACCAGCACTGCTACCTTTTGTCCAGGTAGTAACATAAGGCCAGTTTGCGCCCCAAGCACGATAACCATAATAAATAGTGCCCGCTAAGCGACTGTCTAAAGTGCTAGTTTGTAGGTTGGTCGACCAAATGTTTTGCGCATTTTTAGTCAACGGATACGTTGATATTTCAGCAGCACCTGAGGCTTGATTGTATAGATAAAGTTCAATTTTAGTTGCTTGTGATGAATAGAGTCGAAAAGTAATTTGTTGTTTATTGATGCTATAAGCTGCGCCTAAATTATCAGGGTTTATAGCAGCAAAGTTTTGTGTTGAAAAGAGTATTACATTTAAGAGTACAAATAGTTTTATGGTATGTGTTATATATTTATTAATTTTCATTAGAACCTCTATTGAGTTATTTTCACTTGTTATAAGCTAATGAAAAATCCTTTTTATAGTTGTTATTTATTTGTTTAGTCTGTTTTTTAGCCAGCCAATGTTAACTAATAGTTAAAAGGTGGGTCAATTGCCTGCATACGTATTCATCGAACATATATGCCTATGTACTTGGCTCAGGATAGCCATCCCCGCAGTCTTTTAAGCGGACGCTGCATGGATGCAGCTTATTAAGACAATGCATGGAGCATATTGTCTTGGATCTGTGTCAAAAAAACACGAGATCTTCGACAAAAGCGTTTCGAAGACGATTAAAATAAATACCTGAGTTATCTGCATAGCCATGTTAGCGTATTATTTTTCTGAGGCTGAGTAATTGATCTTGGTATCCCCAATAAACTGAGGTAAAATGCGCAGCGAGTTAACGAGACAATCGCTGTTTTGTCGTTATACCTTAAGCGTAAGTTAAAGGTAGACAGATAAAAGGGAGGAAAGTCCGGGCTCCAGAGAGCAGAGTGCCAGATAACATCTGGGCGGTGTAAGCCGACGACAAGTGCAGCAGAGAGAAAACCGCCGATGGCCGTTCTTTTTATTAAGAGCGGAACAGGTAAGGGTGAAAGGGTGCGGTAAGAGCGCACCGGATTGCTGGTAACAGTAATTGCAGGGTAAACTCCACTCGGAGCAAGACCAAATAGGGTTCCA
>NVTW01000048.1 GCA_002401725.1 Gammaproteobacteria bacterium
GGTGCCGAAGATGATCCACAACGTGCTATCGATGATTTAGATAAGGTCAATTTCACTAAAAACGACGTATTAGTTGGCATTGCCGCAAGCGGTCGAACGCCTTATGTTGTTGCGGCGATGAAATACGCTACTGCTAAAGGGGCTATCGTTGTTGGTGTTTCGTGCTCACCCAATCAAATTGTTGGTAGTCTTGCTGATATTAATATTTGTGCGCCTGTTGGTGCTGAAGCATTAACCGGCTCAACTCGAATGAAATCGGGTACTGCGCAAAAACTCATTTTAAATATGCTCAGCACCGCCAGCATGATCCGCAGCGGCAAAAGTTATCGTAATTTAATGGTTGATGTAAATGCAAGTAATGAAAAATTGTATGCTCGTGCGGTACGTATAGTAATGCAAGCAACCAGTTGTGAATATCAAATAGCTAAAACAGCATTAGTTGATGCTGACGATAATGCAAAATTAGCTATTTTGTTAGTATTAACCGGCGTTGATGCAGATCAAGGTAAAGCAATGCTAATTAAAAATAATGGCTTTTTACGTCAAGCGGTAGATCAAGCAGATAGCGAATAAAGTAGTGAATAAAGTAATAAATAAACGAATTACTAAGCTTTATTATTTCTGTTGTATACTTTTGTGCTTAATCATTTCGTCGTGTGCTAATACTTTAACAATAGAGCGAACTATTAGTCATATTAGCGTTGGTGCTGAGCAAAGCACTCTATATTTGCCATTACTACAAGGTAAACGGGTTGGCTTAATTGTTAATCAAACCTCAAGGTTAACTAATGCCGAAGGTAAAAATATTCATGTAGTGGATCACTTGTTGGCAAACAATATCGATGTTAAAGCTATTTTTGCACCTGAGCATGGTTTTCGAGGTGATCATGATGCAGGCGCTAAATTTTCTAATCATATTGATGAAAAAACAGGTGTTACGGTAATTTCTATTTACGGTAAAACTCGTCAGCCGCCAGCTAAAATAATGGCGCAACTTGATGTGCTTATTTTTGATATTCAAGATGTTGGTGTGCGTTATTATACCTACATTAGTACCATGCATTATGCGATGCAAGCAGCACAAAATGCGAAGGTAGAATTTATAGTATTCGATCGCCCAAACCCTAATATTGCTTTAGTTGATGGACCAATGCTTGAACTTGAATTCCGCTCTTTTGTTGGCTACGACCAAATTCCGCTAGTGCATGGTATGACGGTTGGTGAGTTAGCGAAAATGATCAAAGGAGAGGGATGGCTAGCCAAAACTGATCAGGCTCAATTACAATTAACAGTGATCCCCGTGGCTAATTACAGCCGCAAAAGTGAGTATATTTTACCGATAAAGCCGAGCCCTAATTTACCTGATCAAAGTGCCATATATTTATATCCACAATTGGGTTTTTTTGAAGCGACACCGGTAAGTGTTGGTCGAGGTACACCGTACCCGTTTCAAGTCATTGGCAATGATAAAGTTAAGTTAGGAAGCTTTGAATTTATGCCAGTTTCTACCCCCGGTGCTGCGTTAAAACCTAAACTGATGAACAAAAAATTATATGGTCAAGATTTTCGTGGAGTAAGCAAGCAAGCTTTCGACTTAAGTGTTTTTTTTAATACCTATCAAAAATTTAAAAATGCGGGTGTTGAATTTATCAATCGACCCAGTTTTTTAGATAAACTTGCCGGTACAGATAAATTTAGAAAAACGCTACTTGCGGGTAAGAGTTTTGCTGAAATCAAGCAGGGCTGGCAGCACGACTTAATTGCGTTTAAAAAGCAGCGTCAGCCTTATTTGTTGTATGGTACCAATACGAATAAATAACTGCTCATTCTAAAGGGACTAAATATTCCAATAACATCGTTGCTTTYAATYCTAATAGCCAGCTATTACTCAATCAAGCGCCTTGTTCTTGAAAATTTATCCTCATTAATATTTGATCACTTACTTACTAGTATTGGTATTACTTTACAACCTTACTTTACAACTAAGAAAATCATTTAGACCTACATAGCACCATTCTAGCAATGAAAATGCATTTAAGTCACTCATTTATCACTAATTACCTTACCATTTTTTAAGTAATACTCAAAAAATTGCCCTGATCCAATACTAAATCGACAAACAATGTCATTTTTTTGAATATTACGTTGATCCTTTGACAATATTTTTCGCCGCAACTTTACGGCTGATATCGGTTGTTTAACAAAACGCAATGGTATAGACATTACACTTTGCCATATTTCTTGGCAAATTAATTGTGAAGATTTACCGATCACCCAACCTTTTTTATTTAAATGAATGATTTTAGTTACCCGCTCATTAAGTTGCGGATCAAATTCGACCAGTTTAATTTGATTCGGTCGCCCGTCCATAAGCCATTGACTATGAATTAACATTATTTGACTAGTAAAATTTCTGGTTAAATTAGTAAATCCAGCTTGATTTATTTGCGCCTGATTCTTAAAAAAATAATGAATAAATACAGCCATTAAAATTGCAWMWGTYRMKRKGMCKRRTRKKWNGSKSRMCTAATGATTTTTCTCGCTTATTAACAGCACTATAATTAGTCATTTATTTTCATGCCTAAGCACTTGATTCTGGATCGTCATCCCCGCCATGCTATTTACCTTTGTATGCTGACATCATGTCCCACATCGGGGTAAATATACCTAAGGCTAAAATCAGTACTATACCCGCCACAAAACTAATTAATATTGGTTCTATTTTTGCTGACAGGGTAGTTAAATCGTAGTCTACTTCACGTTCATAATATTGTGCTACTTCTTCAAGTAACTCGTCAACGCGACCAGTTTCTTCACCTACCGCAATCATTTGTAGTACAAGCGGAGTAAATAATTGACTTGATGACGAGGTTCTTAATAAGCTTTCACCACTTTCAATACCACTGCGCATGCTCAATATTTTTTCTTTCATATAGCTGTTATCTACCGCATCGGCCACTAAACTCAAGCCCGTGGTCATCGGAACGCCGGCGCGTAAAACAATAGAAAAACTATGCGAGAAACGCGATAATATTGAGCGTTCGATAATACTGCCAACAATTGGCAGTTTTGTTTTACGACGATCCCAACGATACTTACCTGCATCTGTTTGCAAATATTGACGAGTACCAAAAACTACTATTAATGTCGCAATTAACATATGTGGCCAATAATCTAAAAAGAAGTTTGAGCTAGAAATTAATAACTTGGTTGCCCAAGGTAAATCAGCGCCTAACTTGGCAAACATATTGGCAAAAATAGGGATAACTTTTATGTTTAGAATAACGATGGCGATCACCAGAGCGATCAGTACAAAACTAGGGTAGCGTAATGCTGACTTGATGCGCTTTCGAGTTTCTAACTCTTTTTCAAAATAACTCGCTAGTTTTAAAAAGGCGCTATCTAGTTGACCGGTATTTTCTCCCACGTGGATCAAGGCAATAAATAATGCAGGAAATATTTTTTTATGCTTGTTCATTGCCGATGAAAGGGCAAAACCACCTTCAAGTTGTGCAACAACATCGACCAAGGTTTTCTTCAATAAGGCAGAACTGGTTGATTCACTTAATCCGCTAATTGCTCTTAAAATAGGGACACCTGATTTCATCAAAGCATACATTTGTCGGCAAAAGACAATTAATTCATCTAAAGCCACTGACTCTAAACCAAAAATTTCTTTAATATCTCGGTTAGCTAGCGATCCTTCGTTGTTTGCTGATTTTTTACCGGCAACAATGGATATTGGCGTTATTTGTTTACGCGATAATTGATCGGCAACCACCATAGCATCCGCAGCGACAATAGTGCCTTTGACTTGAGAGCCTGCAGAATTTCGTCCAATATAATTAAAATTTGCCATTATTTACCCTAGCTTTTAACCTAAGCCGCTAACCTGAAACATCAACAGTTTCAACTAACCTTAATACTTCTTCAACACTAATAATACCTTGTGCCGCATAATCAAATGCTGCCTGAGCTAACGGTCTAAATCCTGAATGAGCATTAGCTTGTTTGGTAAATTCTTCTGAATCTTCTTTTTTAAGAGCTTGCATCATCGGCTGATTAAGCTCTAGCAATTCAAATACACCAATACGACCTTTATAACCGGTATACTGACAACTTTGGCAACCTTTACCCTGCCTATATTGAGTTGTTTTCGCTTTATCACCGACTAAATTGGTGAGCCAAAATAATTCTTGCTCATCAAGTTGATAATCTTCATCACAATTATCACACACTCGACGGACTAACCGTTGTGCGATAATGGCACGTAAAGCTGAGCCTACTAAAAAGCCAGCAGCGCCCATATCGGTTAAACGTAACGCACTGGTTATAGCGTCATTGGTGTGTAATGTAGATAACACTAAGTGACCTGTTAACGCGCCGCGCAGACCAATTTCAACGGTTTCATGATCACGCATTTCGCCGACCATAATAATATCGGGATCTTGGCGAAGTGCGGTACGTAAAATACTCGAAAAAGTCAGGTCTATTTTATTATTAATTTGTACCTGATTAATGCGCGGCAAACGATATTCTACCGGGTCTTCGGCGGTAATTATTTTAGTACTTGCTTGGTTTAGCTCGCTTAACGCGGCATAAAGCGTGGTTGTTTTACCACTACCTGTTGGCCCAGTAACCAATACCATACCATGTGGTCGAGTAATTTGATGGCGCAAACGCTTAATTAAATCAGCAGGCATACCGGTTTCATCAAAGGTTAATATACCCGCGGTTTGATCTAATAAACGCATAACGACCGACTCGCCATGTTGCACCGGCATAGTCGACATCCGCACATCAATATTATGACCTTTAATTTTAAGATTAAAGCGACCGTCTTGAGGTAGGCGTTTTTCTGAAATATCTAAACCCGCCATCAGCTTTAAACGTAGTACCATCGCCGTAGCAATGCGGTTTTCTTTAAGCAGGTTTTCTTGTAACACGCCATCAATACGTTGGCGTATTCTTAATTGATGTTCATCGGGTTCAATGTGAATATCTGAAGCGCGCATTTGTACCGCATCTTCAAAGATAGATTGCAATAATTTACCAACGGTAGCGTCACCGCCTTCATCTTCAAAGCTTGAGGAAAGATCAAATTCGCTAGATTGATCGTATTCTTCTTCTAATTGACTCGCAAAAGATTCAATGTCGGCAGTGCGACGATATAAGCTGTCGAATGCTTCAAATAATTGCGATTCCATTACTACCGCAAGTTTAATGCGTTTAGGCGCCAGCATAGCTTCTAACTGATCTAAACCATTAAGATCGGCGGGATCGCTCATGCCAATAACAACAGACTCGCCTTGATCTTCGATGATCAAAGCCCGTAAGCGTCGTGCATGAACTTCGGGCAATAACGCCGCAACATCGGTAGAAATGCGTTTTTGGCTAATATCAAGAAAAGGTACATCAAGCTGTTGTGCTAAAAATTCAAGTAATTGTCGTTCACTAAGATAACCTAAATCAATCAAGGTATCGCCGAGTTTTCTGCCGGTTGTCTTTTGGCTATTTAGCGCTTGCATCAACTGTTCATTACTAACTATATGCTCGTGAACTAATAGATCACCAAGTCGCATTTTTAATTTAGGAGCCGCCATAATCTATTCCTCTAATTCTTGCAATCGTTGCTTGGCAAATTGCAATGCGCTGTTAGATAAATTTCCTTGTGCGATTGCTGATTGATATGCGGTTATAGCCAACGAATATTGTGCATCACTGTCATAAGCTACTGCTAGCCCTAGCCACCATTTGGCTTCGCTAGGCTGTATATTTGCTAAACGTTTGTAGGCCGTTATTGCTTGTGCATATTTAGTCAGTTGTTGAGCAATATTGGCCATAGTAACTAAGTACTCAACATTATCGACTTGTTTATAGGCTTGTAAAACCTGTAACGCTTTTTCATTATCACCTAGTTTTAAGTATATACGAGCTTGCATTAAACGAAACTCGCTATCTTGATCATCTAAAGCAATACCTTGTGACAATAAATTTAACGCACTTTGATATGCGGTTCTGCCAAACCATAATGCCGCTAGTTGTTTACGAGCCGCTTTATTGTTAGGCGTTAACATTAATATTTCTTCAAATAATTTTTCTGCTTGTTTGAGTTGTTTTAAGTTGATCATCTCTTGCGCATTAGTCATTTTTTGCTGAGCTAGCTGTTCAGCTGATAATTTGTGACGAGAGACCGTCATTGACGGCCGAGAAGACTCAACAACTAAATGACTCGTGTTAGCTTTAGTCGTTGCCTTTATATTTTTATTTGTATTTTCAACACTGCCTGCGTTAGTGATTTTTTCGTTTTTTTGATCATTAGTTTCAGCTAACACTTTGCCTGTTTGGATTTCTGGCTCAGTGGTTATTACTGTTGACACGGGTAATTTAGCTTTATTTACCGCAACGACTTCTGCTGACTTAGCAGTGATTACCGATGGTTGATTAATAACTTTTTCAGGTATTGGTTTTAGTTTTAACTGCGGCTTTTGTTGCTGACTTTGTAGCGCTGTTTGCTGAATTTTTTGCACTGATATTTGAGATGATTTTTTTTGCTTGAGTAACTGAGCAGACAATTGCTGATTTTGATAATACAGGTAACCAGCAACCATTATTGCTAAAGTTACCAAGACTGTAATAACAATTAACAGCCAAGATTTAGTGCCATTATTATTTTGTAGGGTAGCCGTTACGCCAGCATTATTAACTTGATCATGTTGACGTTGATCCAAGTCCTTCAACATTTGATTAATAACGCTCAAGTGTATACTCCTGCCTTAACGTCTTTGTAATAAGGAATATAATATTTACAAAATTCAACATGTTCAAAGTTGTCCTGCGTTAATAAAACTAAACGTAGCATAGATAGTTAACGAAAGTACTAACACACCAACAACAATTAAAATCGGCATAACAACACCCATTGATTTTGCATCTTCGGTATCTTGAATCGCTAGCTGTAATTGCATGGTAGTTAACTGATATTGACCTTGCCCATAAGCGAGCATCAACATTTTATGACACAAAATATTCACCAAACGAGGAATACCTTTACTTGCTTTAGCTATTCTCTTTGCTAAAGCAGACGAAAACAAAGCAGCGCCTTTATAGCCAGCAACACTCATACGGTGGTTAATATATTGCTCAACTTCATTCGCACTCATTGCCCGTAATTGATAAGAAAAAGTAATACGTTGGCGCAACTGACGAAGATGATCTTTACTTAAGCGTTGATCTAATTCCGGCTGAGCAAATAAAACCACTTGTAACAATTTTCTACTTTCGGTTTCTAAATTGGTAAATAAGCGCAGCGCTTCTAGGCTATCTTCAGGTAAAGCTTGTGCTTCATCTAAAATTAATACTACCGAGTGATCTTGTTGATGTAACGCCAATAATCGTTCCTGAATACGCTGCGTTAACAATTGAGCATTCATCCGTAATGCTTGTTTTACGCCTAATTCACTGGCTACTGCTCGGCGTAATTCATCAGGATTTAAATAGGGATTGGGAATATACGCCGTTATAAAGTGCTCTGGTATTTCGTTTAATAATTTACGACAAATTAGGGTTTTACCGGTACCCACTTCGCCGATCACTTTGATAAAGCCTTCACCCGTTTTTAAGGCGGTTAACAATACGGCTAACGCCTCGTCATGAGGCTGTAAACCCAAATAAAAACTGGTATTTGGGGTTAACGTAAAAGGTAGCTGTGTTAGACCAAAGTGATAAAGATACATAAAATAAGCTAACTATTCTTTATCTTCAGGAAACCATTGTTTTAATAAATCGCGTGCATCTTGCAATTGATTTTTCCATGTATCTTGACCTATAACTACAGGTTTCAATAAAATAATTAACTCTTTCTTCTGAGTGGTTTGGCTTTTACTTTTAAACAAATTGCCTAACAGTGGTATGTCTCCTAAAAACGGAGTTTTAGATTCACTATCTATTTTCCGTGTTTCTATTAAACCGCCAATAACAACAATTTCACCAGATTTAGCCCGAATAATAGTATCCGATTCACGCACGCTACTTTGCGCTAAGGGTAAAATAATATTTTGGCCGCTTAAGGTAATTGTTTTCACTTTTTCATTGGTTATTGTTACCGAAGGATGAACATGTAAAATAACTTCACCATTTTCATCAATTTGCGGTGTTACATCTAAAGCAATGCCGGAGAAAAATGGTGTTAAATCAACTTGAGGAGTTACCGTAGTCGCGGTTCCTGTCGTCGTTGTACTTGAAACATTAGTAACAAAATATTCATCATTGCCTACCTTAATTACCGCTTTTTGATTATTGGTTGCGGTAATACGCGGACTAGACAGCACTTGCACATTGCCTTGGGTAGATAATAATTTTATCACTCCGGAAAAATCAGTGTTTTTGAAACTGAGGCCTGTTGTACCGCCAATAACGGCTGAAATAGCATTACCCGCAATACCACCCGCGGTAGAAAAGTTAATATTGGTATTGCCAATATTACCTAACACTTCATCCCAGCGAACACCTTGTTGGTAATCATCATTTAAGGTAACTTCCATTATTTTAGCTTCAATGATCACTTGGCGACGTAAATGTTCTTGCGACATATTTATAAATTGTTTAATCGCTTTAATTTCATCAGGAAAGGCACGTACCGTCACKAAACCAGCTTGTGGTGAAACAATAACTGTACGACCTTCTTTTTTACCAATTAATAACTCTAAGGTGGTTTTAAGTTCTTTCCAAAAATCAGAGGTATTTTCGGTATAAATATTAATACCACTACGTGCTTGTTGGCCATTTTGACCGCTACTATTACCGCTACCAGATCCCGAGCTTGAACCGCCTCTGCTACCGTTACGGCTATTATTACTGCTATTATTTCCTGAAGTATTTGGATCGTTTTCTGACACCCCGCCAGAATTAATGCTGGTGGTTGATAAACCAAAGCGTTTAATAAATAAATAATTTAACGGGATAGTTTCAGTATGCAAGCCAGCGGGATACACCTGAATAACTTTACCTTGACGGCGAATATCATAACCATATAAATCTTGCAGTACGTTAAATGCTTCATCAATAGTCACGTCTTTAATATTTAAAGAGATATTACCGGTAACATCTGGATGAACTGCAATACTGTATGGTGAGTCAGCAACAATGGCGGCAAAAAAATCTTTCGCATCGATATTATTCGCCGCTATATTTAAACGTTTTTCAGCCAATAAACTGTCGCGAGCTTGTCCCATTCTTAACTGCATTAATTCTTGTTGAACTGAATTAGGAATAGACGTTAACGGTTTACGCTTAGCTATCTTAGTATTTTGAGCAATAACACTATCTAATTCAGCTTTTACAACCGAAGGTTGCGGTGGTGTTGATTGACATGCAACTAACAATAATAATGAACAAGAACTTAACGAGTATTTTAATTTTATCATACGGTTGTTTTTCTGCTTTTTTTGATGATGCGATTTATTAGATGAAAAAATGCTGTTAACCAAAGAGCAACGCTGTAATGGATTGCTACTTAAGAGTTTTACTACGTTTGCAGTCACATCAGTTTTCATATTATTTATTCACCACGTTGACAAATTTCGAGTCGCTAAATAATGACAATACTACGCGTTTTTCAGGTGAAACCAAAACAACGCTTGAAGCATGAATATCTGTTACTGTATAAGTAAGAATGATCTCACCTTGGCTCAACAACTTACCATTAATTATAACCTTATAACTTTGCCCTGATTTGATCACCGACTGTAAAAGCAAAGATGATTTAACTTTAACCGTTGTTTGCATCGGCACACCAAATAATGGCCTAGTAGGATCAGATGCAGCGCTAATTTTTCCGCTAAATATAAGGCTAAAGCTTACTACAAATAAGTATACTGTTGCAGTTGTAAGTTTGTAGGTTGCATTAAACACCAATAAACTCCTTTTTCAGACTCAAGCTATAAATTTCAATTTGTAATTCGCCTTTTGGATACTTGATCAACTTATAATCAAATTTTTCCCAAAAAAACTTCCATGGCAGTTGTTCTAACTGGTTTAAATAATCACGCAATTGAAAGAAAGAACCACTTAATTTCAAGATGATACGATGACGATAAAGCCCAATATCATTGACAGCTTGAGGTGGTTTTTGCAGTGTTGCCATTTTAACCACTGGTTTATTTGCTTGCTGATTTTGAGCGTTGTTAAGCGTATTTTCTTGGTTATTACTAGGCACTAGCATCGCTTCTGCACCAGAAACTTCAAAAGAAACTAACTTAACGCCTTTTTGCATATGCAATAACTGCTCTAACGCCTGCCTCATTTGAACAGGATCAACTAGTTCTGAGGTTAGCTTTAATAACGAACTGTCAATTTTTGCTAATTTTTGTTGATATTGAGTTATTTGTTGTTTTAATTGCTCATTAGGATCGTTTCTTAATGCATTTTCTAATTCAGTAATAGTTCGAACAACATTTTTGGTTTCGCTAATTAAATGCCTGTTTTGTTTATTTTGGCTGGCTAAATCTTGAAAGGTGCCTTCAATAACGTAAATAAATAAGCTAAACACAATCGCCACTAAACCAGTAATGGCAATTAACACTTGCTCACGCGTGCTTAATTGTGAATATTTATCTGAATAATCTTGCCATTGCATTGTTAATTACTCTCCGATGGTGCTTTCGAGCTAACCACAAACTCAGTCAAGTGTTGTTTGTTTTCAGTTAATTTAAAATGGGTAAAGTGTTTACCCGATAATAAACTGGCTTGCCTAAATCCAGCCATCCACAAAGGAACCGCATCCGGCGTACGAGCAAGCCCTGAGAAACTCATTTGGTCATGACTAATACTAATAGCGTTCAAACTAACGTTTGTTTGATGAATATCAGCCAACTCGGTCATTGCTTTAGCAAAACCAGCCACATAAGTTTTAGTACCATCGGTTAAACTCGCATGCAAAACTCGTTTGCTGTTAGTTAACAATTTTAATGTCGACAGTTTTTCAAGTAGTATGGGATCGGTTTTACGCTGACTCAGTTTTGTCGACAGATCAGACTGCAAGGCTACTTTTTGAACTTTTATAGTATTTAAATGCACATTCAGTTTAGTCGCAGTAAAAAGCTGATATTGTCCTAACCCAATAATCATCAACATTAAAACCAGCACCAGTATCCATAGTGAAACAACTCGTTTTAACGACAATAACGGTGTTTTTGGTAAAAGCTCGGCTTGCAATAAGTTGATAGAATATTTATTGGTCATCATTCATCTCCTTATTTTCTACAACGGCTTTATCTACCATAGTTGCACCAATGGCTGCAGCCATATCTCGTGAAGAAACAAACTCTTCAGGTAATGCTAAAGGATTTACCTTAATATTAGTATTTTCAGCAAGTTTACTAATAATATAACTCTCGGTAGCTATTGGTAAAATAACTTGAATAGAGCGGATCATCGATTGTTTAAGCTGACGTTCAAAGTAATCGGTTGATTTTTGAATTTCTAAACTTAAGCTGTCAATAGCGCCAAAAGAGAGTTCTTCTTCACTCTTACTGCCTAGTTGTGCAAAGCCACGTAAGCGTCGATGAAAACATAACCGCCCTTGTTTAACGATAGTAATAAAGACTTCTTCGTCGGGTTGTTGGCAAAGCATTAATTGGGCGTCATCACTAAACGGTAATAAATTCGCAAAAGCAAACTCTTCAACAGTAATAGCCGTTAAACTAATATCTTCATTCATTAAGGTTGAAACAATAGGCTTTAAGGCATTAAGTGGCGTACAAATAACATAAAGCTTTTCTGCAACGCCCTGTTGTACAGGGGCATAAAAGTAATCTAACACCATATCGTCAGGCGAATAAGGAACAAGATCTTTAATTTGCCATTTTAAAGCCCCTGCAATTTCACTTTCAGGTACATCAGGCTTTTCAACTTGGATCATCTGATATTGCTCTGCAGATAACACTAACTGACATTGGCCTTGCACACTATGATGTGACGAAAAATCAGTTAAATCTTCAACGTATTTATCATTTGAGGTGGTTAATTGCTGGCATTTTGCTGTTAACGACGATGAGTTTTCTTGGGGGACAAAGCAATACGCAAGCGAATTTTGACGTAAAGAAATACCTAGCTTGTGACTAGATTCTTTTTTAGTAAATACTTGTTTAATATTGCTGATCAGTGACATTGATTAATCATTTTATTATTTCACCGCAAGTTAAAAAATTATTTTACTTACAATTACATGTTATTATGTCAACATTATCGTTAAATACATAGAAGTGGCAAGTTTTTTAGTAGTTTATATACAACTAATTGTGTAAAAAAATGACTCTACATTCACCTTTACAAAGTATTTATCATCCACTTTTCAAACATCATCAACTTACTGTCAGCATTAAGCGCGACGATTTACTACATCCGATCATCTCTGGTAACAAATGGCGCAAGTTGAAATACAACTTGATTTCAGTGAAAAAACTCAATAAAACCAGTGTTATATCTTTTGGTGGCGCTTATTCAAATCATATTCATGCACTCGCTTTTGCTTGTTATCAACAAGGTTTAAACAGTATTGGTATTATTCGTGGTGAACCAGAATATAGTAATAATTTCACCCTAACTTGGGCACAACACTGGGGGATGAAATTAATTTTTGTTGATCGCCATACTTACAAAAAACGCCAGCAATTAGAATACTTACAACAATTACAACAACAATACCCAGATAGCTTTATAGTGCCCGAAGGAGGAAGTAACGAACTCGCATTACTTGGTGTCGCACAAATATGCCATGAACTTGACAACCAAATTGATTACCATACGCTAATATTACCTGTTGGTAGCGGTGGCACACTAGCTGGTTTAATTACAGGCGATAAAGGACAACATGATCTACTTGGCATTGGCGTATTAAAACAAGGAATGAATAAAGACTATTTAGCCAACGAAGTTAACGCACTTTTGCCGAAAACTGCTCGCTACTTTGGTAATTGGCAAATTAACGGGGATTTTCATCGTGGGGGTTACGGCAAGTTTTCAGCACAAGATTGCACACGTATCATCGAATTTATACAGCAAACCAATATTCCTTTTGAACCCATTTATTCAGGAAAAATGTTGCTCGCATTTTTAGATTTAATCGAACAAGGTTATTTCAACGCTGGTGAAAAAATAGTTTTGCTACATACTGGCGGTATACAAGGCTTAGGCGGTTTGGCTGAACGTAAACTTATTAAGGCATGCCAATGGTGCTTACCATCTGCGGCACCGGTTCGCTAAATAAGTGCCCTTGACCGCCATTAATCCCTAGCTTTATCAAGGTTTGCCACTCTTCAGCTAACTCAATGCCGAGCGCATAAATGCCAACGTCATCTTCATTACATAATACCTTTAAACTATTGATAAATATTTGATTTTCTGATTTTTTATGTATTTTTAGGACAATACTCGAATGTAACTTTACTGCTGAAATAGGCAAAGCTTTTAAATAACTACCATTAACTAAATATTGGCCGACTTTATCAACAATTAATTTTATGCCACAGTGATGTATTTGTTTTAATATTGGTTCTAATTCAGCAAATTGGCTGACTAAACGGTATTCGCTTATTTCAATGATCAAACGATTATGCACGGTTTGATGCTGTGCTAATTTTGCTAAAAATTTATCGATAAAATGAGCCGACAATAACGTGTCTACAGACAAGTTTAAGCTGCAATGTTGTTGTTTGTGTGCTTTATTATTTAACGCCGCAAAAACCTGTTCAATCACTAACATATCAATATCGGCTGATAAACCACATTTTTGTGCCATTGGTAAAAATACGCGCGCATTAATATATTGTTGTTGTTTGTCTTTAATTTTTGAAAAAACCTCAAAGTGCAAAATATTATTATTTAAAGGTGAAATTACTGGTTGAAAAAAGATCACAAAAGCATTGTTATCAATCGCTGCTTGTAAAAAAGTACGCCAACGCAGCGAGCCTTTAGCACTTTCATCATCAATTTCATCTCGTTCAAACATAAACCATTGTGAAGGTCCGTGTAATTGCGCTGAACGCAGTGCCATATCGGCCTCAGCTAAAATTTGATAAGAATTTTGGTGTGCCTTAAAACAGCTAATACCGATATGGATAAATTCTTCATTATTAATGCCGGTAGGAACAACAATGGTTGATAAACTTTTAATTAATTTATTGGCTAATTTTTCTGTTTCATCAACGTAGGCATTCGGGAGCAATAAAGCTAATTCATTCTCTGAGTATCTGGCGAGAAAATAATTAACTCTAGCTTGAATACGTTTTTTAACAGTTTTTATTACACTATCGAGCAAAATAAGCGTTTGTTGTTTGCCATAAAGTGCTTCTATTGAGGCTAATTCATTTACTTGAATAAGTAGTAATGTACCGCGCGCGTCTTCTTCAGCTAAAAACGCATCTAAACGATTATTAAAAAAATCACGATTGCCAATCCCAGTATCTTCATCTAAAAAAGGATGTTGGCGAATACGTTGTTCTATTCTACTACCGCTGTTTTTTTCCTGTTGTAGTTGAGTAACAAGTTCATTAATGGCAATAGCAATATTGTTGTCTGCTTTAAGCACTGTGCTTTTTTGTTGATGCGGTTTTAAGTTTGCCCAATTTTCAAGTGCTGAAATAGTTTTCATTGTTGGGCTAAGTTGTTTATTAAGTGTTTTTTTAACTAGCAACACAGCGACAATGAATAATGCAATTAACCAATAAGCATGGGCGAACACATTAAAGTAAATCAACAAAGCGCCAATAGTTGCACTGAGTAGAAGAATATTTAGGTGACGATTAACTGTTTTCCTGATCGTCTGAGCAGTATCTTTTTGATCCACAAGCATGACTTTATATTTTTTATTATTATCTGACTAGCTTACTTGAAATGAATCGAAAAAAAAGCAAAAAAAATCTCAATAGGGTAAATTGAGATTTTTTAAATTTTTCACTGCAAATTTAATCTTGCATAAAAACTTAAAACATATTTGAAATACTTTGTACTAAGCCGTTAATAAGCGCTGGTTTAGCTTCAGGAAAAGTTAAATTTACTTTGTTAGCTACCGACACAATGCGTGTTTGATAGCGCTTCCAGTGAACATCTTCAACAGATGATACGCGTTTGCTGCCCGAAGTTCCTTGGGTTAAATTTGATTGATCAGATTCAGTTACTATTACGCCGTCTTTAGCACGTTCAGAAATGCGAATATCGGTAATAATAGTATAATAAATGTCTTTTACTGACGCATCGATCATCGTACCGATTAAAGCACCGGCAATAGCCATACCTATTTTACCATCTCCTTTACCCAGTGTTGAGCCAACTGCTGCACCACTTAAAGCACCACTAGCGCCCGATTTATCAGCACGTTTGTTAGCTCGACCAGCTTTAAGCACATTAGCTTGTAGCCAATAGTGAGCCTCTTCAGGGTTGTCAGTAATACGGTAGCCGTTGTTAGTGATAGCTTGTTTTATACCGTATTCAACCGACAAGCTCGGCTTGTCTGAGGTATTGCGCACACGTACATAAACAACACGTTTTTCTATTGATACGGGATCTAAAAAAATGCTTTGCGACATTTTAGTTTGTACATCAAGCTCTTTTTTCGCTACCGATGTATGAATAGCTCCACAACCTGAAAGTGCGACTAAACTCATTATAGCTAATGCCAATACGCCTTTTGATAAATATTTGTTCATGATTTTTCCTCTAAGCTTAATTTTTTACACACCGACTTTATCGTCTTGTTTGCCATGTTGGGTTTCGTACCCCAACACCAATCTACAAAATTCAATGGCTATGTTCCCGTAAATTGTTGCTAGTCAAATAAATCGTCGCAAATACAATGTTTTGTAGGTCGGCATTCATACCGTCAATATTGATGGGCTGAAGCCCAACCTACGCAAGTTTTACGCGATAATTATTAGTTGAACAACAGTTAAGTACAACATAACCAATTCAATAAACAAATTGTAAACCTTCAGACATAAAAAAACACCGCTATTTCGTTATGAAAGTGCGGTGTTTTTGTCAAAAAGTGTAAAACCGAATGTAAATATACTTATTCTAAATAGTTGGAATTGTAGCAAAGCTGTCAAGTTATGAGTCGTATGCGCTTAGTTTACTAAGTAATTATGACGAATAACGCCGACAATGCAGCTACAGTTTCAAATATGACGAATCCAACTATTTAAAAATTACGCTTCAGCGATCACAACTAATTTAATTGTCGTATCTACATCGTTATGCAAGTGAATTGCAATATCAAATTCACCTGTTTCACGAAGTGTACCAAGTGGTAAACGTACTTCAGCTTTGGTTACTTCAACACCAGCTTCAGTGATTGCATCAGCAATATCACGAGTACCGATTGAACCAAACAATTTACCTTCTTCACCTGCTTTAGACGCGATAGTAACGTCAGTTAACGCAGCTAACTTGTCAGCACGTGCTTGTGCTGAAGTTAATGCTTCGGCTAATTTACTCTCTAAATCAGCACGACGAGCTTCAAAGCGCTCAACATTTTCTTTTGATGCAAATACTGCTTTACCTTGCGGTAATAAGTAGTTACGCGCATAGCCAGATTTAACTGACACCTTGTCACCAAGGCCGCCTAATTTGGCGATTTTATCTAGAAGAATTACTTCCATTATAAACCCCTTGTTAGGTTACTTGTGTAAATCAGTATATGGTAATAATGCTAAGAAACGAGCACGCTTGATCGCACGACCAAGTTGACGTTGATATTTAGCAGCAGTACCAGTAATACGGCTAGGAACGATTTTACCACTTTCAGTGATATAGTTTTTCAGTGTAGCAATATCTTTATAATCGATAGAGGTAGCACCTTCCGCAGTAAAGCGGCAGAACTTACGACGTCTAAAAAAACGAGACATGGAATTTCTCCTAATTAATCTTTTCAATCTGTTGAGCATGAAGTGCTATAAAGGGGTTACCATTTCTAGCTTCATGACGGTTGATAAATCCCGTCACTTTTATCTTCGTGCCCGCAGTTAAATCACGAGTTAAGTTTTGCGACCAAAGTCCTGTTGCCACTACACGCATTCTTACAAATGCTTGGCGGTTCATGCCTTCTTCAACTTGTATAGATTTATGATCTATCGAAAATTGACAATGGCTGATCCCCGCAGGGCTAGTTGATAATTTAGGGGATTTAACCACCTCGCCTATCAACACTAAACAGTTTTCTGTAAAAACAGCATCAGTCACGAATTACCTATTCTTCGCTAGCAGCTTCTTCAGTTTTCTCTTTAACAGAGGCGACTTCAGCTTTAGCTGGCGCAGCAGCAACATCTTTCTTAACTTCGCGGCGATTGTCGTCACGACGGTCATCTTTAGCAGCAGCCATAGGCGATGCTTCAGTTACCGCGTCTTTAGTGCGCATGATCATATTACGAAGAACTACATCGTTATAACGGAAAGAAGTTTCAAGTTCATCAATAACGGCCTGCGGCGCTTCAATGTTCATAAGAACATAGTGTGCTTTGTGCAATTTATTGATTGGGTATGCTAATTGACGACGGCCCCAGTCTTCAAGACGGTGGAYTTTGCCTTYAGCAGCATTGATCAAGTCTGTRTAGCGCTGGATCATACCAGACACTTGTTCACTCTGATCAGGGTGAACCATAAATACGATTTCGTAATGACGCATTAC